>CANJUR010000011.1 GCA_947477565.1 Deltaproteobacteria bacterium
CGTATGCGAGACAGGCTGGGGAAACTGCGACGGCGATGCGGTCAACGGCTGCGAGACCGACCTTACGACCACCGGGGCGCACTGCGGAATGTGCGGCAGCGCCTGCGCTCCGCGGCTCAACGGGTCGAGTGCGTGCGTCGCCGGGGCCTGTGCGGGTTCGTGCGCGCCGGGCTTCGGAGACTGCGACGGCGACACGAGTAACGGCTGCGAGGTGACCACCACCACAAACGTCGCAAACTGCGGCGCTTGCGGTCGGTTGTGCGCGTCTCGGGCCAACACCACCGCTTCATGCGCGGAGGCGGCGTGTCAGTACCGCTGCCGCGATGGCTTCGTCGATTGCGACGGCGACGCAAGCAACGGCTGCGAGGTGAACGTCGCCACGAGCACAGACCACTGTGGCGGGTGCGGTCGCGCGTGCAGCCGCACCAACGGAACGCCGACCTGCGCCACGGGTAGCTGCGCCATCGCGTGTACGGCGGGCTTCGCCAACTGCGACGGCGACGTGGCCAACGGCTGTGAAACCGATACCGCCAACAACGCCCTCAACTGCGGCGCGTGTCGGACCGTGTGCAGCTTCCCTGGTTCCGGCGCCCGGTGTGACCGTGGGGTCTGCGTGCGCACCACGTGCGCGGCGGGGCTCGGCGACTGCGACGGGATGGCCGCCAACGGCTGCGAGGCCGTGCTCGACACAGACCCGGTCAATTGTAGCGCGTGCGGCAATCGCTGCGTGCTCGCGAACGCGACGGCGGTGTGTCGCGCCGGTGGCTGCGCGGTGGGGGCCTGCGCGGCGGGATTCGCCGATTGCGACGGCGTCGCGGCCAACGGGTGCGAGGTGGCGCTCGGCGCCGATGCGCTGCACTGCGGCTCCTGCCCGCTGGCCTGCAACGCCACCAACGGAACCGCGACCTGCGTGGCTTCCGTATGTCGCATTGCCTGCGCAGCGGGCTTCGGCAACTGCGACGGCAACGTGGCCAACGGCTGTGAGGTCAACATCAACACCACTGTGGCCTCGTGCGGCGTGTGCGGTCGCGCCTGCGCCCTGGCCCACGCCACCGCTGGATGCGCCGCCGGGGCGTGCACGATCGGGCGCTGCGACGCGGGCTTCGCCGACTGCGACGCCAACGCGGCCAACGGCTGCGAGACCGACCTCAACAGCACCGTCACCGCGTGCGGCATCTGCGGCCGGTCGTGTGTGCTGGCCAACGCGACGGCGGCGTGTCGGTTGGGGGTTTGCGCCATCGGTCTGTGCAACGCGGGCTTCGGGGACTGCGACGCCACCGCCGCCAACGGGTGCGAGACCAACCTCAATGCGACGACAGCGTCTTGCGGAGCCTGCGGGCGCGTCTGCAGCCTCGCCAACGCGACGGCGGCCTGTGCGGCGGGCGCGTGCTCGGTCGCGAGCTGCGCGGCGAACTTCGGCAATTGCGACGGCAACGCGGCCAACGGGTGCGAAACCGACCTGCGCGGATCGAACGGAAACTGCGGCTTGTGTGGCACCGTCTGCGCTGCAGGCACCGTGTGCAGCGGCGCGTCTTGTGCGTCGATTTGCGGCGCTGGAATGACCTACTGCGCGGGCCGCTGCGTAAACCTCACCATCGACGTCGCGAACTGCGGGGCGTGCGGCAACGCGTGCGCCGCCGGGGCCAACGCGAGGTCGACGTGCACCGCGGGCAGATGCGGCTACGTCTGCGTGGCGGGCTTCGCGGACTGCGATGGCGTGGCGTCCAACGGTTGCGAGGTGAACCTCAATACGACCGTCGGCAACTGCGGCGGCTGCGGGCGCGCGTGCGTGCTCGCAAACGCGACGCCGGCGTGCGCTGCAGGGGTGTGCGCCATCGCGAGCTGCGCGACGGGCTTCGGCGACTGCGACGGTGCGGCGGCGAACGGTTGCGAGGTCGACACGCGCGTCACGGTGACCAGTTGCGGGGCGTGCGGAAACGCATGCGCCGCCGCCAACGCGACGGTGGGCTGCCGTGTCGGGGCGTGCGCCATCAGCGCGTGCACCGCGGGCTACGGCAACTGCGACAACGCGTACGCCAACGGCTGCGAGGCAGTGCTCGCCACGGACAACGCCAACTGCGGCGCTTGCGGAACAGTCTGCGCGAGCGGCACTCAGTGCGTAACGGCCCGCTGCGTGCCGGTCAACGACACCTGCCAGACGGCGACGGCGATCAACCTCGCGCGCGGCTCGTCGATCGATCTGCCGTTCTCCGTGGTCAACGCCGATCACACGACGGCGATCACGACGGAGTGCGCGGCGAGTACCGGGGGCGACGTGTTTTTCTCCTTCACGCTGACGGCGCCGGAGTTGGTCTACGCGGACACCTTCGGGGTCGGATTCGATACGGTGCTCTTCATCGCCCGCGACCTTCGTCCCCGCGGCGGGGCTTGCGAGGCGTACATCCCCGCCGGCCGACCGGGCGAGGTGTGGTGCAACGACGACGCGAGCAACACCACGCGCCTCGACGTATTCACTCCGAAGTGCAGCGGCGGCGGGTCGCAGTCGATGATCGTTGGGCGCTTTGTCCCGGGGACTTACCTCATCGGCGTGGCTGCCTACAGCACCGCGATCGGTGTCGGAACGCTGCACTTCCAGCACCTCCCGCTCACGACCAACGGCGCTGTCGATTACATCCCCGAGGTCGTCAACGGCGGCAACTACAACTTCTCCCGTCGCCCCCTCGTGACGCCCGGAACGGTCGCGACCACCTGTGGCAGCGGCGCGGGTCCGGAGGACACATTCTGGTGGCGTAGCTGCCCGGAGGCGCTCCCTGTGTCGATCAGCGCCAACACCTGCGGGACGCAAGCGGTCGATACGATTCTGGATATCCGTCACGCGAGAGGCTCGTCGGGAATCTGCAACGACAACGCGGGCGCCCTCTGCGAGAGCAACACCAACTCGTCGAACGTCACGCAGTTGCTCCCCGCGGGCCCTGGACTGCACACGCTCACCATGGACACCTATCGCGACCCTGCGCTGGGCTCGCTCTACTATCTGGTGATCAACCCGCTCATCATCGCGGAGCGCCGTCGGGGGCCGTTTCTCGGGTCGGTCTGCCTTGCGCGGGCGATGTCGCCGGGCGCGCGGTTCTGATCTCCCTCGGGTGACGCGGGCCTTGTCGTTGGACAGACCCGCGTGCCAGATTTCCTCCGTAGCCTTTTTACCGATCACGACTGAGGTCACGACCCATGGCGATGGATACTTTTGCGAGTGCGGCGGGCGATGAGGCCGGCGGCGGGGTGCAGGGCGAGGTGCCCGCGGACGTCGCGGCGATTCGAGAGGCGCGCGCGCGCTGGGAGGCAGGCGCCGTCGCGAAGGTGGTGGCGAAGTCGCCGCTGCGACAGGCGAAGTTCACGACGCTTTCCGACCTCGAGGTGCCCGACGTCGTGACGCCGGGGGACCTTCACGTGGACTACCTCCGCGACCTCAACCTGCCTGGGGAGTTTCCGTACACCCGCGGTATCCAGCCGACGATGTACCGCGGGCGGCTCTGGACGATGCGGCAGTTTGCGGGCTTCGGCACCCCCGAGCAGACCAACGCCCGGTACCACTACCTCCTCGCGCAGGGGCAGGCGGGGCTCTCCGTGGCCTTCGATTTCCCGACCCTCATGGGCTACGACTCAGACTCGCCGCGCTCCCTCGGCGAGGTCGGGATGTGCGGCGTTGCGGTCGACACGCTGCGGGACATGGAGGTGCTCTTCGACGGCATCCCGCTGGAGAAGATCACCACGTCGATGACCATCAACGGTCCGGCGATCGTGATGCTCTGCTTTTACGTGGCGCTCGCCGACAACCGCGGAATCCCCCGCTCGGCCCTCGGCGGAACCATCCAGAACGACTGTCTCAAGGAGTTCATCGCGCAACACGCGTGGGTGGTCGGTCCGCGGCCGGCGATGCGCATGGTGACGGACACCATCGAGTTTGCCGCGCAGGAGCTCCCGCGCTGGCACCCGGTGTCCATCTCCGGCTACCACATCCGCGAGGCGGGCAGCACGGCGGCGCAGGAGCTTGCGTTCACCCTCGCGGACGGCATCGCCTATGTGCAGGCCGCCATCGAGCGCGGCCTCGACGTGGACAGCTTCGCCCCGCGGCTCTCGTTCTTCTTCGACGTGCACGTGGACTTCTTCGAGGAGGTGGCGAAGTTTCGCGCAGCGCGGCGCATCTGGGCCCGGGTGATGCGCGACCGCTTCGGCGCGAAGAAGCCCGAGAGCCTGAAGCTCCGCACGCACGCGCAGACCGCGGGCGTCTCGCTCACCGCGCAGCAGCCGTACAACAACGTCGCGCGGGTGGCGCTCCAGGCGCTCGCGGCGGTGCTCGGCGGCACGCAGTCGCTGCACACCAACTCCCTCGACGAGACGTACGCCCTGCCCACCGAAGAGGCGGTCACCATCGCGCTTCGCACGCAGCAGATCGTCGCGCACGAGACCGGCGTAGCGAACACCATCGACCCCCTCGGCGGCAGCTATTTCGTCGAGTGGATGACCAACAAGCTCGAGACCGAGGCGCTCGACTACATCCGACGTATCGATGACATGGGCGGGATGCTCAGCGCCGTCGAGCAGGGGTATCCGCAGCGCGAGATCGCCGGCGCGGCGTACCGGTTTCAGCGCCAGATTGAGCGGCACGAGAAGGTGATGGTGGGGCTCAACGACTTCACGATGAAGACCGAGTCCGCGCGCATCCCGACGCTGAAGGTCGACGAGGAAACCCAGCGGCTGCAGGTCGAGCGGCTCGCGGGCGTGAAGGCGACGCGAGATCCCGCCCGGGTGGCCGCCGCCCTCGACGCCGTGCGCGCTGCGGCGCGAGGGAGCGTCAACCTGTGCCCGCCCATCATCGAGGCCGCCAAGGCCTACTGCTCCGAGCAAGAGGTGTGTGACGTGCTGCGCGAGGTCTTCGGCACCCACACCGACCCCGCTGAGTTCTAGGAGTAAACGTCTCCGACCTCGCATCGGGCTCCATCCTGGAAGGTCGCTACAGGCTCGCGGCGCCGACGGCCCGGCGCACCGAGTGGATGAGCGAAATCAAGCAGTTGGGCGATCGGCTGGCGAATTTCGCGTATCCCAACCTCCGGTCTTTGGTGGAGATCAACACCGCGGGCGCGCAGCCTCGGGGAGTGGCTGACCGCGGTGTGCGGGCCGCGGTTCGCTCGGGCATGGAGCCATCCACCACGACGCGGTGCGTGGGCGTGTACTCGAAGGGCGCGATCCTGAGGTGCGCGAGCTCGATTTTCGCTTCGCTACCGAGTGGGACTCGTCGGCTCTGTCGGTGCTCGTCGATGCTTCCCCGGCGTAGTACGGGTTCACGGCGCACGCCTGCGAACCGGCGCTGCGAAACCCATCGGCGGATGTCTTCGCCACGGCGGTGCTCGTCCTTCGGTTGCTCATCCTGGAGGCGGTACGCCCAGGAGGGCACCGCAGCCTGGGGGCACTTCGTCTCGCCGCGGCAAAGTGAGGGACAGAGGACGATCACCGCGCTTCCGGCGGACGTGCATCCTTCCGTCTGGGAAGTCCTCGCGCAGGCCCTCGCGCGGCGTCCTGAATCGCGCCCCGTAGACGCTGGTCGCAGTGCTCTCACGCTCTGCGGCGTCGTTCGCTGCTCCGGCGTTCTCCAACCGATGGGCCCGTCGCCCATACCGACACGGGTGCAAGCGGCGGTCGCGTCGGTGCTCTGCGCCACACGCACAGGCGTCGCCTCGGAGCGTGCGCGCGCTGGGGGTGGGGGAGTCTCTGCGCTTCTCGGACGCGGTGAGGTGCGTCGGAGCGGCGTTGTGGTTGGTGACGGTGTCCCGGTTTGCGGCGAGGAAGAGGGAGATCGGCTGGATCTACGTGGTCGTGCTTCAGTCGCAGTAGTCGGAGAGCGACGCCATCTCGCCGAGGGCCTTGAGGCGGGCGAGGGAGAGGTCTTCGAGCTGCCGAATACGCTCCCGGGTAAGATTCATGATGGCGCCCACCTCTTCGAGGGTGATGCCGCCGCGGTCGGCGACGTCGAGCGCGCAGGTCTCCGGGAGCTCCCACACTTCCACGTCCGGGAAGTTGAGCTTGATGTTGCCGTTACGCTCGTTCACGTCGAGGTATAGGTGGTGCTTACAGCTGACGAACGGGCAGGGCCGCTCGGCGTGCGGGCCGTGCTGGCAGTCGGCGCGCGACATCGGCCGCTCGTAGTCCAGGTCGGGGTACTGCTGGCGCAGACGTTCGAGCTCCCGCTTGGACTGCCGTCGCATGGACAGCGTCCGGGGGCGTGACCGCGCGCGCGGCTTGCGTCCGCCGCGCTCCACACCGGGGACCTCCGTCGTGACCTCTGTCGAAAAGACTTCCATGTCCTCCTCGATGTCGAGGGTCACGGCGTTGCTGTTCACTTGAATCGGCATCGTCATGGTCGCGGTCCTCCCAAATAGATCGTGAGCCCGCACTCGTCCGTGCGAGCGGTAGACAGCCGTTCGTAATGAGGCGCGCGACCCGAGCGCGACGCCTCGTATGACGACTGTCCCTACCCAGTGATTCCTGTCAGATCGAAACCAGAGCTCCAGGGTGAGATGGGCTCCAGCACTCGCTGAGGACCCTCTTGTCTACGACCCATCCGAGGGGGTCAAAAATATAACGACGAATCTCATCGTGCGCCCCGCGCGGGTATCTCCTCGGTGATCGAACACACCCCCCGAAGCCGCGGTTTGCGAGCGCTCTGCGCATCGAAGCGGAGTTGGATTGCGCTGACAGACGGGGAGTGCGGTGGGCCCTGCCGGGACTGCGTCGACGGCTTACCCGGCGCGCTAATCGTCCGCCGCGCAAGGAGCCTTCGCTGCACGCGGTAGAGAACGAGAAATGAGCGTCAGGATTTTGGTGAGAATGGAAGGCGACGGGGAGGCGCAGCTAGCGCTGCATGAGGCCGGAGAGCACGCCTTCGCGGGTCATTCGCCCCGAGAAGACCGCTTCCATCGTGGTGAAGATCGTCGCCTCCACGCGGTGCTCCTTCGCGAAGGCCACCACGCGCGGAACGAGCGTGACCGCCTCCACTCGCAGCGTCGAACGCGCCTGTGCCTCGGCGATCGTAGCGCCCCCGGCCAGCGCGGCGCCCAGCTGGCACTCGGGTCGATCATCCTGGCTCATCGCAGCCAGGAGATCGCCGATGCCCGCCACGCCGAAGAGGCTCCGCTCCTCTGCGCCCGCGGCGACGGCGATGCGAGCAGCTTCATGCAGCCCCCGCGTCAAGAACCCACCCAGCAGCGCCGGCGGCACCCCGATGGCCCGCGCGTACCCGAGCGCCACGAAGAGCGCTCCGTTGAGCGCGCTCGACCATTCCAGGCCGACGAGGTCGTGGCTCACGGAGACCCGCATCAGCGGGCCCTGCAACGCGGCGCGCACTGCGTCGGTCACCTCTGGGTACCGCGACGCCGCCGCCAGCACCGACGGTCGCCCTTGCAGCAGGTCGTCCGCGAGCGCCGGACCCCCCAGCGCGCCCACCCGTCTGCAGGGCGTCTCCTCGCGCAGCACTTCCGAGATGGGCGTGAGCCCCTCGCCGGAGAGGCCGCGGATGCCGTGCACGATGAGGTGAGCGCCGTTGACGACGTCACCGAGCGAGCGCGCCACCTCGCGCACCACGTCCGACGGGACTGCCATCAGCAGCAGGCGCGCATGCTTTGCGAGCGCTCGGAGGTCCGTCGTGACCTCGACCTCCGCGGGGAGCCCATCGGGCCGCTCTGCGCGGCGCGAGTGGAGCAGCGTGGGGTGGCCGTTGCGCGCGACTGCGCAGGCCAGAGCAAGCCCCCAACGCCCGCCGCCAAAGATACCTACCGGGGTAATCTGGTGTTCGGCCATCACGCCCTCCGTCGGCTCGGGTGGAAGCCGAGGCCGCTCACTGCGAGGCGGTTCTGGTAGTAGAGCAGAAGGTTGGTGTCGCCGAGCACGACGCCGCCCTGTGCGGGCCGCAGCACCGCGTTGGTGTGATAGCCCGACCAGGCCCGCGTCGCGGCGTCTACGAGCGTCGCCGCCGAGGCCCCGCGTACCCCCGGACCGAGCACCACCTCGCCCCGGTCTTCGAGTGCGCGGGCCTGGTCCACGAGGTCGGCCACGCGCCGATCCATCTCGTCCGAGGGCACAAACACCTCGTCGCGGTGCCGCAGGAGCTTGAAGAGATCTTCTCCCGGGAAGGCATCGCGCAGCTTGTTGAACGCAGCGCCGGCGACGAGGTGCGTGGCGAGCAGCACGGTCTCTTTCGAGAACGTCCGGCAGATCGCCTCGCCGAGTTCGCGCGTGTATTGGGCGTCGCGGGCCTCGTCGATGACGGGCAGCCCGTCGCGTGTGACGTAGCTCGCTGGATCCACCGTGCGTCCCCGCAGGTCTACGGAGCGGCCGTCCTCGAGCACGCGATTGGTAAACGGATCCATCGGTTCGCCGAAGCGGATCACCACGGATCCGGAGGTCATCACGAGTTTGCGCACGAGGGTGACGATGCGCTCGATGCGCGTGCTCTCGTCATCCTCGATGATGTAGCGGTTGCGCCCGACCTCCGCGAGGTAGTCGGCGATGAGCGTCGAGGCCTCGAGCGTGAGCATGTAGTTGATCGTGGCGGGCACCACGAAGACCCGCTGCGGGTGTCCCCGCCGGAGCGAGTGCACAAAGGCCTCGACGCCGGTCCCGAGGAGGCCGAGCTTGAGCTTCTCCTCGACCATGCCCGATCGCGAACGCGTTCCGCCGGGGAAGAAGAGCGAGTGATAGCCGCGCTCGATGAGCACGCTCGAGTAGGTCTTGAGTACGTCTTTGTAGAGGTCGTGCCGGATGCGGCGATCGACGCGGTAAGCGCCGAGGTTCTGCATGAAGTACGAGAGAAAGGGGTTGGTGAAGAGGTTTTTCCCCGCGCCGTAGGTGGCCGGCGGCAGCCCCTCGCGGTCGAGCGCGAAGCCGAACACCACCGAGTCGAGGTTGGAAAGGTGCGTCGGCGCGAAGATCACCGTGCCGCGGCGGGAGAGCGCCCGGATGCGCTCGATCGGGCCTTGCGTCACGAGGTGCTCGCGTAGACGGCCGCTCGCGCGGAGACCGAAGGAGAGGTCTTTCGGTGACAGCAGCATCGAGAGCGCCGTCGGGAGCACCTTCGTGGAGAGCGCGTACACCCGCGGGTCGAAGTTTCCCGCGATGTCCTTCGCGTATTGACGCGCGATCTCCTCCACGCGCCGCCGCCGTTCGCTCTCCGACAGCCGTCCGAGCGAGCGCGCTAGCTCGCGGAAGCGCTCGTATTCGGCGCGCTCCTTCCCCGGCCGCGCCTCGAGGCGACGGATCTCACACCACGCAGCGTCGTTGAGTAACAACAGCGGATCGCGCGCGTTCTGCGCGACCCGCGCGACGACCTCCTCCACGATGAAGGATCGCTCGTCGTTGAAATGGAAAATCGGTGCAGCCTCCGCCATGGCGCGCGGACCGTACCGCCTACGTCCGCGGATTCACAAGGACGCCGACCGAGTGCGCCCAACCGCAGGACTCTGCTACGGGAACACCGAACATCCGCACCAATGACGCGACGACGGAGCGCCCAACACCTGCGAACGGACAATCCTTCCCCGAAGGGTCCGTTGGCGCTCGCCGCCGTGGCGCTTGCGCTGCTTGGTTTCGGCCGATGGTGGCTCTCGCGCCTCCCGGACGCGCTCGCTCGCCCACTCGACGCCGGCAGCTACCTCGTCGCGATCGCGCCGACGCTCCACCGCGCAGGCTGCGCCGTTACGACATGCCACGGCGATCGTGCGCCCATGCGCCTCGCGTCTTCGCCGACGAACGCCGCGGCGGCGCTCGCCGAACTCGACGCCGTGCGCCCCTACGTCACCCCTGGGGAGCCCGCGACGAGCCCATTGTGGATCCGTGCGACGAGCCACGCGCACGCTGGCTCTGGCGCGTTGGCCCCGACGGGCTGTGAGGCCCTCGCACTCGCGCGCTGGATCAACTGGGCCGTGGTGCGATCGTGTCCAGCTCCCTTGTCGGGTGGGTCGCATTGACCCCTAATCCGGCCCTGTGAACGCCCGACCGAAGAACGACGGCCGTGAAGTGTCCGGGCGTCGCGCCCTGCTGGTGGTACTCGCGTTGGTGTTGCTGCTCGCCGCCGTGATCATTCTTCAGGCGGTCTTCGCCGATCGCACGGGCATCAGTCATCGAGCGCCGACGGTGCGCTTCGGCGACGCGGGGGCTTCAGGGCTCCGCTGATGCGTAGTGCGCGAGGCTCTCGCGCAGACGGCCCAGCGCCCTCGCATGCAGGCGGCTGGCCCAGCCCTTGGTCATCCCCAGTTGGAGTCCGGCCTGCTCGAGGGTGAGGCCTTCCAGGTAGACCTTTTCGACGAGGCCGCGCTCGCGTTCGGGCATCAGCTTGAGTGCTTCGCGAATCTCCCGCGCCGTGTCCTGGTGCATCGCTGCCGCTTCCGGGGACGGAATCGCCGCCGGGAGCAGGGCCGCCGCGGTCTCTTCGAGAAGCAGCGCGGTGGCCGTCTCCTCGAGGAGGCCTGCGAGCGCGCGGACGGCTTCGAGTGCGTCGGCAGCGGAGGCGCCCTCGGCGGCTCGCGCCTCGAGCAGGTCATCCACCGCGGCACGGGCGCCCATTTTCGCGCGATAGATCGGATCTCGGCCGTGCTCCTTGCGCACCTGGTCGAAGATCGCGCCGCGGATGCGGTAGTAGGCGAAGGTGTTGAACTGCACTCCGCGCCCGGCGTCGTAGCGGGTTGCGGCGTCGATCAGCCCGAGTTGTCCGAAGCTCACAATGTCGTCCACGGTCACGTGCCGCGGAACCGACCGCATCAGTGTCCGCGCCACCCGGCGGACGAGGCCCTGGTGGGCGGTGATGAGTGCGTCGCGTTGCTGGCGGTCGGGGGTGGTGGGCATCGCGCGGAGGTGAGAGAGGGTCGTCCGCGAGTCGGCGCGGCGTCAAGGGCGCTGGCGCACGCGGGCGAACCTGCGGTAACCCCGACCCCACGATGTCGCACCCGCCAGTGATCATTTCGGGCAGCTCGCACCCCACCCTCGCGGCGACCCTCGCGGGGCACCTCGGAGTCTCTGTCGGCCGCGTGCGCTTCAACCGTTTCTCCAACGAGAACGTGAAGGTCTGCGTCGAGGAAAACGTCCGCGACCGCGATGTCTTTGTGGTTCAGACCTCGTGTCCGCCGGTCAACGAATCGCTGATGGAGACGTTGATCCTCATCGATGCGCTGCGCTCTGCGGGCGCTGGGCGGGTCACCGCGGTGCTGCCTTATTTCCCGTACGTTCGCTCGGACAAGCAAGACGAGCCCGGCGTGTCCATCACCGCGCGCCTCGTGGCCGACCTCCTCGCCACCGCAGGTGCGCAGCGGCTCCTCGCGATGGACCTTCACTCCCCGCAGATCCACGGTTTCTTCCGCTTTCCAGTGGACCATCTCACCGCGATTTCGGTGTTGGGCGGCGCGCTGGTCGGCGACGGGGCGGGCGATCGCGTGGTGGTCGCTACGGACATCGGCGAGGCCAAGGACGCCGGGCGCTTCGCGGCCAACCTAGGCATCCCCCTCGCGGTGATCGACAAGCGGCGCGTGGGCGACGACGAGCATGCCATCCCGCAAACCATCGTCGGCGACGTGCGTGGCCGACACGCGATCATCGTCGACGACGAGATCGCCACCGGTGGCACCATTCTCGAAGCAGCGGAGTTGGTGATGCGCCTCGGCGCGACGTCCGTGGAGGCCGCGGCGGTGCACGGCGTGCTCTCGGGCCGGGCCGTCGAGCGAATCCGTTTGTCGCCCCTACGGAGGCTTCTCGTGACCGACTCGATTCCGTTGCCCGAGTCCAAGTGTGACCCGCGCATCGAGGTGGTCAGCATCGCGGGTTTGCTGTCCGAGGCCATCGGCCGCATCCATCGCGGCGACAGCGTGGCGCACCTCGCGTCGCGTCGTTGAAGGTTAGAAATAGCGAGGTCGGAAAGTGCCGCGGAGCGCGAGGCCGTAGCCGTATTCGTTCACCTGCGAGGTGCCGACGCCGACGGACGTCCAGGCGGGCGTTGCGCTCAGAGTCGCGCCGCCGCGGTACAGGTAGACGGCGCCGGGACCGCCCTCGCGTCCGACGTTGGCGGGGGCCCGCGCCGCACGAATGAGCACGTCATCGAAGCCGTCGCCATCGACGTCGCCTGCGCCCACGGCACGGTCGCCGAACTTGGCGACGTTGCCGGCCGAAGCGTCGGTGCTGTTGAAGACGACCGCCGGGGTGAGCCCGGGCGTAGCGCCGCCGGTGAAGAGGTACGCGCGCCCGGTGTCGGGGCCGTTGGTAGCGTTGCTGATGGCGCCGAGCACGAGGTCTGCGAAGCCATCGCCGTTGACGTCACCCGCGGCGTCGAGGGAGTTTCCGAGCTTCTCGCCAACGGTCCCGATCATCGCGCCGCGCACCTCGAGGAGCCGTTGGTTGAGCGCCCCGGCGCCGCCTGCAAAGACCACGGCCTGACCCCGGCCCGCAACGGAGGGAGCGCCGACCGCGAGGTCACCGTATCCGTCGCCATTGAAGTCCCCGAGACCCGCCACTGCGAAGCCGAAGTAGTCGTTGGCTCCGCCGACCAGGTTGGCGTCGACGCTGCCGTTGGGTGTCGCCCCACCGAAGAACACCCGCACCTCACCGGTGGCCGAACTCACCGTCTGGGGCGCACCGATCACAATGTCCGCGAAGCCGTCGCCGTTGAGGTCTGAGGCACCCTCGACCGCGGCTCCGAAGGCGTCGCCGGGCATCGCGTAGGACAACTCCAGGTCTGGCGTTGCGTCCGGGGTTGCGCCGCCGAGGTAGAGCCATGCGCGACCGGAGAGACGATCGAGCGAAGGTGCGCCCACGACCCAGTCGGCGAAGCCGTCGCCGTTGACGTCGCCCACGATGCTCAGCGTGCGCCCGAACCCGCCGCTGAGGGCCGGTGCGCTGATGCGCAGGGATGGGCTCATCGACATGGATCCGCCGCCCAGGTAGAGCGCCGCGCGCCCGGTTTCGCCCATCTCTGCCGGGTCGCCTGTGTGGAAGTATCCGGCGCCCACCAGGAGGTCGGCGTAGCCGTCGCCGTTGACGTCGCCGGAGGTCGAGATCGCCGTTCCGAAGCGCTCGCCTTGCGCCGTCGCCGTGAGGGTGAGGTTGGGCGTCGCGGGTACCGTGCCGGCGCCGAAGTGCACGTACACCTCGCCCGTCGGCGTTGCGTTGCCGGTGTCGCGACCGGGTGCGCCGACCACGATGTCGGCCTGTCCGTCGCCGTTGAGGTCGTGTCGCGCGCGCCCGATCGTCACGGGCCAGGCGACGGTGGTGCGTAGGGCATTGGCGCCGCTCAAGCCGACGACGCGCCACCAGCGGAGGCCCCGAGGGAGGTCCGCGGCCGGGGTGAGGGTAGTGCCAGTGCTCGTCGCCGATGACTCGACGGTGCCAAAGGCGCGGGTCAACGAATACTCGATACGGTAAGAGGTTGCCCCGGCGAGTTCGTTCCAGTGGAAGGTCGGACGGAGCGCGCGGACGTAGTTGCCGGAGAGCGGTGCGATGGGGCGAAACGGATCTTGGACCAGGGGGCCGGTGTCCGGGCGTACGCCGCCGTCGATGCCCGTCACGGGGCGGTCCGTCGGCGCGGCCACATCGCGGACGGGGACGTCGATCTTGGTGCTGCCGCTGTCCGCGATGACGATCGGCACATCACCGGCCAGGAGGACCAGGCCCGGCGGGCGTGCCTCCTTGCAGGCGGCGAGGGCGGCGAGGAGGGGCAGGGCGCGCGACGAGAGTTTCATCGGGGTTTGCATCGTTTCTTCAAGTATTCGGTTCGCCGTCAGGGGGTCGGGACCCAGCGGAACCGAGTTCCGGTTGCGACGGGGCACGCCGTCGAGCCGCTGCAAAGTACCGCGCCGTCCGTGCCATCGACGGTCTCGAGTCCGAGGGTCACCCCGCTGGCCGTGGTCCCGAGCGCTCGATAGAGCATGTCGATGGTGTTGGTTCCCTCGTTCAGAACGATCTCGAAGGTCAGGTTGCCGGTGCGTGTTGGATAATAAGAAGCGTCATCCCATTCGACGACAAACTGCCGGCTGGGCGCGACGCCGACGGTGGCGATGCAGACGCCGGTGTCTCGCGTGAGCAGGTCGAGCCAGTACGCGGCCACCACGCCGTTGGGGGTCCCGCGGTCAGGGATCAAACCCGACGTGGAGGCTGCGCTCACGCCATCGAAGTTGATGAAGCCGTTGGAGGTGATGTTGACCGCCGCGACGATGTTTCCCCAGTAGCGAAACGGAAACGGCACCACGTCCGTGACCTGTGAGTCGTCGACGTTTTGCAGCACGCGCCGGGCGCCGGGAGCCGCGCAGGCGTCCACGAAAGTGACCTCCGCGGGAGGATCCGTGCGGCGGTAGGTTGGCATCGTGCCGGCGGCCAGCGTGGACACGCCCACGCTGAGTGCCGTACCGCTCACGAACGATCGAGCTTCTCCCACGATGGAATAGGTTCCCGCGGGCAGCGAGGGGTAGCGCTGCACCCAAGTCCCGCCGAACGGGCTCGCGAGGCAGGCCCCGGTGATCGACGCACCATTTCCGCAGGTACGCTCGAGGGCAGCGAAGAGTTGCGTTGCGGGCGTGGCGCTCAGGGTGACCGTGACGTCGCGAGGAGCAGTGAGTGTGAAGGTGCTGACGAAGTCGGTCCACGCACTCGTACTCATGGTGGACGAACCGCACGGCGTGCCGTGATCCGGAACGGGGTCGAAGGTCGCCACCGGGAGCACGATCGCGGGCCCGTCCGGGGTCACTGTCGCCGCGGTCGCGCAGGTGTCTCCGATCGCGCGTACGCCCGGGTCGCTCGTCACCACGAGAAGCCGCGCCGTGCCCACAGGTCCGCTCGCACCGGCCTGCTCGCCGACGACGTAGTAATCGCCGGTCGGCAGCGAGCGGTACCTCCGCTCGGTGATGGACGTCCCCGAGATGCATCCGCCGATGGACATCGCGCCGACACCGCAACTGTTAAAGAGCTGCATACGGAGCGCGGTTCCGCCCAGCATGGTGAGGGTGACGTCGCGCGGTGTGGTCAGACGAAAGTGGAAGACCCAGTCGGTCCAGTTGTCTGTCGGACGCATCGATCCGCACGACGTGCCGATGTCAGAGGTGGTGTCGAGCCCCGCCAGGGTGACGACACCCGGCGAGCCGTCGGGCACCGCGTCGACGCCCGGGCAGGTGTCGCCGGGCAGCCGCACGCCGGGCGCCGTGGTGGTCACCGCGACCGCGAGCGAGGGCGGTGGAGCGTTGCTCTCCAGGATCACGAAGTACGTCCCTGCGCCGAGGCCCCGGTAGCGACGCACGGGGGATGCGCCGTTGATGCACGGGCCGATCACCGAGGTTCGGGCGGTGCAATCCGACTGGAGTTGGAGACGCAATGACGCGGTGCCCGAGCCGGTCACGCTGACGGTTACATCCCGCGGTCCGGTGAGGGTGAAGCGCGCGATCATGTCGGTCCATCCGTCGGTGGTGCCGTTTGAGCCGCAGCTGGTCCCCTGGTCGGGGAAGGTCTCAAAGCGCGAGGGAGTCATTACGATCGCGGGCCCATCGGGTAGCACCTCCACGCCGGGGCAGACGTCTCCTACGGTGCGCATCGTCGGGTCGGTAATTGTGGCCTGTACGGTGACGTCCCGCGCCGTGCCGCTTCGTACGACTACGAAGTAGGCACCTGCTTCGAGTGGTCGCTGCACCATGCGGGCAAGGGTCAACGCGGTGGCGCAGCGCACCTCGCTCGATGCGACGCCGCAGGGCGAACGGAAGAGGGCGACGGTGACCCGTTCGCTGGTTGGCCCGGTCACGGTGATGGTGACGTTGCGCGAAGCGGGGAGGGTGAGAGGAATCACCGCGTCGGCGGTCGGCGCGCCGGTGTCGCAACTCAGGGAGTAGTCTGGGAGTAGCCCTGCGAAGGAGACCGGGTGCGCCAACCCGTCGGCAAGATCAAACGCAGGCACCGAACCAGGCATCGGGCAGAGGTCTGTCTCCGGCGCAGTGCTCGGCCGACCGAGAGTGAGCCGAAGGCGGAAGATCCGCGGGGTGCTCGTCTGCACTGCCAGGAAATACGTCCCGGCGGCGAGTGAGCGCACCTGCAACTGTGGTGCGGTCGCAGACACGCCCCGAGCGCATCGCAATTCGCCCGTCGGGGTGCAGGCGGAGAGCAGGGCGATGATCCCGGCCGGGGTCGCGGTGTCGTCATCGGTGACCGCGACGTCTTGTGCCGCGGACAGGGTGAAGCGAAAGAGCGCCACCGCTTGCCCGGCGCGCCCGCAGCCGACCGCGAAGGTCGCACCGAGGCCCACCGTCGATCCGGTCACCGAGTACGTCGCGGGCGCGCCGACGCGAATCTCCTGCGCGCGCTCGCAGACGTCGTTGGTCGGTCGGCAGGCGGTCGTGTCCGCGAAGTCCACGAGGAGGTTACAGTTGTTGTCGCGACCGTCGTCACAGACCTCCGGCGCCCCGGGAAACACCCGCGGATCGCTGTCGTTGCAGTCCGTTCCGGGCGTGCCTCGCGGGGTTGCGTCGCTCGTGCACGAAGTGGCGATGTACCCGTCGCCGTCGAGGTCGCGCGGCGAGTGCACGCAGCCGAGGCGCGTGTCGCAAGAGTCGATGGTGCAGGTATTGCGGTCGTCGCAGTCGATCTGGTCATCCACGCGCACCGGCTGGCAGCCTGTCCCGGCGAGCGCGCCGGGGGTGGTTGGGTCGCAGCGCTCGGTGCCGTTGCATGCGTTGCCGTCGCCGCACACGGAATCGTCGGAGACGCGCGTGCAGACGCGGGTGTCCTCGTCGCAACTCACCTCGCGGGTGCAGCTGTATCGGTCGTCGCAGGGACTCGTTCCGCTGGCGCAGCGGCCCATCACACAGCGCTCTGCGCCGTTGCAATACCGCCCATCATCGCAGTCGAAGTCGGCTTCGCAGGTGCCTTCTCCCCGCGGACCTTGATCCGTCGTCACCGCGGGCTGATCGTCAGCCTCTGCATCGATGGCGGCGTCGTCCGGCAGCGGGGGCGCCGGTGTCTCGGTGGTGCATCCGAGCATCATGCTCAGTGCGAGTACGGCGAGGAGTCGAAGGGATAGCGTCATGGAGGGTGCAGGCTTCGGCGGTGGTCGAGGCGTAGGAGAAACCCCCGCGGAGACCGCCGTCGACCATCATTCTACCGGATGCGGCGGCGGAGGCTCAAACCCTCCGTGCGCAACGTCAGCCTGGAGGTCGCAGGCAGACGTTGGCCGCGCAACTCAATCCGTCGCAGCAGTCCGCGTTGGCTCCGCAGCGCTCACCTTCCCGGCGGCACGCCGCCTCCGGGGGAGGGGGATTGCAGACGAGGGTTCCTCTCGGGTCTGGCCCGCAGGTGCCCGCGCAGCACTCGCTCGAGACCGTGCAACCCACGCCTCGCGGGCGGCACGGCTGCGGCGCCCAGAACCCGCTCAGATTGTCGCTGCCGACGTCCTGTCCCGGCAGCCAGTAGGAGACCCCAGACGGATCGGTGCCCGGCACGACGCTCGTGCTGATCGCGGTGACCCAGAGTTGCCGCCGTCCAGACCCGCGGGTACCCGCCTGAGCGTTGCCGTAGTCGCGGCGGGAGAAATACACGAGCCAGTAATACCCGCCCTGCACGAAGGGCGAGAAGTTCGGGAAGTACGCGTCGTCCTCGCGCTCGTCGGCGGAGGCGTTGGTGAGCCGGGTCGGCGTGCCGCCGGTTGGTGCCACGATGTAGAGCGCGGCAGGAAACCGAGTCCGCGTTGCTCCCGTGGCTCCGGCGCGATCGCTCTCGCTGTAAGGGCCGTGCTGAAATACGAGCCATCGTGAGTCTGGCGTCCAGGTTGGGTACGCGAGCGCGCGGCCGCCCTCGCGCTGGGCCATGAGCGCGTTGCCCTGCACCCGCTGGGCGACCGCGCCGAAGCTGTCCGGGGCGGTGACCGGCAGCGTGGATAGGTTGCTCGCGGCGAAGGCCGTCGGTCCGTCGCCGATCGCCTCGGAGATGTACGCGATGGTGTTGCCGTCGGGCGACCATGCGGGTTGAACGCTGTTTCCTTGCGGAAGCGTTCCCGCCGCGGGTGGCACCGTCCGGCCGGTCGCGGGGTCAACGAGGAAAAGCCCGCCGAGCCGATTGGCGATGAGCCGCGTCGCGTTGGCGCTAAACGACGCATACACCCACGACGGCGCTGCGGCCGAGTTGACCACCGGGAAGCGCGTGGGCGCGGGGTCGCGCGTCAGGTCGGTGCCGAGGTCGAAGACCGCTGATGGGCCCTGTCCTTCCCAGAGCTCCGCTGCCATCTGAAGTCCATCGCGGGAGACCGTGTGGCATGCGACGCAGCGGCTGCGGTCGCCCGTCGGGCGTGCGGGTGGACGGGGTAGAAAGTCCTCGCGCACGGGCCCTGACGGCTCCTCGCGGATGCGCAGGATCCTGCCCGCGCGGAGGTCCCAGTAATAGACGGCACCGGCGAGGGAGCCCTGCGCGACGCGCATCGTGCGGGCGGTGCCCTCGATCGCCGCACCGACCGTGGCGCGATCGACTCTCAGGGTGATCGGGTCGTCAAGATCGGACTCAACCAGCGCGCGCCAGCCGGCCGGGTCCACGGTCCAGTTGAAGCGAAAGGCTGCGCCGCTGTGGGTGATGTATCCGGTCACTGCGACGTGCGGCTTGCTGAGGCGCACGCGGTAGACATCCCCTACGGTGCCTTGCTCCCACTGCACATCGGGGGGTGCGACGTTCTGCGGGACCACGGCGTTGGCGAGGGGGTAGCGCACCGCGACTTCGCGCGTCGCTTCCGTGGTGACGGTCACGAAGCGTGCTTGATCGGCTTCGGTACTGGGCGCCGTGTAGAAGTCCCGCTCGAAGCGCACGGTGAGCACGGTCGTCGCGCGCAGGGAGTCCGCGCCCGGGCGCGGCAGTTCGAAGTGCACCTCGGTGACGTCGCCGACCTGGCCCGTGGCGGTGAAGCGCCCGGTGGCCGCATCGATCGAGCCTGCCCGTGCGCGGGTGAGTGTCCAGGTGCCGAGTGAGAGGGGCCGCTGCGTGCCATCGGAGTACAACCCGCTGGCCGTGAAGGGCTGGGATGCGGTGGCGCCACGCACGACGAGCGTGGGGTTCGCCGGGGAGATGCTGACCGAGACCAGCCCGGTGTAGAGGTCGGTGACATCGATGGGGCGGACGTCGCCCCGGCGCGGAACGTCGATGGGCACGTTCGCGTCCAACGGCCCGTCGCAGTAGGCGAGCCTGGGGTTGCAGTCGCGGGTCGAGGGCCCGGCGTCGCAGCCAGCGAGGGCGAACACCAGCACTGCGGCCGAGGTCGGGAGCAGCGAGGCGCGAGAACATCGGGATCGCATGGGCACCTGCGAGGGCCTAGCACGATGGAGCGCACTGCTAGAAGTCTCCGTGGCTTAGGCGGTTCGGGCTGGATGGAAGGGCGGTTGCCGCGGGAAGGGGCGAGCGCGTACTCTTAAGCGATCGCGTGGCTCTCTTTCGCTACGCAGACAGGGACCGGATGACCGCACGAAGAGAGACGCGCTCGAGAGGCTTTACGCTGGTGGAGCTGATGGTCGTGGTGGTGATCATCGGGATCCTCTCGGCCATCGCGATGCCGCTCTACTCGCGAAGCCGTTACCGCTCGTTTGCGCTCGAGGCCTCCGAGGTGCTCGGGCGCATCATGTCCGCGCAAGAGAGCTACCGTGCGACGTTCAATACGTACGCGGATACCTCCAGCGATCACGCCCTTGCGGGCACCTCCAACGGGGCCTCCGGGGCGCTCGGCAGCAACTGGTGGCCTGCCCTGGCAACCCGTGACGCTGATGGTCAGGTGGACTTCTACGCGAGCCTCCCTGGGTCCTGGGATCAGCTGGGCGTTCGCCCCCGGCGGCGGGTGCGGTACTCGTACCAGACCATCGCCGGTCGCCCCGGGGTGACTCCGTCCGTCGGCGGGGCAGTCCCCACTCTCGGATACGCCGCGCTTCCGGCCGTTCAGCAGGGGTTCTGGTACTACGCGGTGGCTCAGGGCGACCTCGATCGGGACAACCTCTACTCCCGCTTTGAGGTGTCCAACCTCACGACAGGTATTCGAATCACCGACGAGGTCGAGTAGGGGCCTCTCGGGCTCGCGGGAGATTGGTTCCATCCCAGCGGTGTTTCGGTACAATGCCGCGCCATGCCGACGAAGACGCATTTGATCATCGGGGCAGCGCCCGGATGTGACCTCCTGGTGCAGGGCCCCGGAGTCGCACCACGCCATGCACAACTCATGTGGCGCGACGGCCTCTGGCTGCAAGACCTCGCGCAGGGGCGAACCGAGGTTGATGGTCGCCAGTTAGCTCCCAACGAGTCCGTACAACTGGCTGGTTTTCACGCGCGGGTGATGCTCGGGGGGGCGAAGGTTCCGCTTGAGTCCCCGGAAGTTTCAAAGCTGTTTCTCGATCGCTCGGCGCTGCCTTTCGAACGGCCGGGCGTAGTGACCGTCGGGCGTGATCCGGGGCGCGCGCAGGTGGTCGTGTCGCATACGACGGTGAGCGGCACCCACCTTCGCGTTGACCTCACCGCCCGCACCGTCGCCGATCTGGGCAGCCGCAGCGGGACCTTCGATCGCAACTCGCAGCGCTTGCCTCCCAACCAGCCGATTCCGATCGACGCCGCGGGCGGTTACTCGCTCGGCGCTGTATGGATTCCGAGCGCGGTCCTGATGGAACTCGCGGGCGCGGCGGCTGGACAGATGATGGGCGGTGGACACCTTCCGCCGACGGCGCAGGGCGGCATGGGACACGCCAATCCGATGCCACCGTCGATCCAGGGGGCGTCTTTGCAGGGGCAGAACCCGATGCAATCGCTCCAGGGCGTGCCGATGCCGACGTCGGGTCCGCAGAACCAGGCGCAGGCCGGTGCTCACAAGACGATGTTCGGGTCCTTCGACCTGAGCGGCGCCGGCAAGGCCATCGCGATTGTCGGGCGTCTACCAACCTGCGACATCGTGTTGCCGTATCCGCAGGTCTCCAGCCGCCACACGTCGGTGATGCGAGCGCCGGACGGCACGCTCATCGTGGGCGATCTCGGCAGCACCAACGGCACTTATGTCAACGGGCAGCGCCTCGTCCCCGGGCAGACCGTGGCGGTCGCGCCGAAGACCAAGATCTTCATCGGTCCATACCCGGTTGTGGTCGATCTCCAGGGTAACGCCATCGCGGCTTACATCGAGCAGGAGAGCCAATTCGAGAGTGCCAACCTCGTGGAGATCGAGGCGCTCGACCTCTTCCTCAAGGTCCCCGATCGCGACAAGCCGGGCACGGACAAGATCCTTCTGCACAAGGTCACCTTCAAGGCCTTACCCGGTGACTTGATCGCGTTGATGGGCCCATCCGGGGCTGGCAAGACGACGCTCCTCACGGTTCTCAACGGGTACCTCCGGCCGACTTCTGGCGAGGTGCGGGTCAACGGCGAGAGCCTCTACGCGATCTACGACGCGCTCCGCGGGAGCATCGGCTACGTGCCGCAGGACGACCTGCTGCACCCCGAACTCACGGTGAAGGAGGCCATCGGGTACAGCGCGAAATTCCGTCTGCCCTCGGACTACTCCGAGGAGGAGATCGAGCGTCGCGTCCAGCAGACGATGAAAGACCTAGGGCTCGACCATCTGGCCAACACCATCATTGGGTCGCCGATCAAGAAGGTGCTCTCCGGTGGCCAGCGCAAGCGAGTCAACATCGCGCTTGAGCTCGTCACCGACCCGGCGTTGATGTTCCTCGACGAGCCTACGTCGGGCCTCGCGGCGGACGACACCGTTGCGCTCATCGACCTGCTCTCCAACCTCGCCAAGCGGTACGGCAAGACGATCATCGTCACGATTCACCAGCCCGCGAAGGAGGAGTTCGAGAAGTTCAACCTCGCCTTCATCATGGGTTTCGGCGGCGAGCCGGTGTACTTCGGCCCGTCCGGCAAAGACTGTTACGACTTCTTCGCGAGCTACCGGGGGCAGCCCATCGACAACCCCCGCGACATGTTCGACCAACTCAAAAACCGCGAAGAGGACGTCGTCAAGCGGGGGCAGTTTCCCAACAAGTCCGAGGCCCGCCTCGGTGCCGCCCGCGAGTGGCGCGCGGAATTCTACCGCCCTGACAACACCGTTTTTCGCAGCATGTATTCGGCCAAGCGTGAGCCCGGTAAACCCGGCCAGTCCAGGCCGCCGACACGCTCCGCGGTGCCGCTCATCCGCCAGTTCGCGCTGCTGCTCGCGCGCTACTCCAAGATCAAATCCCGCGATGTCTCCGGGCTGATGATCATGCTGCTTCAGGCACCGATCATCGGTGGCCTGCTGGCGGCCGTCTTCTACGACTCGCCGAAGGTCCCAAACCTCTGGTGCCAGAACCAGGTGCTCGGGATGGAGAACGCCGTCACTGCGACGACGCAGCAGGTGTGCGCTCTCCTGCCGAGTCGTTTCGTGGAGGTCGACGACTTCCGTGGAGCAATCTTTTTCCTCACCGTGGGATCGCTCTGGTTTGGTGTGAGCAACGCGGCCCGCGAGGTCGTTTCGGAGATCGCCATCTACCGCCGCGAGCGGATGGTGAACCTCTCCATTTTCAACTACATGATGTCGAAGTTCGTGCTGCTTTCGCTGCTTTGCGTACTGCAGTGCACGGTGCTTCTGACCATCGTCTACTTCTCGCTGAAGCTCGGCAACGGCACCATGAGCGCCTTCGCTCCGATGCTCGGCTCGATGATTCTCACGTCGATGTCCGGCGTAGCGCTTGGGCTGGTGATCTCCACGGCGGTGAGCTCCTCCGAGGCCGCGATGGCGCTTACCCCCATTGCGCTTATCCCGCAGGTTGTTCTGGGCGGCCTGCTTGTCCCGATGACCAACAAGAGTTGGCTCTCCGTGCTGATGGCGGCGATGCCGGCGCGCTGGTCGTTTGAGGGTGTGATGTCCGCCGAGCGCGACACCCTCGAGGTGCCGTGGCGTATCCAGACCTGCGCGCCGCCGGGAAGCAACGGGGTCAGCCTCCACAATGGCGCCAATATGTTCAACTGCGCCGTCGAGGAGATCTCACGCACGACCGTGCGCTCCGGCGGATGGGGCTTCGCTACATGGGATCAGCCGGCCATCCATAACGGCGTCCTTGCGGGGATGCTGCTGCTCTTCCTTGGGCTGATGGGCATTCTGCTGCGTCGCCGCGATTCCGTCTGAAGGCCCCAGAAGCCGGGGCGCCGCGGACCCCCGCGCGGGCTCCCTTCGAGGGCGATTCGCCCCCAATCTTCAATGCAATGGTGGCAGTCCGGGCACCACGCTGCTCGCGGCGCCGAGCAGAATCCGTCGGGGCAGGGTGCTCTCGAGGGTGAACGGTACGTCGATGTTGAGTCGCTCGCCGCCGACCCGAGCGCTGCCGTCCATTCGATACGGGATGTTCTCATTGAAGACGGAGATCGCGATGATGCCGGCGAGGTCGCCCCAGGCTGCGCGCACGTCGATATCCATTGGGACATCGGTGTTCGGTGGTAGCCGCAGGGCGCTGCGGAGTTCGGTGAGGCCGAGGTCGCGGCCTGCGAGAGTGAGACGAACGCTCACCCTTTGAATGGTGAGGCCAAAGCTATTGCCATTACGTACCAGGCAATGGACCCGCAGGCCGAGGCCTTCGGCGGTGGCGCTGGTGACATCGGCGGAGCGGGGAGTGATGCGTGGCGATTCGGGACGGCTACAGCCGAACGCGAAGAGGGCCAATATGCCGATAAGCATCAAACGAGGTTCGGTTGTCATGGTTTGCTTCGAAGAAGCTATCAGACAACCGAAACCCGACCATGTCGATTGAAGTGTGAAGGGAAGGCGGGGGATCGGTGCGAGTGCACCGACCAGGGAATCAGTTGACGGCGTCCTTGAGGGCCTTGATCGGCCGGGCGCGCACGGTCTTCGAGGCGGGCTTGGCGGCGCGCTGCTCCTCGAGCTTGGTAAACGGGTTCATGAACTTCCCGGCCGGCCGGCCCGGCTTCTCCGCGACGACGAACTTCGCGAAGCCCGGCAGCACGAACACCTTGCTCTTCTTGAGCTCCTTCTCGCCGACGCTGGTGAGCGCCTCGAGAACCGACTTGACCTGGGCCTTGGAGACGGAGTCGCCAATCGACTCCTGAAGTGCCTGCACAAGGCCGGCCTTGGTCAACTTCTTCACTACGGTCTTACCGGCCTTCTTGGCCGGTGCTTTTGCCTTCGCCATCGCTCATCACCTCTGCTGTTTCGATCCCCCATCGGATCGAATGACAAAGGGAAGATACATCCTTCAATGCGCTTGGATAGGTACCAGATGCGCGAACCTGCTCATTTTCTGCGCAACCATGGAGCACATCGCACCCCCAGCGGGGATGCTTCCCACGCCTCTTCGGCCATCGCCGAAGGATCGTCTCTCGCGAAAAACACTGCATTTATAGCGGTTTTGTCGCTTATGCGAGACCGTTATGGGACCTGAGCGTTCGGGCAGAACACCAGTCCCCAGCGGTCGCGTGGATGCTCTGCAGGCCGCGCCTGCGGGCGAATTCCAGAGCTCTACGGGATCAGCCGCGCGTCCGATGTGCGAAGGCCGCCGCGGCTTCGCGTAACGTTACGAAGTCGTAGCCGGCATCGCGCAGGGTGCCGAGGACCGCTCGCAGGGCGGCGGCCTTGCGCGACACCGGGACGCGCAGGTCTGGCTGGTACGGAGCAAGCGCGCGGAGACCGTCTGCGATGTCGAGAAGGTCGAGGCCGTGCAACTCCAGGTTGACCAGCGGGCGGCCCAGCATCTGGCGCGCGAGCAGCGGGGCCAGCGAAGGCCCGAGCAGCGATATCGTCGTGCCGATAAAGGGGAGGCGGGCGACACGGGTCACGCCAATCGGAAGTTCGATCATCGATGAGCCGAGCGTCGCCCGACGCCAGAACGGCCGCCCCGGGAGGTAAGGATCAGCAGGCGCAAACAGCACCGCCGGCCGGTCTACGATGGAGCGGCTTGTTCGTCCGCGGGCAGCGATGAGACCGATCGCCGCGGTCTTTGCTCCGTAATAGGCCGGACACGGGAAGACCGAGCTGTCGTACGCGAAGCCCTCCGACGCCAGTACGTCGAAGAGCTTGTCGGTGATCGTGTAGCCGGGCGCGCGAAAACCCACCGGGCGGTACCCAAGGACGCCGGCGAGGGCGTCACTGGCCTCCCTCACCTCCGAGCGCATCGCGTCGGCGTCCAGGCGCACCAGGTCGTACCGGTGGTTTTGGCTGTGGTTGCCCAACTCGTGGCCGGCGCGGTCCAGGCCGAGCACCGCCGAGCGCGCGATGCCCGCCTGAAGGTCGCGGCCGATCACGAAGAAAGTGGCAGGAATACCGAGGCTGGTAAAGAGTTCCCCGAGCCGGGGCACCGCGCGGGTGTAGACCGCGTGCGCGCTGTCGTCGGCGGGCATCGGGAGTCCATGAATCGCGTGGTAGCAGGGGACCTCATCGAGGTCGACGGAGACGGCGCAGAGCTTCATCGCGCGCACACTAGCAGCGCGCGGGGCGCAGATTCAGCCGAGACGGGCCTGCGCGGGCGCTCGGGGGGCGGGGACGTCCGGCAGGTCGGCCCAGGCGGGCTGTCGGCGGCCGTGGCGGTTGACGACCGCTGGGGGTCGGAGGTGCCCGAGGCCATAGACGAGGCTATTGATCGCCATCCAGCGACCACCGTGAAAGGCAGTCGCGAGGCGGGGATTGCTCATGTCCGGGGGGTTGGCGTCGCGGTGTGCGCGGGCCGCGTCGAATGCCTCGAGGAAGCGCTCGAGCATCTTGTTTGGGGCCGAGCGGTCGTGTGCGCGGGCGGCGGCCTGGGTGGCGAGCGTCTGCCGTCTTCGCGGGTTGCGAAGCAGCGAAACTGCGGCGCGGGCGAAGCGCCAGTCGGCCATTTCGGCGTCCGGGCCCGGCTCGACCAGGAGACCGGTGAGGTCGTGCTCGACCTGTTGCGAGACGCCCATGCCGTCGGCGAAGGCCACCACCGGGAGGCCAGACCAGAGGGCCTCGCTCACGACCTGGCCATAGGTTTCCGAGAGGGAGGTGTACGTGAAGAGATCGGCGTGGTGGTACCAGGTCGGCAGCGCTCCAAGCGGAAACTCACCGGGGAAGTGGGTCTTCTCGCGAATGCCAAGCTGCTCGGCGGTGTGGCGGAAGAGGTCGTGGTCGGGGCCGTCGCCCAGCAGAGTGAGCGTCGCATCGGGGTTGGCCGGGGCGATGTAGCGCGCAAAGATTTCCAGAAGGCGCTCAACGGCCTTTTCGCGGGTATGGCGACAGACCACCAGCAGGCGAGCGCCCTTGCGAAAGCCACGGGGGAATGGGTCCGGCCCGGGCGCGGTGTCGAAGATCTTGGGCTCCACGCAGCGCGGGATGACGTGGATCGGCGTGGTGACGCCGCGCTCTTCCCAGTAATGCTTCAGTCCATTGGACAGGACGATGAGGCCGTCGCAGCCGTTGTAGGCGCTGGCAGAGGTGCGGTCACCGAGCTTCAGGAAGGACTTCTGGAAGAGCCAGTGCGCAGCCTTCGAGTCGTGTAGCGACTCAGGCATGACGACAGGATAGACGCTCGGGAGGTGCACCGTGTTGACCGCGACGAGGGGGATGCCGCGGGTCGCGCGCAGCCAAAGGCCCAGCTCCATCAACTCGGTGGCGGTTTGACCCAGCACCACGTCGAAGTCCCAGTCGCGCTTCGAGCGCAGGATGCCTTCGAGGGGCAGTGGGATGTACACGCCCGGGTGGTTGTGAAGTGGAACGCTCGGCAGGCAGATGTGCCGCTCGGGGAGATCTTCGGGCTTCGCGTCGGGGTCGCGCGGGCCGATGATGGTCACTTCGTGGCCGCGTTTCGTGAGCTCGCGATAGAGAAACTGTGTCGCAAACGTGGCGCCGTTGGCATACGGCAGCCGTACATAGTCACTCAGAATCGCGATGCGCCTGGGCCATCGGCTGCCGGAGGCGCGTAGTCGTTGGCCGGGGTTGTTGGGTGCGTTCATTGGAAGCGTCCTGACGAAGCAAATCCCGGAAGCTCTGGTAGAAGCGGTCGCCGTGAAGATTCTCGATGTGACGGAGTTCTTCTCTGAACGGGGCGGCGGCGTGCGCGCGTACCTAACACAGCTCCTCCGGGAGGGGACATTGCGTGGCCATCAAGTGGTGGTTGTCGCTCCCGGCCCACGCGCCGAGGAGTCCACCGTCGAGGGCGGAAGGCTCATTCGAGTCAAGGGCCCCGCCATGCCCTACGACCCCAGTTACCACGCACTCTGGGACGTTCCGGCCCTGCGTGCACTGATCACTCGCGAGCGACCCGATGTGCTGCAGGCCTCGTCGCCATACCTCGCCGCGTACATCGCCGCGACTCAGACGACCGTTCCTGTGCGTGCGCTCGTTCTCCATTCAGACCAGATCGGGTCGTATGCACGGCCCGTTCTCTCCCGTTGGCTTGGGGCAAATCGGACCGATATGGTGCTTCGTCCCCTCTGGGCGGGCCTCCGCGCGCTGGCCGAACGCTTCGATCGCACGGTGGTCTCAGCCCGATGGTTGGCGCTCCAACTGGAGTCGGTCGGCGTCCCCAGGGTGGTGCAGGCGCCGTTTGGCATCGACCGCGCGCGCTTCTCGCCCAGCCTGCGGGACGAGGCCCTGCGTGCTGTTCTCCTCGGGGCGAAGTCCATCGATCCTCGCGCTCGGCTGGTGGTGATCGTTGGGCGACTCGCGCTGGAAAAGCGTCTGGGATTCGTTCTCGACGCCCTCGCGGGAGTGGCTGCCCGTCGCCCGATCGCGGTCGTTGTGCTGGGCGACGGGCCCGAGCGCGGTCGCCTTGAAGCGCGCGCCGATCGCCTGGGCCTGGATGCAACGTTCCTGGGTTTCGTCACAGACCGCGAGCGATACGCCCAGACGCTGGCCAGCGCCGATGCCCTCGTTCACGGCTGCGCGGTCGAGACCTTCGGCTTTGCTGTCGCGGAGGCGCTCGCGTCAGGGGTTCCAGTGGTTGCGCCCGCCGCTGGCGGGGCGGGTGAACTCGTCAATGAAGAGTGCGGTCTCACCTATCACCCGGACGCAACTTCAGTGGAAGCCGCACTGGCCATTGAGCGGCTACTCGACAAGCCACCTGGGGCCTTCACCGTTGGCGCGGTAGCTCGGGCGCAGACCATCCCCGCGGCGAGTTCACATTTCAATGAACTGTTCACAATCTATGAAGAAGCCATGAGGTCTCCTCGGTGATTCATGTGTCCATTCATGATGTCTCGCCGCGGTGGCGCGCCGAGGTCGAGATGGCCCTGGGCTGGTGCCACGCGATCGGGGTCAAACCGGGTCTGCTCGTGGTCCCCGACTTTCACCAGCAGGGACCCCTGAGCGCTGACCCCGAGTACGTACAGTTTCTCCGCTCCCTCGCGGCCGATGGGCACGAACTCTTTCTCCATGGGTATTTCCACCGCTCGCTGCCGGGCGCAGGACTCGGGCACTTCGTTGCCCAACGCGTCGTCTCCGCCGGCGAGGCCGAGTTTGCCAGCTATGACCGCGAGGTCGGCGAGCAGTGGCTCGACGCCGGGATGACCATGCTCCGCGAACTCGATCTGCCCATGCGCGGGTTCGTTCCGCCGGCGTGGGCGCGGCGCTCGTGGCTGCTCCCGGCGCTGCGGGTTCGCGGGCTCGATTACACGGAAGATCAACTCTTCATCTATGAGCCGTCGAGCGGCGTGAGGCGGCTGTGCCCGGCGCTCAACTACGCGAGCCGAACCCGCGGGCGTCGGCTCTCCAGCGCCGCCTACGCGCGCCTCGGACGGCTCTATCCGCGGGTGGGTGTGTCTGTGCGCATCGCGCTCCACCCGGCGGACGTGCACCACCCGATGCTCGTCGATGAGACCCGCTCGCTTCTCGCGTGGGCGAAGGGGCGCACCACGGACACCGTGGGTTCACTCTTCAGGTAAGCGCCCGCTCGATCTGTGACTGAATCGCGCGGCCGTGGGCACGTCCGCCGAAGCCTGCGATGACTGCCTCCCGGGCGGCGATGCCCTCGCGCTCCAGCCGCGCTTTATCATGGAGATACGAGAGCATCGCGTCGGCGAAGAGGCTGGTCGAGGGCGATGGCGGGAGGAGCGTTCCGGTGACGCCGTCGCGCACCATCTCGCCGACGCCACCGACGTCGAAGGCCACCACCGGACGCTCGTACGCCATGCCTTCGATCACCGTGCGCGGCAGCGGGTCAGGGTACACCGAAGGGAGCACCACCACGTCGAAGTCCTGCAGCCAGGGTCTTACGTCCTCGGTAAAACCAGGGAAGAGAAACCGGCCATCCAGCCCGCACTCGGTCACCAGCGCGCGGCACTCCGCGAGGTGGTCGCCGGGGAGGTCCGCGGGGGTGTCGCCGAGCACCACGAAGTAAGGGCGGTGGCGCTCCTCCGGGAGGCAACGATCCAGGAGTTCTCGCGCCGCGCGGATCATGTGGGGATACCCCTTGCGCGGTAGGATTCTCCCCATGCTGCCGTAGATAAACGCATCCGGCGGGACCACCGTTCCGCGCAGCCCGCCGCGGGTGGCGTCGCGGCGATATCGTTCGACATCGACTGCGTTGTGCACCACTTCGACCTTCGATTTGAGGTCCGGGAAGAGGGCGGCGGAGGCGTTGGAGACACAGACGATGCGCTTCACCTGCCGGCTGTGCGCGAGGGCGCGGTGCAGCGGAGCACTGGCCGTGGGGATGGACGTGTACCGCACGTGCCAGACGACCGGCGTGCCGGTGAGGTTGCCGACGAGCCCGCCGACGAAGTCCGCGGTGGTGCCGTTGCAGTAGATCAACTCGACGCCGCGCTCGCGCACCAGGCGCGGGAGGGTGACGGCGAGGCGGCCCATGCGGCCGACGTTGAGCGCGAGTCGCGGGAGGCGAACCCCGAGCGGGGCGTCGAGGTCGATGCGCTCGACGGCGCGGTCCCACGGCTGCCAGGCGTTTTCGATGAGGTCGGGCTCGATGATCAGATCATCGACGACTCCCGCGTCGCGGAGCAGTCGGGCGATGGCGTCCTCCCGCGGTAGCAACACCATACGGTGAATTTCCGCGGGGTCGAGGAAGCTCAGGATGGCGTGCAGGCTGCGGCCCGGGCCGCCGTTGCGCGCGGTGTCGTTGATGAAGAGAACGCGGCGGGGGTCGGTCACTGGAGGCGTTCCTTGCGGCGCTGGACGAGCACCATCGCGGCGGGGAGGAGAATCATCGCGGTGGTGATGCACGAGACCTCGCCCGCGACGGCGAGGTACCCGAAGGATTGCAGCGCCTGGTTGTCGGCCACGAGCAGGGAGCCGTACCCAATGATGGTCGTGAGCGAGCAGAGGGTGACCGCGCCGCCGACGGATCTCAGCCCGTCGCCCACGTCGCCGAGGTGCTCGACGCGGTCGTAGAGGTTCATCGCGTACTCGACGCCGATGCCGAAGGTGAGCGGCAGCGCGACGAAGTTGAGAAAGTTGAGGCGCACGTGCAGGTGCGCCGCGCCGCCGACGGTGAAGAGAACCCCGGCGAGCAGCGCGCTCAGCACCATCGCCGCAGGCCCGAGGCGTCGTGTCGCGAGCAGGGAGTGGAACACCACCACCAGGAACGCCGCAAAGGTGGCGCGCGGGCCGTCCATGCTCATCGCGCGGACCATCTCTGCGAAGACCGTCGAGCGGCTCACCGTGGGCACCGTGCGGCCGTCCGCGAGGCGGACGTTTTGCGTGAGGCCCGCGACGATGATCAGCTTGCGCCCGTCGCTCGGGCTGAACCAGGGCTTGTAGTAGACGAACACCGGCGTTCCGAATCGACCTGATTTCTCGGTGAATTGGGCGCGCACAAGGGCGGGGAGCTCGTCGGGCTGCGGGGCATGGAGGTCTTCCGGCGGACGCCACTCGCGAGCGAGCGCAAGGTCGTCGCCGCTCAACTCCGGGAGGATGGCGTCGATGTCCGAGCGGATGGTCTGCAGGATCTCAAGCTTGCGGGTCATGGCGGCGGGCTGGCCGCCGAGACGGTCCCAGGCGGTCTCGATGTGGTCGATGAAGCGGCCGCCGGTGCGCTGCTGGTCGCGTTGCCTCAGCGCCGCGGAGAGTTCAAGAACGTCCTCGAAGCGGTCGGCCAGGAGGATGTCCGGCGAGCCTCCGCGGCCGACGAAAACAAGATCGGCGCGGCTGCTCCAGGAGTCGGCGCCGGTGTGTCGCGAGCCACGCGATCCGAGGTTGGCGAAGTTGTACTCCCACGGGTCGCGCAGGTACTTCGGCAGCGCAACTGCTGACCAGATGCAGAGCAGCGCGCCCGCGAAAAGTATCTGCTTCGGGAAGCGCGCCGTGATCCACGCGAGGGCCCCGGTGATGGGGGTGCGCGTGGGCTTCGACGAGAGGCGCGCGGCGCGGGCGGGGAAGAGGCGCGTGCGCAGGGCCTCGACGGCGGTGATCGTCGCAGGCACTACGATCATCGTGGAGCACCAGCAGAAGATCATTCCGACGCCGCCGATGAGCCCGAACTGCGAAAACCCACGGAACGACGTCAGCATCAGCGAGCCGTAGGCGAACGCGGCAGCAAGGGCGGCGAGTTGAGTACCGCGGCGGCAGGTGACCGCGGCGTCCACCAGCGCGGCCTCGACGGAGTCGCCGAGCGAGCGGCGGTCGCGGTAGCGCGCGAGGTAGATGATTCCGTAGTTGATGCCGTTGCCCGCGATGATGGAGCCGAGGAAGGCCGTCGATGCGTTGAGGTATCCAAAGGCGAAGAAGGCCACACTGAAGGCGAGGCCGACCCCGGTGATCATCGCGAGGCCGATGTGCGCGAGTGATGAGAGCGAGCGGAAGAAGAGGACGATCACGCCGAGGATGAGCACCACCGCAACGCCAGAGGTCTTGATGGCCTCGTCCTTGAGGGCGTCGCGCTCGGCGATGGCGCAGGGGATGTCGCCGCCGAGGCCCACCATCGCGCGGGGATGGAAGCGCTCTGGATGTACGTCGTGAATGATCCGCGTGACGCGGGTCATCAGCCGGTCGCCGATGCGATCGCCGGTGCCCGTCGCGGGGGAGCGGAGGACGATGGCGTAGAGGGTCCCCGCGGGATTGCGGAAATACCCGGTGGGGTATTGATCGACCTCGCGGGTGCGGGTGCGGAGCTGCGCCCGGAAGTGATGAAATGGCCGCGCGGCGGCGGACACGTTGACGGGTTCTGGCTCTGGGGGCGTGGCAGCCGCGGTGGTGCTGGGCGCCTCTGGGGCGCGGCCGTGGTCGCTGCGGAGCTCGCTGCATGGCTCGTCGTCGAGATCGACGAACCCCGGCTGGGCTCGGCGGCGAGTTCGCTGGAGTTCGCAGGAGATCTCCTCGAGGTCGCCGACCTCGGCGTAGAGCCAGCGGCGCTGCCAGAAGAAGCGGCGGATCTCCTCGGGGCCGTGCTCGACCGTTCGCACCAGCGTCGGCGGGAGCATGCGGAGTTGCACCTCGAGCGCATCGACGAGTCGCCGGTTGGCCTCCGCGTCGGGGGAGTCGATCACCACGAACATCGTCGCGCTGCCGCCTCCCATGCGAGCCATCGCACGGCGCAACAGCCGCGCGCCCACGCTCTCGGAGGGGAGCAACTCGATGAAGTCCTCGCGAAACTCCAGGTGCGACGCCGTGAACGCGGAGAGCGCGAGCACCAGCAGCGTGCAGAAGAGAACGCGGAGCGGCCGGCGGGCCCCGAGGCGGGCGAAGAAGACCAGGGCTCGGTCGATGTGGGGGAGAGGGGTGGCGGGCGGAGCAACCATCGGGGCAATCATCCGGTGCACGGGTTGTTCCGCGCGGAGGGGGCGGGAGGGGGATGGAAAGGAGGTCAGGGCGTGCGGCGCAGCAGCCAGTCGTAGTAGACCGTCGCGCCCGGCATCGTCGGGATGGGGAGCGTGAGGCGCGCGTGGTCGTCGACGATGAACCTGTTGGCGTTAAAGCGCTCGGCCACCTGCTGCGGCGTCGTCACGTGGTGGTCGTCGATGCCCTTGAACCCGATGGCAAGGAAAGACATCTCCATCATCTTGTTGACCGCGGGCATGCCCAGGAGGAAGCGCCCCCCGGGTCGCAGCACGCGGCGAACCTCGGAGAGTGCTTTGTCGAAATCGTGCAGGTGTTCGAAGGTCGAGAACGACGCGACGAGGTCGAAATGCGCGTCGGGATAGGGGAGTTCGTAGACTGATCCCTGGCGGAGATCGGACTTGAGCGAGAGCGCGTCGAGAACGCTGGTCGCGAGCGTCGGGTCGGCGTCAAGGTCGATGCCGTGCACCTCCGCCGCCACCGCGTGCAGCGGCACCTGCACTGCGCCGGAGCCGTAGCCGACCTCGAGCGCCCGCTCAAAGCGCAGGTCGCGGAGCATTCGCAGGCCGAGGTTGATGCGCTCGCGGAAGAGCCAGCCGGTGAGCGGCCGACGGTAGTAGCGGATCGGGTCCGTCGGGCCGTTGGAGGGGAAGCGCTTGACGAGGTCGAGGGTGATCTCTGCGGCCATGGCGGCGGTGGACTCTCCGAGAAGGCTCATTTCAAGGGGCAAGGCGTTCGACCACGATACGTGCGAAGAGCCCGGTGGCGTCGTCGCCGGGGCGGATCGCGCGGTCGGCCGCAACCAGGGCGCGTGCGATCGGACGGGGGATGCGGGTGTTGAGCCGGAGCCCGCCGGAGAGGAGATACAGCCACTTGTGGAAGGGCTCGAGTTTCAACACGCGGAGGCCCGGGAAGCTGCGCGCGAATCGCTCGCCCGAGTCGCGGAATACGCTGGTAGGTAAGCGCGAGTTGGCGCCCTCGAGGCGACCGACGCCGGCGATGGTCCAGTCGTCGGGGTCGAGGAGCGACGGCTCATGGTGGAGCCCGCGGTAGAACCACTGCCCAAGCGGCGTGAACCACGGCTCGATGAGCACGATGCGACCGCCCGGACGAAGCACAGTCTGCGTACCCCGCAGGAAGCCTTCGCAGTCGGGCAGATGGTGGAAAACATTGAACGCCGTGATCGCGTCGAGCGAGTCAGGCTCGAAGTGCTCGGTGATCTTGCAGGCGTCCACCACACGGTCAACTCGCGGCACCGGGACGCACTCGCTGGTGATGGTGTGCGGAGCAAACTCCCGGAAGAACCCGCCGCCCGAGCCGAGTTCGAGCACCCTCGGAAACTCCGCCGGGGGGATCTCCTCCAGGATGCGTGCGTACACGTCCCGGTAGATTTCGTGGAGCAGGGGGTTGGCCCGGATGCGCCCGGCGGCGTCCTCGATCTCGTGCTCTGCGTCAGCCATCGCGTTGCTGCGGGCAAGTACCACACCGATGCGACCGCCGCACCACTGCGGCCAGTGCGCGCCTAGCCCTCGTCGTCTTCGGCCCGCAGCACGCCGGCGTACGCGTGCGCCATGATCGTCTCCGCCGCATCCAGCGCCCGTGCGTCCGTGGTGGCCGTGCGCAGCGCAACGATCTCCCCGCCCGGCAGGGGGGTCTGTCGAAGCACAAGCGCCGCTGCGTGAACCGCCTCCGGGGCGCTCGCGTCGTCGGTCAATGCGGCGAGGTGGTCCATGTACGATCGGCCGTAGGCGAGTGGGATAGATTCGAAGGTCGCCAGCCACCCGTTGAGGGCCACGCCCGCGGCGCGTCGGCACCCCGCGAGGCCCGCTCGCCCGTTGTGCGCTGCGTACGCTCGCTTCGCCTGTTCCAGCTCGCCGAGAGAGGCCCGCAACCACTCGCGCGGCGCGTGCCGGTAGAGCCAGTGCTCCGCATCAATTCCGTGCATCGCGATTACCTCCCGACGATGGAATCGAGCGCCGAGGCGTGGGCCTCGCGGAGTTCGTCGAGGGTCCACGATGCGACGTCCGCCAGCGTGAGGGCCACGCCGCCGACCCTACCCAGGAAGGTGCAAGGCACGCCCGCTTCGGCGACGCGCTGCGCGAACAGCCCGAGCACGTACGGCGTCACCGACACCACCACCCGCGACGGGTCTTCGCCGAAGAGCCCACCCGGCGTCATGGCGTACTGTGCGGGCAGCGCGAGCGCCGCCCCGGATTGCCCCAGGATGCACGCCTCGGCGAGCCCCACGAGCAGTCCACCCTCCGCGCAGTCGTGCGCCGAGGCGAGCAGTCCCTCGCGCGCGGCACGCACCAGAAACGACTGCAGCAGCGCCTCTGCCGCGAGGTCGATGGAGGGCGGCCGACCGCACACTTTTCCCGTGCGCCGCGTGAGCCACTCGCTGCCGCCCAGCCGGTCGTTGCCGTGCGGACCGAGCACAAACACGTGGTCGCCCGCCGTACGGAAGCCCGCCCCGACGACGTCGCTGACCTTCTCGAAGAGGCCCACCGCACCGATGGTCGGCGTCGGCAACACCGCCCGAGGACCGCTCGCCTCCGTGGTCTCGTTGTACAAACTGACGTTGCCTGACACGACGGGGACGTCAAGCGCCTTGCATGCGTCGGCGATGCCGTCGATGGCGTCGCGAAACTGCGCCATGATCTCCGGCCGCTGCGGGTTGCCGAAGTTGAGGCAGTCGGTGAGGCCTATGGGCGCTGCGCCCACACAAGCGAGGTTGCGGCACGCTTCGGCCACGGCCATCGCCGCCCCGGTGCGCGGGTCGAGTTCGCAGAAGCGGCCGTTGCAGTCGCTCGCCATCGCGATGAACTTCTCCCGGCGGCCGCGCTCGTCTTCGCAGAAGATCCGCACCACCGCGGCGTCGCCCGCCCCGGGGCGCACCACCGTGCCGTCGCGGACGATGTGGTCGTACTGCCGGTAGATCCATGCGCGGCTGCCCACGTTGGGGGCCGCGAGCAACTCAAGCAGGTCGGCGCGCGGATCGAACGGGAGGCCCGTCGCGTCCACTCCGTAGCGGTCGGTGAGGCGCGGGTCGTCCACGCAGGGACGGCTGTACATGGGCGCCTCGTCGGTGAGCAGCCCCACCGGCAGGTCCACCACCACCGGCGACTCCGCGGGCCACGGCTCGCCGGATAGCGGATCGTACCCATCCGTCGCGCGCACCACAAAGCGGCCCGTGTCGGTGACGCGTCCGACCACCTGGGCGTCGAGGTCCCACTTCGCGCAGATGTCGAGCACGCGCTGCTCTTCGCCGAGGCGCGCGACCATGATCATCCGCTCCTGCGACTCACTCAGCAGGATCTCGTACGCCGAGAGGTGCTTCGCCCGCCGCGGTAACCGATCGAGCCAGAGTTCGACGCCATTTCCAGCGCGCGAGGCCATTTCGACGGTGCTCGAAGTGAGCCCCGCGGCGCCCATGTCTTGAATCCCTTCGAGCACATCGGCGGCGAAGATCTCCAGGCACCCTTCGAGCAGGAGCTTCTCCATGAAGGGATCGCCCACCTGCACGGTCGGGCGCTCGGCCTCTGCGCCTTCCTCGAACTCCGCGCTCGCCATGGTGGCGCCGTGGATGCCGTCGCGGCCGGTGCGCGCGCCCACGTAGAGGATCGGGTTGCCCACGCCCTTTGCCTGGCCGAGAAAAAGCCGGTCGCTGCGGCAGGTGCCGAGCGCGAAAGCGTTGACGAGGATGTTGCCGTTGTAGGCCGCGTCGAACTGCACCTCGCCGCCCACCGTCGGGACGCCGAAGGCGTTGCCGTAGCCCGCGATGCCCGCCACGACGCCGCGTAGGAGGCTCGGAGTGCGCGGGTGCGTGGGTTCGCCGAAGCGGAGAGAGTTCATCGCCGCGACGGGGCGAGCGCCCATGGTGAAGACGTCCCGGAGGATGCCGCCGACGCCCGTCCCGGCGCCCTGGTAGGGCTCGATGAACGACGGGTGGTTGTGCGACTCCATCTTGAAGACCACCGCCCAGCCGTCGCCGATGTCCACGACGCCCGCGTTTTCGCCCGGCCCGTGGATGACCCGCGGGCCCTTCGTCGGCAGGCGCTTCAGGTGCACGCGCGACGACTTGTACGAGCAGTGCTCGGACCACATCACCGACAGCACCCCGAGTTCGGGGAATGTCGGCGTGCGCCCGATCGCCTTCAGGGCGAGGGCGTACTCGTCATCGGTGAGCCCGTGCTCGCGGGCCAGTTCGGGAGTGACCGCGGGTTCGTGCGCTCGCATCGGTGTTTGGTGTCCTTAGCGCGCGAGGGCGGCGCGCACGGCGGAGTGGAAAAGCAATCGACCGTCGGTGCCACCCAGTAGCGGCTCGGCCATGCGCTCGGGGTGGGGCATGAGCCCGAGCACGTTGCGTCGCGGGCCGCCGTAGAGGCCGGCGATGTCGTGCAGTGAGCCGTTGGGGTTGGCCGGAGCGCGCGGGTCCGGCGTTGTCGCGGGTACGTAGCGGAAGGCAACGAGGGACTTCGCTTCGAGGGACTGAAGCGTCGCTTCGTCGGCCTGGTAGCGGCCCTCGGCGTGGGCGATGGGCAGGCGCAGTACGCGGCCACGCAGCTCTTGCGTAAAAGGGCCGTCAGCATCGACGCGAACGAACACGTCGCGGCACTCGAAGCGCAGGTGCGCGTTGCGGCTGAGTGCGCCCGGTAGCAGGCCCGCCTCGGTGAGTATCTGGAACCCGTTGCAGATGCCGAGGAGCAATCCACCGCGCTCGACGTGACGGCGCACGTCGGCCATCACGGGAGCGAATCGCGCGATGGCGCCGCAGCGGAGGTAGTCGCCATAAGAGAAGCCACCGGGAAGCACCACGAGATCGGTTCCGGCTGGAAGCGTTGGCGTCTTGTGAAAGACGTAAGACGTCTGCACCCCGACCACGTCTCGCAACGTATGCAGCGCGTCGAAATCGGCGTTCGATCCTGGAAACTGAATCACTACCGCGCGCATCGACGAACACCGCCTCCGGTTTTAGGGGCCAGAGCCTAGTGGCTCCCAAGGCTTCGGCGCAAGCAGTGAACACGTCACCGCAGGATCGCCGCGCAGTCGCCGTAGCCGTGCTGCATGGGTCACCTCTCGAGTGGATGACCTCGCTCAATCCGGCCTGGCCCCCGCTGCCCCCGCCCGGATCGGTCGCGACTGCGCGCGAATTGCGCTATGGCCCGAGGCCTTCACCGATGGCTGAATCACCGATTAGCGACCCTGCCCGCGACCGCATGCTCCACGGACCGCTCGGCTGGACGGTGCTTCGCTTCGGGGCCCCGCTCGCCGCGGCGATGGTGCTCCAGGTCGTTTTCAACCTGGTGGACCAATACATCATCGCGAGGCTCCCTCCGGTGCTCTCCGACGCGTCCCTCGACGCGCTCGGCATCTGCGACATGGTCGCTGCGCTCGGGACGATTCTCTCGTACGGGGTTTCCTCCGCGACGGCGACGCTGGTGGCGCAGGCACGCGGGCGCGGCGACGAGCGTGAAGTCGCGGAGGTCGCCTGGGGCAGCGTCGGTCTCGTGACCGTGATGGGACTGGTCTTCGGCGTGGTGGCCATCGCCGGCGCGGACGTGATCGTGCACGGTCTGCTCGGCGCCAAAGGGCTCGTACGTGCGCTCGCCGGGGACTACCTGCGTGTGATCGTCGGCGGCATCGTCACGGTGTTTTTAATGTTTCAGGTGACCGCGGTGCAGCGGTCGATGGGGCGCTCGAAGTTGCCGCTCGCGGTGTTCGCCTCGGGCAACATCCTCAACCTCTTCCTCGCCGTACTCCTCGTCTACGGGCCGGGCTCCGCGCCCGCCATCTTCTCCTGGGGTCCGCCCATCGCCGCGGCACTCGGTATCCCGCGCTGGGGCGTCGTTGGCGCCGCCTGGGCGACGGTGATCGCTCGCGCGGTCGTGATGGTCCCGCCGCTCTGGATGCTGCGTCGCTCGCTCGGAGTGTCGCTGCATCGGGTGCCGTTCTTTCCGACGAGCGCAGTCCGACGCCGCATCGTCGGTCTGGCGTGGCCGACCAGTACGCAGTTCAGCGTGCGCATCGCCGCGGTGCTCCTGGTCATCGCGCTGGTGCACCACTTTTTTACCACGCCAGATAATAGCGATGCGGGCACTGCCTACTCGCTGTGCCTTCGGATGGAGACCATGGCGCTCTTCGTCTCCATGGGATGGGGCGGCGCCGCGCAGACCCTTGTGGGAACCAACATCGGCGCTGGGCTCTACGATCGCGCACGGCGCGCGGCGTGGATTACCGGTGCTTACAACGTCGCCTCGATGTTGTTGCTGGCGGCGCTCTTCATCGGCGCGGGGGAATACTTCCTGCGGTTCTTCACCACGCAGGACGTCATCGTGCGGCGCGCCCAGGATTACCTGGCGATGGTGGGCCCTTCGTACATGGCCTTCGGCCTCGCGATCGTGCTCGGCAACGCCCTCGTGGGCGCCGGCTCGACCCGCCTCGCGTTGCGCATCGATCTCGTGCTCGTGCTGGCAGTGCAATTTCCGTTGATGCTCGTGGTGACCTCGCTGCACGCGCCGCCGTCGGGGCTCTGGGCGGCCGTGGTCGCCGTCAACATCGTCAGCGCCCTTGTCTACGCAGTGGTCGCCCGCCGGGGAGCCTCGTGGCACAACCCGGCCGTCTGATCGCCGCAGGGCTACTCCTCGCTGCGACTCCCGGGTGCCGATGGTGGGCGCGACGGCATCCTTCGGCGCGTTCCGGCAGCGGACGCGAGGTGGCGACGGCTTGCTACGACGCACGCTTTGTTACCGGACAACGTATTCCCCGGCGCTTCGTCGGTGACCAACCCGCGGTGGGCGGCACGACCGGCGTTCGGGTCTTCGTCTGGCGCTCGACGGACGGGGTGTACGGTTGGTGGGAGGGCACGGACGTCCCCGTAAAGGTCGCCGACGGGACCGTGACCGATGGGCCGACCGTGGCAGTCCGGCGTGGCGTAGCGCTGGTCGGTTGGTGTGACGCTCGCGGTGCGGTGCTGCGCTCGCTCGCGCTCGATGGGGCGCTCGGGACGCCCACTCGTTGGGACGGCGCGGTCCGCGCGTCACTCGCGGTAAGCGGGGACTATGCGGTGTGGGTGGGGCAGCTCGGGGCGGGTGGCGCGCTCGCTGCGCGGGGGATCGTCGATGCGCCGGGGCAGCCCTTCGCGGAGGGTGGCTCGAGGCCCGCGGTGGTGGCTCTGCCAGACGGGTTCGTGGTGGCGTGGTCGGCGCGCGCGGGCGACGACTCGGTGCTTCGGGGACAGGCGCTCGCGCTTGATGGCTCCGCGCGGCGGGCGCCGTTCGAGGTGCAACGGGTCGGTGGGGTGATGGGCCCGCCGAGCCTTGCGCGCAGCGGCGATCGGCTGCTGTTCGCGTGGAGCGACCACCGCTCGGGCGACGCCGGGTTGCACGTACTGACGACCAACCTCCAGGGATCATCGGCGGGTCCGGCGCAGCGCCTGTCGATACGCTACACGGACGACTCGATGGCGTCGGTGGTGGGGGCAGACCGGCGCTTTGGGGTCTCGTGGTCGGAGACCGTCGCGGGCGCGGCGCCGCGCTCGTACCTGGCGCGAATCGATGCGCAGGGGAGGCGGCTGGGATCGGCGATGCGCGTGGCGGTGGACGACGACTCGGGCCTGAGGCAACCATCGCTGCGGTGGGAGCGCGCGGGCTTCGTCCTGACGATGGCTCGCGCTGATGGAACGCTGGAACTGCGGCGCACGGGCCCACGGGGTTGCGACGAGCCGCTGGAGTGAGCTGATGGGATCAAAGCGAGAAGACCATGCCTGGCGGCTGATCGCGGTGTTGCAGAGCAGCGCGGCGATGAGTTCGGCGCTGGCGTTGAAGCTCTACGAGACCGCGGTGGCGCTCCATCACGAACGCAAGGAGTCGGCCTCTTTGGCGGGCGACGAAGGGGTCGGGACAGTGCGCGCAGTGGGGCGCGAACTTCTGTTGGGGGTGATCAGCGGGCCCGGCTTCGAAGCGCAGATCGACACGCCGACGGGGCGGTGCACGGTGAGTTTCATCGTGACCAAGGAGGGCATGGAGCACGCTGAGGAGGAGATTCAGCGGCAGCGCGAGCAGACCCGGCAATGGAACTGACCCCGCGCGTGCGATCGGAGAGGTCGCCGAGGTTGACCCGGTGGGCGGGGCGATCTAAGCGAAGCGCTTCGTAGAGCGGCAAAGGGCTTGAGGAGAGACGACGTGGCCGGAGTGATCGAGATCAAATCCGCGCGGGAGATCGATGATCTACGCGTGTCCTGTCAGATGGCGGCAGAGACCTTGATGATGGTGGGGGAGAAGATCCACCCGGGGATGACCACCGAGGAGATCAACACCCTCGTCCATGAGGACACCCTGCGCCGTGGGGCGATTCCGTCTCCGCTGAACTATCACGGCTTTCCGAAGTCAGTCTGCACGAGCGTCAACGACATCGTTTGTCACGGCATCCCTAGCGCCGGGCAGAAGTTGCGTCGCGGGGACATCATCAACGTCGATGTGACGACGCTCTTCCGGGGCTACCACGGGGATACGTCCGCGACGTTTTACATCGGCGATCCGTCCGCGGAGGCTCGGCTTGTCACCGAGGTCGCGCGGCAGAGCCTTGAGATCGGCATCGCGGTGGTGAAGGACGGCGCGCGCATCGGCGACATCGGCACGGCCATCCAGGAGTTTGCAGAGAAGCGGGGCTGCTCGGTGGTGCGCGATTTCGTGGGCCACGGGATCGGGAGGAAGTTTCACACCGAGCCGCAGGTGCCGCACTACAAGCCCGGTCGCAACGCGGCCAACCCTCGGATGCGCGCGGGGATGACCTTCACCATCGAGCCGATGATCAACCTCGGCACCTGGGAGGTAGAAGTGGACCCCAAGGACAAGTGGACAGTGCGCACCAAAGACCGTCGGTTGAGCGCTCAGTTTGAGCACACCCTCGTGGTGACGCGCACGGGTTGCGAGGTGCTGACACACCGCGTCCACCCTCTCGCCAATAGCGAGAACATCGATCTCTTGCTCGCCATCGGTTGAACTGCGACCCGATGGACGATCGCCTCGCCCGCTACGTCACCAACCTCGACCGCGAAGTATTCGCGCTGCGCGATCTCCCGGAGGAGGTCATCGCGGTGCTGTTTGCCTTCTATTCGCGCTCGCGCGACGACCTGCGCACCAACCTCCTGCGGCTCCTCGACGACCACGAACTCGATGTCGTCGGCGCGGCCATGGTGACTGCGCCGACGCTCGGTGCCGCCCGTGAGAAGGCCCGGGCGTTTCATGAGAAGTGGGTGGTGGGCTACGGGCACTCGTCGGTGGCCGAGCATGCGGTGGTGCACCTCGCCGTCGAGCGCTGCTCCATCCTGGCCGCGAAGGCGCTGGAGGAGGCCCGGCTCGCGGCCTACACGGAGAAGTCCACGCGATACGTGCGCTTCGATGAAGGCACGCTCGTCACGGACATCGGCCTGCCTGCGCCGCTCGCGGAGAGCTACGAGAAGCACGCCCGTCGTCTGCTCGCGGTGTACGCGCAACTCGCCGATCGGGTCGAGCGCTCCCTGGCCGCCCGCTACCCCGTCCCCGAGGGGACCAACCCAAAGGCCCACGGCGGCGCTTTGCGCGCCCACGCGTGCGACCTGCTACGGGGACTCTTGCCGGCTGGAGTACCGACCAATGTGGGCGTGACCATCAACGCCCGCGTGCTCGAGCAGCACATCGGCAAGATGCTCGGATCGCCACTCGCAGAGGTGCGCCGTATGGCCGGGGCGATGCGCGATGAGGCGTCGGAGATGGTTCCGACGCTGTTGAAGTACACGTCTCCGAGCGCCCACCGAACGAGCGTGCACGAGCGGGTAATGCGCGCGCGCGGCGCCCTGCACGCTGTCCCGGAGCCTCAGGAGGACGTCCTCGTCCGTCGCATCGATCACAGCCCCGACCCCCTGCGCACTTTGGCGACGGCGGTGCAGTGCGACCTCTTCGGGGCGTCCTGGCGGCAGGCCTGGCACGCCGCGCACGACCCCGAGCACGCCCTCTCACTCGTACGAGCCTACCTCAGCGACCGCGGTGCCCACGACGCCCCGATGCGGGCGCTCGAGCAGGTGCAGTTTCGTTTCGAGGTCTGCTGCGACTACGGTGCCTGGCGCGATTTGCAGCGCCATCGGCTGGTGTCCGCCACCACCCCGCGGCTCGGCACCCGCGAGGGCTACGTGCTTTTCGAAGAGCTCGACGCCATGGGTTTCGGCCCCGTCGTACGCGATGCGCTGGAGTCCATCACCGAGCCCCACCGACAGATCGCCGCAAGCCACCCGTGGGAGGCGCAGTACCTCGTGCCGCTCGCTTACCGGGTTAGGTATGTGCTTCAGGCCAACCTTCGCGAACTCTTCCATCTGATCGAATTGCGCTCGGCGCGTCAGGGTCACGAGGCCTACCGCAAGGTCGCTCAGGCCCTCGGCCAGAGCGTCACCGAGGTCTGCCCCTGGCTGGGTGAACACCTCCGCGCGGACTACGCGGCGTATCCGTTCGCTCGGCACTGAGCCGGTCGCGCCTCCATGCGCCTCCGAGGTGCGTGGCCCACCAGACCCCAACGACCCCGAGGCAGAAGCGCGCGAGTACGACGTAGCGACCGGTGATCTTCAGCTCGTCCCAGTGGTGCTGGTCGCGCAGCCTGGTCATGTCGCCGTCCTCGCCCAAGGTGCCGTCCCAGGGGATGTGAGACCAGTCGTGCGCGCAGTTGCGCCAGAACATCGCGGCATCCACGAGCACATATGCGCCGAGCGCGAGGGCGCCCCATCGGAAGAAGTCCCATCGGCTGCGGTCGGGTAGCCGATGGTGGAAGAGCAGTATCAGCGCCGCGCCATAGACCAACTCGCCGCCGCATCCGCCGAAGGTCACGCACATCTCCTGCGTGTCGAGGTCGAGCGCGAAGGTTCCGACGAGGAGCGCGAACGCGAACAGCGCAGGACCGACGACGAGCGCGGCCGACCGGCGCAAGACGCCCAGGGAAGACAGGCCGAGCACCGCGGCCATCATGACGCCGAACACCGTCCACGAGCGCCCCGGGAAGATCAGCGTGAGGCCCACGGGCAGCGGCAGCGCCCTCCACGAACATGCCCAGGCAACGCTCGCGTGACCAAACTCGTGCAGCGACACGCGGACGCCATACAGCAGCATCGCAGGGAGCGAAAAGGAGCGCAGGACAAGCGCCGCGAGCATCGCCGTTGGCACCGCGAAGGCTGCCTGTCGGAGCGAGAGCGGACGCCAACCGGGGAGGTCTGGATCGAGCGGGCGCGGGGGCTCGAGCGGGGGCGGCCGAGGCGCGGTGCGGCGGGCGATGGCCTCGCGCATCAGGGGCAGGGCTTCCTGCGGGGAAAGGGTGCCTGCACAATAGGGGCAGCGCTCGATCCAGGGTCCGCGGGGGAGGGCGAAGGGGACGCGGTCGAGGCAGATGTTGGGACAGCATGGGCAGGGCCGCGCATCGAGCGCGACGTCCATGGCGGGCGGGCTCAGCGGTGGCTCGTCGAGGAGATCGTCGCAGTGTCCGACGAGCGGGCCAAGGGCGCCGGCTTCGCACCAGAGCAGCGCGCAGCGCTCACAGCCGAGCACGTTTGCCATCGGGTCGGCGGAGTGCAGCGCGAGCGCAAGGCCGCATCCGGGGCACTGCCGCGCGGGCAGAGCGTCGCCCATCGGGTCAGTTCACTCGGGACCGTCGCCCGAACCCATCGGGCACCACTCCTGGCGCGCCGGCACGCGCACGAGGAGTCGGGCTCGCGCGGTGCGGTCGCGTGGGACGACCTCCCCGGCGGACAGCACCATCGCGGTCAGTTGACGGCCGTAGCAGCAGCCCGTGTCGAGGCCCGTGGCGAAGTCTTCGAGTTGGAGATTGCGGCGCGCATCGTGGCCGAAAACGATCTGCGTGGGTCCCTTCCAGTGCTGCGCCCATGGGGTGCCGGTGAGCTTGCGGCTCGCCTTCCCGTCGTCGTCGATGGAGCGCACGGTGAGCAGTGTCTCTTCGTCGCAGGCCGACGGCGCCTTCGACGGATCAACCCCGGCGTGGACCACAAGCAGGTCGTGTTCGGGCAACGCGATCATGAGTGGCAGCCCCGCGAGGAACCCGAACTGCCTCTCGGTCAGCGCCTGCGCTACGGCGCGGTGCCGCTCGGAGAGCTTCACCTTCCGGTCGGCGCTGCGCTTGCCGTGCTCCTGCGAGTGGCGCCACCAGCTGAGCACCTTTTCGTCGTGGTTGCCGCGCACGGCCCAGGCGCCGCAGGAGCGTGCGAGTTCCACGACGCCCGCGGAGTCCGGGCCCCGCGCAACGAGGTCGCCCACCAGCACGACGCGGTCTACGCCCGCTGCGAAGCCGACGGAGCGGAGCAGGTCATCGAACTCCAACGCGCAGCCGTGGATGTCACCCACGACGATGGTTCGTCCCATCGGCCGTTCACTCTCCGTAGGGCGGGATGGTGATCGCCCGCCCGGTCCAGTCGTCTTTGATCCAGCGCCAGACCATCTGGCGGAAGTTCATCTTCGCCCGCGCTCGCGAGAAATACTCGTAGTAACCGAGCACCACGCGGGTCATGAAGATCATGTTGCGCTGCGACGGCGGCACCCGTCGTTGCTGCAGAAAGTACGTCACAAGCTCCTTTGCGCCATGCACGTAGCTGTACTCCGCGAAGTCAAACGGCTCGTCCTTCTGGAGCCCCGCGGAGAAGTACTCCGCGATGCGCGCCATGTCTGCGAGCTCCTGCGGGTCGCCCCGATCGGAGACCAGTCCGAGCGCGACCATGGCGTCCTTGAGCGCCTCCTGATCGCCGATCATCTGGGCTTTTACCATCGCAGTAAAGGCCTCGATAAACGCCAGGTCGAAGATCTTCACGCAGCCGAAATCCAGGATGCCGAGGCGTCCGTCCGGCAGTACCCGGTAGTTGCCCGGGTGCGGGTCGGCGTGCAGCACACCCCCCTTCAACATCTGGAACCAATACGCGTCCGAGAGCCTCTCCACCACGCGCTCGCGGTAAGCCTGATCAGGGTTTTTCAGTGCCTCTCCGAGGTCAACGCCGTCGAGGTAGTCGTAGGTGATCGTCCTCAGCCCCGAGTAGCGGGTGTGCACCTTAGGGATGACTACCCAGTCCTGCCCCTCGAAGAGCTTGTGCAGTAACTGGGCGTTGTAGGCCTCGCGGCAGTAGTCGGTCTCCTGCGCGAGGTGTTCGGCGATCTCTTCTGCCACCGGCGTGAAGTCCAGGCGATCGTTGCCGACCACGTCCGCGAGGAGCCGCTTCACCAACGCGGCGCCGAGCTTCATGTTCTTGAGGTCGCCCTCCACCGAGGCGACGGCGCCGGGGTACTGCACCTTCACCGCGACCAGCGTGCCGTCCTTGAGGGTCGCGCGATGAACCTGACCCAGCGAGGCCGCTGCGAGGGCGGTGCGGGAGAAGTCCTTGAAGAGTTCTTCCGGCGTCGCCCCGAGGTCCATCTCGATGACGTCCCGTATCGTCTCGTAGGCCATCGGCGGCGCCGAACTCTGGAGCGAGCGCAGCACCTCGCCGTACTCCCCGGGCAGCGCTTCGGCGTGCGTCGAGAGCAGCTGACCGACCTTCATCAGCGGTCCACGGAGCTCCTGCATGGTCGCTGCGATGCGCTTCGCGTTGAGAAGGTGTCTGCTGAGTTCGGCGTCCGCGCGGGCGTCATTGCCTCGCAACCGATCGACCAGCTTGCCTCCGAGGTAGCTCGATGCGACGGCGCTTCCGAGCCACCCGGTCTTCAACGTCCGCATCAGCCGCCCGGGAACCTTCTCTGCCGGCTCTTTCGCCATCGTTCTCCTTCAGTACATGCAGGCGCAGAGTCCGCGTAGCACCGCTATCGACCCGCGGTCACGGCATCCCGGCGAGGAGGCTATCGAGTTGTGCGCGGAGCGCGGTGAGGGCCGCGGCCGAGCCCGCCGCACGCCACCGGATACGTCCGTTTTCATCCGTCAGTACCCACTGCGGCAGCGCGAGACGGTCGGTGTACGCCCGCAGCGAACTGGCGAGGTCGAGTGCCATCGGGTGCGTGATGCCGCCCTGCGATATCCACTGCTGGCAGAACGCCCGCGTGGCTGGATCGCCGGGCGCATTGCCGTCGGTCAGCACCCCGATCACGCGCACGCCCGCGGACCGATACGGAACCGCGATGCTGTTCTGCATCGACCGCGCCAACTCGGCGCAGTTGGCGCAGTACCCAGCGGTGAATTCCACCACCGTGGCCCGGGCGGAGACCCAGTCCGGACCGGCGAAGCTGTAGGTGGTCCCCGCGCAGTCCGCGAGCTCGAACGGGACGATGATGCCGCCGGTGAGCGTGCCGTAAGGGCCATTCGAATAGTTTCGCGTCGGATCAGGGCCGTCCCTGGTCGGTGTCGGTCGATCGGAGGGCGGACTGCCGGTGTCGGGGACGTCGAAGCCGAGGTCGGTGCTGCGGGGTCGATCGACCGGCGGCCGATCGAGGGCGATGGTCTCTTCGACGACGTCAAAGTCGATAGGCGGCCCCGCGTCGAAGCGCGTGTTGGGCCGCGGGGGTTCCGGGAGACAGCCGAGGAGACCGACGACCAACGCTACTGTGAGGAGACGAAGCGACACGACCCTCGTGTGATACAACCCGCCGCGCCATGCATCCACTGGCTGAGCGGGTTCTTCACGGCGAGGTGCGCGCTACGGCGCGTTTGATGAGAGACATCGACGACCGGGCGGGTGACTGGCTCGGCGCGCTCGCCGACCTCCACCCGCACACCGGTCGCGCGTGGATCATCGGTGTGACCGGCAACCCCGGCGCGGGCAAGAGCACGCTCACCGACCAACTCATCGCGCACTATCGCAAGCAGGGGCAGCGGGTTGGCGTGGTCGCGGTCGATCCGTCGTCGCCTTTCACCGGCGGGGCGATCCTGGGCGACCGCATCCGGATGCAGCGCCACGCGCTCGATGCCGAGGTGTTCATACGGTCGATGGCGACCCGGGGGCAGCTCGGTGGCCTGTCGCGCTCGACCGCCGACGTCGTGCGTGTCCTCGACGCGTGGGGCGCAGGGGTGATCATCGTGGAGACCGTCGGCGTCGGACAGGATGAGCTGGAAATCGCGCGCCTCGCGCACTCCACCCTGGTTTTGATGGCGCCCGGGATGGGCGACGAGGTGCAGGCGATCAAGGCCGGAATCCTGGAGATCGCCGATCTCTTCGTGGTGAACAAGGCCGACCGCGAGGGCGCGGACGCAACCGTGCGCGACCTCGAAATGATGGTCGGAATGAACCACGAACTCCTGCACGCGGGGTCGCACTCGTTTGGGCACCACGGCGCGCAGCTTGACCGCGAGGCCGAACGCAAGGTGCCGACGGAGGAGTGGTTTACGCCGGTGGTAAAGACCGTGTCCTCCCGGGGCGAAGGGGTTGCCGCGCTGGTCGAGGCGATCGCGAAGCACCGGGCGTGGCTCGGGGTCACTCGTGCGGGGGAGGAGCGTCGGGCTTCGCGCGCGCGGGACGAGCTTCGGCTGGTGTTCCGCGACCTGCTGGTGGAAGACGCGCTGACGAAGGTCGGAGGCGCGCTCGAAGCAGCCGCCGATCGGGTTCTGGCAAGGGAGTTTGACCCCTATCGGGCCGCGCGCGAGCTGCTCACTCTTTACCGTGAAGGGTAAGATCCGCCCGGTCGGTGGGGAAACGCGATGACGTCGTCGATGCACTCACGGCCAGCCACGAGTGCGACGAGGCGGTCGAATCCGAGGGCGTTGCCTGCGGAGGGCGGCATTCCCTCTTCCAGTGCGCGCAGGAAGTCCTCGTCGAGTTCGTAGACGGGCAGGCCGAGGTCTGCGCGCCGGTGCTGGTCTTCGAGGAAGCGTGCGCGTTGCTCGGCGGGGTCTGTGAGCTCGTCGAAGGCGTTACAAAGCTCGACGCCGGCGATGTAGAGCTCCGCACGGAGGCACACGCTGGGGTCGTCCTCGCAGCGCCGCGCGAGCGAGGCGTGCACCGAGGGGAAGTGCGTGAGAAACGTCGGTCGGTCGAAGCCCAGGCCGGGCTCGACGTCCTGCGAGAAGCGGCGGAAGTACTCCTCCTCGTCGTTGGCGGCGAGGGCGATGGGGTCGGTGACGTCCGGCGCCCATCGCGCGAAGGCTTCGCGAACGGTCATGTGCGCGAACTCCTCCTCGAGGGAGATTTCGTTCGCGCCGAAGCGAATCATGCCTGGCGATGGCCCAACCTCCGCGACCGCGCGCACGAGGTGTTCCGTGTCGGCCAGAACGTCGTCGAGGCCCGCCCACGCGCGATACCACTCGACCATGGTGAACTCGGGCTGATGCCGACGTCCGATTTCGCCTGCGCGGAAGCATCGCGCGAGTTGGAAACAGTGGTTCACGCCGCCGACGAGCAGGCGCTTCAGGTGCAACTCTGGCGAGGTGATCAAGAACCCGTACGGCGTCGGCAGCCCGGACGGTGTGGCCTGCATGCGTCCGAGCACCCCGAAGGCAGAGAGGTGCACGTCGAGGCCCGGGCACGTCACGATCGTCGGTGTCTCCACCTCCAGGAAGCGCTGCGCGCGGAAGTACGCACGCACCTGGTCGCTTGCGTGGTGGCGCAGCGCGAGTCGCGGGCGCACGCCATCCTGGGTCAGCCGCCAGGTCTCGCTGCCGCGCGCGAAGGGTGAGCGGGTCGGCCGATGCAGGCACTGCGACTCAAACGCGAGGTACACGGGAAACGCGCGGTCTGGAGGGAGGTAGAGGTCCGCCGGGTCGTGGTCGACGATGGCCCGCAGGCGCACGAGGTCGCCGGGCTGGAGATCCACTGTGCAGGGGCCGTTCACCTGAATACGGTGCGGCCCCTCCCCGAGCAGAATCGTCTCTGAGAAGGGACGATCGAGGACGCGCCCGCAGAGGAGCCAATGGCCCTCGGGGTGCGCGTCGATCCACTCGACGGGCATCAGGTCACCTCGGGCATACGTGTGTGGGTAAAACGGTCCCGACGGCGACCGTTCGGGAAATCGGGGTCAGCGGGTCTTGGTGACGCGCTCGGAGTACTCGCCGGTGCGGGTGTCGATTCGAATGAAGTCACCCTGATTGATGAAGATCGGCACCTGCACGATGACGCCGGTGGAGCACTTGGCGGCTTTCAGCACGTTGTTGGCGGTGTCGCCCTTGAAGCCCGGCTCGGTCTCGATGACTTCCATCTCGACCCACGTCGGCAGCGTCACGCCGATGGGGATGCCGTTGTGCAGAAGCACCTGGCAGATGGCGTTATCGAGCAGGAAGCCCCGCTCCTCGAAGTGCTTCGCGTCGACGTGCGCCTGCTCATAGGTGGCGTTGTCCATGAATACGAGTTGGTCGCCCTCTGCGTAGAGGTACTGCATCTCGCGCTCCTCGATGTCGGCGCCGCTGAGCCGCTCGCCAGACTTGTAGGTGCGCTCAAGGACGTTGCCGCTGATCATCGACTTCATCTTGACCGAGGTGGAGGGCGTCCCCTTCCCGGGCTTGCGGAAGTCTACGCTGACGACCTGATAGGGCTCCCCGTCGATGTCGATCTTGTTACCGCGACGGAGCTCGTTGATGTCGATGACTTGTCCCATGGAACGCGTGATCCCTTCGGTCGCGGCGATTACCAGAGAGCCGCGCGAGCCGCAAGCATGACGGGAGCCCGCGGCGCTTGCCAGCGCTGACGCCGCTGGACTAAGGCCCGTGGGGCTATGTCGAGCCGCGACGTCGAGGAGGAGTTCCGGGAGATCAAGCGGGAGATCATCGAGAGCCGCGGCTTGATCATCAAGTCGAGCAACCTCACCAGTGCTCTCTCTGCCGACGTAAAGAGCATTGCCCGTCGGCAGGCGGGCTACGAGCGACGTATCACGGTCAACAGCGCCACTGCGTACGTGCTTTTCGTCGTGGTCATCTTTGGCGGCATCAAGCTCTGGCTCGACGCCTCCCTGCGCGAGCGAGACTTTGAGCTTCGCTCGCTCCGGCGCGCGGACGAGCAGAGCCACCGCGAGCTGGGCGTGGTCGTTCGGGAAAAGGAGGAGCGCGCGGCCCTCGACGCACGCGCTCAGGCCTTCTACGACCTCGTCCGCGACGGCCGTCAGCAGGAGGTCGTCGAGTCCTGGGAGCAGCTCCGGCGCGAGCATCTCACCGCCGTCGAGATCGCGATGTTCCAGGACGTGGTGGACCGCTTCCGCAGCAACCTGTCGGTCATCGCCTACCAGCGTGGTCTCGAACACGCACGCATGGCCCGTTATGCCGAGGCCGGCGAGTCCTACGAGGAGTCCATACGGCTGAAGGACGACGCCGGGCACATCCCGCTCGTTCGCGTCGCCCAGGCCGACGCGCTGCGCCACCTCGGTCGCCAGCGCGAGGCGATCGTGATGCTTCAGGCGGTGTCCGACGGCAACGACCGCGAGGCGGCGGACGACGCGCTACTCAAGATGTCCCAGTGCCAGGTTGATCTGCAGCTTTTCGGTGACGCCCGCACGACGCTGCGCACGCTGCTCCGACGATTCCCGTACGGCACCGTCGCCAACGAGGCGCGCAACTACCTCTTCCAACTCTCGGCCCCTACGGTCGGCCCAAACCGCTAAGCCGCACCTGACTCGGGCCCAGCGCCGCCGCGATGTCATCGTCGATGCCGACCACCGACGCGACGCCTTCGTCCACGGCCACCCGCAGCGTCGATGGAAGCACCCGCTCCGACGGCAGTCCTGGCATTCCGTGGCCCGCGAGGCCGCCCTGCCACCGCACCTGCCACTCCCCCGGCGCGAGCAGCCCGCTCGGGCACCGAGGCGCGCACCTATCGTAGTCGACCAGCGTCGGAGACGCCTCCAGCCAGGCTCGCCCGCGCGCCCCGCTCGCAAAGATCGCCTCGGAGTGGGTGAGCCAGGCCTCCCGACTCACGCCCGGCCCAGGCTGCTGGATCCCCCCCAATGTTGGCGCTAGGAGCGCGCGCAGACGCTGCACGTCGTGGTGTTCGAGCGCCTCGCGCCAGTCGGTCACCAGGCGCTGCACCGCAGACCGTCGATCGTCTTCGACCAAAACCACTACGCCGTCCACCGGCCGCGTGGCGGGCGGGAGGTCGTCGCGCCTGCTCGTCGCGCGCGTCGAGTGCCAAGGCGTCGCGGAGCAGCCCATGAGCAGAAGTAAAGAGATTACATAGGGATGTAAAAGTATGATCAGGGCAGGTCGAGCCATCGGGCCTCGCGCACCTCGAGGTTGCGGTCGACGACAATCATCCCTCCTCCCTCTTCGGCGCCCCACGGTCGCCAACCGGTCTCGCCGACTTCGCCGTCGGTGACGAGCACGTAGCGGAGCGTCTCATGGTCAACCGTTAGGTCACGTCGGCTGCACACCGCGCAGTGAGCGATGCCGTGGCGGCGCACGAAGCGCATCGGCATCTGTCGCGCGTATCCAACCGCGCCGTGTCCGTCGCTGAGCAGCAGGGCGATCGGTGCGGTCTCGCCGAGTGTCGCGTCGAGCGCCCTCAGGCTGGCGGTAATGGTGTCGCGGAGCGCGGAGCGATCGGGGGAGGGATCGTCCAGCAAACCCGCGCGAAACAGCGCGCCGAGAATGTGGTGGAAGAGCAGTTCGCTGTCCGTCTCGCCGCGCAGGCTATTCGCGAGAAACCCTGGCATTTCACCCAGCAGGCGCTCTTTGCCGTCCGCGTTGAGGGGGAGGGTTCCGAGCGCAGCGAAGAGCCACTGTCGCAGACGAAAAGGCTGGGTATTGTCCGGCGTTCGACCGCCTACCCGGGCGCGTCGGACGTGCGCCAGAATCGAACCCGAGCGCAGGTCTCCCGCGACAGCGACGAGGTCGAGCGGTTGTGGCGTCCCGGTGGGAGAGCGTCGCAGCAGAACCTCACTTCCCTGATGGCTCCCGATGCCGAATCCCTCGTGGGCGTCCGGCTCGAGGCGGGCTCCTTCCTCCGTGGTGAGAACGCACCGCACGCGGTCGATCTGGCTCGCGAAATATCCCAGGAGTCTCGGCATGGCTTTATCCTCCGCGCGGCCTCGCCCCGGCGCCAGCGAACATTCTGCCTCGAGGCACCCTCGGCGCTCCCTTGACGTACTTACTCGTTCTGCGCCGCTTGACACGGCCGAGGGTCTTTCTCTAGGTTCGCGCGCCCTGACTCCCCCCCCCCTTCATTGCTGGGCGGAGAAAGACCTACCCCATGGCACCCCCCGTTATCCTCTTTGATCGCATTCCCGATGACGGGCTCCAGCAGGAGCTTGCCCTCGACGAGACGTGGCTCACGGAGGTCTTCGCATCGGCCGGCCTGGTGGCCGTGCCTGGCGTGCCGGGCAGCGCTTCTATTCGGCTCGACCGGGATGGGCGCAACGTCTTCCTCAGCGGGCGTTTCGAAGCGTCCGCCCAGACGGACTGCGTGGCATGCCTTGAGCGCATGACGTTGGCGTTGTGCGCCGACCTCGTGCTCCACTTGGAGCCCGCGGGGAGCACGAAGCCAGGCAAGGTCGTCCACGAAGAGGTTGAACTCTCCCGCGATGAGCTCGACGTGGATGTGTATACCGACGACCGAATCGACCTCGCGCACTGGCTGCGCGAAGCGATCCTGTTGGAATCGCCGCTGCACCCTCGACACGAGGTTTGCCCGGTGAGGCTCGAGATGCCAGCGGCCCCTCCGCTGGCGCGTGTTGGAATCGATCCCAGGCTGGCGCCGCTCGCGCGCTTTTTCAAGAAGGAGTAGTGAACCGTGGCAGTTCCGAAGAGGAGAACCTCGCGCACCGCGCGCAAGATGCGCCGAGCCAACCATGACAAGGTCGCGGCCCCCGCGCTGACCCGTTGCTCGAACTGCGGTGAGGTCCAGCGTCCGCACCGAGTTTGTCCCTCCTGTGGTTTCTACAACGGCCAGGCGGTCATCGTTAAGCCCGCGCCGGCGTCGGTCCCCACCGAGGGCTGAGCGCTCCCCTTCTGACGATGAGCGTTCCGCTCATGTTTCCTGGGCAGCGTGCGCAGGCCGTCAGGATGCACCGCAATCTTGCTCAACACGTCCTCTCCGCGGGGGCGCTCCTCGACCTGGTCGATGGCTCCCTTGCGGACGGTGTTCGCCCCCCTCGGGCGCTCTGCTTCGGCGCTCCGAAGTCAGAGTCCACCGCGACCACCAACACGCAACTCGCCATGCTCCCCGCGCGAATCGGCTCTTTGCGAGGTCCGCAGTCCGCTCCGCCCTCACGCAGGCCTGTGCTCGGCGCGGGGCGCTCCTCTGGGCAGTACACCCCAGTTCTGGCAGCGGCTGATGCGGCGCTGGTTCCGTCGCTTCTCGTGCGACGGGTGGCGTGCTTGGTGAGCTGGCGAAAAGGCCTCGAGGTGATAGTCGCCGCGGGCGTCACGACCTTTCCCGAGGGTCGTTCGGGCCGTATGGGTCCGGGGCCAGGCGAGCGGGCTCACAAGGGTTTACGGGCTTTCGCGGTCAGCGATCGGGCGTCGCCCGACGGGATGGTCGCGGCATGGATGCGACACGGCAGGGAGGCGGCGGATGTTTGACCTGTCCGGGCGGGTAGCACTGGTAACCGGGGCATCGCGGGGTATCGGTAGGGCGACGGCGATCGCGCTGGCTACGCGCGGCGCGTGGGTGGCGGTGAACTACGCGACCAACTCAGCGGCCGCCGAGGAGACGCTCGCGGCGATGCGCACCGCGGGTGGTGACGGGGAGCTCCTGCCCTTTGACGTGAGCGACGCGGCGGCGGTGACCGTGGCGGTGGAAGATCTGGTGCTGCGTAAGGGTCCCTTGGCGATCGCGGTCGCGAACGCAGGCCTCAACATCGATGGGCTACTGCTGCGAGCGCAGGAAGAAGACTTCGATCGCATGCTGGCGACCAACGTGAAGGGGACTTTCTTCCTTGCAAAGGCCTCGGTGCGTTCGATGATGAAGGCGCGCTTCGGGCGAATCATCGCTGTTTCGTCCGTAGTCGGTGCGATGGGCAACGCGGGGCAGTCGATGTACGCTGCGAGCAAGTCGGCGCTCGTGGGCATGATGCGCTCGATCGCGCGGGAGTACGGTTCGCGCGGCGTCACTGCCAACGTGGTGTCGCCTGGCTTCGTGGAGACCGACATGACCGCCGGCATGCCCGAAGAGGCTCGGAAAAAGCTGCTTGGGATGATTCCCTCCGGGCGTCTCGGCAGGCCGGAAGACGTTGCTGCTGCGGTGGTGTATCTCGCCTCGGCTGAAGCCTCGTGGGTTACCGGTCAGGTATTGGGTGTCAACGGTGGGATGCGGATGTGACCGCAGGCCCGATGAATGAAAGAGGCCATTGAGATGACGGGAAGTGACGTTTCAGAGCGGGTTCGGGCGCTCATCGCAAATAACCTCGACGTGCCCCTGGAGCAGGTGCGCCCAGAGGCTTCGTTCACCAATGACCTGCAGGCCGACTCGCTCGCGATCGTCGAGCTTGTGCTTGCACTGGAGGAGGAGTTCGGGGTCGAGATTCCTGACGAGGCCACGGACAAGATCCGCGCGGTGCAAGACGCAATCGATTACATCGTGTCGCGCGTCCCCGCGAAGGGCTGAGCGGCCTATTTCACCGATCGCACCGTCCATGCGACGCGTAGTTATCACCGGACTCGGCCTCGTCACTCCTCTTGGAATCGGGGTTGCGGACACCTGGAGCGCGCTGTGCGCTGGGCGTTCGGGTGTTGCCCGCATCAGCACCTTCGACGCTTCGGCGTACCGCTGCCAGATCGCTGCCGAGGTGACTGGCTTCGACGCCGACACGCTGCTCTCCAGGCGCAAAGCCCGGGAGATGGACCGCTTCGCACATTTTGCGTGGGTAGCGGCGGGCGAAGCGTGGCGTGACGCGGGTCTCCCCGAGCGTTTGGAGGGCGATGCGTCCGTGCGAGCGGGGGTGATCCTCGGTTCGGGGATGGGTGGCCTCGCGTCCATTGAGCGCACCCTCGAGACGCTGCGCACACGGGGACCCGGGAAGGTCACTCCGTACTTCGTCCCTCAGGTCATCGCGAACATGGCTCCCGGACAGTTGGCCATGCGCTTCGGTCTCCGTGGAGCAAACTATTGCACCACAAGTGCATGCGCCTCAGGCGCCCATGCGCTCGGAGAGGCCATGCGTCGGGTGCAGCGCGGGGAGGCCGACGTGATGTTGGCAGGCGGGGCGGAGGCGACGGTCACGCCACTCGGCCTCGCGGGATTCGACGCGATGATGGCGATGTCGACGCGCAACGACGATCCGACACGCGCGGTGCGTCCGTGGGACGGGGCCCGGGATGGTTTCGTGATGGGCGAGGGCTCCGGTGTGCTGGTGCTCGAGTCGATGGAGCACGCGATCGCTCGCGGCGCGAAGATCTACGCCGAACTTGCGGGATACGGAGCCACGGACGACGCGAACCACCTGACACATCCAGCGGAGGGCGGCGAGGGTGCGGCGCGCGCGATGCGGATGGCCCTCGAAGACGCCGGGATTTCGTCGGAAGCGGTCGATCACCTCAACGCTCATGCGACCGGGACTCCGCTCGGTGACCGCGCGGAGGCTGAGGCGATCTCTGCGGTGTTCGGTGCCCGCGCGGCGCGGGTTCTTGTGAGCGCGACGAAGAGTTCGACGGGTCATCTCCTCGGTGCGGCGGGGGGCATCGAGGCGGTGTTTACTGCCCTTGCGATCGCCGAGCAGATTGCGCCGCCGACGCTCAACGTCGAGCAACTCGACCCATCGGTGACCTTCGACCTCGTCCGCGATCAGGCACGCAGCGCGAAGATCGACGTCGCCCTTTCCAACGCCTTCGGTTTCGGTGGAACCAACGCCGCGCTGCTATTCCGTCGCGCGCAGGGGGCACGATGACGCGCTGGGTACTCGCGAGCGATCACGCCGGTTTTGAACTGAAGGAACACCTTGAGTCGTGGCTCGTCGCGCGCGGCGAAAAGGTCAACGATCTCGGCACGCACGACGCGACCTCGACGGACTACCCCGACTGGGGGCATCTCCTTGCGGCATCGATCACTGCCGGTGAGGCCGACTGGGGCGTGCTCGTGTGCGGATCGGGAATCGGCATTTCCATCGCCGCAAACCGCCACGCGGGGGTGCGCGCGGCGCTTTGCCACGACGAGTTCACCGCGCGGGCGGCGCGACAGCACAACGACGCCAACGTCATCGCGTTTGGCGCGCGCGTGGTCGGTCGGGGCGTCGCGGAGGCCGCGCTCGAGGTCTTCGCAAAGACGGCGTTTGAGGGCGGCCGCCACGCAGCGCGCGTGGCCAAGATCGAGCCTTGAGCGAGCGTCGCTCAGACCGCGATCACTTCCCCCTGCCAGTCACGAAGTTCTCTCTTCAACACTTTACCTGTCGGGTTTGATGGCAGGGCTTCTACGAAGACCCACTCGCGCGGAACCTTCGCCCCCGAGGCTCGCTCACGACACCAGTGCCGGAGTTCTTGCGCGACGGCGTGGGTGCCCGCGTGACTGCTCTCGCGCAATACGACGAACGCTCGCAACCGCTCGCCCCACTCGTCATCCGGCACGCCCACGATCGCTGATTGCGCGACCACCGGGTGCGCATCGATGATGGCCTCCACCTCGGCGGGGTACACGTTTACGCCGCCGGTAATGACCATGTCCCGGCGTCGCCCCACGATCATGTAGCGCCCCGCTGCGTCCACGGTGGCGAGATCACCGACGCTGAAGTGCCCATCGCGCATCGACGACTTCGTGGCGTCTTCGTCGGCGTGATAGCCCTCCACGAGCATCGAACTGTGGGCGTAGAGTTCCCCGACTTCTCCAGGGGCCACGATCGACCCATCCCCATCGAGGAGTCGAATCGAAACCCCATGAAGCGGGCGTCCGATGGTCCCCGGTAGCGCTCGGAGGTCATCGGGCGTGGCGACGGTGACGAGCCCGGTCTCGGTGGCACCGTAGAAGTTGTAGAGAACGTCGCCGAAGGCCTCGAGGGAGCGCCTGGCAAGGGGCGCCGGCAACTGCGCGCCGCCGCACAGCATGACGCGCAACGACTCCGTGGCGTGCCCGCGAATCACCGCCGGGTCGAGCGCCATCATTCGGTGGAGCATGGTCGGCACCAGCGCGGTCGTCGTGATCCGCTCTCGTTCGATGGCGCGGAGAAATTTCACCGGCTCGAACTCCGGCTCGAGTACGACCGCACCGCCGACCATCAGCGACATCCCCGCGAAGCCCAACCCTGTCGAGTGATAGAGCGGACAGACGCAGAGGTGCCGATCGCTCCGGCGCAGCGGCACCCGATCCATGAAGGCAGCGAAGCCGAGCACCTGTCCCAGCCCGAACCGCCGCACCGCACCCTTGGGTCGTCCGGTGGTGCCCGACGTGTAGATCACGACCGCGCCATCCTCCACGTCGAGCGCCGCGTTCTTCGTCGCCTCGAGCACGTCGTCGTAGCAGGCCATTCCTGGCACCGCGCCGTCCACGGCGATGAGTCGATCGCAGGTGATCGCCGGGAGTTCGCGCACTGCCTCTGCGACGACGTCCGCGAGGTCGTGCTCGAAGAAAACCACCTTCGCGCCAGAGTGGCCGAGCAGGTATTTCAACTCTGCCGCAGTGCTCCGCCACGACACGCTCACGGCCGATCCACCGAGGCGTGCCATCGCGCCTTCGATCTCAAAGAATTCCGGGCGGTTACGAAGCACAAGAGCGGCTGCATCCCGGCGCTCGAGGCCCCTTCGTCGCAACCCCGCGGCGAGGCGGTCGATGCGATCGTCCACGGTCGCAAAGTCGATGCTGCGACCGCGCCAGACAAACGCCGGGCGTCGCGCATCGCTGATGGCCCGCACCCGAAAGACCGTCGAAAGTCCGGCGCGCCCTGTGGCGAGCGACCGTGCCGCCAGCGTCGTCGCTTCGGGGTTGGCGCCTCCCACAATCTCGGATCGCACCACTACCCTCGCCAGCACCCGCGCCCAGCCCGTGACATCCCGCAGCGCATCCATCACCATGCGCCAGAGTTGCTATGTACAAGGGTCTTTCCGTCAAGGCGCTCGCTGCTCTCGTGAGTCTTCCGTTGGCGTGCGCGACGACGCCTCGACCCCGCGCCGCGGCGCGGGCGGCGCCCCCCGCGGTGGTTGCGACTCGCCCCGAAGGCGCTCCGGTGCGGCTGCTTCAGGCTCCTACGGCGGCCGTGCTTGCGGCCCTCCGCCCACTGTTGGTCCGTGGCCCGGCCTTCCTCGTGCGCGACGCCGACGCGGGCCCTGAAGCGCGCATTACACTCGTGACGCTCGCCCACGCCTCGGCCGAGGACGTCCGTAGGGTTGTGACGACTCCGGTGGAGTACCCGACCTTCATGCCGATCTTGCGGAGCGTGGAGGTTCTTTCGCACCGCGAGAACCGAACGGCGTTTCGCTTCGCGGTTGCTGCGCCACTCTTCAATGTCAACGCCCTCTGTGAGATGCGCGAGGTTGGCGAGCGCCGTGTGGACGTGATCGTGACCCAATCAGAGACCGGCCCCGGTGGTTCGCGCTGGGATTTTCTTCCAGACGGCGACGGGCGGAGCGTGGTGGCCCTGACGACGTGGGGTGATCCCTCGGAAGGTCACTGGCTCCTGCGGCAGGTCGCGCGTCGCTCACCCTCGGCCATCGCGGGCATGAACATCGCGACGGACAGCGTTCTGGCGTTGGGCGCAGTGCGAAGGGCGGAGATCCAGGGCGGACTCCACCTGCCGATGCGGCCGGCGACCGGGAGCGTGCCGCCGGGCGACCTCGCGCCGCCGGCGTCGGGTGACTGGGTCGGGCTCGCGCACGAAGGCACGGTGCTCTCGATGCTGCTCACGGAGGAAGGGGCAGTACGGCAGGTGACCGTCGCGGCGTGGACCCCGGCGGAGCCAGCGGCCGTGATGGCGCGCCTGCGCGACGTGGCTGGCTACACTCGGGTCTGGGGTTCGTTGCGCGAGGTTGAGGTGTTGTCCCGCGGCGCGACCGACCCAGACGGATCGTTGCGCTTTCGGAGCGTCGTCGAGAATCCGCTAAGTCGTCTGGAGGGCGAGCAACTCGCGCGCTTTGGGGACAACGTCGTCTGGCATGAAGGCCTCACGGGTGACTACGTCGGGGCCGCGCACCGCTGGGACATCGTGGCTGATTCTCGGGGTGGCAGCGTGGTGATGCTCACCGGAGGTTCGGACTACAACCGCGCGGGGTGGATCACCCGTCGCTTGATGGAGCGCGATCCCTGGCTCATGGCGGGCTTTGCTGGCTCCTGGAAGATCGTGTGGCTCCGCAACCTCCTGCGAGGGCTGTGATGGCCTGCCGTCTCGCGGTTGCGCTTGCCATCGCACTCGGCGGGCTTGGTGTCCCTGCGACGGCTCACGCGCAGACCGTGGCTGACTCACCGGCGCCGGCTGGCTCGCGCATCGACGAGGCGCAGCGACACATCGCGGCCGGCCTCCAACAGTTTCGTCAGCGTGATTACAGCGCTGCGATTCATGAATTTGAACTCGCCAACTCCGCGGTGCCGACGCCTGAACTCTGGTTCAACCTGTCGCGTGCGCGCGAGATGCTTCTCGACTACCGCGGGGCCATCGACGACCTCCGACGATACCTGCGCGATAAAGTCGATCCGCCTGATCGGCCGCAGGTCGAGCTGCACATCACCGAGCTTGAGCGTCTCGACGAAATCCGCCGCGCCGCGCTCGCTCGGCAGACCGTCGGGCAGACCATCCGGCTCCAGGTAGACGGGGACGTGGGTGCGACGACGGTCTTGCTCGACGGTCGCGCGATGCATGCTTCCGCGCTGGCCAGCCCGACTCCGACGACGGAAGGATCCCATCGGGTGGAGGTGTCCCGACCGGGTATGCAGCCCTGGGTTGCGGTGGTTCGTGTGCGTGCGGGCGAGTCCGCGGGGGTCTTCAGTAGCCTTTCGTCGCCGACCATGTACCGAACGCGGTCGGCATCCCACGTCGCGAGCGTGGTCCTGGGAGGGCTCGGGCTGGTGGCCTTCGGGGTGAGCGGCTACTTCGGAATCCGCGCGGCGACCGAAGACTGCAACGGCTGCCGAGCGCAATGGGACGCGGCCCGGGATTCGGACCTCCTACTCGGCGCCGGGGCGTTGCTTGCGGCAGGCGCAGCGGTGGCCTTCGTCATCGAGCGGGCCTCGAGCACCACGGTCACGCAACGCTGATTGTTCGGCCCGACGCGTCGTCGCGCAGGCACCTCCACCTTGGCGCAACCGCGCGCACGACTCCATCGACGATTCGCGACGCGGCCGGGGGGGAGGCATCCGTTGCTGGCGTGGGATGGGCGGCGGGGTCGAGGGCACCGCGGAGTGTCGCGGCAACGCTTGCCTCCACTGCGCCCACATCGTAGCCCCCCTCAAGGCAGAAGCCGATTCGCCCCGCACAGAGTCGGAGAGAAGCCTCGCGCAGACGCGCCGCCATCCATCCGAAGTCGGAGTCGCGCAGCAGCATGCTCGCCAGCGGATCACGCGCGTGCCCGTCGTAGCCCGCGGAGACCAGGATGAGGTCTGGCTGTGCTTCCTCCAGAACGGGCAGAACGACCCGCTCGAAGGCGGCGGCATACAACTGGCCATCTCCTGCGGCAGGGAAAGGGAGGTTGATGGTCGAGCCGAGGCCCTCGCCCTCGCCGATCTCGTTCACCCATCCGCTGTCCGGATACAGCGGCGCCTGATGGAGCGAGATGAAGAGCACCGCCGGATCGCGCCAAAAGATGTTCTGGGTGCCGTTGCCGTGGTGTACGTCCCAATCGACGATGGCAACGCGACGCGCCCCGGCTGCGCGCGCGTGCAAAGCACCTATTGCGATGTTGTTCAAGAGGCAGAAGCCCATCGCGCGTTCGCGGGTGGCGTGGTGGCCGGGCGGTCGCGCTAGCAGCATGCCGACCGCTGTTTGGTCGGCCATGAGAGACTCGACCATCGCGATCGCTCCGCCTGCTGCCAGCGTTGCTGCCTCGAGGCTTCCCGGGCCGAAGTACGTGTCAGGATCTAGCTGAACCCGCGCACCTTTGGCCTCCGCGGCATCCAGTCGATCGAGGTAGGCCTCGTCGTGGGCGCGCGCGATCGCTGCGCGGCTCGCGGCATAAAGAAGCATTTGCTCACGTCCGTGAACTTCCTTGGCGACGTCCCTAGCACCGCGGAGGGCGGCGTCGAGGCGGGAGGGCCGCTCGGGGTGATACCCGCTGGATTGGTGCTCCTGGACGCGCGGGTCAGACCAGATGGTGAGCGGGGCTTTCGATGCGGGTGCTTCGGACATCGCGGGTGTGGCTTCCTCAGAGCATCTTGACCCGGCTCTCGCCGGGGTGATACCTCCGACACAGTATCGCCAACGAGCGTCGCGCACGGAAGGGGTCTTAGCGGCTCCACCCTGATTGCCCGAACTCGCCCGGCGCGGCAGCCTCTTCGACGGGTGGAGTGTACGATGCGATGGAAGATTCTCGCCGGTAACGTCGTCACGGTCGTGTTGATCAGTCTTATGGGTTGGTTCCTCGTAAAGGGGCGGGCCTCCGAGGCATTGCTTCAGGACGTGGCCCCGTCGGTGATGCGTTCGGTGGCTCTCCTGGAGGCCGTGCGTGCCCAGGATGGGGATCAGTTCGTCGAGGCCGTCGAGGCTGCCTCGAAGTCTACGGAGGTCGGTACCGTTTACACGGGTGAAAGCGAGAGTGCGCAGCGCGAGGCGGCTTTCGTTGTCTCGCAGAGCGTCTCGCGTCATCTCGGCACGTTGCCTCGTCGCAACCGCCCCGCCGAACTGGTGCTCTTGCTCAACGCCGAAGGCCATGTGCTCGCACGAAACGCCGAGCGAAACCTGGACGCTGGTCGTGACCTTCGGTCAGAATTTCCCGCCGTGCGGCAGGCTTTCGACGGGCCGGTCGGTCATTCGGTCCGAGACTTCATCCGCTACGGCGATCAAGGGTGGATGGAGATCGCTGTGGTGCCGGTCATCGCCGACGGACATATCCGTGGTGGTCTTCTCGCGGGCTTCGCCGTGGTGGACAGCGCGGCGCGAAACGACGGCGAGCGCATCAGCGTAGGGGTCGGTTACATTTTCCGCGAGGCCAACCACTTCACTGTGCAGTCCCTTTCGGTGGGCTCACAGCGCGAGAAGGAAGAGCTCGGCGCCTGGGCCAATTCGGCAGCAGCTGGGGGTGATCTTCTTGTCCGAGGCCGCGCCGAGGTTCGCCTCCGTCTCGGTGGACAAGACTACCTTGCTCGCACGATGCCCATGCCCGGGGTCTTCACCCAACAGGCCGGTGCGATCGTACTTCGCAGCCTCACCGATGCGCAGGCGCCCGCCGATGACGTCGCCTTTCCTGTGCTCGCGACCATGCTGCTCGGGCTCGCGATGGTGATCGGGTACAACCTTTTCGTCGCCCAATACTTCGAGAAGCCCATCGAGCAGATCGAGGAGGGACTCCTCACGATCGTCAACGGCAACACGCAGCACCGCATCAACGTCGAGCACGCTGAACTCGGTGGCATCGTGTACCGCATCAACCAACTTGTGGCTTCGCTCACCGGCGAAGGCGATGAGGGCGGCGAAGACAGCTGACAGCTGCTGGAAGGCGTGCGTGCGGCGCGGTCCTGGAGTATAGGTCCGCGCCGTAATGGGATTATTCGACTTTCTCCGGGGCCGTAACGCTGGCGGGGCTGACCCGCTGCAGAAGCATGCTGAACGCGTGCTCGACAAGCGGGCCATGAGCCCCGATAGGTTTGCTTCGATCGAATACCTCTGCAACGTCGGCACTGACGAGGCCTGGCGGGCTCTCTTGCCGCGCTTCAACTTCACGGTAGACCCCTCCATTACCGATCGCGAGGAGAAGCAGTTCATCCTCGAACGCATCTCCGAAGCCACGGAGACCGCAGTCGAGCCGGTGAAGGAATTTCTCCGCAAAGCTCAGGCGGTCAACTGGCCGATCAAAATGTTGCGCGCGTTGCTTGCGCCCGAGCACTTTGTCGCAGAACTCATCGACGTACTGGCCGGGGAGGAGACTGCCTACCAGAAGAACGGCGAGCGGAAAAACCAAGCGATTATTGCTCTCGAAGATTGCCCCGATTCGCGCGTCCCGGACGCCGTCGCTCCGTTCCTCGATGACGTGAGCGAAGACACTCGTTTCCACGCGGTGCGCACACTCCTCGCTCAGGGTGATGAGAAGAGCGCGGCACCGATCTTCGCGCTGCTGGTGCGCGACGACTCACTGCGCATCCGTACCAACGTCGCCGAAGGGCTCGCGGAGAAGCACTGGGCGTGTCCCGAGGAGTTCCGGGAGAAGGTCCTGCCGATTCTTCCGCGAATCCCCACGGGCCCCTACACGCTCGATCCTTCGGGAATTCTCAAGGGTCCCGCGCGTCGGGGCTGAGCACCGCGATGTCGTCCTGCGACCCACGTCGTTGACGCATCGCCTCGATCGCAAGACGTAGCGCCCTCACACCATCTTCGTTCGGATGTGTCTTGACCAACTGGTGAAGCGCAAGGTCTAGGTGCGCGAGTCCGTCGGCGTGCTGTGCCCGGAGAGCCGCCACCATCGATGTAAAGCTCTCGAACAGATCGACCAACTCGTCGTTGCCGCGCAGCGTCTCCGTGAACGCGAGGTCGCCCCGGCTGACCTTCCAGAAGAGCTTCTTCAGCCGATAGGACGGGCCGACGATCCGGTGCGACAGCACGATCCCGACCGCGAAGAGCGACAGCCCCATGACGAGGCTCGCTGCGAGTACGATCCAGACGGTACGACGGCGCACCTTCTCGATCTCAACGCGCTTCATCCGAGCCTTCTCCCGCTGCTGTTGAACCGCCCGAAGGAACGTCCGTCCCTGGGCCTCAACCGCGTCGAGCTCCGAGTCCATGGCGCGTCCGACCGCCGGGTCGCCACCGCTGTCCGAGAGGCGCTGCAACCTGAGCAGGCCCGCGCTTGCCTGACTCTCCTGGAGCGCTCGCTCAGCGTGATCCGCGGCCACTCCTGCGAGGTCCACGGCAGAGTTGGACACTTCGGCCGCGACCCGACCGCTTTGTATGATCACCCCTCCGAGGGCGCCGAACACCACAAGCGCGACTCCCGCGAGGAGGCTGGCGTAGCGGAGTTGGAAGCGAGGTTCCAAGAGGAAATTTCGCATCCTTCGGCGGGGCTTGGCGGACGGAGTGGAAGGGGCTGCCGTCGACGCCGACTCGGAGGAGGATTTCATGAGTGATGTGCGACCCATGCTACCCCTTCACGCGGAAAGGCTCGAAGTGATGTGCGCTCTTGCCAGCATCGGCAACGTCGGTTCACCCTAATTATCAGTGCGAGTCTTGAGGGCGCTTTATCTGGGTGCCGTGATCAGTATCGTAGCTCCAGAGCTTGCGGCATTTCCCGTGCGGGTGAGCACCGCGACGGAGTTGTCTCTCAATCCCCAGATCTCCGCCGACCGGCACAGCCTACTGCTCTCCGTGCGGCTCCGAGATGATCGGCGGGTCGGGGTCGACGGTCGTGTCTTCTCGGTGTCCATCGTGAGTCCGACGGGCTTGACGATCCAGCGTCAGGAGCGAACAGACGCGCAAGGGGAGGCCCTGATCGAGGCCCAGCTCGGATCACAGGTGAGGGAGATCACTGCCGATATTCATTTCGGTGGAGACGAGCGTTTCGCCGCGTCGTCGATGCACGCCGACGTCGAGGTCGACGCGCCCTTCGTGACCGTGGAGCTCTCTGCGCCGACGGCGCCCTTCTTGATCACCGAAGCCCCTCCGACGCTCAACGTGACGGTCTCTACCGGGCGGGCGGCCTGGCTCGAGCCGGGCGGCCTGGCGGTTGATCTCGTTGCGATTGAAAGCGGCCGCCCGCGTGTCCTGGTGGCGGGCGTGAGCGACAACTCTGGCCTGGCGCGGCTGACCATCCCTCCTCGGGCGTTTGCGCACCCGGGAATCTACCAACTCCGTCCCCGTGTCGAGGTGCGTGCAGGGCGCCTCGTCGAGGGCGCAGGTCGCACGATTCTGGTACGGGCCGAGACGACTCTCACCACGGTCATCGTTTCCGAATCCGACGATCTTCACGCTCGCATCCGCGGTCGACTTCGAACCGCCAGCGATGAGGCCGTCGGCGGCGCGCCCATCCGACTGATGCGCGGTGATGCGACTGTGGCTGCGGTACGCACTGACGTCGCTGGAGAGTTCGTGTTCGATCTCGATCTCGATCGGACAGCCCTGGCGGGCTCGTTGTTGCGCGCTCGATTTGACCCCGCGGATCCCTGGTTCGTCCCCTGTGTGGGTACTGCGCTGCAGCTTGGAGAGGCGCCGTCCGCCCCGATTCACTGGGCCTGGATGGTGGCTCCCCTGGCGTTCCTTGCGTTTGCGTCGGTCGCTTCGGCGTCACGCCGGAAGGCCCGTCCAGTCATCGGCGAAATGTTACCAGTCGATGTAAGAAGCGAGGTTGTCATTCGCGCCGGGGTGGCGACCGAAGGCGACGTGGAGGTGGTCGTCGAGGCATTTGACCGCTCGACCGGTGCCGCGCTGAGGACTGCGTCTTACCGCTCCGTCGCTTCCGATCCGTCCGGGGAGCGACCGGCTTCGGTGCCGATGGCGGTGCCGCGCGGGCAGGCGCTTGCTCTGATCGTTTCGATGGAAGGCTATGAATCCCGGCGCATCGAGGTGTCGCGTCTCGGGCTCGGTAGGCACATCGTGCGGGTCGGGATGCTTGGGTGGCGTGAAGCCGTCTTCGACCGCGCCCGCCCCACGCTCGCCGCCGCTGCCTCTGGATCAGTGATTCCGACGCCGCGCGAGGCTGTCGGCGCAATGCCTGTGGCCGGTCGAGAAGCGCCCTGGGTCGGGGTGCTGGAGCGCGGATCCTACGGTCCCGAGGCGCCGGATGCGCAGACCGTTCGGGCGTTGGAACGCGCGTTGGGCGGTGTCGAAGTCGCGGCGAATGATGCCTCCGACTCCGTTGACGCCATGAATTGATGGGCTCTATGGTACGTCTCCCCGAAAAGGGGCGCGTGCGTCGCAGCACGAGGAGGCGCGCTTTCGGATGGATCCCTGGCTGATTGTTTTACTGCTCGTTGTAATCGTCGGGGTTGCGGCGTACCTGATTACCCGCAAGGGGCCGCAGTTGCCGGTCGGCGACGAGCCGACAGAGTCGGTGCCTGCCGGGCTCGAGTCCCCTGTCGATGCGCTGCCAAGTGTGGTCTCCGATGAGCCCGCCGCGATTCCATTGGTCGTGAAGGCTGCGCCGACCGAAGTGTCGGTGGCCAGTCCGTTGAGCGAAGCCTCCGCGTCGATGACTGCGACCTCCGCAGAGACGGCGCCTGCGCTTGTGTCCGAAGCGGCCCCAGAGCCAGCGGTCGGAGTGACGTTAGTGCTGGGGCGTGCGGCTCCAGCGCCGCTCGCTGCGCCTCGTGATCTGGGCGCCATCAAGCGAGGGCTCGCACAGACTCGCGGTGGGTTTATGCAGCGGCTCTTCGCTGTGTTTAGTGGCAAGAAGGAAATTGACGCGGCCCTGCTCGAAGACATCGAGGAGACCCTCCTTACGGGTGACGTCGGAGCTGCGACGACCAAGCGCTTGGTCGATGCCCTTCGCGATCGCCTCGACCGCAATGATCTCGCTGATTCCGAGCGGGTGTGGGAGGCGCTGCGCGAAGACTCGCGACGCATCCTCTCGGTGGACTCGCCTGGATTTGGGTCCGCTGCGAAACAATCTCCGCTTGTCATCCTGATGGTGGGTGTCAACGGCGCGGGCAAGACCACGACGACGGCGAAGCTCGCCGGTCGGTACAAGCAGGCCGGGCAGAAGGTGTTGCTCGCGGCGGCCGACACATTCCGCGCTGCGGCTGTGCAGCAACTTGAGATGTGGGGGCAGCGGGTTGGAGTGACGGTTCACAAGGCGAAGGACGGCGCGAAGCCTAGCGCCGTGGTGTACGAGGCGGTTGCGCGGGGCGTGGCGGAGGGCTTCGACGTCGTCATCGCCGACACCGCCGGCCGACTCCAGAACAAGGCACCGCTCATGGAAGAGCTCCGCAAGACCCGCGATGCGGCCGGAAAGGCCTGTCCGGGTGCCCCCCACGAGGTACTTCTCGTGCTGGACGCAGTAACGGGACAAAACGCACTGAGCCAGGCCAAGGAGTTTCGTGAGGCCCTGGATGTCACCGGCGTGGTGCTCACCAAGTTGGATGGCACTGCCAAGGGTGGGGTAATTCTCGCGGTCGTTGACGAGTTCAAACTCCCCGTGCGCTTCATTGGCGTGGGTGAGAAGGCGGATGACCTCCGGGACTTCGACACGGCGGAGTTCATCGAGGCGCTTTTCTCTCGTGGAGATGGCGGCGGCGCTTGAGTGTGCTGCGATCGACAATGCTGTTGCGACGCACAAAGTTCGCGTGATATAGTGATTTTATGGTTGGCGAAATTCCTTGCGATTTCCAGTAGTTAGAATCGCGGACAAGGACACTGGGCAGGCACCATGACAGGGGTGACGATGGGTCGAGGTAAGATCGTCCGAGCGCTGCTGACCGCAGCGCTCATGGGCGCACCGTCGCAGCTGCTCGCGCAGCCTCGGAATGCGCAACCGACTCCGCCGGCGGGCGGGGACAATGGCTCAATGACCTTTAGCGAGGGTGAAGCCACAACTACACCCGCGGACGGATCGGCGATGCCGAGTGGGTCTGGTGACTCACCGCTCCCCTCGCTTACTGTTCCGGGCGGGGAGGTTGCGGCGCAGCGACACGCCCTGCAGGAAGAGATCTATGCGGTCCAGCAGATCTACGCGCTGCGCAACCACCGATTTGAGATCAATCCTTCGGCGAACTTTGCGCTGAACGATCCCTTTGTAGCTCACACCGGTTTCGGTCTTTCAATGAACTACTGGATTTCGAACGTGCTCGCCGTCGGCGTCACGGGCGTTTTCTTCCAGGGGCTCAACTCGACATCGGACGTGAACTACTTTGTAGGGCGATCCGCTGAACTGGTAGTGCCGATCAACGAGTACCAACTCGCGGCTGCGGTGAACTTTTCGTACGTGCCTTTGTACGGGAAGTTCACGATGTTCAATCGCTTTATCTTCCACTGGGACATGTATCTGACGGCAGGCGTCGGGATCATGCGTACTCGCCCGATCGCGGCGGTTGACCCCGAAGTCCGCACGTTCAACTGGAATAATCGAATCCTGTTTGATGCCGGTCTGGGATTTCGAGTCTTCTTGTCCCGCTCCGTTGCCATCAATGCTGAGTTGCGCAACTTCATCTATCCAGAACTTCTGGAGAACACCTCGACGAACCTCCCGGAGACAGGGTCTAACACCACCGGTGGTCCGATCTCGACGACCTGTACGTCCTGTCGCCGCAACCCGAGCAACTGGACTAGCGAGAGCGCGCTCACGGACAACGTGATGCTCTCCGTGGGGCTAACGGTGTTTCTACCGTTCTCCTTCACGTACCACCTGCCCAAGTGAGCGTTGCGGAGCGAAGAAAGATGGCATCGATGAAGCGCTTGTTTGGAACGCTTGTGCTCGCGGGAGCTACTCTGGTCACGAGCTCTGCCGCGGCCCAAGAGATTCAGATTCATGGTCCTCTGGCGGGCGCGCGGTCAGTGGCGCGCATGGTTCGGTACCGCGAGAACCGACTGTCGTTGACCCCGACAGTGGGTATCACGCTGAACGATGAGTTCTCGCGAGAGATCTTCTTCGGGCTCCGCGCGAACTACCACTTCGCCGACTGGATCGGGGTGGGTCTGGGTTTCATGGGGGCCGCAGGCGTGGACACCTCTCTTACGACCCAAATCACCGCACGGTCTCCAGGAAACACGCCGAATATCCCTAGTCGGGGTATCTTTCCGCAGCAGATCGGTCGGCGCGACTACATGGTCGATCTATATGCGACGTTCATTCCACTACGTGGGAAGTTTGCGCTCTTCCAGAATCTCGTCGCGGATCTTGATCTGTACTTCGTTGCGGGAGTCGCGGTTGTCGGTGTCACCGAGCGCGCGGACTTCTCACTAGCGTCACAGACCGCCGGCCTTGATGCGGTGCAGGTAAGCAACCTTCGCAGGCAGTGGTCGAATTCGCAGAGTGCCCGGGCGAGTCGGCTTGCTGTCGCTCCGACGTTTGGATTCGGGCTCAACTTCTTCATCAACCATTTCGTCTCGGTGAACTTCGAATACCGAGCGACTCCCTTCAGTTGGAACCGCTCGGGAACGGATGAAAACTCGACCGAGAACCGCTGCGGCGCGGCGGGAAATGCCTCGTGCGCTGGGTTCTCGGATGCGGTCTCGACTTACTTCGCGACGAACTCTTCGCAGCGGGTGGCTCGAGTCACCTCGGATGATCGCACGCTCAGCTTCAATCAGACGGTGACTCTAGGAGTCAGCATCTTTCTGCCGACTTCGCCGCGCATCGGTCCCTGACCCATTCGAGACGACCGTACGCGTCTCATGCGTGATGGTCGTCGGCTAATCTCTTCGCATTCCCGGCGTGACAACCACCCATCGGGGCGGTTGCCTCCGCGCTCGCTCCTCAGATGCCCAACGCGCCCGCGTTTTCGATGATCGTCGCCATCTGCGGAGCGTGGCTGCTCCCATCATCAATAGAAACACAACCGTTACGACGCCAGACCCAGCCCAGAGGGGAGCGAGGGCAAAGCGACTATGGACGTCCGCGCGCCATTCCTCCTCGAGGCCCGTCAACGTCGCACCGAACGCCGTGCGCATTGCGATGGGAAAGGAATCGCCGCCACGCAAGCGCTCGGCAAGGACGGCAAAGCGTCCGGGGCCGTCGCGTCGAAGCAGCCATCCCACGATGTCAGCCCCTTGTGCATAAGCGACATCGACCTGATCAGGGCTTCCAGCAAAGCGTCGGTCGAGAAGTGCCCAGGGCGCGAGTCCGTGTGTGAAGCTCGCCTGCGCCATCGACTGGAAGCGCTCGAAAGTGTGCTCGCCAGACTGCTCAACCGCGAGGCCCTCGGTGAACCAACGAGGGCCCGAGGCCTGGCCAGTCGCGACGCCCCAAACGAGGTGCGAGAGTTCGTGTCGAAGTACCTGCCCAACTCGCGTTGCTTCGCCGGTGCCTGGCGCGCGAGCAGAGACCAGGGTCAGCCCGATGGAGGGGTACGCTACGCCCGAGGCGTACTGGGGCGGCGGCATCTCCGGGGGACTGAGCAGTCGCAGCGTGACGACGTCGGGCACAAGACGCACCGATAGCCTCGGGAGCTCTGCCATTCCGAGAGGCGCTCCCACAGCACGGGCGTCACGCTCTGCACGCGCGAGGGCCTCGGCGAAGATCGGCCGCATCGCACGGGGGTAGCTCACGGCGATCGGGCCGAGTTGCTCGGTCGCGTAGTCTGAGGGCACCGAAGGGATCGAGAGCGCGATGTCGTGCGAAGGCAGCGCGTCGTCGTGGGAGTGCGGCTGAGCGAACGTCGGAGTGGTCATGATCCAAAGGGCAAGGGAAAGCAGCCAGGTCTTGAGGCGGCTCATTCGCTTCCCCGATGAACAACGGAGATGTTGGTGCGAGGGGTCGTGTCGCCCTGGAGCAACACCACCGCCCCAAGCACGCCGAGAACGACTCCTCCGACCACCAGCCAGGGCCACACGCGCGAGATGGTGGGCACGCGACGGGCAGGGGCAGATCGTGTGGTTGAAGAGGGGGTCGTCGCTGGAGGTGAAGCAACAGCGGGGATCGAGGCAGCAGGGTGGCTCATGGCGCCCTCGAGCAGAATCACCACCGCCGGGGCGTCAAACGATCCCGCGGGGGGCGCGGATGCGAAGGCGTGTCGTGCGAGGTCGTAGACGCGTGGCGCAGTGCCCGCCGAGCGTGCGGCAAGGGTAATGAACCAGGCGCAACCAAGCGCGTCGCCGATCGACTCGAGCGTGTCAGCATCGGCATCGGTGGATCGCAGCGAACGACGCGAGGCCGAACGGTCGGTCTGGTCGGCGGTCGTCGGCGACTCGCCGCGAAGGGCGTCGCGGGTGCTTGAATCCGCGACGACGCGCCAACTCGAAGATGAGCCGAGACTGGCTTCTGTTTCGCGCGCGAGCGTTCGAACGGCTTCGTCCGGATCACCCGCGACGGCGATGCACACCTTCGGTGGTGGATCGGCATGCGCTGCGAGCGGCACCGCGGTGAGCGCGACCGCAAACGCGAAACCGCGAGTCACCGCTCGTCCTCGATGGCGGGCTGTAGATACCTCGCCGCGTACGCGGGGCACGGGCGCAGCGGATCGTCGTCGACACGCCATTGGTCCTTGATGAAGACCTCGTCGAGGTAAAGACCCTGCGGGGGTGCTGTCATGCCCGAGCGAGTGCGGTCGTGGTCCGCGAGACGGCTGGCCACGGTGCCGGGGGGCAAGCGACCACGGCCGATGTCGATGAGCGTCCCCACGATGACCCGAACCATGTTCTTCAGGAAGGCCGTGCCCTCGACCTCGATGGCGATCAGGTCGTCGCGGCCCAGCCAGCGCTCCAGCACCTCGACCCGGAAGAGCGTGCGCACGGTGGTCTCTCGCTCACAGTCGGCCGCCCGGAAGGCCGCGAAGTCGTGGGTGCCGACCAGGGCCGTCGCCTCACGACGCATCAGCCCGACATCGAGGTCGCCCCAGAGGTGCCAGACGCGGTCGCACAGCAGCGGGTCGCGGTGCGGCGACGAGAGAATGAGGTATCGGTATCGCTTGCCGGCAGACGCGCGGCGAGGGTCGAAATCGTCCTGAACAACGCGCGCATCAGTGATCGCGATGGTGCGGGGCAGGCGGCCCGTGAGCCCCATGCGCCAGCCGTACTCCGGGATCACCGCCGCTGTACGGAACGCCGCCAGTTGGCCGTGCGCGTGGACGCCCGCGTCGGTGCGGCCCGCGCCGCGAACAATGATCCGCTCGCAGGCCATCACACTTGCCGCGACCTCAATGGCCTCCTGAACCGTCGGTACGCCGCGCTGCCGCTGCCAGCCTGAGAACTCGGTTCCGTCGTAGCGGACGATCAATCGTACGGTGGGCATCGCGGTCCGGGTGTGTACCATCCCGAGTCGCGCGGCGCCGCGGCTTGACAACGCAACCTCCGGAGGAGACGACTCCGGCCCGATCGGAAGTCCGGTCGGAACGAGTTGGCAAAGGGGTCGTGGAGGAAATGCAACTGATGGAAGAACTCGCGCACGCCACAGTCCTCATCGAAGACGTCATCCGACGCATGGGCCTCGATCCAGACCGTGTTCGTATTTCCGTCCCGGAGCCCAGCCGCGGATGGTCGTTGCAGCGGGGCAGCGCGGCGGTTGCGGTGTTTCTTCGCCCCGCACGCGCAGGGGAAGACTCCGCCCAGTTGAGGATCGTCGCGCCCATCATTCGCACGCCCGAGGGTGACCTCCTGCCGCTGTTTCGCACGCTGTTGGAACTCAACGCTGGTGGCCTCGGCGCCGTCGGCTTCGGCGTTCAGGAAGACCGCGTGGTCGTCGTCGCAGAGCGTCGCACGCTCGACCTCGAGCGGGCCGAAGTGGAGTTTCTCCTCCACCGGGTGGGCGCCGTCGGCGACCACTACGACGACGAACTCATCGCGCGTTTCGGTGGCAGCCGTATCACTGACCTCCCGTAGCCTCTCACCCGTCGCGTCGGCGCTCGCCCTGGGTATCCTGGTCTCCCCAGCGCGCTCCGACGCGTTTGACGCCGAGGTGCGCGCGGAGTCTACGGCGTCGTCCTGGCAGGTGCGCGGACCCGCAGGTGCAGCGGTGCTCTCGCTACGGCGCTTTACCCAGACATTGAGCCTCGGGGGCACCTCGCACTCGGACGATCCACACGCGCCGGTGATCCGACTGCGCGCGCGCCTGCGAATTGATAGTGACTTCGGCTCGGCCTGCGATCCGGGTACGGACCGCTGTCTCGATGAACTCAACCGCTCGCAGGCGGCCGAATTTGCGCCGCTTTTTGCGCGTCGCGCGGTCGATCTGCCGTTCGCGTTTCTCGAGGTAAGCGGCCTGGTGCGAGGGCGGTTCGACCTCCGCGCGGGGCGGCAACTCGTCATCGATTCGCTCGGGTTCTTCCTCTTCGACGGCGGACTCGCGCGGCTGAACCTGGGGACGGTTGCTTCCGTCGAGGCCTATGGCGGATGGGAGACCCGCGCCGGTTTTCTACTTTCCAATGGTCGATACGAACGCGATGGCCTCTTGCGCGCCGACCGCACGGGATGGGATCGCTCGCTCGCCACTGCAGTCGTCGATCGCGCCTCGGCCTCGGTCGTGGGCGCTGCGGTCGATCTGCACGCCTCGACGCGCCTCGACGCGCGGCTCACCTGGCGCCGCATCTGGACCGACGAGGGCATCGCAGAGGAAGCCGTCGCGCTGCGCACGGACCTGCAGTTGAGCAGCGCGGTGCGCACCTTCGCAGAGGCCGTGTACATGGTGCCCATGGCCACCGTGACCACCGCCGCGTTGGGCGTGGAAGGCCTGCCGACCCGCGGTGGACGATGGTCCCTGGAGGTGCTGCGGGTGCGCCCGGTGTTCGACCTGACCTCGATCTGGGCGTCGTTTTGGATCGACCCGACGGACGAAGCGCGAGCCTCGCTGTCGCTGCCCCTCGGGCGCACGATAGACCTCTCGTTGGGCACCTGGGCGCGGCGCTATGTCCTCGACAGCGAGGTCACCACCAACACCACCCCGTCGCTCGGCGCTCCGCTCAACGCCGGTGGCTCCGCAGCGGTGCGCGTCCGACGCCCGCGCTGGGATGCCTCTCTCCGGACCGCGCTCGAGGGTGGCGCGCTCGGCATGCGCGGTAACGCCGATGTTACGGTGCGTGCCTGGGTACTCCGACGCGCCCTGCGAATCGATGCGCTCGTCTCGCTGGCGCATGTGCGCGACTCACTGCGAGCAGAACGTAGCCTCGACGGGTTCGGTATCGTGCTCGGCGCCACGGTACCCATCGGCCGGATCGCGCAGGTCAGCGTCAGCCTCGAGGACGACATCAACAGCGTGGTCGGTCATCGCGTGCGCGCGATCGGCGTGCTCGAACTCAGGACCGTCCCGTGAACCACATGCGCAACGCGCTCTTGCCGTTCTGGATAGCCTGCACACTGGCGGTCATCGCACGCTCGCTCGGTGCGCAGCCTCGCGGGCCCGCACTCCCCACAGCGGCCGCGATGGACGACGGTCCCTCGCACCTGATCTTTCCCTCGCAACGACTGCCGCTGCGCTTCTCGCACGCGCGGCACCTCGCGCTGCCCGGAGTCACGTGCGTGGGCTGTCACTCCGCGGCCAGCGCGAGCGCGCGCGTCGAGGACAACCTGCTCCCGACGGAGTCGTCGTGCGCGTCGTGTCACGCCATCGATCGCGCTCATCCGAGCGCCGCATCGACCGCCGCAAATCCGCTAGGCGGGTGTGACCTCTGCCACGATGGTTGGCGCGCGGAGGCGCCGATGCGGGTCGCACGCGCGGAGGTTCCGGCGGCCAACCTGCGCTTCTCGCACGCACGCCACGCGGCGCAGGGAATCGTCTGTGAGCGCTGCCACGAAGGCGTTCGCGGGGTCGGCCTCGCGACCCGACTCGAGCTCCCGACGATGGCCCGCTGCGTCACCTGTCACCGACCCGGCGGCGCTCCAGACCGTTGCACGCTGTGCCATCTCACAGAACTCGACGGTCGGCTGCGCACCCACTTCGCGGATGGCTGGATGAACCCGCCGCGCTGGATGACCGGCCTCCACCACGACGCCGACTTCTGGTTTACCCATCGCTCAAGCGCCGCGCAGGATGGAACCCGCTGCGCCGTCTGCCACACCGAAGGCGAGTGTGCAGCCTGCCACGACGGTCGCGTCCGCGATCGGCGCACCCACCCCAACGATTACCTCACCATGCATGTCATCGATGCCCGCATGAACAGCGATCGCTGTGGGTCCTGTCACCGCGCGTCCACGTTTTGCGTGGCCTGCCACCAGCGCGCGGGCGTCGCGGCTTCGTCATCGACGCTCTCCCGTGCGTTCGGGCGCTTCCACCCGCCCGCCGCAATCTGGACCAATGCGCCCGTCACGCTGCGACACCACGGCGCCGAGGCGCGCCGCGCGATGCGCACCTGCACCTCCTGTCACAGCGAGCAGGACTGCGTCACCTGCCATGCCACTCTAGGGCGCGGCGGCGGTGGGTTTTCTCCGCATCCGCCGTCATTCCTCTCCCGTTGCGGTGCGCTCTTGCGGGCGTCCGAGCGACCGTGTGCGCTCTGCCACGACGACCTCGACACGGTGCGCCTCCGCTGTCGTTGAAGGCGAAACTCAGCCCTTCAGCAGATGGCGCATCTTCGAGTACCGCAAGGACATCGCGTGGGCCGTCACCTCGTGCTCCGCGGCGATGACCTTCTGCGTGATCGGCTGCTTCATCCGCCGCGACGCGATGTAGTCCAGCGCCGCGATGGTGGGGCGATCGGCGGAGACCGCACCTGACGACACCGCCAAGTACGACGCCCACACCGCGAGCGCCTGGTCGATGTGCTCAGAAGCGCGCCCGAGCTTCGTCAAGCCCCGGCGTATCAGCGAGCGCGACTCCTCGCCGACCCCCGGATGTGTGGGCTTCGCTCGGGAATTCGTAACGACCGATGGACTCCGCCCGCCGGCGGGAGCACCGCGCTCAAGCCAACTTCGAAGCGCGATCAACTCAGCGTGCCGGGGGTGGCGCTGAAGCAGCGTCACGACGATCTCGATGCCCTCGGCGCAGCGACCCAGACGCCCGAGGCATTGGGCGTACGACGCACCGACCTCCTCCTGCGAGGGTTGCGCGCGAAACGCTCTCTGGAGGTGCGTCACGGCATCGTGCGGACGGCTCAACGCCACGTCCAGAAGATGCCCGAGGTTGTGGTGGTACGAGGGGTTGCTCGGCGAAATTGCGATCGCCCGGCGAAACGACGACACGGCCATCCGGTAGTTGGACTGCAGCGCCTGTGAGAGGCCCATCAGCGCGTGCCCCGCGTCGTCTTCGGGGCACGAGCGCAGCAGGCGCCGAAGCTGTAGCGCCGCGCGCCACGGGCTGTCTTCGAGCAGGATCTCCGCAAGGTGCCGATTGGCAAAGCACGCCTCGGGGCTGCCCTCGACCGCGCGCGCTACGAGCTTCTCGAGCAGCCCTCGCACGTGGTCTTTGGGAAGGTCACGCTGCAGCGCCTGCTCTGCGCGAATGCGCAGCGTGTTGAGTTCATCGCCTGTCTCCGCAGCGGTCATCGCCCGGGTGATAGCCCGCAGGTAGGAGGGGTGCAAGGCGCTGAAACGATGCGCTTCATGGTTGCACCCGAAGGATGTATCGACCCTCGCCGACGTCACGAGAGGCATCGACCATGATCCACACGGAGCCGGCGTCTACGGTCACGCGCTGGGAGCCCGTGAAGCACGCGAGTTGGCTCGTCTGGAGCCCGGCGCACTGTTGCTGGCGCACGTACGCGACCTGGTTGGCGGTGACCAGCAAGACGTTAATCGGCATACGCGTGGCCGCGTTGAAAAGCAGCACGTCTTCCCCCAGAAACCCCCCTCCGCAGCCGCCCGTGTGGGAGCCGTAACCCGTGGTGGTGCGACCGATGACAGTGCCCCCTGCGGTGACGTCGAAGAGCGGCTGCGCGCCGCAGTTTCCTGGCGCGATCGGCGCGCTGCGGCTGACTCGTAGAGTGAACGGCCCGCCGACCTCTCCACTATCATCAACGACCACGTAGACCACCCGCGTCGCCGTGCTGGATGGCCGACCGCGGAGGAACACCCGTGCATCGCGGGCGCGCTGCGTCGCGTCGCCGTTGCATCCCAACTCTCCCCCGGCGCAGGCGTCCCGAACGGACACCACCGGATCGCCGGCCCCGCCCACTGGCGCTGCCTCGGCAAGGAGGTCGGCGTCTCCGGGAATGGTCACCGCGTAGACGAGATCCGGTCCAGGGCCCGTGCACGAACTCGTAAAGTCACTGCTGCGACCGACCGTACTGCCTGCTCGCGAGAGCGTGGTCGTGGTGCCGGTCAGGTCGAGCGCAATCGCGTGCCCGCAGTCTTCTCCCGGCACGATGCACACGCCGTCCTCGTCGGTGAGTCCGTCGCAGTCGTCGTCAACGCCGTTGCAACGCTCTGTCGCGCGCACGCTGATCGCAGGATCGGCGTCGTTGCAGTCATCGCCGCGAGCGCACACGGCACCGGCTACCCGCGCTGCGGGTGAACCGTCGCCGTCGGCATCGATTGGGGTCGAGCGGCACATGCTCGCGGCGGGATCGCAGACGTCCGCCGTGCACGGGTCGGCATCGCTGCAGTCCCGTGCCGTACCACCGCCGGTGCACCGTCCGGTGCTCGCGTTGCACATCGCCCCGCTCGAACAGTAGCTGTCGCAGTAGCCGACGATGGGGGCGTTGCGGCAGCCCAGCACAGGGTCGCACGTGGCGGTGACGCACGGCCCCGGGGCCGCGCATGCGGCCGGATTCGGCGTAGAGACGCAGCGCCGCAGGGTGTCGTCACAGCGGTCGATGGTGCAGCCCACGCGGTCGTCGCACGCCGGGACAGCGCTGCCGCGGCAGCCGCGCGTGGGGTCGCAGGTCTCGGCGCCGTTGCAGAAGATTCCGTCGTCGCAGCGCGCGGTGTCCGCGGTGCTCGCGCACACGCCGGTCGTGCGATCGCAGCGATCGACGGTGCACTCAACCCCGTCGTCGCAGCGAACCGCCGCGCCTGGAACGCAGTGGTTGGCCTCGCATCGCTCGCGACCGTTGCAGAGCGTGTCGTCCTGACAATCGCTCGACGTCGTACAGTCGACGCGCACGCAGTCCATCGCCGGATCGCAGAGTTCGCGAGTACCGCACACGGTGTTGTCCACCCGGTGGACGCAGCGGCGCGCGCTCTCGTCGCAGGAGTCCACCGTGCACTCGATGCCATCGTCGCAGGTGCCCGCGCAGCGCGAGGTCGACGCGTCCGGGACCACCGTGACGTCTGTGCGATCAGCGGCATCGGTGACGGCTAAGTTGCCGTCGGCCTTCGTGGCGCGGTCGTCGGTGCCGCCGCGGTCGGTCGCGCCATGGAGGTCCGTCGGGACGCTTGAGTCGAGCACGGAGCCGAGGCGATCGAGGCGCGTGGGATCAGGGTCTACGAGGACCGAGCACGCGCTTGCCAATGCGCCGCAGAGCAGCACCCACGAGCCGCGCTTCATCAGAAGTTTCCGCGCAGCGTGAGCGTGACGCCGCCCGATGATGCTGTGGCCCCGACGGCGACCCGGGGGCGAAAATCCGTCTTCAGGAAGAGCACCGCCGAGGTCACCGCGCCGACGAGCGTGACGCCCATCGCGACGTCAGACCACGTCGCCAACTGCGAGGCCCGCGCCGCCTCGTCGCGCCCGCGCGCCCGGAGCGCGGTGTTGTTGTTCACTCCGCGGTGGATCTCATCGACCGTCGCGTCAAAGTCCGAATTGGCCGAGATGGCGAGGGCACCCGCGGTGATCCATCCGATGGCGGCCGCGCTAGTGACGCCAGCGACCGCGTAGAAAACCGCGGGCGGAGGACCTCGGCGGGGCGCGTCTGTGTGCGGGTCGTTCATGGCATTGGGAGGCGTCGTCGGAGGCACCACGGGGGGTGTCACCGTGGCGAAGACGGGGGGTGTCACCGCGGCGACGACGGGCCGGTGCGCGGGGGCCGCGCGTTCGAGGGTCAGGCTGAGAACCTGGGCGTGTCCTGCGACGATTTCGACCTCGCGGCGCACCGTGGTGTAGCCGTCGCCGAGGGCCTCGACCACGTGGTGTCCGGGCATCAGGTGGGCCGGCCGACCGATCGGGATCACTTGTCCGTCGAGGGTGACCACGAGGCCCATCGCGTCGCCTGGCTCCATCGTGATCTGTAGCTCTCCCACCCGAGCGCGCAGCTGTCCGATCTGGGTTTCGATCAGCGTGATCTGCGCATCGGGGGCCGTTGGGCTCTCGGTCAGGAACTGCTCGAAGTGGAAGATTGCCTCTGTGGGAAGGTCAAGGTGTGCGTAGCAGTTGGCCATGTTGACGCGTACCGACGGATGCGGCGCGAGTCGGTAGGCGCTCTGGAACTCCGCGAGGGCCGGTGCCCAATGCCCGCGGGTGTACTCCGCGACACCCAGTTGGAAGTGTCGCCGCGCCTCGGCCCGGTCGGCCGCCGGCAGGCCCCCGGGTGGTGTTTGCGCGGCGGCACCACGACCTACCGACAACGCACCCAGCAGAACCAGCGGAGCGAACCACGAACGTTGCACGATGCACCTCCAGAGCTTCGTCGGTCGTCGGAGGGCGACAGTGCTCCACAGACCGCGACAAGACATACCGTATCAGACCGCGCCGCCCGTCCGCTGCGACAGTCGAGGCAGATCATCTCGCTTCTCCAGCCGACCCTTCTGCTCGTCTCGTGAGATGTGCAGGATGAACTTCAGCACCGTCGTTCCGGTCGCCGTCAGGTTCTCCTCGAACCTGTTGATGATCTCGTAGCGCTGCTCGATTTCCTTCAACGGCGCGAGGCCGCGCACCCGGGCCCACCCGCACGTCTTCGTAGCGCGAACGGCTGGAGATCTAGATGTTTCCGCGGCGCGGCAACCGGTAGTGCATCCGCCACAGGAAGTCCTGGTCACGCTCCCCTTCCGACGGGGCCTTGAAGTTCAGTACCTCCACGCCCGTCGGGTTGATGCACGACAGAACCGCCTTGACCAGCGTCGCTTCCACCATGTTTCGCTCCCGCTCCCGCTCCCGCTCCCGCTCCCGCTCCCGCTCCCGCTCCCGCTCCCGCTCCCGCTCCACTCCAGTGCCGTTGTTTCCCGCGCTCGCTCTTCCGGATCGTGGTCGAGATCGTCCAACTCGGACAGGTGCGCTTGTTGCCCTCCGTCGCACCCTGGTTAGAGTGCCGCCCAACACCTCGATGCCCGCTCCAGCCAACCTCGATGACCTCCGCCGTCAGCGTCAGCAACTCCTCGAACGCATCTCCTGGTGGGAAGACCATCGCCACTCGGCGCTCATCCCCCTGGTGCTCGCCTGCTTCGGCGCCGGCTATGGCCTCGGTTGGCTCGCGCACCTCCTCCTCGGCCTGCCTTACCAGGTCGGGTATCTGGCTGCCATCGCATGCGTCATCGTGAGCGGCCGATGGCTCGATCGGGCGTTTGCACCGCAGCGCCTCGACGCCATCGACGGCCAGATCGCCCGGCTCGAGCGCGCCCTCAAGGCGTCTTCCGCGGCGGCTCCTTCCAACGCAGCATCTCCTCGGTAAACTCCGCTGGGCAGCGAATCGCTCTGCGCATCCGAGGGGTCGCCGCACTCGTCCCAGATCGATGCGCGGACATCGGCTCAGTGTTGCGACTGCGGTGGTTCTCCCGTAGGCGTCTCGTAGGCACCCCGTGAACTATGCAACCGCTCGACTGCTGGCCCTGAGCGCGATCGTTGCGAGCGCGGCGGCTCCCTCCGTGGCGACTGCCAACGGGCGATTCCCGGCGGCCCAGCAGGTCGTGCTCGGCCCTGGCGCCCGCTCGGACATCGTCGCGCTGCGCACCACCTTCGGGATGCTCGTCAGCCGGGACGGCGGCCGCAGCTTTCGCTGGTACTGCGAAGACCTGCTGTATTTCCCGTTCGTTTCGGGGCTCAGCTTCGATCCGCCGGTGGAGGTCAGCGCCCGCGGCGACGTCGTGCTCGGCTTCGAAGACGGCGCCCATGCGATCACCGACGGCTGCGACGTCACCGACCTCTTCACCGTCTCGCATCGAGAGATCACCGACCTCGCCGCGACACCCGACGGCGCCACCCTCTACGCCGCGGAGAGCACCAGCGGCTCGCGCAGTTACATCCTGCGCGCGGATGCCTCGCTCTCGTTTCAGCGCCAGGGAGCAGGCATCGACGGGCTCCGCTTCTTGACCGTCGAGGTCGCCGCCTCTCGTCCCGATCGAGTCTATGCCTCGGGCTTCGATGAATCGTCCGGTCGCACGCCGCGCGTACTGCGTAGCGACGACGGCGGCGCGACGCTGGCAGCCATCTCCGCGACCGAATCACTGGGCGACGCGGCGTACATTTCCGGGGTCGATCCGACGGACCCGGATGTCGTCTATGTGCGCGTCGTCGAGGGACTCGGATCGACCCTGATGCGAAGCGCCGACGGTGGGGCGCACCTCGCCGTGGTCGCGCGCACCAGCGACGCGATGGTCGGCTTCGCACTCTCCGACGATGGCGCGTCGGTCTGGTACGGCAGCGCCGATGAGGGACTCTACCGCTCTACCGATCATGGGCTTCACTTTACCTTGATGCGTATGGTTCCGACGCTCGGGCTGAGATTCCACGGCGGCGCTCTCTGGCTCGTGACGGACTGGCTGCGGCAGCCCTGGGCCCTCGCGCGCTCGCTCGACGGCGGCGCCCACTTCGACGGCGTGCTGCGCTTCGAAGACGTCCCGGGCCCGCCCTTCTGCGCGTCTCCCTCGGAAGGAACCGCCATCTGCAACGACCGCTGGCCTGCGTTTCGTTCGAGCATCCAGCCCGTCGCCCGCCGAGACGCCGGAGCGCCGCGCGATGTGCTCGAGGTTCCCATGGTGCTCGACGCGGCACCGACGCCCGATCGCCCCGCTCCCATGGATGTCGGCGCTGCGCCCGCGGACACCGGTGCGGCACGGGTCTCCCTGGGTCACGACTGCGGGTGTCACTCCGTCCCCGCGCCGGATGGCAACGGATACCTTGCGCTCCTCGCGATCTTCATCGGGCGGCGAAGACGAGTGTCGATTGCGACGGAATTGCAGTAGCATCACATTCAGAGGTGAGTGTGATGACGGTCCGCGGGCGAAACAGCCTGACTGCTGAGGAGATCCGGGAACGGGTACGAGCGACCGGGCTGCGCGTGACGGCGCCGCGGGTGGCGGTGATTCAGCAGCTTCAGCAGGCGGCGGCGCCGGTGACGCACGCCGAACTCGCGACGGCGCTCGCGTCGCAGGGGTGGGATCGCGCGACGATCTACCGCAACCTCACGGACCTCACCGAGGCGAAGCTGCTCCAGCGCACGGACGTGGGCGACCATGTGTGGCGCTTCGAGCTGTACCGCGAGGCGGGCGGGGCCGATCACGCCGACGCGCGTCACCCGCACTTCGTCTGCGGCGACTGCGGCGAGGTGCAGTGTCTACCGCTCGACACCGTGCGCGTGATGGGCGGGCGCGGTCTCCCGAAGTCGCTCAAGGGCGACGCCGTGGAGATTCAGGTCAAGGGCCGCTGCGACCGCTGCGCGTGAACTGATCGGTGCTCCTCCCTGCGCTCGCGCTCTCGGTCCTCGGACTGCTCCTAGGGGCCGCGCTCGTCACGCTCGGGCGACGGCAGGCCCTCGCAGCGGCCTCGCTCGATGGCTTCAGTCTGGGCTTCGTCCCGGCGGTTCTGGCGCTCCGCATGCTTCCCCACGCGATGGGCTCCCTTGGCGCCCGGGCGCTCGCCCTCGCGGCGATTGCTTACGCCACCCTCTGGTGGATCGACCGCCGCGCGCACGACCGCGACCACGCTGCGGCGCACCCGTTTCACCCCGCGGCGGGTGCCGGGGCGGGGCTGCTCGTCCCAGTACTGGCGCTGCACGGCATGAGCGACGGCGCCGCCCTCGCGGTGGCTCTCTCGTCGCGGGGCGTCGGCGCCAGTCTGGCTGCTGCGCTGATCTTGCACCGTATGCCCGAGGGGCTCTTCATCGCGTCGTCGATGCTGCCCAGCGCGGGCGGCCGCAAGACCACCCTGGCCCTCGTCGCGCTCGCGCTCTCGACGGTGTTCGGCGCAGCGCTCGGCCAGGTGCTGCTCGACGCGATTCCCGATGCCCTCTTCGACGGCGCGCTCGCCCTCGGTATCGGAGCGATGCTTCGGCTTGCGATGCACTCGCACGCCCCGCCGCCGCCCACGGTGTCGGCCCGCGCGCTCGCCGGGGTGACCTTCCTCGCGGGTGTGGCCCTGGTGCTCGCGCTACCCGACCCCGGCGGGCTCTTCCGCCTCGCGCACCCGCAAGAACTTTCCGTCCAGGCAGCGTTGATTCCGCTCTTCGTCGAGACCGCGCCAGCGATGCTGCTCGGCGTGCTCGGCGCGGGCCTCCTGCGAACGATGGTGCCCGCGCGGCCCGACGCGTGGCTCCGCGGTGGCGGTAGCGCAGTGCAGTCGCTCCGAGGACTGCTCTTCGGTCTGCCGTTGCAGGTGTGCTCGTGCGGGGTTCTGCCGGTCGCGCAGAGGCTGCTGCGGGCCTCGCTGCCGGTCGCGGCGGTGACGGCGTTCATGGTCGGGACCCCGGAATTCGACGTCGGCGGGTTTGTATTGTCCGTGCGCCTCCTCGGTCTTCCGCTGGCGCTCGCACGCCTCGTCGCAGGGGCGGCGCTCGCGTTCGCAGTGGGTCTCGCGGCGGCCGCGGTGGCCCGGCGGATTCCGCTCCGCGTCTCGGCGTCCCCGCTGCGCCCGAAGGGCATGCTCTCTGCGCCGCAGACAATGGTGAACTTACGGCCGCCCGCCGATCGCTCGCTCGCGGGGGTGCTTCGCGCCGGGCTCGACAGCTTCGATCAGGTCGCGGCCTGGTACGTGTTTGGACTGCTGCTCGCGGCGGGCTTCGAGGCAGCGGTGGCGCCGCTCACTCTCGCTCGCGCGCTGGGTGCGTGGGACGTGCCGCTGACGGCAGTGCTCGCGGTGCCGATCTACGTGTGCGCTCAAGGCGCGACGCCGCTGGCGGCGATGATGGTGCACAAGGGCCTGTCGCCGGGCGCGGCGCTGGCGCTGCTGCTGGTCGGTCCGGCGACCAACGTCGCGGCGTGGCGGATGCTTCGGCATTCCCTCGGCGCGCGGGTCGCGTGGACCTTCGCGGGCGCCTCGGTGGTCGGCGCGGTCGCGCTCGGGATGCTCGCCAATCGGGTGGTGCCCGCGCGGTCGCTGCCGCAGATTCACGCGCTCGCGTCGCACCAGCACGCCCCCTGGGAGCTAGGCGTCGCGACGGTGCTCGCGCTACTCCTCGCGCGCAGTGTGTTGCGCCTCGGCCCGCGCGCCTGGATCGCTACCATGAGCCCGTCGGGAGCATCCACCGGGCGCCACCACCCTCATTGACGATCCTCCGATCGGCCTTCGGCCCGCTGCAAGGAAACCCCATGAAACTGTCGTATCCAGCCCTCGCGTTGACCTTGTTTGGCGGTTGTTCGACGGCGGCGGAGATGGTCACGGTGGACGCCGGCTCCGCGGATCGCGCGCTGGTCAACGATGTCGCCGCGGTCGATGCGGGCACCGGCGATGCGCTCGTCGCGACGGATGTCCCGGTGCTCGAAGATGCCGTCTCGGCGACAGATTCCGGGGCGTCGGCGGACGTATCACCGACCGTCGCGCGGCTCATCGCCGAGCGGCCGTATCGCCTGGTGGTGCCGGACGACAACGTCCCCACCCGCGCGGCGCCGCTTCTCATCCTGCTGCACGGTTACGGGGCCTCGGGCTTGCTCCAGGAGCTTTATTTCCGCATGACCCGCGAGGCCAACGCGCGCGGCATCCTCTATGCGATTCCGGACGGCACCCTCGACGCCGCCGTGCGCCGCTTCTGGAACGCCACGGACGCCTGCTGCGACTTCGCCCAGAGGGGCGTCAACGACGTGGCCTACCTCGACGCCATCATCGACGATGTGTCCGCGCGCTACGCGGTCGATCCGCGGCGCATCTTCCTCCTCGGTCACTCCAACGGCGGCTTCATGGCGCACCGGATGGCGTGCGACCGCGCGGGCCGCATCGCCGCGATCGTGAGCCTCGCGGGTGCGACCTTTACGGACGCTTCGCGCTGCGCTCCGACGGAGCCTGTGGCCGTGCTCCAGGTTCACGGCACCGCAGACCCGACCATCGCCTACAACGGCGGACTCAACTTCGGGTCGGGGTACCCGAGCGCGGCGACGAGCGTGGCGCGCTGGGCTGGGTACAACCGCTGCGCGTCTACCACCACTTCAGGGACGACCTTCGACCTCGACACGGTCATCCCGGGCGTCGAGACACGCATCTCCCGCTATGACGGCTGCATGGGCGGCGCGGCCGAACTCTGGTCGATCGAGGGCGGCCTGCACCTCCCGGCGCTCGGCCCACAGTGGTCGGTGCTCACCCTCGACTGGCTGATGGCGCACCCGAAGCCCGCCCGCTGACCCGCCCATGCACCTGGTGATTCGCACCCCGCCCACGCTCGTATTCGTCGCGCTGCTATTCGCACTGCTATGCGCGGTGCCCGGCGCAGCGGAGGCGGCTTGCTATCGCCTCCCGTTCTCCAATCCCAACCTCGCGGACGGCTGGCACTCGGTGTGTTGCGGCCGGACAAACCCCCACCGGGGAGTGGATTTTCCACAGGCCGAAGGCACTGCGATTCCCGCGGTCGCGGCGGGAGTGGTGCGCGTCAACACCTGGTCGAGCTGCCTTGGCAACGTGATCGTCCTCCGCCACTCCGACGGCATGTACTCGGGGTACAGCCACATGGTGCGGCGCTCGACGCTCGCGGTCGGAAGCGCCGTGACGCTTCGACAGACCCTCGGATACGTGGGCAGCACCGGGACGTGCGCTTTCGGGGCGCACCTGCACCTCACCCTCAGCGATCACGAGTCGGGCTACTCGACCGGCACGACGGTCGATCCGTACGCGTACATCCGGCAGCACCCGCCGCTGGCCGAGACATGCAACGGTCGCGACGACGACTGCGACGGCATGGTTGACGAGTCGCTGACCTGCACCGCGCCGGACGCCGGAGCATCGCGCGACGCAGCGGTCGCCGACGCGTCGGTGATGTTCGATGGAGGCACGGCGGACGTGGAATGGCCGAGCGATCTCGGCGCTGATTCCAATGCGAATGAACCTGGTTTTCTCGAGGATTCGAGCGTTTTTGCGCCGGACGGCGGTTCGCTCTCCCTCGGCCGGGAGCCCAGGGAGGACGTCGATCTTCAAGGTGGCTGCGGTTGTCGCGTCCCCGCCGCGCCGATCGCTCGGGGGTGGCTTGCGCTGGGCCTCGCGGCGCTGGTTGCGCTCCGTCGCCGACGGTCGTCGCGTCAGTAGGTGATGGCGCCGGCGGGCCGTACGTAGCAGAGCCCGTCGGCATTGAGATGCCCGCTCGAACGGGCTGAAAATGTCACAAAATCCCGTAAATCGGAGAGGTTTGAACTTCCTCCGAGGTCGTAACTGAGCGCGTTGGCGTTGCGCGGCGTGTAGCCCCGGGTCTGCGCCCCGCGGTCGGGAACCGGGCGTTGCATCCGGTCGATGAGGTTGGTCACCGCAACGCCCTGGAGGTCGTCGAGGGTCACGACGCTGAAGCCCGCGACGACCTGCGCCCGCGCGGCGAAGGGATCGAAGTGCGGCGGCGGATCCTCCACGCCGAGCGCGCCCCAGAAGAGGTGATCCATGTGGAAGGTGAGTTGCGCGCGCGCCGCGGTGCTCGCGGAGGGCTGAACGCCGGGCATGTCTGCGCCACCGTTGTCCGGGTTGTTGCAGTTGATGTACTGCGCGGGCGCGGCCCAACCGAGGCGGAAGGTCACGGCGCTGGGGTAGTCCGCGAAGGGCGGGGCGAGACCGACGGTGGTGCCGCGGTACGTGGCGGTTCCTTCGACGTACTGGCTCCAGGCGCGGCGGATCATCTGCTCGTACAGGGCTACGCCGGCGGGATCGAGGTTGACGTTGGCGGCGCTCGGCGTCGCAGCGACGGCGTCGTAGCTGAAGGCGTAGCGCACCGTCGGGTCGAGCGATCCGCCCGCGGCAGGCGCGCGAATGATCGCAAGGGGAATGGCCGTCTCCGGGGCTCCGCTCGCGCCGGTCAGTGGCCCCGGCTTCTGCAGATCGACGGCGAAGGATCCGGCCACCGCGGCGACGGCGGTACCCACGGAGGATGGGTCCGTGGGCGAGGCGCCGGGGCGGTTGATGCGGAGGTTGGCGACGGTCACGAGGATGCGGGAGAAGCGCACCTCCCAGCCGTCCACGAAGACGATCGCACCATCAGCGGGCGTGGCGGTGTAGTCGAACCCCTGCTGCCCGAGATCTTCACTGGAGATGCTCACCTGAATGGTGCGCGGGTCGCGCGTTGCCGACGTAAACGCCAATGCGACCGGCGTCGCAAAGGACGGCGGCAGCACCGCGGCATCACCAACTGGGAGCATGGCATCGGAGGCCGGAGTGGCGTCACCGAGGCCCGCGTCGGCGGTCGGCGAAGTGGCATCACCGCAGCCCACGAGCAGCGCGGCGAGGCAGAGCGTGACTGAAGAAAGACGAGGGAATGCGCAGACGGGTGCCTTCATGGAAGACCGTTCCTTTCCGGAGGCGATTGGGGTTGTGGCCGCGCTCAGCGCGTTGGGGAGAACGTGATCGCGAACACCGCGCGGGCGCGGGATCGGCTGAGAAATGCCCGCCCGACGTTGTCGAGTGGGGTGAAGCGATAGCGACCGTCGCGGAGCGTCCCGAGGGCGAGCTCGCGGAAGTCGGCGCCGTCAAACCAGCCGCGCGGATCGAGTCGCACCCGCAGCGCGCCGCCCTCCGTCGGTGTCACCGAAGCGGGGATGCCGCGCACCTTGCGCGCCTCATCGAGGGAGCCCCCGGTGCTCACGACTGACGCGTCGATCACCAGCGCGCCCGCGAAGGGAATCTCCTGGTCGTCTTTGCGGGCGGTGCCTGCGACGCGCACTGCCGCGCCGCCGAGAGCGCCGTCGCGATTGAAGAACCACGCCTCCGCCGTGAGGGCCGCTTCGTCGATGCCGTCGCCGCCGCCAGGAAGCGCCGTGAGCGTCGGATCGAGCACGTCGATTTCCGATTGCGTCGTGACCTGAGCCACGATGCGTCCTGCGCCGAGGTGCGACTCGCCATCGGCCCAGGCGCTCGGGATGAGGAAGTCTTCGATGTGTCGCCGCAGCGGACTTCGCCGGTCGCTTTCGAGCGGGCGGAGGGTGTTCAGGTAGAGCGGGCCCAACGCCATGCGGGCCTCGGTCAGCGTGATCGTCCAGCCCTGGTCGGTGGTGAACGTGAGCGGCTGCGTGGCGTCGCGCGCGATGCCCGCGGCCTCGACGGCGAAGGTGACGCGCTGCGATCCGGTGGTGTCGCCGCAGCCGAGCGGGGCAACGAGCAGGAGCGCGAGGACAAGGGAGCGGCGGTTCATCGGGGGGGCTCCGTCGGTGCGCCGTGCCGTGCGGCTGCAGCGCCGAAATGGAGGGTAAAGACCATGAACAACTGCCGCGGTGGCCCTGCGGTGAAGTGCCGCGCGGGCACCAGCGTGGGGTAGTCGCGGCTCTGGAAATCGCTGGTGAAGTTGTACTGACCCCAGGCGTACTGCGCGTCGAAGAGGTTTTGCGCGACGAAGCCCAGCTCGTAATAGGCCCACCGCGCGCCGACCTGCGTATCGACGGTGAAGATGGACTCGCCCCGCTCGGAGAAGGGCAGCGGGCGGGGCGCGACGAAGGTGATTCCGACGCCCGCGGAGGCCGTGATGGCGCGGCCGCGGATGCGCCACGGGAGCGGATGGTTGACCGCTCCGTCGAAGCGCGCGACCCACTCGGGCACGTACGGGACGAGGTTGCCATCGTCGTCGAAGGTGGCCCGCGCGTAGGTGACGTGCGCCGACAGATCGAGCCACGCGTTGGTCGCGCGGGCGGCCACGAGCGCGCCCTGGCGGGTAGTGCCGGAGGCGAGCGTGTTGCGCCCTTCGGTCTCGTTGAAGATGAGGTCCTGCCCGACGTGGGTGCGGTAATAGAGGCCGCGAGCGGTGAGCGCGAGGCCCGCGACGCGGCGCTCGAAGACGAGGCCGCCCTCGAGTGCGGTGATCGGGCTGAACGGCAGTTGCTGGTCGTTGCCGAGGTACACCGGATCTGCCGAGCGGGCGCCGAGGCCGGCGCTCAAGGCGACAGTGACGCCCTTCCACGGCCCGACGAAGACGGCGCCCCGCGGCTGCCACGCGACGCCCCCGGACGTGCGCCGCTCGGTCGGGCTGCGATAGCCCGCGCGGTCGGCGGAGAGGCACTCGGCGTCGAGCGGAGCGCCCCGCACGGTGACCCCGCGCACGGCGCAGCGGTCGAGGATGTCGTACTGGAAGAGGTCGGCGCGCAGGCCGCCGCGCAGCACCAGCCAGCTGAGCGGGCGAAGCTCGGCGTCGAGGTAGAGCGCGAGGTTGGAGACGCTATTACCGAGGCTGTAATCGGTGAGGTAGGGGACGTCCGTCGTGGCGCGCAGCCGCTGCTGGGTGCTGTCTACGGCGTTGTGGCGTCCGTACGCGCCGAACTCCACGGACTGCACCCGGCTCTGCCAGGTGGTGCGCAGGCGGGCGGAGGCGCGCATGCCGACATCGACCGTGGAGGCGGCCTGGTCGATGAGGTCGCCGCGTTGCGCGTGCGGGGACTGATACGGCTGCTGTACGTCCAGGAGCGAGCCGGTGAAGTTCTCTCGCAGGCGAAAGTTGCGCAGCGAGGCCCACGCCTGGGCGCGAAGCACCGACGACTCGCGGGTGCTCTCGAGATCGGCGGACACGAGGTGCCGCGAGACCTCGCTGCCCTGGGTGGAGTCGTACGTGTCGTAGAAGCCGATGCGCCCGGCGCGGTAGTCGTCCTCGCGAATCACCCCAGCGGAGCGGTACCGAACCGCGTAGGACATCGCGAGCACGCGCCAGGTGAGCGACCCGGCGTGACCCTCGTACTGGGCGTTGGCGGTGGCGCGCTCGTAGCTGCGGTTCTGTCCGTAGCCTTCGCTGCTGGCGAGTTCGACGCCGCCGAAGGTGCCCGCGCTCTCGCCATCCGGACCCCAGAGCGCCAGCACCCGGTGGGTGTTGAACGACCCGCCGCGATACTGGATGTGCGCCCCGCGCGCTGGGAGACGGAGGGTGTACTGGGCCGATCCCGCGACAGCAAAATCGCCCTGGCGCGGATCGAAGGGGCCTTCCAGAACGCGCAGCGACTCGACCAGCTCGGGGATGAGGAAGTGCGTGTCGGCGTAGCCCTGGCCGTGCGGGTGCGCGGGCTCGTTGATGGGGACGCCGTTGACGGAGAACTCCAGGTCTTGCCCGCTGCGAGCGTCGAAGCCGCGAAGAAAGACCTGATCCGCGTGGCCCTCGCCGAGCCCGTTGGCGATGAACATCCCGGGCGCGAGTCGCAGTAGTTCGCCCGCGCTCGAACGGGGCACCTGCGCGAGGTTGCCCACGGTGATGTTCACGTCCCCGGCGCCGCGCGGTGGGGTGCCGCGTCCTCGGACCACAGCCTCCTCGGGCGGCGCTTCCAGTGGCCCTGCGAGCGTCGTGGGGAGAGCCGGTGTCTGCCCCAGCGCGGCGGCCGACCGTAGCAACAGACCCGCACAAAAATGCCTGTAGAACCGACATGTTACGAGATGCGTGTGCGCGCGCGGCGAGGCCTCCATCGCCGGAAGCTATATCGTTGATGCAACGCCATTGCAATAGACTGTGGCCTGCGATTGAGTCACAGGTTCAAGAGACTCACGGAGGAGGGAGGGTGAGGATGGCGGTGGTTCCGTCGCCGTCCGAGCGGTGGGTGAGGGAGCCGCCGTGGAGTGCTGCCGCGCCCTGCGCCAGGTACACGCCGAGGCCCATGCCGTCGCCCGGCTCTCGCGTGGAGAAGAAGGGCTCGCCGACGTGTGCGAGGTCGCTCGGGGCGATGCCCACCCCGCGGTCGATCACTGCGAGCGCCACCTCGCCGTCGTCGCGCGCGGTGAGCGACACGGTGATCGGGTCCGCGCTCCCGGCGGCGACGGTGGCCTGGCGCGCGTTGTCGAGCAGCGTCACCGAATGCGGTCGGCTTGTGCCTGCGCCTCGGGGTACGCGGCGAGCATGTCGGAAAGCTCTGCGGCGAGGATGGCGACGGTGCCCAACGGCGTGCTGAGTTCGTGCGCCGCGCCTGCTGCGACGGTTCCGAAGGCGCTCTGCCGGATGGCCCGTTCGCGGAGTGGCAGACGTGGATGGCCTCCGGGCGCGCGAGGGAGATGTTGCCCCTTTGGGGGTCTGCGAGCACGCGCTGCGGGTGTTCCCACTGGGCGCGGTCGAGAGAGGGGACCGTGACATCCGCAGCGGCCGGATTCTCCTCCAGGGAGTTGTCGTTGAAGGTCGCGTCGATCTCCGTGGGCGTGTGGCGCCTCTGCGGGACGTGCGTCCGGGCGTGCGCTGGTCGAGCGGCCTCGCGGTGGGCTGCGGCGAGGCCTTTCTAACCGTCGATGCGCCGCCAGGGTTTCCGCCGCAGCGGCTCTCGGCCGACAATCCTTACTCCCTTGCGAAGGCCCAACTCGGTCGGCACCTCTTCTACGACCGCCGTCAACCTCGACGGCCGCGGGGCGTATCCCTCTGACAACACAGGGGTATTCGCGGTCTCTGGGCGACCCGAAGACATGGTCCTGTTTCGCGCTCCCACGCTGCGCAGCATCGCCGTCACAGCGCCGTACATGCACGACGGGTCCATCGCCACGCTCGACGGCGTGATCGATCACTACGCCGCGGACGGCCGTACCATCGCGAGCGGCCCGCGCGCGGGCGTCGGGCGCGACAACCCCTTGAAGAGCGGGTTCGTCGCAGGCTTCGTGCTCACCACGCAGGAGCGAATCGACCTCATCGCGTTCCTGTCGGCGCTCACCGACGAGCGCTTCCTCCACGATCCGCGGTACGCAGATCCGTTCGGAAACGAGCCCTGACGGCGGTCGTGTGGTCGGTGATAGCGTGCGCGCCGTATGTCGCACGGAGCTGGACCCCAACCAGGATCGTTTCGGTCTGATCGGCACCGACCGGGCAGGGAAGTTCAGGGTTGAGCGCGCCGATGCTTCCGCGGCCGTGGCGGTGGGCGTCGCGGTCACTGCTCCTCCTGCCCACGCCCCGATCGGTCACACCGGCGAGGGCGTTTACGATGTCGAGTAAGCGGATGGTGCTTCCGCGCGCGGCGGGCGTCGCGCTGCTCCTATTGCCGCTCGGCGCAAGCGCGCAGCCCGCCCCGCGGGTCGCGGATTACACCCTCACGGCCACGCTCGATCCCGTCCGCCACACGGTGCGCGCCGACGGAACCATCCACTGGACCAACCCCTCCACCGTCGCCGTCCGCGATCTCTGGTTGCACCAGTATCTCAACGGCTTTGCCGGTCCCCGCACGTACTTCATGCGCACCCGCTCGGGCGACGCCTGGCCCGCGCACCCGCCGCACTGGGGCGGCCTCGCGCTGGAGACCTTGCGCGCCGACGACGGCACCGACCTCCTGCCCACCGCGACGAACGACCCCGCGGTGCCCGACGACACTTCGCAACTCCACGTCTTGCTGCCCCGCGCGGTGGCTCCGGGCGACTCGATCACGCTGGCCGTGCGCTTCACCGCGACGCTCCCGGAGGTGGTTGCGCGCACCGGGTACGACGGCACGTTTCATCTGGTTGCGCAGTGGTTTCCGAAGGTCGCGGTGCTCGAGGCAGACGGCACCTGGGCGCACTTTCCCTTCCACGCCAACAGCGAGTTCTACGCCGACTTCGGGCGCTACGACGTCCGCATCCGATACCCTCGCGGATACGAAATTGGCGCCACCGGACCGCGCGTCGAGGGCCCCGCTGTCGTTGACGGTCTGCTGGAGGAGCGGCACGTCCTCGAGGGCATCCACGACTTCGCCTTCACCGCCTGGAACCACTTCCGCCACGCCGATCGCACCATCAATCGCGTCGAGGTGCACGTGCTGCACGCCCCCGGCGACGAGCGTGGCGCAGCACGGACCCTGGACGTGATGGCGGGCGCGCTCCCGGCCTTCGAGCGTCGCTTCGGGGAGTATCCCTACCCTGTGTTGACCGTAGTGCTTCCCCCGCCTGGCGCAGAGGCGACGGCGGGCATGGAGTACCCCACGCTCATCACCATCGGCGCGCAGTGGTGGACCCCGCGGCGCGTGCGCGACGTCGAGTACGTCACGCTCCACGAGTTCGGTCACCAGTATTTTTACGGGATGCTGGCCTCCAACGAGCACAGATATCCGATGCTCGACGAGGGCTTCTGCGAGTACGCCACCGCGCGGGTGATGGAAGACCTCTTCGGTCGCGGTGGTCCCGTCCTCGACCTACCGATGCTGGGTCCGCGCTTCGACACCTGGGCGTGGGAGGCGCTCGGATCGGCGGCCATCGCGCACCCGCTCCCGCTCACCCTCGGCGCCGACGAATATCCCTCCTGGGATCGCTACGGCGAGCACGTCTACTCCCGCACCGCGATCGTACTTCGCACCGTCGAGCGGCGCGTGGGCACCCGACTTTTTACCGAGATTTTACGCGAATACGTAGACCGGTCGCGCTTCCGTCACCCGACGCCGGAGGCCTTCTACGCCGTCGTGCGAGAGCGTCTCGGCGTGCCGTGGGAGGCGTTCGTTCGCACGGCTTTTGAGACTCCGTGGCGGTACAACCTCTCAGTCTCCGAGGCCGTCAGCGCGAGGGATCCCGACGGCCACTGGCGAGGCCGCGCTCTCATCGATCGGGACGGTCCGTTCGACCTCCCGGTCAATGTGGTTTTCACCGACGTCCGCGGTCGCCGCACGGTGGTTCGCATCGCCAACGACCGGCCGCTCACGGTCGTCCCGTACGACGGCCCTGCGGCGCTGCGCTCCGTCGCAGTGGACCCCGAGGACACCCTTCCTCTCGAGCAGCGCCGCATCGACAACGCCCGCCTCGCCGATGGCCTGGCGGCCCCGACGCTTCCGCTCGTCGCGCGGGTCGCGTACTGGGTCGCGCTCGCCCTCGGGAGCGTCGGACCATGATCCGCGCGTGGCTCTCCACCGGCGGTCGCAGCGGCGTGGTGCTGGGCATCGCGGCGATCGAAATGGCTCTCGCGTGGTTGCTCGGCCTCGCCGCGACCGCCGCGCTGACCCGAACCCTCGCGCACTCGCCGGTTGGCTACCAGGCGCTGCACCTCGCGGGCGGTCGTTGGTTGGGCGACCTCCTCGCGCTCCACGCCCACGCCTGGGAGCCCACCGCGGCGTTGCTCGGGGTCGCGCTCGTGGCCTGGGCGGCGGCGTGGCTGCTGCTGGGCGGAATGCTCCCGGTGCTGGGCGCGACGGCGGGGGTGCGGTTGCACCGGGCGGCCGCGGAGTCATTGCGACGCGCCCCGACGCTGTTGGGGCTCGCAGCGATCGCGGGTCTGGGCTTCGCGCTCGCGGCCTTCGCGGGCTACGCGGCGACCGGGTGGGGTGAGCGGGCGGCCGCGCTGCGCCTCGATGTGCGCGCAATCACGCTGCTCGGATGGGTCGCCTGGCCCGTCGCCGGTGCGCTCGCCTGGCTCATTGGCGTCTGGCACGATCTGGCCCGCGCGCATGCGATGGCGCGAGGGAAGACGGCGCTGCAGGCGTCTGGTGCGGCGGCTTTTCAGATGGTGCGCAACCCGGTTGCGACGATGGCGACGGCGGCGGGCTTCGGACTGGTTGCGTGGGCGTACGTCGGCGCGGCCGCGGCGCTCAGCGGGCTGCTGGAGGCGCGCACATCGGTCGCGGCGGTGGTGACGTTGGCGGTTGTGCAGCACCTGGTGGTGCTCGGGCGGGTGCACGCGAGAATGAAGTGGTTCGCGTGGTTGGGCGGACGGATCGCGGCCGCGAAGACCGAGTAGGCCGCCGCTCGCGCGGACGTCGCGGTAGTGTCGCGGCCGTTCCCCTGATGGACACCGCGCGCGCCGACTTCGTGTTGCAGTACGTCCTCGCCGCGGCGGGAGAGCGCGACGGTGGGGAGCGCGAAGTGACCGTCACGCAACTTGTGAAGTACGCCTACCTCGCCGACGCGGCCTACGCTGCGCAACACGACGGCGAGACTTTCACCCTCGCGCCGTGGACGTTCTCCAGCCTCGGGCCGCATGCGATCGAACTCGAATCCCGCGTGGTGCCCGTCGCGCGACGCATCGGCGCAACGACCCGTGGCACCTACTACCTGCTCGACCATGATGACCTCGGGCAACGTCGCGCCGCCACGCTCGCGTTGCCGGCCGTCGTGATCAACACCCTGATGCAAGCGCTTCGAGCTTTCTCGCACGACACCAACGCCCTGCTCGCGCACGTCTACGCCACCGCACCGATGCGCCGGGCCGTCCCTGGCGCACCGATTGATTTCGCGCCTGCGCCCGCGCCGCTAGCGTCGTCAATCGCCGCTCCGGCTGCCCTCTCGCCGCGCGCTCTCGCCGCTCTGAAGGCCCGTCGCGGCGCGCCTGTCGTCGCCCCGGTCGTCCCTGCGCCGCCGTATGCGCCGCGCTACGACGACGCCTGTTTCGCGCCCGCCCAGGCCGCGCTCGACGCCCCGGAGATCGCGCTCGGTACCACGCAAGGCACGCTCACCATCGACCCTGCCGTCTGGGACGCGCCGGGCCGCCGAGGTTGCGATGTATCCTGAAGACGCCATCCAGTCGCTGGTCACGCCGTGGTGGATCCCGACGCAGTCCACCACTCTCGCGCGGGGGCGTCTCGTGTTCGCGTACACGCAGCACGCCGACGCACACTCGTTTGTGCTCACCGTCGAAGGCCGCAAGGAGCCCACGGACCCTTCCCGCGCCCGGATGCACATCGCGCCCGCGCGTTCCGATTTGCCCGCTCGTGCGCCGAGTCCGCCGTCGCCCGCGCTGCCTCTCGACCCGGGCGAGGCGTGGTGCGTGCGTCGCGCGCGATGGCGTCCCTGCATCGTGGTGAGCGCGACTGGTCCCGCAGTGCACCGTCCGCTTCGAATTGCGCCGACCGATACGCCGCTCGGTCCCGCGCTGCTGGTCGCGCCGTACTACGAAATCGCCTCGGTGGACCCGGGTTTCGTCGCGCGCGCCCGGCGTGCGGAGTACCCACATTGTCTCTGGGATCGTCTGCCCCTCGCGGGTCACCGGGAGGTGGTTCTGCGGCTCGATCAGTTGCAGCCCCTCGGCCGCGATCCGCTCGGCTTCGAGTGGACCGACCACACGCTCAGCCCCGGCGCCCTCGCGCTGCTCGACGCCTGGCTCACCTGGAACACCACGGGAACGTTAGCGCCCGGCGATCTTCGCGATTTTCGCGACCTCGTGCGCGATCCGTAGCGGTCTTTAGCCCTGCTCGGCGCGGCGCGCGTCGGCGATGAGCAGTCCCCCGGATGTGAGCAGGAGCGCGATGCCCAGGAGCGCGCTGCCTTCGGGTCGGCATCCGAAAACCACCGCGTCGATGGCGAGCGCAAACAGAAGCTGAATCCACCCTACGGCACCGACGCGGGCGGCCTTGTCGAGCGCGTAGGCGCGGGTGATCGCGAGTTGCCCCACGGTCGCTGCGGCGCCCATGCCGAGCACCCCGACGGCGTCGCGTCCGGACATCATCGGCGGCGTTCCATTCGCGACCAACCACCCCACCGAGAGCGCCCCCAGAATCGCCGTTGCGGTCGCCGAGAAGTGCACCACCACGGCCTCCGGGGTCTCTGCCCCGAGGCGACGCAGGTTGATCATCGCGAGCGCCCCGGCGAAGCCCGCCCCGAGCGCGACGAGCCCCGCGAGACCGCCCGGGTGCAGTCCTGGCCGCTCGATGAGCAGCACCCCCGTGAAGGCCACTACGAGCGCTACGAGCACTCGGGCGGAGACGGTCTCACGGAGGGCGATCCAGGCGAGCGCGGCGATCCAGAGCGGCGTGGTGTTGAGCAGCGCGGTCGCATCGGCGAGCGGCATGTGCGTGAGCGCGTAGAACGTGCAGAGCATTCCGGTGCTGCCCGCAAGGCTTCGCTGCCACATCCGTCGGCGATCGACGATGGCGAGGGAGGCGCCGCGGAGGCGAGCGAGGGCGAGGGCGAGGGCGAGGCCCAGCGCCGCGCGGGAGAACCCGAGCATCGGCCACGGGAGGTGCCGCATGCCGCGCGCGAGGGCGTTCATCAGCGCGAAGGCGACGGCGGCCAACAGCATGAACGCGATCGCGCGCACCGGAGCGTCCCGGCGGCTGCCCTGGGGCGGGTGCATCGCGGCACCTCCTAGACCCGCGGGCGCTGCGCTGTCCACGAGAACGCTTGTCTCTCCATGCCGCACACGAGGTGCTTGAGCCTGCCCTTCAACCTCCGCCCGACGCGCGACCTCCTCAGCGATCTTCCGTCCCGCGGCTTCCCACGCCCAACACCATCAGCATCCGCGGGCTCGCAGAATGGATTGCAGTAATACAGGGTCTTGTAAGCGTCCGCCGGAGTGCTTGTCTCACGGCCATAGCCCATGCAGAAATGCCCCGGCGGCGGCGATTCCCTGCGGGGTGATGGTGTGTCCGACGCCCGGAAGAATCAGCGATTCCGTGCGGATGTGGAGTTGCCCAAGGCGAGCGATGGCCTCGCGCGCCGCGGCGACGGGGATGCGCTCGTCGCGGGTGCCGTGGACGATGAGCGTCGGCGCGGGGGAGGCGGAAGGGGCGGTGTCGTCAATGAGGCGACCGGAGAGGGAGACAACTCCGGCGGGGGCGGGGTTCAGGTGCAGGCCGAGGTCGAGGGCAAGCATCGCGCCCTGGGAGAAGCCCACCAGGCCGAGGCGGGAGCGGGCGAGGGCGCGGGTGTGGAGTTCATGGTCGATCCAGGGGCCAAGTTGCGCTGCGGCGTGGCGGAGGCCGGTGCGGCGCAGTGAATCGTCCGAGTCCGCGAGCGGAAACCACTGGCGACCGTCGGGTGATCCGGGCAGGGGTTTGATTCCGTCGGGAAGCAGGAAGACCGTGTCGGGCAAGGCCTGGGCGATGCTTTGCGCGACGCCGCGGAGGTCGGCACCGTTGGCCCCGTAGCCGTGGAGCATCACGACGACAGAGGTCGCCGATCGCCCTGAAATCGGACCGAAAGAGGGCATTGCGGCGAAGGAAGAAATGGCTGCGGCCGGGGATGGCGCGATCAGTCGGCCGGGTGGTGGCGCGGCCGGAGCGCCGCCGGTGGGCGTGCAGCCGAGGGCGAGGATGGCCACGACGATCGGGCGGAGGCTCACTGAACGTGCGGCCCCCGGGAGAGCAGCAGCGGGTCGCTCGACGAGACGCCCGTGAGCGGCGCGCGCAGCGTCAAGACGAGCGCGGGGACGAGCACGCGGGTCACGGTGCCGTGCGTGGGCGAGCCCGCGGCGGGCGGCGGAACAAGGTCGGCGATGCGTGCGCCGGGCGCTGGAAACTCGAACGCAACGGTCACGCTCCCGCGCTCGCGCTCGACCAGCGGCCGGAGCACCGCTTCGAGATTCACTTGCCAGATCACGAGGTTGGCGGCCTGCATCTCCGCGTGGCGGGACTTCGATCGTTCGAGTTGTTCGCGGAAGCTCTCGATGCTGTCTCCGACGCGGCCGTCGAAGAGGTGCGAGAGGCTCAGCGGCAGCTTCTTTGCACGATGGACAAGGTCGATCAGCCCCTGCGGGACGGCCACCGCCGTCGGAGGCAGCCCGAGACCGACGTACCAGCACATCAAGGGCACGAGCTGATCGGCCAGCACCACGAACCACTCCGGCTCGATGTCGGCGTCCGAGGGGCGCTCGCGGGAGGCCGCCAACGCGATGGCCTCCTCGAGCGTGCGGTGGCCCTCGGCGAGGCGCTCGATCAGTTCCGCGGGAGTCCCGGGGGGCTCGACGCGACCGTAGGAAGGCTGCGGAAACGGCACCTCGGATTGCAGGTGCTTCAGCCAGCCGAAGAGCTTGAGGTCGCTCACGGTTGCACCGTCCCCATCGAGCCCGACGAAGCCGAGGGTTCCGGGCTCTGGCGATGGTGCCCGCGGTGCAGCATCGGGCAGCGCCCGCGCGGAGAGGAAGAATCGACGGAGCCAACGCCAGACGCGGCGCAGCGACCAGAAGGTATCCATGGTGCTCGCTCACTCACGATCGAGGTCCTCGGGGTCGATGGCGCCGTTGCGACGGAAATCGAACTCCAGCCGGCGCGTCTCGAAGTGCGCCGTGAGGCCGCCCGCGGTGATCGACACCGGCGTTCCGATCGGGTGATCGGGCGAGAGCAGGGTTGTCTCCACGCCTTCCGCGCGCTCGACACGCAGTCCGACCATCGCGACCTCGCTCGACGAGCGCTGTGCGAAGCCCACCTGCACGCGCTTGTTTCCAAGGCGCTCGCGCTCGGGAATCGACGCCGGGGAGAAGCGCACCTGCGCAAACGGAATCGGCGGATCAACGCTCCCCGCAGCCCCCGGACGGGGCGGCCCGCGGAAGTTCTGCCCGAGCACCGCGCGCATCGCGAAGGGCTGCTCGTCGATCCAGACGATCTCTTCGTGCCGCACGGGCTTGTTGTCGGCGCGCACCACCAGCCGATCTTCGGGCATCACGAACTGCACCCCGCGGCCTTCCTGACGCAGAATTCCGACGAAGCGTGTGCGCTTGTGTTCGTCCGCGGGCTGCACCACCAGTCGGCGGCCCTCGCCGGTCTTGGTGGTGAGCACGTAGCCGTGCGCAAGGCCGAGCGCGACGCCCAGCTTGGAGAGGTCTGCCCGGGCCTTTCCGCTGCGAGCGGCGTGGAGGTCGAGCACGCCGAAGCCGAGGTCCGTCGAGGCGAACTCCCGCGGCGAGAGGAAGTGCTGCGCCAGCACCGGTCGCGGGGCCCGCGCGCAGGCCACCCGCAGGCGCTCACCCACTCCCGGTAGCTGACTCGATCGCCCGCTCGCGAGCACTACCTGCACCGGTGCGTCGTCGCGGGAGAGCCAGCGCTCGGCGGTCTCCAGGGCAGGGGCGAGCACCGTGGCAGCGCACTCCTCGAGCCACGCGCGGTCGGGCAGCGCGTCGAGCACCCGCGTCACGTCGAGCTCCGGGAGAAACTGCTGCGCCCGCACCGCCATGGCGGCTCGGAGGGCCTTCGTTTCGGTCGGCACTGCGGAGGCCAGCGCCATCTTCAGGGCCTCGCCGAAGTAGAAGAACCCTAGCGTCCGCTTGTGCCGCAGCCGGTCGGCCTCCGAGCGGGCCGTCCCCGGCGGGTCGTCGTCGCGCGCGAAGCGGGTGCGAAGCTTCTCTTGTTGATCGGGCGGGAGCATCGGCCGCAATCGGCGCTTCAGCTCGCGGCAGAGCCGCCGGGTAATCTCGACACCCGCAAACGGCAGGCCGTAGAAGTCCTCGATTTCCGACACGATGCGGTCGCCGTCCTCGCGCAGACGTAGCAGAACGAGGTCGGTGGTTCCGCCGCCGCAGTCAAACGTGAGGGCGCGCACCGCGCGGGGGTTTGGCGCGGCCGCTGGATCAACACAGTAGGGTTGAAACGCGTCGAGCAGGCGGTCGAGGGAGAGCGACCCGAAGCGGTGATAGAGCGCTCCCAGCGATGCAGCGGTGGCCTCGTCGAGGAAGGTCAGCGGCTGGTCCGGCGGATCAGCGCACAGACCGCGCAGCGCGCTTCCTGCGAGGGCTTCGCGGGCGGAGGCTTCGAGGCGTGCCCGATCGTCCGCGAGGAAGGCCACCGGGTAGCTGAGCAGAATGGGCCCGACGGCGCCGAGGCCGCCGTCCGTGGGCTTCACGATCTCCCGGGCTGCAAGCTCGTCGAAGAGGCCGCGCAGGTACTCGTCCGTGAGCGCCCGGTTGCGTGCGATCTGCAGCTTCGGGGCGGGTTCGAGGGCATCGACCTCGACGCGCACGTCAAGGCTCTCCGCGGCGTCGCGGTCTGTTGGGCGGGCGTTTTCGGAGGTGGGGTCGGGCTCTGGGCCGCGCTCGATGGCCTTGCGCACGAGGCGCAGCGCGCGGTGCCCGAGGATGGGGTCGCGTCGGTCGTCGAAGGGGTGGCCGTCGATGCCGTCGGGCACCGCGCGTCGGGGAATAAGCACGCTGGGGACGCCGGTCTCCTCGCGGTGGCGGGCGGCGTCGCGGCGGGCCAGGACGCTCCATCGCTCGGCGAGCGGGCGCGGCATGATGGGGTTGCCGAGGGTCGTCCGCTCCTCGAACGATCGCGGCGGAGCGATGATCTCTGCGTGCCACGCTGCGCCCTGCAGTGACACGGAGATGCAGTGAAACGACCACGGCGCGAGGCCGCCCTGCACGGTGATGTCTCGCTGTCCCTCGCGCTGCGTGACCACCGACGTCTCGTGCGTTCCGAAGTCGATGGCGACGGTGGCGCCGGTCTCGCCGCTGTGACGGTGCGGTCGCTCCGCGAGAATCACCAGCGGAGCGTCCGGGGACGGCGTGAGGGCCAGCCGCGCGGAGGCCGTGCCGAGGAGGTTGTCCCACGGGGGCGTGGCGCCCTCGTACCCCGCCGGGGCGAGCGCGAAACGGTGCGGGTCGAGCACGATCGCCTCGTCGATGGAGGCGCGCTGGGAGAGTCGCCGCATCGCGCGCTCGGCCGAGGAGGCGGTGCCGACGATGAGGGCGGTGCGCTCGTGGACGGGGTTCCACGCGAGGGTGAGGGCGAGCTCGAAGTTGGAGGCGTTTTTGTAAACGCGAACAGCGAGGTGCAGGCGGCCGAGGGCGGGGCGGTCGTGCGCGGCGACGGTTGCGCTTCCTTTGGCGTCCGTGCGGCCGAGCGCGTGGGCGAGGGCGGTGGCGTCGATCCACTGGAGTTCGTCAACCTCCACGCGCAGCCACTCGCGCGAGGTGTCCTCCGTCGGGAAGGTCTTCGCGTAGAGGGCGAACTTCGACAGGTCGCCCTCCCGCGCGAAAGCGCCGCGCCGCGAGGACGCCCCGAGGGGGAGGGTGATCAACGCCGGGTCGAGGCCCGCGCGAAGCCGAAGCACGCCATGGTCGATCAGCACTGCGAGGCCTCCGGTGTCGAGAGTTCTTGCACCAGCGCGTCGAGTTGCTCGCGCGCGGTCGCCAACAGCGGCTCGACCTCTTCGGGCACCAGCAGGTCGCCCACCACCCGTCGCAGCCTTCGGTACACCTCCGTGCGCCGCGGATCGACGCCGAGCGTGTGCGCCGCGTACAGGGCGCGGTCATCGGCAGTGGCGTGGAGCAGCCAATCGATGGCCGCCGCGAGGCGCGCGAGAAGGAAGTGCGCGCAGTGCACCGCGTTGGCGGGCTCGTCGCTGAGGTAGCGCTCCTCGTCGGCGCGCAGCGAGCGGGCCGCGAGGTCTGCGTCGAGCATTCGTTCGAGCGCCGGGCGAAGCTCCGCGGCGAGGTCTGGCGCGCGGCTGGCAACCTGCACGGCGCTGCAAGCCGAGCGGATGCACTCGCCCACGAGGAGGTCCCAGGTGAGCGGCGGGGCGTCCTGGGACTTGAGCGCGCGCTGCCGTAGCGCCGCGGGAAACGGAATCGCCACGCCCTCGCGCGGCAGCAGTTCGCGGAGGCGCTTCACCAGGTTGTCCATCGCGTCGAGGGCCGACTGGTCGGCCCGCGGCTCGCGGGTGATGCGCTCGTGCAGATCGATCATCGCGTCGCGGGCCCGCTCGGCCTGCGTCACCAGCTCAGCGCAGCGCGCGCGGCGCAACTCGCCGCGGTGCCCCAGGTGCAGCATCAGCCGCGTCAGCAGCTCGTGACCTCGGTCGTCGCGGTTGACCACCGCGAGGCCCACATCGACCATCCACGCGAGAAAGCGCCGCCGGGCCTCGGGCTCCGCCGCACGCACCCGGGCAACGTCGTCGATCCAGCTGCGCGCGAAGAGGTGAATCACCCGCCATGCGAAGGGTGTCTCCGCGGGCATCGCATCACTGTCGAGGTGCGCTACCACCGCGGCGCGAGCGGCGGCGATCTGCGCCGGGTCGATCTCCAGGTCGGGGTCTACGCCGCGGTTTTCGAGCAGGACGAAGGGCGGCCAGGCGGTGATGTCGTTGGGGTCGAGAGCCTCCGTAAGGGCGCCATCGAGCGCACCGCGCAGCGGCTGAATCACCGACCCGAACACCGACTGCGGCAGGCTCTGAACCGTGTTGAGTTGGCGTTCGTGCTCGGGGCGGTCGAGTTCGCGGAGGCGCTCGGCGCACTGCCGCATGGCTTCTCCCGCGTAGGTGAGCGCGAGCACCACGCGGCCGCGCATCTGGCCTTCGCAGCGCTCGACCCAGTGACGCCACGGGCCGCGCAGCAGCTGCGTCCCCGGCCGAATCGCGCTCGGCTGCGACGAGCACACGAGAATGAGCAGGTCGAGGTCGTTGACCGCCTGCAAGAACACCAGGTGGTTCTTCGCGGCCTTCAGGTGGCGCGCGGCGTCGGCCTCGATCTGCGGGTCGGCGCCGGGGCAATCGACGAGGTCGAGCACTTCGAAGATGCGCGACGCGCGGGTGTCCGGCAGCGGGCGCACTCGCAGCGTGACCTCGCTCGCTCGCAGCTGCAGCGATCGCAACCGAAGCTCGCCCGTCCGAAGGCGCGTGACGTGGAAGTCTCCCCGGCGAACCTCCTCGAGCTCGTAGTTGGCGTCGTCGGCGGTGGGAAAGCGGCAGACCCGCAGCGCCCGCGCGAACTCGTCCCGGTTGCCCGGCTCGAAGGTCACGTGCAGCGCGGACGGAAACTCATCGAGCGCGGCGGCCTCCTCCGCAGCCCGGGGCTCGCGCTCGAAGCTGGCGTTGTCGAGGGTCTTCACCCGTATCGCGCTGTCCAGCCGCGCGCCGCCCTTGCGAGTGAGCCGCGTGAGGCACCCGGTCGTGTCGGCGTCGCCCACGGGAAGCTCCCGCAACTCCTCGAGGTCGCCGTACCAGCGCGAGAGCATCAGGGTCTTGCCGGCGTTGACCTTGCCCATGGTCGCCGCCGTCGGCTGGCGCTCCACGCTGTCCGTGAAGCGCCGCAGTGACTCCCGCGCGCGGCGTTCGTGCTCGTCCCACTCGCGGGCAATCACGGCCTGGTCCTCCGGCGGGCCGCTGCGTGCCTCCGCGACGCGCCCGGAGGCGTCTTGAAACCACGCCGACAGCGCCTTCGCGAGCGCTCCGAGGGTCTGGTCGAAGGGGCGCTGTCCCTGCGCCGGGGCAGGGAGTTGTTCGCCGTAACGCGCGAGCTCGAAGACGTCGATCATGTTCGCGGCGGATGGTGCACCGGTGCCCGCGCGGCGTCACGCACCACGCTCGCAGCGCAGAATCGAACGCGAATGCTGCGGTGAGGGAAAGATCGGGAGGAGGGAGAGAGGCGCGCGCTCAGTCGGGGTAGACGCCGATGAACGTGCGCCCGCTGACGCCGCCGCTCGGCGTCGCAGCGCAGGCGCTCACCAGCGCCGGGCTAAACGTTCCCGCCACGGTGCACGTGGCCGCCGTCGTGGAGAGGCGGATGCGCCCCGGTCCGCCGTTGCCGCCGGGGGTGTTCGAGTAGATGGTCCCGCCCGCGCCGCCGGTGCCGCCCACCGCGCTCACGGTCCCCCCGGCCGCCACGTTGAGAACCGGCCCGTAGAGGTAGATCACTCCGCCCGATCCGCCGCCGCCGCCGCCGCCGACGCAGGCACCCGGTTGCGCCGCGCCCCCGTTGGCGAGAAGCCGTCCGGTGGCCGTCACCGTGAGCGTCGTAGGCGTCACGAGCCGCAGCGCGCCGCCGGCGCCGCCGCCACCGGTACCCTCGTCCCCGCCGCCGCCGCCGCCCGCCGAGCCCGGCTGGAAGGTCGTCGCCACCGCGAGGTCGGTCGCCGCCGCCGCGCCGATCGATCCGCCGCCGCCGCCGCCGCCGCCAAACGGCGAGTAGCCACCGCGCACCACCGCGTCGGTGCCCGCCACGCCGTCGTACGTCATGTTGCCAGCGCTCCCTCCGCGACCGCCGCGGTTGGGACCGCCCCCGCCGAGCGCTCCGCCCGCGCCGCCTCCCGCGCCAGCGCCGTTGCCTCCCACGCCGAGGTTGCCGTACGCCGCGCCGCCGCCGCCGCCCGCCGGACCCCCACCGCCGCCGCCGCCGCCGCCGCCCGAGTACCCACCGCCGCCGCCGCCGCCCGATCCTCCGACGCCGCTGCTGGTCCCTGCGGGCGTCGCGCCGACGAGGGCCACGTTGCCGCCCGCGCCGCCAGGTCCGCCGAGGCCGGTGCCGATGTCGCCGCTCACTGCCACGACGAGGGGATTGCCCGTGGTGCCGCCGCCCGATCCTTGCGCGTTGTCGAGGCAGTCTCGGTGCACCCCGCCGCCGGAGCCAGACACATCCACGGTGCCCGCGATGCTGATCGCCCCGGTCGCGCGCAGATCGAGCACGCCGGTCCCGGTGGTGGTGACGGTCACTCCCGCGGGGACGGTGATGGTGGTGAAGTTGTGCACGCCCGGGGTGAGCACCGTGTTGACCGTCGGCGTGAAGGCTCCTTCGGAGCCGGTCGAGGTGAAGTTGGCGCAGCGCCCGTTCGCGCAGGGCGCGCCGCCGGTGCACGCGTTGCCGCAGGTGCCGCAGTTCGTCGCGGCCGTCTGCAGGTTGGCGCAGGCGCTTCCGCAGACCGTCTCGCCCAACGCGCAGAGCAGGAAGCAGCGCCCGGTCACGCAGACCTGGCTGGTCGCGCAGGCCGTCGCGCAGCCACCGCAGTGGGTCGGATCATTCTGCGTCGAGACGCAGTCCCCGCTGCAGTCCGTGAGGCCTGTGCCGCAGGACGCCCGGCATGTTCCGCCGGAGCAGACCTGGCCCGCCGCGCAGGGGCGGTTGCAGCCGCCGCAGTGGGCGTTGTCGGTCTGCGTGTCGCGGCACACGCCGCTGCAGTTGGTCTGCCCCGTCGCGCAGGTCACCGCGCACACCCCGGCGACGCACGCCTGGCCGCTCGCGCAAGCCCGCCCACAGGCGCCGCAGTGGGCCCGGTCGGTCTGCAGGTCGCGGCACGACCCGCTGCAGTTGGTGAGCCCGCTCATGCAACTGAGTGCGCACACGCTGCCGCTGCAGGTCTCTCCCGCGGCGCAGGTGCGTGTGCAGGTTCCGCAGTTGGCGTTGTCGGTGACGAGGTCACGGCACACGCCGTCGCAGTTCGAGAGGCCGAGGCCGCACGTCACGACGCAGGCGCCGCGCGAGCACACCTGTCCTGCGAGGCACTCGCGCCCGCAGGCCCCGCAGTGGTTGTTGTCCGTCTGCTGATCACGGCAGGTGCCGGCGCAGTTGGCGAGCCCCGCGCCGCAGGTCACGACGCACGCCCCGCGCGAGCAGACCTGTCCCGCGGCGCATGGGGCGCCGCAGGTTCCGCAGTGGGCGTTGTCGGTCTGCAGGTCACGGCAGACGCCCGCGCAGTTGGTGGTGCCGCTGCCGCACGACACGGTGCACGCGCCCGCCGAACACACCTCCCCGGCGAGGCAGGCGGTGCCGCACCTGCCGCAGTTGCGCAGGTCGGAGTCGAGGTCCCGGCAGACGCCGCCGCAGTCCGCGAGGCCCGCGCCGCAAGACACCACGCACGCTCCGCGCGAGCAGACCTGGCCCCCTGGGCACGCGATGCCGCAGGTGCCGCAGTGGGCGTTGTCGGTCTGCAGGTCACGGCAGACGCCGTCGCAGTTGGTGGTGCCGCCGCCGCAGGAGACCGTGCACGCTCCGGCGGAGCACACCTGCCCCGCGGCGCAGGGCGTTCCGCAGGTGCCGCAGTTGGCGAGGTCCGTCTGCGTGTCGCGGCAGACGTCGGCGCAGTTGATGAGCCCCGCGCCGCACGTCACGACGCACGCCCCGCGCGAGCACACCTGTCCCGCGGCGCACGCGTTGCCACAAGCGCCGCAGTGGGCGAGGTCGGTCTGCGTATCGCGGCAGACGCCCGCGCAGTTGGTGGTGCCGCTGCCGCAGGAGACCTGACAGTCGCCCATCGAGCAGACCTGTCCGGCCGGGCACGCGGTGCCGCATCCGCCGCAGTTGGCGCGGTCCGTGAACGGATCAACGCACCGGTCGCCGCACGCGACGGAGGCCGCAGGGCAGTCGATGGTGCAGCGCGAGTTGACGCAGTTGTTGCCTGCGGGGCAGGCCATTCCGCAGGCGCCGCAGTGGTTGCGATCGGTGCGCAGGTCCGCGCAGAAGGTGGCGCCCCCGGCGTCCGGAACGCCGCCGTCCGTGGGTGCAGAGCAGGTCGCGAGGTCGGCCGCGCAGGTGGTGGCGCAGACCCCGTTGCTGCACACCTGACCTGCGGCGCAGCGACGGTCGCAGCCTCCGCAGTTCTGGAGGTCCGTGCGGAAGTTGGAGCAGACGGCACCGCAGGCGTTCTGTCCCATCGGACAGCTCAGGGTGCACGTCCCGGCGGAGCAGACCTCGGCCTGGCCGCACGTCGTTGCGCATGCGCCGCAGTGGGTGCGATCGGAGGTGATGTCCACGCATCGGTCACCGCAGCGGACCTGTGGGGTGGGGCACGTCGGCGGGCCCATGTCCGTCACGGCGACGCCCGCATCGACAGGCCCTCCGACCACGGTGGTTCCGGTCGAGCATCCAACGAGCACAGCGAGAGCGAGCGCAGGCCACCAACACGGCAAGGAATCGAAGCGGCGCATGGACCACGTCATAGGGCGCGGAGGGTAATCCGACGATAGGCGTCGGCGGAAGTTTCGTCTGTCGGGCGGCGCTCAGGTTTTCCCCGTGCAGCTGTCTCGCACACGCTCCCCGGTGTCTCGCACGCGCTCCCACATGTCTCGCACGCGCTCCCCGGTGTCTCGCACACGCTCCCCGGTGTCTCGCACACGCTCCCCGGTGTCTCGCACGCGCTCCCCGGTGTCTCGGAGGCGCTGCCGACGGCGAGCGCATTGCGGCGGTCGGCCTTGCCGCTGTCGGCGGGGCCGGGTTATAGCGCCGCGCGACAAAAGATGGGTTCTGTTCGACGGCGGCTGGCGTGTCTTCTCTCGTGTGTTTGCGCGCTGGTCTCGTTGCGGGCCGAGGCTCAGCCACAGCCGCCACGGCTCCAGCTGGACACGGACTCTTTGCAGATTCCGGCGACGGCGGCCGAGCCTGAGGCTACCGCGCCCGCGACGACGGACGAGGCCCCGCCGCCGCCTCCCGCGGCGAGCCCCGACGACGCCTGCCAGCGGGTGGTCAACATCCGCTTCCTTGGCCTGCGCCGCGTCAACGCAGAGGATCTCCAGACCTCCGTTCGTCTTCGCACGGGCGAGTGCCTCGACCGCGGCCGCGCCGCCCGCGATGCCCGCACGCTGTGGGATCTAGGTTTTTTCCGTGACGTTCGTGTCGGGTTCGAGCGCGCCGAGGGGGGCGTCGAGGTTCGCTACCACGTGAGCGAGCGGCAGACGGTCCATGCGGTGCGCTTCGAGGGCTACGACGACGTGGACGAGGACAAGCTTCGCGAGACCATCGACGTCCGCGACGGCTCGGTGCTGTCCGAGTCGGCGGTACGGCGCAACGTCCAGAAGTTGCTCGACCTGTACGAGGAGAAGGGATTCTTCCTGGCGCGCGTGACGCACACGGTGGAGCCCCGCCCCGGCGACCGCAACGAGGTGGACATCGTGTTCCACATCGTCGAGGGCACGCAGGTGCAGGTGCGGAGCGTGCAGTTCATCGGCAATCACAGCCTGACGGACGAAGAACTCCGCGGTGTGATGAGCACCAACACCAGCGGGTTCTTCTCGTTCATCACCTCCAGCGGCACGTACCGCGAGGAGGCGTTTCGCAACGACATGGATCTCCTGCACGCGGCCTACTACGACCGCGGGCACCTCACCGTTGACATCGCCACCCCGCGCGTCGCGCTCTCGCCGGACCGTCGCTTCATCGACATCGTGATCCCCATCCGGGAGGGTCCGCGGTATCGCATCGGTCGGCTGCGCGTGCAGGAGGTCGACGAGGACGGCAACGAGGTCGAGCCGTTGGGCGGCCGTCGCCCGATGCGCGAGCGCGTCCACGCTGCGCCCGGCGAGTTCTTCTCTCGCAGCGTGATCGGCCGCGACATTGTTGCGGTGCAGACGCACTACCGCGACGCGGGGTACGCCAACGTCGAGGTCACGCCGGACATCCAGCCGGACACGGCTCGCCGCACGGTGGACCTCACGGTGCGCATCGTGCGCGGCCCGGTGGTGACGATCCATCGCATCGAGGTGCGCGGCAACGCGAAGACCAGCGAGCGGGTGATTCGGCGCGAGATGCTGATCTTCGAGGGCGAGCGGTACAACGAGTCCGACTACCAGAACTCCCGGCGTCGGGTCATGGCGCTCGGCTACTTCGAGCGCGTGGACCTCTCCACGGAGCCTGTGGAGGGTCACCCCGAGCAGTTGGTGGTCAACGTCGAGGTCGCCGAGCGTCCCACCGGAACCTTCCAGATCGGCGCGGGCTTCTCTTCGGTTGAGAACTTCATCGCGACAGCTCAGATCCAGCAGCTCAACTTGTTTGGGCGCGGGCAGTCGCTGACGTTGCAGGCGCAGCTTTCCGGGCTGCGGCAGATCTTCTCGCTGCGCTTCGTCGAGCCGTACTTCCTCGACTCCAACTGGACCTTCGCGACCGACCTCTACAACACGGTCCGCGCGTTCACCGACTTCAGCCGCACGAGCACCGGTGGCACGCTCACCTTCGGCTATCCGATCATTGGTCAGGACCTCCGTCTTTTCGCCAGCTACACGGGCGAGCAGGTCGGCGCGAACACCAGTACGTCTACGGGTCTCTTCGGCCAGACGACGCTTCCGTCGGCTTTCCGCAGCCTGCCGTTGGCCAACATCTTCCAGTCGGGCTTCACGAGTTCGGTGGGTCTGTCGATGGCCTACGACAGCCGTGACAACCGTCTCACCCCGACCAGCGGCGTGTACGCGCGCCTCGGCGTCGATGTGGCCGACAGCCTGCTGGGCAGCCAGAACGTCTACAGCCGCGTCTCCGGCTGGTTTCGCTTCTACCGCCCTCTCTTCGCGGGCGTGATCTTCAAGATGAACGTTCAGGGCGGCGTGGTGTTTAGCCAGCGCGCGCAGGGCGTTCCCATCTTCGAGCGCTTCTTCCTCGGCGGCATCTTCGACGTGCGCGGCTACCGTCTCCGCACCATCGCCCCGCGCCTCCAGCTTCCGCTCTCCCAGGATCCCAACGCCTCGCTTGTCTCCAACGGCGCGGTCATCGGCGGCAACATCCAGGGCTATTACAACCTGGAGATCGAGTTTCCGATTCTCCAGGCGGTGGGCCTGCGCGGCGTGCTCTTCAGCGACGGCGGCAACGTGTTCAACACCGAGTCGCAGTACTGCGGCGCGGGCGGGACGGGTCTCGCTTCGGTGGTTGATCCGTGCACGCGCTTCCAGGACAACCCGCTCAACCTGCGCTTCTCCGCGGGCTTCGGCGTCCGATGGCAGAGCCCATTGGGTTTGCTGCGCTTCGAGTGGGGCTTCCCGCTCAACAAGCTTCCTTACGAAGAAGCCTCGGTGTTCGAGTTCACCATCGGCAACTTCTTCTGAGCAGGGATCCGGGATTCGCGTCGGAAACACATGATTTCCAGGTGAATCTACCGTCACGTTGAGCCCCCACCCCCGGCCCCGCCCCCACGAGTGGGGGCAGGGTGGGCAGAGACGACTCGGCCACTCTCACTCTGTGGACTCGCCTGGGGCGACCTCGCGGCCCCCATGGTCAGGCCCGACCTTGGAATGGTGGATAGCCTCGACAACTCGCGCGACGACGTCAGCCATTTCGGTGAGGACCTCCTCGTTTCGTACGCGCAGCACTTTCAGGCCTTCGAGGTGCAGGGCACGCGTTCGTCGCTCGTCTTCCGCTCGC
>CANJUR010000012.1 GCA_947477565.1 Deltaproteobacteria bacterium
GGTCGGGCCTGACCAGGGCCGCGAGGTCGCCCCAGGCGAGTCCACAGAGTGAGAGTGGCCGAGTCGTCTCTGCTCTGCCCACCCTGCCCCCACTTGTGGGGGCGGGGCCGGGGGTGGGGGCTCGACGTGACGGTAGATTCACCTGGAAATCATGTGTTTCCGACGCGAATCCCGGATCCCTGCTAAGGAGTTCAACATGTTGCCAGCTTCGAATCGTGGTGCGGGAATGAACATGGGCTTTCCCGACGTGTGCCTCACGCCGGCGGCGCCTGCCCCGATCCCCATGCCGTATCCCAACATCGCAATGAACGCGATGGCGACTCCCTTCTCGCCCGTGGTCAAGGTGTCGATGGTGCCCGCCCTCAACATGGGCTCCAAGATCCCGATGACCAGCGGCGACGAGGCCGGCGTCGCGCATCCGATGTTCAAGCAGATGGGGGCCTACACCATGGGCAACCCTTGCGTGTTTATCGACAAGCTGCCGGGTATCAATCTCTTGTGCCCCACCACGGGCAACAACATGAACAACCCCCTCGGCGCGGTGACCGTACCGAGCGTGGTCAACGTGATGTACTGCCGTAGCGGGAGCGAGCCCGGCGCGCTCGACCTCGGCGGGATCCGCGCGCTCGACGTTGGGATGCACGACGCACCGGCGGTGGGCGGTGCCGCGCTCCACGCGGGCGGCATCGCGACGCTCACGGTGGCCCGCTTTACGCCCGACCTGCCGACGCGGGTGCACGACGCCCTCCGGCGCCTCGAGGCGCTCGGCGCCCGCGCCCTCGTGCTCGATCTGCGCGCAAACCCCGGCGGCGACTTCGACGCGGCCGTGCGCCTCGCGAGCATGTTTCTCCCTGCTGATTCGGTGATCGCGCTCGTCGAAGACGGCGACGGTGACGTGCTGACGGTGCGCACGCCGCCCGGCGTACCCTCCACGATCGCCCTGGTGCTCCTCGTCGACGGTGGCACCGCGTCGGCCGCCGAGGTCTTCGCGGGCTGCCTGCAGGCCGAGGCGCGGGCCCTCGTCGTGGGTGCGCCGACCTACGGCAAAACGTCGGTGCAACGCGTGATCACCGCACCCGACGGCAGCGCCCGCTACGCCACCGTGGCGCGCTGCGTGACCCACGGCACGCTCCGCGTCGAGCCTGACTGCCTCGTCGCTTCCTCGGCGGATGTCGCAGCGCCGCTCGCGACAGCGCTCGATCTCGCCCGCGCGCTCTGCGCCGAAGTTCCGGTGGCCTGAGCGCCTGCGATGCCTCAGGCATCGCAGCGGCGCATCGCCGCCGTCGAGCATTTGAGCGAGGCTGAGTTACGGGCCGTCGTGCAGCTTTGCCAACCGCAGGGATATGCATCGAACCAGGTCATCACTCAGGGGCAGGCGGTCGGGTGGTTCGCAGAGCTTTGGGGGGAGAGACGGGGAAGTCGTCCGGGGCCCCCCGGGGGGGATCATCGTGCATGGACGAGGATGCTGGGAGAGCGTCCAGGTGGTCTGTCTGGCACTCCGGAACATCGTGGAATGAGACTTCTGACCCATGATGACGCTTTGCCGACCGGGCTACGACGAGCACAACAGGAATCCAGACGAACTTTTGGGTAGATATGAGGGGGTCAATCCGCGGGCGATCACCAGCGTAACGGCTATCGGCCGGGGGGCCATCACCCGCGACCCGCGCTAACCGTCGGTCATTACGAAGCGTACTCCGTGCCTGGTTTGAATGATGCTCTGGTTCGCATTGGCCTGGGTGACCGGCGCAGGCTGCTCGGCGTCGTGCACCGCCCCAACGATCACCGGCCGATCGGGGTCGCCCTCGATGTGCGCGATGACCACCTCGGTGCCGACGTGCAGCGTGAAGTGGCTACCGTAGTTGGGCCCTGCGCTCGCCTGTGCGCGACGAACCCAGCGTGAGACGACCCCCTCCGCATTGTCGGCGAGCACCCACGGCAGCGCGACGCGGTAGCGCCCGAACTCGTCGATGGGCGCGTTGGCGCCGTCTTTGGTGCCGATGATGCGTCCGTGCACGAGGCCGGTGATCACCGGCCAGGGCACCACCCGAGGCGGTGCGTACGGCTGCGACGCTTCGATCGCCACGAACTCGTTGGCGTACGCGACGCCCGGAGGGTCCACCCCGACGCCGCCGTCGATCACCGCGTGCTTCACCTCGAGCACGAAGTACTCTCGCTCGAAGCTCTCTTCGCTATGGTCCGAGAGCGTGAAGCGGCTCCCCGCCACGAGTGAACGCACGCGCGATCGGCCATGGTAGACGCGGCTCATCGCTGCGAGTTCGTGCGCGCGCACCGCTGCCAGCGCCTTGCCCTCCTCGGCGGTTTTATAGTGCTCACCGTACACCACGCTCGCGCCGAATCCGCGGTCAGACACGACGGCACTCGCGACGATGGGCTGCGACGGAAGGCGCCAGTTGTAGTCGTTGAGCACTACCTCACGCGTCTGCCGGCGGGAGATGCGGCGCAGCGAGGTGACCCCGTGGTCGACGCCTCTCAAGCTCACATACGCGATGGGCTCTTCGCAGCGGTTGGCCCGCAATGCGGGGATCTCATCGGAGAACACCACGTGGTCGCCGTCGTCGCGCTGGTCGAAGCAGAAGAAGATTCCCTCATGCGCCAGCAAGCGCTGCACGAACTGGTAGTCAGACTCCCGATATTGAACGATGTATTCGCACTTCGGAAAGCGCTTGTCGTGCGTGAGTGAGAGTTGAAACTCGAAGCGGTTCATACCGCTCGCTCGCAGCACAGACTCGACAACCTGCTTGACCGTCAAGTCGCTGAAGATACGCGAGCGCGTGGTCTGCGTGAGGAGCCAAAGCTGGGGCGTGAGACGTACGCGGTACACCACCAGGTTGTCGTCTGATTCACTGAGCAGTTCAGCCTCGACGACGATGCCGTGGGTAGGGTGCAGCGCGTCTTCGCCATACGCCACCGTGGCTTGCGAAGTGAGGAGCAACTCGACCTCTTCGGGGTCTAGCGCGTACTCGAAGCGCGCTTCGATTTCGAGCTCGTACTCGTAGAGTTCGGAGACGCGTGCGACGCCGTGCATCGCACGCACAGCCCAGTTGCCAGGGGCGAAGCCCGCGGAGTGAAACACCACGGACGACCTGCCCGCCACGTCATTGGCAGTGCGCTCGCGCGCAACATATTGGCGGGTCGCACCGTGAGCTTCAACCTGATCGATGCGCGTGCGCGAAGAGGCGTCTTGCCACGGAGTGCGTTGCGGCGCGCGAGGCGGCGGCGGCGCCTGCGGATCGGGCGCGCGCATCACGGGCGCGGCGCGCGGAGGCTCGGGCGTGGGGCGCGGCGGCACGGGCGCGGCGCGCAGAGGCTCGGGCGCGGGGCGCGGAGGCGCGGAGGCGGTAGCAAGGCGCTGCTCCAGTATGCGGGTGGCCACGGCGTCGATCGAGGGCGCCTCGACGCGCGGCGCCACGGTGCTCGCTGCCCGCACTACCGGGTGTCCCGCGACGTGCTCGATCGCTGTCGCATCGACGCCCAGAGTGTCGGAATCTTCGCTGCCCCCCACCGATATGGGCGCTTCACCGTGCAAGAGAGCCACCGAGTCTTGATCATTGCGAATCGGCATGACAGTGCTCAAAGCCTCTTCCGCGGGGCGTGTCAAGCGAGTTCGGAGCTTCGGCGCTCTATCGGTGATCGACATTCGCGCGGGCGAGCGGCGGGCGCCCCCGAGGGTGCGCTACCGCTGCAGGTGTCGGATGAGCCGGTCTTTGATGAGGCGCTTCAGTGCGGCGCTCAGAGGCCCCGCAATGCCCTGGCGCTCCGCGGGCAGGTGCGCCACGGGGTCGCCGTGGGACTGGAACACATAATGTTCGAAGATCTCCCTCCACGCTTGTCGCTGTGCGACGGGCAGATTCTTGATCGTGAGAAGCGCGAGGAAGAGGGCGTCGAGGCCGGACGTCTGTGGCTTCTCGAGGTCGCCGATGGAGCCTCCCCACCAGTAATTCACGAGGATGTTCACAGGCTCGAGCGACTGCACGTGGTGCCACCACAAGGGCGGGATGTAGATCGCGTCCCCGGGCTCGAGTTCGGCCACGGTTGCGTGCGCGAGCGCTTCGTTGAAGCGAGGGTGGGCACTGCCATCGGGGCGTGTGAAATCAACCAGACTCACGGGCACTCCGGTGGGAGTGTGATCCAGCGGGCCTACGTAGAGGTTTCGCACCTGCTCCATCGGAAGCAGGGTGAAGCGACGACGCCCCGCGACGACGCAAGCGAGGTTCTCCACGTCGTCGAAGTGCGCGGGGACGATGCCTCGGTTGCCGACCCACAGGCGCGGCTTCACTGCGGCGTCGAGGAGGGGCATCGGGTGCTGCGCTGCGAAGCCCGGGAGGGCCTCCTCGATCAGCACGCTCTGGACGGCGATGGTCGGAGGATCGGTCAGCGTGTCGAGGCGCTCAAGCAGCGCCAGCACGGCGCTGAGGGGCGCTCGGCGACGCTCGAAGGTGAAACCTGCGAGGCTCTCGTCATAGGAGAGAATCCCGCGGTGGGTGGGTGCAGACACAGCGAGGTCTACCGGATGGCCGCGATCGAACTGCCCGTAGTACGCACGGATCGCCGCGGGGGCTCCGCCCGCGAGCACACACGGCCAGTGATCGACGACGCCACGTAGCAACGCGGGGCACCCCAGAGGCGCGATCTGCGTTTCGAAGGTATCGCGATCGGGCGCGATCCACTGTCGAATGGGAGGGGCATGCGCGGACATGAGGAACCTGCCGTGTGTCGGCGCGACCTCGGCCGAGCCAATGGGGATTTAGGGTGCGTGCGATCAGCGCGCGCGGTCGAGCATCTCGCGGAGCTGCAGCAGCGTCTGTGGGAGCGCGTGTACGGTCAACTGCTCGGTGCGCGCACCGTCTCGGTACGTGAGCGTGAGCAGCACTGCCGGCTGGTTGAGTCCGCGTGCCTGCTTCGACTCGTGGTGGGTTTCGATACGCCAGTCGACGTCGACGAGGAGCTTGCCGTGCTGGATGATCTCGCGCTCCACGGTGTCCTGGCGCACGTAGGCCGCGGCGCGCTCGTAGCCCGCCAGCAGAATCGTGGCCCCCTCCGCGTCGTTGGGGAGCAGCATCGCGAGGTCGCGCTCGAAGGCCTCTCTGGGCAGCCGCAGGCGGCTCGCTGCTCGCATGATGAAGCGACATCCGCGGAGCGTGCGCGAGAGGTCTTCAGTGTTGACGCTCCAGGTGCTGCAGAAGCGGTCGAGCACGGCTTCGACGGTGCCAGGGATCGGGTCTGCGAGGGTGGGGCCGAGAACGTCCCAGAAGCGAGCGCGAGCGCCTTCGGGGAGCCTCGCCAGGGCTGCGAAATCTTGCAGAAGATCACCCGCGGGCGCTCCGCCGTTGAGGCACTGAAGAGACGGGGTGGGGCTGGTACTCATTGAAACCTGTGGGCTTTTTATGCTGTGAAGAGATGTGCCGGGAGGCTGCGCTCAGGGCATCACGTGGATTCTAGCATTCCCAAGGTCGAAGCGGACCAGCGAGATCTTCGACCTTATCTAGTGCGGTGAACGGGTGCTCTCGACGGTGCGAAATGGGGGATGTCAAACCGGAGTAGAGCGTCGGGTTCTGACCCTTCGCTGGGTTGCGGATCCACCAGTCGATCGCCTTGTTTTATCGGATAGAATACCGTCATATCGGAGCCGTTGCAGGCCACGACCTCCCGCGGCTGTAGAGTCGGTGTGATGTCACACAAGAAGTCCGCCGCCCTCGATTGGAATCACCTGACCGACCACCCCACCGTGGTCCTGGAGGCGTACTTCTCGCTCTGGCAGACGCGGGAGCCGAGCACGATCGGCTCGGGGGAGATCCTCCGCTGGTTCCGCGAGCACGATCGCAACCCACTCTCCGAAGTCCTCATTCGCACGCTTCTCGCTGACACCGAGGCCCCTCTCCCCACTTTTGCCCGCCGGTCGCCGGGATCTGGCGCACCCCCGCCGCTCGCCGCCCAGGTAGAAACCGTCCTGCTCCCGGCGCACTTTGCAGGCGCCGAACCTCTCCTCACCGGCCGCACGCGCGCCTACGACAAGCGTACGCGGCTGCGCCAGAGCCACGAGAATAACGGATACTGACGGTTATCGGGACGATTGCCGGATCCCTACTAATTCCATCGAATGGACAATCACGGTTACCCATGAAGATCCGAAGGGTGCTGTAGTGGTCTGAGCCGAAACGGTTTTTGGCGACTAGTGAAAGTGGCCCATCGGTGCTCGCCTACTCTGCGGGCGGCGGATCAGGCTCACGTGTAGGCAGGTTCACCGAGGCTCCACCGATTTGGATTCGGGTGGTCCCTGCTTCGGGCTGCTGACGGATGTCCACCACAGGGACGCCGATGGCGTGCTCGATATGCAACTGCACATTCGGGTCTGCGTCGGGCGGCGGGGAGGGTGTGCGCCGTGGGCAGCCGGGTGCGCCGATCAGGAGGAGTGCGAGGGCAATTTCTTTACCCGGGATGCTACGCGACAAGGTGCGACCGCCGTTCTCGATGAAGCTGGGATGAACACTCACCATGAAGCCACGATATGAACGCCTTTGTATCATGGACCGCAAGCCGAACGCCCGCTCCGACGCTCAGGACACGGGGCGACGTCGCCAGAACTCCATCGTCGTGGTGGTGGGAAACCCGACGAGAAGGTCATCGAGGGTGACCACCCGCCATGGTTGCAGCGCGCCCATGCCGTCCTTGGTGAACAGGTAGCCCGCCAGGAGCCACGTCGCCGCGTGGGTGCGCCGCCCGGCCACGTCGCGCAACACCAGGATATCGCCGAAGCGGTAGTCCTCGCGCACCCTGACGAACTCGCGCTCCACCATGGCCCCCCAGACCTCCGCATCCGGCACTGGCGGCGAGGACTGCGGATCTATGAAACGCAGTACGGTCCAGAAGCAGTTGGTCCACCCCTCGGCTGCGGTGGGGAAGGTTCCTGCGTGCGACCGTGCCCACTCCGGCATAAGAGCCGTGAGCGCAATGGTCGATTCGCCGCAGCCGAGCCGAGCCGTCAACTGTGACCGGATCGCCGGCTTCGATGGGTCGGGAAATCCCGCCACAATGCGATCGATCGCGCCCGGAGCGTCGATGTTCAGCGTGACGTCCGAGGTGCGGCGGGTGAGCATCGCGCGCACGAAAGCGCGGCGGGTTTCGAGTGTTGGAAGCCGCGCGCAGACCACTGACACGTCCGAGAAAGTCGGGACGCCGGCCTGCTGCCAGGTGAGGCGATCCATCAGCGGCCGCACCTCCTCTGGAAGGCCCGGAATCGCGCTGAACGGACCTGCAACGACCGGGCGACGGAAGGCGTCCTCCGCCTGGGGATTGGTATCTACGCGACCCAGTACGCTGTAGAGCCGGGAGCGTGATGCGGGCGAGAGCGACGCGATGATATCGAATGGAGGACCAATCGTGCAGCCACGGCCCGCGCCGCAAGTGATGAACGGCTCGATCGCAGCGACGATCGTCGGGTCGCGCACCGTGAGGTTGAGGAGTGAGAGGGTCGAGGCGCGATCGCGATCGGGCACGATCCAGGGACGCGGCGCGGCGCAGTCCCGCGGCGGGATGAGATTCTCTGGCGTCGGGAGAAAACGCACGCGTGCGGTGATCTCCTCGGAGCGGACGCCGCCATCGACCCTGGTTGCGGTCGCCGTGGAGACCGTTTCTGCCTGGGGATGGCTACTGCGATAGGCTGCCCAGCCGATCGCGACGACCACCACGGCGCCGAGTACGACCCACCAGAAGGGACGCTCGCGACTTGCCAGGGCCGCTGTGACGGGCGGTGCGGCCCCGGCCAACCCGACTGGAGGAAGCACCGAAGGGGGCCGGGGGCCGGGGCGTCGCGGGTGTCTTTTCATGGCAGTAAGTTTTGGTGGCGAGGCATGGCCAACTTCGGCCTGCCTAGCACGGCGCAGCGCGCGCAGTGACTGCGGCTCTGTTGCCCTATGAAACCGAGACTATCTCGATAACCCTCTCGCGGCCTGCGATGTGGAGTTCGCAAGCGTCGCCCGCGCAGCGACCCACGAGCACGCGGCCCAACGGCGACTGCGGTGTCACCACGTGCACTCGCCCGCCCGCCAGCACGCTTCCACCGCCGTGCGAGGCGACGAAGACCAGACGCTCGTCGTCACCCTCGATGGTCGTCACCAGCGCGCCAACGGCCACGGGCTGATCACCCCCCATCCGATCGACATGCATCACCCCGACGTCGGCTACGGCGCGGCGCGCCTCAGCCACACGCATCGCCTGTCCGCGCGCCAGATACGACTGCTCCAGCGCACGCGTATCCTTGCTGTTTTCGGGCCTGGACTCCTCGTGGGTGGCACCCTCGAGCGCGGACTGATGCGCTCGTTCGAGCTGATCGAGGTCGGCCCGGAGGTGCGCGAGCAGCTCATCGCGGAGGGTGGATTTAGACGGCGTCGAGGTTCTGGGCGGCAGCACGGCGCGGCACCATACACGACCGCGCGCGCTGCTCCCGATTGGCGACGCCCGCCGATCTCCGATACCCAGTGCGATCCACGATGACCGCCGAGCCTTTCACCGCCGCGGTGCCCCCGTCTCGCATCCGCGGCAGCCTTGCGGTCGCCGCGGGCATCCTCGCGAGCCGCGCGGCGGGCCTCGTGCGGCAGTCGGTGTTCGCGTACTTCCTCGGCGGCGGCGCTGGGGCCGACGTGTTTACCGCGGCCTTTCGCATCCCAAACGTGCTTCAGAACCTCCTCGGTGAAGGCGCCGTGAGCGCCTCGTTTATTCCGGTTTACTCGAAGCTCCGCGCCTCCGATCGGCCGCGCGAGGCGATCGCGGTCGCTGCCGCGGTAGGTACCCTCCTCGCCCTCGTCACCGGCGCGCTGGTCGCCTTCGGGCTGCTCTTTGCACCGCAATTCGTCGACCTTATCGCACCGGGCTTCCACGGCGAACGACGCGACGAAACGCTCTCCCTCGTCCGCATTTTCTTCCCTGGCATCGGGCTGCTCGTGCTCTCCGCCTGGTGCCTGGGCATCCTCAACAGCCACCGGCGCTTCTTCCTCCCGTACGCCGTGCCGATGGCCTCCAGCGCGACCGTCGTCCTCGCGCTTGTGATCACTGGGCGCGCCGCCGGCGGCTTCGCCCTCGCCCGCGCCGCCGCGTACGGAACCGTCGTCGGCGCCCTCCTTCAGTTCGTCGTCCAGCTCCCGTCGGTTCTGCGCCTCTTGCCTGGCGCGCGGCCCACGCTCGGCCTTGGTTCGCCCGACGTGCGCGCGGTACTCACCCGCTTCACCTCCGCGCTCCTCTCCCGTGGCGTCGCGCAGCTTAGCGGTTACATCGACCAGATTCTGGCGAGCCTCCTGCCGATCGGCGCGGTCGCTACTCTCGGCTACGCGCAGACCCTCAACCTCCTCCCGGTGAGCCTCTTCGGCACCGCCATCTCTGCCTCGGAGCTTCCCGAGATGGCGTCCGCCACGGGTACCCCGGAGGAGGTTCACCGCGCGGTGGTGCTGCGACTGGATGCCGGGCTGCGGCGCATCGCGTTCTTCGTGGTGCCGTCGGCGATGGCGTTTGCGGCGCTGGGCGGCGACATCGCGGGGTTGCTCTACCAACGCGGGGCCTTCTCGCACGCGCAAACTGTCGCTGTGTGGGCCACCCTGGCGGGCTCCGCCGTGGGGCTGCTCGGTCAGACCATGGCAAGGCTCTACACCTCGGCCTTCTACGCTCTCGGCGATACGCGAACGCCCATGCGTATTGCCGCGCTGCGGCTCGTTCTCACGGCTGGGCTCGGGTACCTATTTGCGTTTCCATTGCTGCGCGTCCTCGGCTTCGCGCCCACCTGGGGAACCGTCGGTCTGAGCGCCTCCGCCGGAGTCGCCGGCTGGATCGAATTCCTGCTCCTTCGCGCCGCCCTCCATCGCCGCGTCGGAGCGCACGGGGTCCCCGGCGCGCTCGTCGCACGGCTCTGGTCCATCGCACTTTCCGCCGCCGGGGCAGCGTGGACGGTGCGGCTCCCAGTGCGGGCAGTGCTCGGCGATCGACCCATGCTGGTCGCCCCCACTACGCTGCTCGTCTTCGGAATCGCCTACCTCGGGGCGGGGGTCTTCGTCGGCATCCCCGAGTCGCTTCGCCTGCGCGACGCCGTGCGACGCCGCCTCGGAGTGTAGGCGTCAGAGCGCGAAGACCTCACTTCACCCTTGTAGCCCGCGGACACCGGCATGGCGGGTCGTGTGCGCGCGAGCAGTTCGTCCAACGGGTGCGAGAGCGTGGCGTGCTCGGGGTCGTGGTGAAAGGGCACCATTTTATGTGTTCTTGTAAGAGTGGCGAAACCCAGGCGATCGATGAAAGTCGGGACTACGAGCCACTACGCGCTCGGTGGATCATCCAGAGTGTGCAGACGATCCAACCGACGCCCACGACCAGAAACGCGGCACGGTCGAGACGACGAACGAAGTGATCATTCTTCTCCTCGTCAGACTTGAGGAGATGGAGGGCGATTGCGCCCTCGACGATAGAGATGAAGATCACTCCGAACGCGATGAGGTGGAGCCGATCAGCGAGCGTCGCGCTGGGGGTATCCGGGAGCACCGACGCGAGGACGTACTGGCTGGCGACGGCAGCGAAGAGACCACCGACGCCGAGACCGAATCGCGGGTCGACCTCCGTCGGACGAATGAAAAACGACACCATCGCAACGCAAACCGCGGCGAACAGACCAGCGAAGAGCTTCCAGAACGAACTCCATCCCGATCGGTGGAGCGGCACCTCGTAGGTGAGGCGGGTGTAGACGGTCTGGTTGCCCGACGGGAGCAGTGGGTCGCCAAAATTGCTTGTGTACGAAGCACTCGAGCGGAGAAACCGTGGGTGTCCGACGTCCCACCCGGGTACCGTCAGATCATGCGCAATCGATGAGTTCTGCATGTCTGGCTCGAGGCGCACGACGTCCTCCTCGTCCGCCGAGTCCTCGATACGCAGGCGCAGGACATGGTCGTCGAAGGGAAACGCGCGGACGTCCCAGAACTCGGTGATGTGCGCATCGACCCGGAGGCACGCGTAGCCGGGCCGTCGCACGATTACTTCCTTCGAGACCTCACTTGCGCCAATAAACTCAAATGATTCGAACGGAAGCGAGGTGGTTTCGCCCTGGGACTCTGCGTGCGTCGAGGCGGTTGCGCCCTCGGGGGGCTCACCCCACTCTGTGGGGCTCCAGACGAACCACAGGTACAGATCGACATGATAGCTGTTGTCGTGAAGACTTAGCGAGTGGACGTGGTTGAAGTAGACGCCCACTCGAACATTCTTCGCGGCCGCTGGATTGGATGGCTCCGTCGTCGGCGTGGGCTCCGTCGCCGGGGCTCCGACCGGGGGCGGGGGGGCGGGTGACTGCTCCGGGGTATCTGATGTGCGGTGCCCTTGGGGGCTGTGATGTTGGGCGCCTGCCGGTGTCGCAGTCGCGACTGCGACCACGGCTGCGAGCACCCGTAGAAGACCGATCAGACGCCTGTTGGGATGCCATTTCAAGTGATTCATGGACAGTACTCCTCCGGGACCCGTCACCCGGCATCGCGAGCGAAGGCGTCACAACTCAATAACTCGCGCTCCCCCACCCCAGGGCACCCAACGACACACCATTTGCAGGTTGAGTGATTGGAAAAATCGCCCCTTCCGACGCCCTTTGGGGCAGTGACACCCCAATGAAGGCCATGTTCGGGTGACGATCAAGTCGTCTCGCGCATACATCCTGGTCGATCTCGACGGTCGAAGAAATCAGTGCTGCACGAATTATTGTCGAATCTGTGATGGGCCGAATCCCCTGCCGCCAAATGCGAATTTCTGTTTCTCGCAAGCCTCCAAGTCCCAAATATGGAAGATGAATTGTTTCCTGGGCCATGACGACAACGTGCGCCGCAACGCCGATGCGCTCACGTTGCTGACGACGTGCCACAACATGGGAATCGACCCACGGGCGTATCTGCGCGATACACTGCGGAGATTGCTCGCTGGCGAGAGGCACCTCGCGGCGCTGTTGCCGGAGAACTACCTCGCGCGGACCGGCGCGCCAGTGGTCGCGACGACGACCGCCGCAGCGGCCTGACGAGGCGCCATCACGGCTTGGACTCCGGGCCGGGAAGGCCCTTCGCCTCGCCCTCGGCGGCTTCACTGACGTCCGTGTGAATCGCCTCACGGATCATGCGATCGGTCCGATCGGCGAGGTGTTTCTCAAGTTCTTTGGGGAGCGCGAGATACTGCGGCCACAGCGCCTTTTGATGAAACTTCCGTGGCGCGAGAACCTGTACGATACTCGATCGCCGCCCCTTCTCTCGATACGGCCTCAGTCCATATCGACGACAGAGCGTGAGGAAGACTTTGCGCTTCCACGGGTCATCCAGACTGTAGACCATGATGATATCCCGCCACTCGGTACGTTTAGCAGCCAGACGGGCTCGGTGAACTCCAAGACAAGGCGTGCGACCTCTCGCTCGCCATCACTGTGGGTGCCGGCGTGCAGCGCCTCGATCTTGCGGAACTTCGACCAGAGTGTCGCCTCGTCCATCGCGAGTGCCACCGTAGCCCACCCCGGCGACAGACGAGGAAAAGCAGATTGTCAGCGCACCCCACAGCCTCACAAAGCGATCAAGACGCCTCTCGCCGAGGGGTTGCGCAGCAACATCACGCACAGTCCATTGACACGACCAGGTAATCGAATCCGTCCAATCATCTGGGGGTGCACGTCGCGTGACGACGGGTCGATTTGATCGACCTGGAGATGTTTCGCAAGGTCGTGCACGACCACGACGCGACGGTATCGATGGGCACCGACAAGCATCACGGCACCGTCTCGTCGCGTGGACCACGACGCGGTAAGGTCGCGGCCCCTGCGCGGCATCCGTCACCGCGGCGCTCGGTGAGTAGGCCCGATGAAGACGCTCTACAAACAGGATCTCGCGTGTCTGCGGGTGACCGACGCCGGCAGCGAAACCGTGGTTGGGCTCGGCTCTTCCGCCGTCACGATCGGCCGACGCCCGGAGAATAGCGTCGTACTGCAGTCACTCTGGGTCTCCGGGCTGCACTGCCGTATCGAGGCTCACGGCGAGGGTCACCGGGTCGTAGACGTCGGCTCGCGCAACGGGCTGCTCTTCAACGGGCAGCGCGTCAGCGAGCGGGTGCTGACGGACGGGGACGTTCTGCGCATCCCCGACCCGACCACCGCGAGCGTGGTGACTCTCACGTACGTCAACCAACTCGCCCCGCGCGTGGACAAGGCCACGACGGTGGCGATGCACATTCCGCTGCCACCGGGTACGCCGGTGGTATCCCTCGGTCGCCTCGGAGCCGATGTCCTGCTCGATAATCCGCAGGTGTCGGCGCGCCACGCCCAGGTCGAGTGGCACGGCGCCTATCACTCGTTGCAAGACAACCAATCGACCAATGGCACCTTCCTCAACGGTCGGCGCGTCCACGGCGCCGTGCTGCTGAAAGTCGGTGACGTCATCCAGATCGGCCCGTTCAAGCTTGGCTACGACGGGGTGAGCCTCGACTCCTACGACCAGCGGGGAGCGCTGCGAATCGATGCGGTGTCGCTGCGCCGCGAGGTGCCAAACCCGCGGGGATCGGGCGTCCGAGTCATTCTCAACGACGTCTCGCTCTGCATCGACGCGTGCGAGTTTGTCGCGCTTGTGGGCGGATCGGGCACCGGCAAGTCCACGCTGATGATGGCTCTCTCGGGGTACGAGCCCGCCGATCAAGGTGAAGTGCGGGTCAACGGCGACGACTACTACCGCAACTTCGACGCGTACCGCGCCATCCTCGGCTACGTCCCGCAAGACGACATCATCCACCGGATGCTCCCCGTCGATCGAGCGCTCATGTATGCGGCGCGACTCAAGCTCCCGTCGGACACGCGCGACGCGGAGATCGCAGAGCGGGTGGACCGTGTACTGGCCGCGGTAGAGATGACCGCGCACCGAGACACCCTTGTCGAGCACCTGTCCGGCGGCCAGCGCAAGCGGGTGTCCATCGCCGCGGAGCTTCTCAGTGACCCGTCGCTGCTCTTCCTCGACGAACCCACTTCAGGGCTCGATCCGGGGCTCGAGAAGAAGATGATGTTTACGCTGCGCCGCCTGGCTGACAGCGGGCGCACCGTGGTGCTGGTCACGCACGCCACCGCGAACATCACCCAGTGCGACCACGTGGCGTTCATGTCCGCGGGGCGGTTGGTCTACTTTGGTCCGCCCGCCGAAGCCCTTGGTTTCTTTGATGTGACGAGCGGTGATTTCGCGGACATCTACACCAAGCTGGAGGGCATCGCGGACCCTGATGGGCCGCTCGTGCGCGGCGACCTCCGCGACGAGTACGCGCGGTGGATGGAGGCGAACCCCGGCGCGACCGGGAGACCGCTCTACGCCGAGCTCTGGCAGATTCGCTACCATCGCTCCACGCAGCATCAGCGGTACATCGTCGAGCGCCTCGCACGAGCCCCGCAGCGGTCCGCGGTCGACCCTGTCGAGGCCGCCCGAGGGCACAGCGCGCGCGCGCGAACATCTCCTGTTCGGCAGTTCCGCATCCTCGCGAGGCGCTACATCGACCTCCTCGCGGCAGACCGTCGCAGCCTCGTCATTTTGATCGCCCAGGCCCCGCTGATGGGCCTGCTGCTGGCAATGGTCTCCCGGGCGGATGCGCTCACCGGGCCCAACGCCGACGCCACGGAGGCCCGCAAGCTGCTCTTCATGCTCTCGACCGTCGGTGTGTGGTTCGGGATCATCAACGCCGCGCGCGAGGTCTGTAAGGAATCGACGATCCTCCGGCGCGAGCGCCTCGCCAACCTGCGCATCGGCCCGTACGTGCTGTCGAAGGTGGCGGTGCTGGGGGCCCTGGTGCTCGTCCAGTCGGCGCTACTACTCGCGGTGGTAAGCCTCCGGGTGCAGCTTCCGGCGCATGGCGTGGTGCTCGGAGCAGCCGCGGATTTCTACCTCACCACAGTGCTCTCTTCGTTGGCGGGTCTTGCGCTGGGCCTGCTGATATCGGCGCTCGCATCGACGCCGGACAAGGCGATGAGCGTCGTCCCGCTTGCGTTGGTCCCGCAGATTCTCTTCGCGGGAATGATCTTCAAGCTTGAGGGAGCCACCACCGTGGCGTCCTGGGTGACGGCAAGCCGCTGGTCGATGGACGCTTTCGGCTCGGTCGCGGCGCTCAACGAACTTCCCGTGAGATCTGGCCTTCTCGGCGCCGCTCGCGCGGGACTTGCCGAGGTTCAGTACGCGAGCACCGCGAGGCACGTGTTGACCTGCTGGGCGATACTCGCGGGCTACGCGGCGGCATGCGTGGGGCTCACGTCGGCGATTCTCCAGCGTCGGCGGAGATAGACGTCCGCACGATCGATGGGCCTGAATTGCGAAAACGCGCTCTACGTTGGCGCCCGACCGCAGCCACCCGGTCGATTGCGACCAGGGTCGTCGTGCGTGGTGCGACGGGATGCGCGATTACAGCCGCGGAAGCCACCGGCGGCGATAAAACTCCGGCACAAAGTGAAAGACCCCTGAAACCGTTTGGTTTCAAGGGTCTTTCTTCCGTCGGGGCGAGAGGATTTGAACCTCCGACTCCCTGGTCCCGAACCAGGTGCGCTACCAGACTGCGCTACGCCCCGTTGGGGAGACGCGTTCTATTCGCCCGCCTCGTACCCTGTCAAGACAATCATCTAGCGTGTCGTCGATCATCCGGGGAGAAGACACAACACGTCCTCGATAGTGCCCAGGTTGTTCTCTTCGTGGCACTCCGTCCGCGCTCGCTCGTCGTCGATTAGCACCGTCACCGGCGCTGCCCGCTCCTGCGGTGGCGCGATCCAGTCGCAGGTCACTTCGACACACTCGCCCGGCATCAACGCACGCGGTGTCGGCGTCTGGCAGACGCGCGGTCCGAGCGTCACCCCTGCGCCGCTGTAGAAGCCGACGGAGAGCCCGTCCGCCATCGGCGCCGTCCCTCGGTTGCACGCGCGCACTCGTAGCCGCGCCGCACCCGACCCGAGGCACATGAACCCCGTTCCGGACACGGTGCCGTCCGGCGAACTCGTGATCTCCGCCGTGCCCTGCACGTTCGTGCGGAAGTTATTGAGCGTGGGAGCGCGCCAGTTGGGGCGCACCGCGCCGCTCGCCGGGATGTGCCCGTCGTCTTCGACGTTGGTCACGTTGTAGGCGTGCTGGTTCCAGATCGTGCGAGAGCGCACCCAGCGGTCGGCGATGTCCGCGTACACCCGTATTCCCCGCACCCCGCGCGGACGCGCTGCGCGACACGTGTCACCCATCCCGGGCGTTCCGTCTGGCGGTGCCGCGCAGACGTACGTGCACTCGCTCCCGGAGCCCGTCGTGCGACCCGCATCTTCACTCGCTCCACCGTCATCAACGCTTCCGTCCGCGACCCCGGCGTCCCGTGCGGTCACGCTCCCCGGGCAGCAATCGCTGTCGCCGGTGCATCGGCAGAAGCCCATCACGCAGCGGTTCGAGGGGCACTCCGAGTTTGTCGAGCAGCGCAGCCCCGCAAACTGCACATCGACCCCCCGCGGACCAACCCCGGGGCAGGCGATGCCCGTCGTCGGTGAGCCACAGTTGAAGTTGCTCCCCACCACCAACTCGGCGCGGAAGTCCCCGTCCACGTCTGCCACAACCGGGTTCTCGTACCAGGTGCACGACGAGTGCTGCTGCGAGAAGAGCACCGTCCCCGTCGCGCCATCGTAGACGCGCGCGAAGCACTCGTCGGCGTAGACCGCCTCCACCCGACCATCACCCTCGAAGTCGAACGAGGTGCTCCCCGTTACGTTGGAACTCGCGTCCTGCGAGGGCCGTGACCACAACACCCCGCTGGTGCTCGCGGTCTCGCAGCGGCCGCCCGATCGAGCAACGGTGCGCGCGCCGCAGTCCGGATCGATCACCGAGTATGCCGTCGCCCCTGCCGCGGCAACCTCCGGCAGACCGTCGCCATCGAAGTCGGCCACGGTCGGCGGCCCGCCCGTTCCGCCGCCCGGCAGAGCGACCGGCCCGAACACCGTGCGTCCCTCGATGGTGTCCACGCGCACGTACCCGTTCGAGACCACGGCGACCTCTGGAATACGTGCATCGGTAAACCGTGCGGATGCGAAGTCGCCGAAATCGGCCACCGCGACCTGGCCGTCGCCGCACCCCGCGCCGGCGCAATTGCTGCGGGTGAAGTACGTCTCGCGCACCCACTCGCGCATCGTTGTGCTCCAGCCGAAGATTCCGTTGCCCGTGACGAGCTCGACCGCGCCGTCCTCGTCCACGTCAAGCACCACGCTGAACGTCCCGGCCGAGTAGCCCGCGAGCTGTGCGCGCGCCCCGGTGCCACCGATCTGTACGCCGGTGCGGCCGTTGAACACCATCCCGTGGCGCAGCACCTCGGCCTGGCCGTCGCCGTCGATGTCCACGATGGTCGGTCCGGCCCAGCCGCCGCCCGTGGGATCGAACGCCACCCCGCCGGTCGTCGTGGAGCGCCACCAGACGCCCCAGTGTCCGCGCGCCCCAGCGTCCCCCGTGGTGCTCGCGGAGTACCGGAATGCCACCAGTCCGCCGCCGGCCTTGAAGGCTACGATCTCGGGCGTGCCGTCGCCGTTGAGGTCGCCGATGGCAGGCGGCGAAGAGTGCGAGACGAGCTGATCGGAGAGGTTGTCCTGAAGCGCGCAGGTGCGACCGTCGAGGATGCGAATCAGCCCCGTGGGAAGTTCGCTGCCGCCATCGACCCCGTCGTCGAACACCACCACCATCGAGGGCCGCACGCCCTGGCTCGCTGGATGGTAAACGTGCAGGTCGGCCACCATCGGCGTCGAGAGTACGTGGAGGTGTTCGGGGTACGCGTCGCCCGCCGGGGCTACGTCGAACTGGCACTGCACCGCCGGCGCAAACACCCCAGGGCGCGGATCGACGGTGCACGTCGGATCGGTCTGCGTCCCCGTCCATGGCACGCACCGGGCGCCATCGCAGCGGGCGTCGTTGGGGCACCCGAGGGTCGCCGAACAGTCCGCGCTGGGATCCACACACCGCTCCATCCGGCAGAGCCGCCCGCCGTTGCAGTCGCGGGTCGCGCGGCACTCCGTGGTGAACACCTCCGCGCTGCCTCCAGTGTCTTCTGTCCCGCGATCGCTCGTCGCATCCATGCCCGAGAAGCCGCGATCGACGCCTACGTTCCGGACGTCCATCCCCAGGTCATCCCGCGCGTCGAGAGCCCCTGCGTCGCGATCGCCCGCGTCCAGCGATGGCCCTACCGAGCCGTCCCCGGCCGAGCACGCGCCGCCCACGACTGCCAACACCAACGCACCCATCCATCGATCGCTTCTCATGGCCTGTTGGGCGCAGCGTACCGCAGCAGTGTGCCGCTGCCGATGCGCGCCGCACCACTCTCGCTGCCGCGACGCACCGACGCTGCGTGGTAAGTCCCTCGCATGTCTCCGATGCTCGCCTTCGGTCAACCCAGCAATCAGGTCGCCTCGTCGCGCCGGCTGCTCGTCGTCTTCGATGGCGGTGATGCTCCCGGCTATTCGTCCGTCGCGGTCGCCCTCACGGAGATGGGCGTCCGTCGCGACTACGAGGTGTGGGCCGCCAGCGAGGGCTTCCGCTCGCTCACCCGCGACGCCACCTCCGAGCCCACATTCGAGCGCCTCATCCTCAACCGGAAAGAGCGCTATTCGCTTCTCTCGCAGGGCATTCCGGCGCGCTCGATGGGGCGTCGGGTGCTCGACGCGGGAAGCGATTTCCGCAGCGAGCGCTACCTGGGCTTCCTCGACGCCGACCGCCGTCGCGAGGCCGCGGCGACCATCGCGGCGCAGGGCTTCACGCACTTCATCTGCGTGGGGGGCAACGGCACCTTCGAGGGACAGAAAGCGCTTCTCGACGAGATGAACCCGCGCCTCCCCTGCGGGTTTATCAATGTCTCCATCGACGACGACCTGGGGGGCGATCGCGCCATCGGTTTCCTCACCGGCGTAGAGGCCGGCGCGACGGTCGTGCGTGGGCTGATCGAGGACGCGTACACCCACAAACGGGTCTACCTCGTCGAGACGATGGGCAACCGCAGCGGACGCCACGCACTGCACTGCGCCGTCGCGGCGCGGGCGCATCTCGTCGTACTGCCGTTCTTTCGGTTTACCGAAGAAGTACTCCGAGAGATCGCAGCCAAGCTGGCGCAGGTCGATTACGCCGTCGTGGTGGTCGCTGAGGGCTACGAGTCTGAGCGCCGTCGCCTGGAGCCTGGCCTGTCCGCGAGTGCGCTGCTCTTGCGGCAACTCGCGGAGGTCGGTCTGAAGGATGAACCTCGCAGGCGCGTCATCGCAGAGCCCTTCAGCCGCTATCTTCGCGGCGTGCGTCCGGCCTTCCTGGAGGTGTCGGCGGCGTACCTCAAGGCGTCTCTGCTCTTCGATGCCTTCGATGCCGGGCGCACGGAGATCATGCCCTTCGTGCTCGGCGCGCACGACGTGGGGGTACTTCCGTTCGCCACCATCGCCCGCGATGATCGGGTCGAAGTGACGTTTCTTCCGCTTCTCGAACGGCTTGGTTTGCCGAAGTTTCAGGCGCTCGTGCGCGAACGCTTCGCCTCGGGCGGCGCCTGACTCAAGGCTTGCGCTCGAACGCCCGTGCGACCTCGGCCGCCGTGTCGAAGCGCTCGATGGCGACCCCGACTGCGTTGACTTCCGTTGGGTCTTCGTCATCGCGAGGTTCGTCGGCGACGGGACCCAGCTCATGGAGCGCCCGTTGCAGCGCCGCGGCGTCGGGCGGCCGACCCGATCGAGCGAGCGCGAGGCAGCGCATCACCAGCGCGTCGAGCGTCGGCGGAACACCCGGCCGCAGCATCGACGGTCGCGGCGGATCGCCCCGCTTCATCTCCGCCAGCAGCGCCGCGGGCGTGCGCGCCGCGAAGGCCAGGCGTCCGGTGAGCAACTCGTAGACGACTCCACCGACGCCGTAGATGTCCACGCGCCCATCGAGGTCGGCCTCGCCGCGGGCCTGCTCTGGTGCCATGTACGCTGGCGTGCCCATGACGTAGCCCGCACGGGTGAGCCGCGGGTCGCCGACGGCGGACATGGCTTTACTCACCCCGTAATCGAGCACCTTCACCCGCGGTGTCTCCTCCCCGCGCTCGACCAGGAACAGATTGTCCGGCTTCAGGTCGCGATGGAGGATCCCCCGCGCGTGCGTGGCGACCAACGCCGAGACCGTCTGCCGCGCGATGCTCACCGTCAGCGCGAGTCCGAGGCGTCGCTCGCGTCGCAGGCGCGCGGTGACGGTTTCGCCTTCGAGGCGCTCCAGCACGAGAAACGGCGCACCGTCCTCGAGGCGTCCCATGTCGAATACCTCCACGATGTGTGGGTGCCCAAAGCCACCGGACACCACGGCTTCGTGCTGGAAGCGCGCGATGGCCACCGCGTCGCGGGCATACCGTGGGTGAAGGCACTTGATGGCGACGCGACGCCCGAGATTGAGTTGGACGGCGTCGTACACGACGCCCATGCCGCCCTGTGCGATGAGCCCGGTCACGCGGTAGCGCCCCTGGAGCACGCGGCCCACGAGCGGAGCCTCGGGTGTCGGCGGCCCCCACGGAGTCGCGTCGTCCGGGTCGCGCCGCGGGCGCGCCATGGGTGTCCCCGGGGGCGAGGGTGGCGGCGCAACGGACTCTCCCGCGGCCCCTGGGGCGCGCATCGCGGGCACGATGGGTTTCAGATGAACGGGGCAGATCTGTGCATCGGCGAGGTGGGGCGTCCCGCAGAGGAGGCAACGGATGAAGCGCTGAGCCATTGGGTGCGGGGCGAAGTATAAAATGTGTGCGCGGGTCTACGTCGGGAGGAGGCCGCGGCGGGCGAGGGCGGCTCGCACCTCCGCTTCGCGCGATCGCGGAACCGACACGCGAGTCGGCATGCCACCGGCGACGCCGAGCATGGCGAGAAAGTCGAGGCCCGAGTCGAAGGCCGCGGCGAGGGTGACGTTCTGCCCGTCGGTGAGCACCGACACGACGGCGAGCTTCTGCCCGAGGAGCAACAACTCGGTCTTATCGACCTCGCGTGGCTTGAGGTCGGTGATGTCGCACCAGGCCACGGCTCCAGCCACGGTGTAGCGATCGCTCGCGACGTCGCGGGTGCGCTGCTCGATCGCGTCGTAGCGAGCGGCGGCCGCCTCGATTTCGCCGTTCATCTGAGAATCTACGCAGCGCCCCACCAGCCAGTCGATCACCCGAGCGAGAAACGCGTCGTCGCGGCCGTCGATGCGCAGGGCGCGGTCGATGCGGGTGCCGCGCGGCGAGGGGGTTCCGGTGCGGGTGTCGATGGCCCGTGCGTCGTCGTCGGCGCCGGGGTACGGCTCGACCCCACCGAGGATCCACTTGGCAGCCGCGTAGAGTCCGTCGAAGTCGTTGTGGCAGACGATGGTGTCCACCGCGCCGACCTGTGCGACGAGTGCCGGGGTGACCATTTCTGGGCAGGCGCCGTGCACTGCCTTGGTGCAGAGGGTGAAGCGCGGATCTGTCTGATAGCGGGCGTGGAGTTTGTGGTCGTGGTGGTCGATCCACGCCGCGAGGCGCTCGCCGAGGCCCGCGAGAAACGGCCCCGTGACCTTCTCGAAGCTCGCACCCGTCCCGGCGGCAGCGAAGGCGATGTCGAGCACCACGACGCGACCCACCAGGGTCGTCGGACGCGGCAGTTTACGAGGGGTGGCGAAGACGAGTGCGGGACGGTTCACGCGGCGGGTTCGACGGTTTTGATGGCGTCCCGCGCGAGGGTGCCGGAGCCCTTGTTGGTACCCGAATCGAAGCCCGTCGGCACTCCCCCCTCGAAGTCCGAGAAGGTCAGTCGATGATCATCGGCGCCGATGAGCGTCGCGGTCACCGAACGGCCATCGACGGTCTCGATGACTACACGCTTGTCGAGGTGCCGAGCCCACGGGTCGCTGGACTCGTCGAGGTTCAAGAAGATCTTCATCTGCTTGAGCCAGGTTTCCTGGCCGCGCGGGTCGGTGGTGTCGAGCCGAAGCTCATTCACCAGCTTCACGCTCATCGCGATCCAGTCCTTGTAGCAAGCCGAGCAGATCTTCTGTTGTATCTCCTCGCCTAGCGGTCCGAGCCTTGTTCCGGCGCGAAACGGGGGTGTTGCGAGGCCGGGCTTCTCTTCGCTGCACTTGATACATTTTACCGTTGTGGTCATGGCCCGCCGTCTTATGCGGCAACCCTCCGCCGCCTGCAAGCGAGAGCGATGCCTCGCCGGATGCCGTGCGTCGTCGATGGCAGCATCGGCACCGACCATCCCCTCGCGATGACAATACGGCCCAAATTTGAGGCCAGAGATCCCATCGCGCCCACTCGCGGGCATGAGCACCGCTCTCGTCCTCGACCCTGACCGGTACCGCTGCCCGGTTTGAGCAAGGGTCGGCGCTTTTCACTCTTGTTTTGCCGCGATATTTTCGCGTCCTGCACCTCGGGCGCGGGCCGGCGAGTGGGTGCGCGCGTCGAGGGGCCGGTCGAACGCCGCAACGCCTGCTCGATTGGCGAGGCGGCTTGCGACGCGGGGCCGGAACCGACGCAACGACTGATTCCAGAGATCCTGACGTGAGAACTGATTTGCCAACGATTTCCACGCGTTCGGATGCGGCGCCACGCCATCGAAGTGATGCCAGAACTCTGGCTCACAGCCGGTTTAATGCATGAAAACCGTTGGAATTCGGCGGTGAGGTCGTGCGCGAGGCATCACGAGGAAGTTCTCAGGTCAGGATCTCTGGCGTCAGCCGCCGTGGTGTGCCGCGCCGCGAGCAGTTGCCGCCAATACGTCAGGCGACCCGGCAAGAACACACGTTGTGCGCAGAACTCAGCGGTGTTCAGCCCCGCGGTGGCGAAGTCGTCGAGGACGGCGGTCGCCCAAGCTTCGGTCCGTGGGTGCCAGGGACGGCGAGCGGGCATCGGGACATCGTGACCCCGCATGTAGGCGCATGGGGAAACCGAGGGAGCACGAATGTGCCCTTCGCCAGGGGGTTACGTCTGTCCCTTTCGGCAGCAGCGTCGGTCCGTTAAAATGAACTGGACGCGGCCACGATCGCGGCGCTCGATGAGTCGTCGCGCCGAATCCGCCAGACTGTCACGTTGATGAAGCAGGTCGTGGCCCCGCCGAGGCTGTTGGCGCTCAAGGCCACCATCGATGCCGCGGGCTGGGGAGATGCGCTCAAGGGATTCGCCGTCGTGGCCCACGAGGTAAAAGAACTCTCCAGCCAGCCCTGCCCATCCATCGAATCGAGCGCGAGGTGGAGGGCGTCCACTCAGTCGAGCAAAGGTGCTGTCGGGAATCTCAAACACCGTGAAAGGCATTCGCCAGTAGGTGTTGGATATGGTTGCGGATGTGGGTGGATCCCAGAGCAGCGACAAGCACCATCCGGGGCTCCACCCAACTGCACGAGGTGCTTGGCAGTGAAGTGAAAATTCTTGAGAGACTTACGGCCCTGAACGCCATCGCGTTCAGGTCGAGCCATTCAACTGTCTTTGCGTGTCTGCAAAGTAGGGAATGAGACCCTCCGGGCAGGCGTCACACGGACGCAAGTCGGGTTGGGATCAGATTACGAATCGTCGCTTCCAGGGATCAGGGTTCGAGAGAAGACCGTGACCACGAGTGGCTCACCTCCGCTCTCGAATCGTGATGCCTTAATCGTCACGCTACCAGGGACGTGAATCGAGTCGTCGCTTCCATCAGCTACCATCGGGAGTGACAAGGTCGAATGACCTTCCAGCATACCCTTGAGATTGCCGCCGATGATGTTGGCGACCTCTCCCATCGCGTCTTTCACTTCTTCTTCGGACGCTTCTTCGGGAGTCACGCCGAACATCGCCGCCGCCGCCCTTCGCGCCGCCGCCGTTGAACATCCGATCGTGATGGTACCGCTCCACGATCCGCTGATGGTCACCCAACTCGTGACGTACTCCGGTGGCACCGCGGGAGCAGTGTCCTCCCACCGGATCTGCAGGGGCATCCCCAGCATCGTAGACCAGACGCTCTCGGTGATCTCTTGAATGATCTCTTCTTTGAAGGGCATCTGTGACCTCACGCGGGGTTGCGGGGGCGGTGACAAACTGTGCTTCCGATGTGAACGCGCTCAAACATATCGGGAACACTCGCAGTGGTCTCGGCACATCCGAGAAACAGGTACCCGTCGGGTGCCAGTGCCGCACGCACGCGACGAAGGACGCCACCGCGCGTCGCTTCGTCGAAATAAATCAGCACATTTCGTAGAAATACAATATCGGCCTGGGGAAATGGCGTCGAGGGTGTCACCAGGTTGAACTGGTTGAACTCAACCATCGACCGGATGCCCGACTCCAATGTCCAGTCGGTTCCATCCCGCTCGAAGAACTTGACCATCAACGCAGCCGGGAGCCCACGGTTGATTTCAAGCTGCCGGTATCGAGCCTCGCGCGCCCGCGCCAGAATCGACTCCGCCACATCCGTACCCAGGATCTTCACCCGTCCGCTGGGAAGCGAGGGAAAGTGCGTCTTGAGCAACATCGCGATGCTGTACGGCTCTTGTCCCGTCGAGCATGCCGCCGACCAGATTCGCAGCGGCTCCGTCGCCGAGCGCGCGGCAAGAAGTCCAGGAATCACGTGATCGCGCAACGCATTAAAGGGGTGCACGTCGCGAAAAAACGTCGTCTCATTGGTCGTGAGCGCTTCAACGATCCTGGGGTTGAGCTTTCGAGCCTGCTCCCCGCGGGCGGCGGTAACCACCTCTTCGACTGACGCGAGCTTGAGTTCGCGAGCCAGTGTCGCGAGCCGCGCTTCGATTAGATAGTTCTTGTCTACCCCGAGTACGATTCCCGCTCGCTGATAGACAAGCTCCCTCACGTAGTCGAGAGAGGCTGAACTGGTTATCAAGGTGCGCCCTCCGTCGGACCCGACCCTGCCCTGCTCCGCAGTCTCTGCATTATTTCATTCCCGAGTTCATCAAGAGGCAAAACCGCGTGCGCAAGCCCCGCTCGTGCCACAAAGCCCGGCATGCCCCACACCACTGAAGTCGCCTCGTCCTGGACCACCACCTGCGCACCGACCTCACGCAAATGCTGACATCCTCGCAGACCATCCTGGCCCATGCCCGTGAGCACCACTGCGATGGTATGCGGCCCGTACGCCTCCGCAACGGATCTGAAGAGCACATCGACGGAGGGTCGAACGGAGTTCTCCTGATTGTCGCGATTAAGGGCGACCTTGACGAAGATCCCATCGCGCCGCGCTGTCATATGGAAATCACCGGGTGCGATACGCACCATTCCGGGCGCGAGAACCTCGCCCTCCATGGCCTCTGCAACATCGCTGTTGGTGACCACCGCGAGGCGCCGCGCCAACTGTTGCGTAAAGACCGGTGGCATGTGCTGAACAATCACGACAGGAACTGGCAGCGGGGTAGGGAGAGCCTGGAGCAACGTGGTCAGTGCGTTGGGGCCGCCGGTCGAACAACCGATGGCAATCACATTGATGGAATTGCTCATCTTCACCTCGAAACGCTGCGGTGGCCGGGTCACCCCCGTGGGGGGGCGCGGCACAAATGCCAAAATCTTCGCGATGAGCAACTCTCGAATCTGGACAAAAGAAGCGGCACCGGGAGCCCCGGACGGCTTGGCAATGCAATCGACGGCGCCCAGCGTCAGCGCATCAAGGGTAGTCCTGGCGGCCCGCTCTGTGAGCGAACTCACCATGATCACCTTGACCTCGGGGTACCGCTTGCGGATCTCCGTCAGGGTCTCGAGGCCATCCATGCCCGGCATCTCGACATCGAGGGTGACAACGTCGGGGCGCACCATCGCCATGCGCGTCAGAGCGAGTCGCCCGTCCGACGAGGTACCAATGACCTCGATCTCGGGTACCGATGAGAGCGCGTCCGAGAGAGCGCGGCGTGCAACAACGGAGTCATCGACAATCAATACCCGAATCGGTGGCATGGGTCAGTGAGCCTCAAAACCCAACAGTGCAAGCTTCTCGCGTAGCGCGTCGGCAGTAAACGGCTTCATCAGGTACTCATTGGCTCCAGCGGCAAGAGCCAGAGTGACCTGATCAAACTCCGTCTCCGTCGTGACCATCACCAAGCGCATTGAATCGTAATCGTGGTTGCTTCGCACGGCGACGACGAACTCAAGCCCGTTCATTTCAGGCATGTTCCAATCGACCAGCGCGAGGTCGGGCACACCCAACTCTTTCAGTCGTGCGAGGGCATCGGCGCCATGCACCGCTTCTCCGATCACGTCGAAGCCGACGGACACAAGCTGCTTCCGCAGAATCGCTCGCATCGCTCGGGAGTCGTCGATCACGATCGCTCTCATCTTGCCCTCCTCCACTGCCGTTAGCACGAGAACTGCGCCGCCAACGTCTGAAGCGCAGTCGCCATCCGCGCCACGTCCGCGGCCGCCCGCTGTGAGTCCATCGCACCCGCCGACGTGCTCTGGGCCGACGACGCGACTGCGGTGATTGTATGCGCAATCTCGCCGCTTCCCTTGGCCACCTCGGTCACGCTCCGAGTAATCTCGTTGGTGGTCGCAGTCTGCTCCTCGATCGCCGCTGCGATGGTGTTCTGCAGGTCACTAATCTGGCTGATGATCTGTCCGATCTGCCCAATCGCCGTGACGGCACCGCGGGTACTCGCCTGAATCGACTCGATCTTCTGGCTGATGTCCTCGGTGGCCTTCGCTGTCTCCTTGGCGAGTTCCTTCACTTCATTCGCCACCACAGCGAAGCCCTTCCCTGCCTCTCCGGCACGCGCGGCCTCGATCGTCGCGTTTAGCGCGAGCAGGTTGGTCTGCTGCGCGATGGAAGTGATCACCTTGATGACCTTCCCAATCTGCGCACTGCTCTCCCCCAGGAGCGCCACCGTCGCGTTGGTGTTCTCTGCCACCTTCACCGCCCCAGAGGCGACCCGCGTGGCCTCCGCGGCACTCTTGGCGATCTCCCGGATACTCGCGGTCATCTCCTCGGAGCTCGCCGCGACGGTCTGGACGTTCGCGCTGATTTGCATGGCTGCAGTCGAGACCACCCCCGCCTGCGCCGCCGTGTGTTCGGAGTCTTCGCCCATGTGCTTGCTGACCGCAGTGAGTTCATCGCTCGATGTGGCAAGCTTTTGCGCGCCCTCGGTAATCTGCTGAAGCATCTCTCGCAACGAGCTGACCACCTGGCTGATGGCTTCGCCGAACTCGCCTTGAACCTCCACGTCGAGCACCTCATCGTTGAGGCGCTTGTCAGCGATCGCCTGCACCTGCTCCATGAGAACGCGAACGTTCGCCTTGATCTGGTCGAGGTGCTCGGTCTTGTCGCTGTCGTCGTCCTGGGACACTTCGATATTGAGTCCCATCGACTCAATAGTATTCAGGAAGAACGAGTCTCCGACTGCTTGCATGTCGTAGTTGAGGACTCGCGACATCGCCATCTGGGCTCGGAACACAAACTCCGTGTCTTCGAAGCTGGCCCTCAAGTGCTCAAGTGAAAGGTGGGCATATTCGGCATACGCGCCGATGTACCACTTGAAAGGCAGGTTAATCTGGTCGTGGAGCCAGCCGATGTGCAGGCGGCTCTCGAAGTATTTCTCGTCCCAGTTGTGGGTTGCTCCCTCGAACAGGCTCACGAAGTAGCCAATCTGGGCCGTCTCGAGGTGCCGACGGAGGGTGCCGAGCGAGATGCCCTTCCGGTCGGCATAGCGGCCGAAGAAATCGGCCGTGCGCGAAAACGCAAACTGCCAATCGTTGAACTCGCGAGCGATCGTGGGCGCGTGCTCCTTCGCCCACGGAATGAGCTTGATCATCAACTCGCGGTCCTCGTTTCCGAGTCGCACGAATTCTCGACGATAAGCGAGTGTTTGCTCGCTGATGCCGTAGTCCCGGGTGAACTGCCGGACCTCCTTCTCGACCTTGCCCCGCCGTCCGGTGGAGTCACTGCCCGGGCGCGTTTCTCTCGTCGTGCCAGCGGCCACGGGCTTCTTCATCGGCTGAGTCATCAGCGGTTCTCCATCGGATTTATCGTTGGGTCGAGGTGTCGGTAGCGGGTTTAGTTACGGACTTCACGCGGGTCGGAGACTCCGATTGCGCGTTCAGTGTCCAGCACGAGAAGGAGTTGCTGGTTCAATTTGTAGATTCCCAGGAAGAGATCGCGCATCGACGCCAGAATGGTCTCCGGCATACGCTCAAACATCTCTTCGGAGACCTCCACCACGTCGCCGATCTCGTCCACCAGCAGGCTCACATTGCCCCAGCTTGCACGAATCACAACGTTCATTGGTAGTTGCGAGTCAGGCCGGGGAGGGAAGCCCATGCGTGTGCGCAGCTCGATCGCGGTCACGATCTGGCCGCGGAGGTTGATTAGACCGCGCACCTCCGGGGCAGCGAGGGGTACTCGGGTCATTTCCTGATAGCGAATGACCTCCTGTACCCGGGTCACGTCAACGCCGATGTAGAGTCCATTGAGGTAGAAAGTGCAGAGTTGTCGAGACATCGTCGGTCTTTCCTCTTCAGGCCGCCGCGCGCTTCTCAAGCAGCGCAGGATCGACGGTACGGATCACACTGACGACATCGAGAAGGTCGGTTACGCGGCCCTGAATCGTGGTCGAGCCGAAGAGTCCCGGCGACGCGGCGTCGCACTCGATCTCTGGGGTGTCATCGACAATGTCGATGATGCGACGAACGACCAGCCCGAAGCGCCGACCGTTTTCGGCGTACACGATCACCTGGATGGAGTCGCCGACGGTACTGGTCGGAGTGCCCGCGAAGTACTCGCAAAGGTCGATAAGCGGAAGAATGTCACCCCGGTATTGAACGACCTTCCGACGTCCGGCGCGCTCGATGCGGTCGCGACTGAACTCCTCAAGCCTCGCGACCTTGGAGAGCGGAAGGCCGAGGCGCGACTCGTCGTCGATCTGGAATAACAGGAGCGCCTGTCGCGGTCGCTGGTCGGCTTCCTGCGCCTTGTTGTCCGCTCGCATTCGATCCCGCGCGGCCGACATGATTCCGCTGCGCTGCGCGATGCCAAGTACATCGAGGATGAGCGCCACCCGACCATCGCCCATGATGGTTGCGCCGGCGAAGACCGAGACGCCCTTGATCTCGCGTCCAAATGGCTTCACAACAATTTCACCAGTATCGTTTACGCCATCGACGACCATACCGAATGGACGGTCGTCGGCCTGCACTACGACAATGTTGATGACGGCATCTTCCGTGAGCACCCGCTGCGCGCCGCCCAGGGCACTTCGGAGATACACGAGCGGCAGCAGGTTGCCCCGGAGGCGAAAGATCGGCGCCCCCTGGATTGTCTCGATAGCCGCCAGCGCCGTGGCCCCTTCGAGGCGAACAAGTTCCAGCAGGCTGACCTGCGGGATGGCATAGCGCTCGCCGTCATCGGTGACCACCAGCGCCGGAACAATCGCCAGCGTCAGGGGAATCTTGATCTTCAGTACTGTGCCGCGGCCCAGGACGCTGTGGACCTCGACGGTACCGCCAATTTTTTCGACGTTGGTACGGACGACGTCCATTCCGACGCCCCGACCCGAGAGACGGGTCACTTGCTCGGCAGTCGAGAATCCAGGTCTGAAGATGAGTGCAATCGACTCCTGCTCGCTCATCCGGGCCGCCTGCTCGACGGAGATGATTCCACGGCGGATGGCGGTCTGTCGGACGCGCTCTGGGTCGATGCCGGCGCCGTCGTCGCTGAGTTCGATGTTAACCCGACCACCTTCGTGAAATGCGCGCAGCGACAAGCGCCCGGCGGCGGGCTTTCCCGCAGCGATTCGGGCGGCAGGCATCTCGATTCCATGATCGATGGCATTGCGGACAACGTGGGTGAGGGGGTCACGCACGGCCTCGATGATGGTTCGGTCGAGCTCTGTCTCAGCACCTTCCATTTCGATCTCGACGCGCTTGCCACAGGACTGCGAGAGGTCGCGCACCACTCGAGGAAACTTGTTGAGCACATTGCCAATGGGCTGCATCCGCGTCTTCATGACGCCCTCTTGCAACTCGGTGGTGATGAGGTTCAGTCGCTGCGACGTCGCCGCAAAGGCGGAGTCGCGCTGCTCGACCAACTGCAATATCTGATTGCGCGCCAGGACGAGTTCGCCAACGAGGTTCATGAGGCGGTCGAGCAGACCCACATCGACCCTGACACTCGTCTCGGCGACGGCCGTTTCGCGGAGTTCGGTGATGACTTCCGGGGCAGTGGGCTCGCGTGTCAGTGCCGCGACGGTTGTCGTGGTCTCGATCGGCGCAGGCTTCAGCAGCAATGGGGTAGGCACTGACTCCACCGACGGCACCGGCGCAGGGCGCGGAAAGGCGCTCGGTGCCATGTGCAGGCTGTTCAGTAAATCGACAAGCTCCCCGTGGTCGGCGCCTCCCTCAGTGCCATCTAGCTCGACCGAAGTCAAAATAAGCCGAACCGCGTCACACATCGAGAGGAGCGAAGTCGTCATCCCGGCCGTGAGCGTGATGTGACCATCGCGTAGGCGGCTGAGGAGATTTTCGCCCGCATGCGTGACCGACTCAAGCTGTTTGAAGTCGAGGAAGCCCGCCGTGCCTTTGATGGTGTGGATCGCGCGGAAAATCCCTGCGATTCGATGTTGTCCGGCAGGGTCACGCTCAAGCGCAACCAGCTCCCGATCGAGCAGATCGAGGTTTTCTCGGCTCTCCGCCAGAAACTCCGTCAGGATCTCATCATCGAGCGTCATGTGACATTTCTGGGTTGCAAGTTGTGCTGCGAGAATACCGAAGTAAGCGCGAAGTCCAAGCCCTAAAAAGGCAGCGCCCCAACAGATCGAGACGTTTGTCGTAACCGGCCGTATCCGAGCGCAAGGCGGACATACTGACGCCAGATGTAGTGTAGTACCCCGCCCGGGATCCTCGTGCTGATACCAAAGCCAACCTTTTCCCGAGCAGACTACTTTATCGGCGGTGCTTCGAATGCCTGATGTCAGTCACGACAATATCCTTTAATATCCCTACACATCGGCAGGTTAGCGCTGCTGGTGGGCTCTCGGTATTATCCGGTCGTCGTCTGTTAAATGTCGAGCTGTGGCATCTGCCTCGGCCGGAAGCATCCATGCAGCGTCTGCAACCAATGCGGATGGTTTGCCACGGCTGCTCGCTCAGATTTCGATGTAGAGCGGCCGAGCAGGCTTTAGTAAAGTTCACCCGAGGATAAAATTTCCCACGGTCGAGAAAACGTAAGGTTTAGAGTTCCTTTGATGCGGCTGTTGGTGACTTAACGTCGCGGAGCGCCGACACCAAAGCTCACGGTTTTGGTTTCAGTGCCGTCTATAGATGGCAAGGAGCAGAGATGAAGATTCTGATCGTCGATGACAGCAAGGCCATGCGAATGATCGTGACGCGCACGCTGCGTCAGGCCGATCTCGGTGAGTTCTCGTTGGTCGAGGCCAGTAACGGTGTTGAGGCGCTTGAGCGGGTTGCGAGCGACCAACCCGACCTCGTACTCACCGACTGGAACATGCCCCTGATGGGTGGTTTGGAACTTCTGCAGGCCCTCCGCGGCCTCAACCTCCAGGTCGGCGTCGTGACCTCCGAGGGCACGGTGGAGATGCGTCAGGCTGCCGCCGCTGCTGGGGCCAAGTTTGTCATCACGAAGCCGTTCACAGCCGAGACCTTTCGCGCTGCAATTGCCGCCGTATTGCGATAGCTTGCCGATCGTTCTCCCAAAGTTGAAGGGGCCCCGATGAGCACGACGAACGGTATGCTCCTGCTGCCATCCGCCAAACAAATAGTACTGCTGATGAGCCCGCTCCTGGGGCGAACCACCAAGGTTGATTTGAGTTCGGCTGAGTTGCCGATCAAGCCGCCGTATGTCGTTGGCGTGTACGTCGCGGACGACAACACCATCGTGGCGCTCTGCTTCTTCGATCTGGCCCTCGCGTGTCATCTCGGGGCGGCGCTTTCGATGATCCCCGCCGCGGTTGCCAGCGAGGCGGCTCGCAAGGGCGTGGTGTCCGAATCGATCAGCGAAAACCTCTTCGAAGTCGCCAACGTGATGTCCAGCTTGTTCAACCACGACGGAGGCGTGCACGTTCGCCTCCGCGAGGTCGTGCATGCTCCGAAGGTGCTCCCTGCACAGTTTTCTGACCTGCTGAAGCGCCCGGCTGCGCGTAGTGATTTTAGTGTGAGCATCCAGGGTTACGGTGCCGGTCCAATGGCGATCGTCGCCGTCGCCTGAATTTCGCGAAGGCGATCCTTCGCCGATGCTTTTCGCCACGCTTGAATTCGGTCTGGCTTGCTGGCTGCCTCGGTCGCCGAGGGCGCGCTGATCGAGCATCTGCGACATCCATCGAACCTTCCGCGACACCGGTAGTTGAGGTCGCGCGCCGACCACCGGGGCATCCCGTAGTGCCTGCGGCGCAGTCCCCGGAGTGACAGCATCACGAGGTTGCGTAATCGCGCTGCTGATAACCGCGTCGTCCGCGATGTGCGCGTCCAACCTTCCTTGATCGCGGCGAGGGAGGGTCAATCCGCGAGCGTGATTCGTTCGGCATCCGTGCTCTTCGGGCCCGGGGGTGCTCCGCCGAATGGCGCCCCCTTCCACGAAGCGCACGCGGAAGGCTCTGCCCGTTCTTCCCGAGCCTCGCAATGTTCGTGTTCGGTCGTAGGATGCGCGCCTCGCGCCCATGGCTACTCCTCGCGCCAGCTTTGACACCGTCGTCGTCGAGCGGGTCACCCGCGTCTACGGCGTGACCCGCGCGCTTGCGGGTGTGAGCCACACTTTTCGCGCCGGCGAGGTCGCTTCCCTCGAAGGCGGGAATGGCGCGGGAAAGAGCACCTTGCTCGGCATCCTCGCCACGCTGTCGCGTCCGACCTCTGGCGAGGTGCACTGGGGCGAGTACCGCATGCCCGAGGACCGCGATTCGATTCGCGCAGCCGTCGGCCTCGTGGCCCACGACGCGATGGTCTATCCCGACCTGACCCCACGCGAGTCGCTCGTGTTGATGGCCGTACTCCACGGACTCGATGATCCCACCGCGCGCATCGAGGCGGTGCTCGCCGGCGCGGGTCTCACCCCCCTCGGCGATCGGCCGGCCCGAACCTTCTCCCGGGGTCAACTCCAGCGCCTCGCGGTCGCGCGGGCCGAACTGCACGACCCGATCCTGGTGCTCTTCGACGAGCCCACCACCGGGCTCGATGCCCGGGCCGTAGCGCGGCTTGAAGAGGACATCGCGCGGGCACGCTCCCGGGCGCGCATCGTGGTGCTGGTGACCCATGACGCGGCGTTCGCGGAGCGCGTTGCGGACGTTCGCATCACACTCGATCGAGGCAAACTGGCGGAGGTTCGTCGCGTCGCGCGGTGAGGTCAGCGCGGCGGGGCGCGGTGCACGGCCCGGAGCGGGCGGGGCCGGGGCCGGGACGGCGCTGTGGGCGTAACACTGGGCACCGGGACGACGGGGTTGGTCACTGCATCCGTGCGGGTGAGCCGGTAGACGCCCATGATGAGCGCGAGCAGCGCGAGACCGGCCAGGAGCATCGTGCTGACCCGAGGCCGCCATGGTCGGCCGCGTGGGCCTGGAGTGGGATCCCGCAGGGCAGTCACGAGCAGCGCGACGAACGCTCCCGCAGACGGAGGGCGCTCACCCGGGCGTCGCGAGAGGCCCATCGCGAAGACCTCGTCAACGCGGGCGGAGAGCGTCGGGCAGAGCGTCGAGGGCGAAGGAGTTCGCTCATGCACCACGGCATACGAGACCTGCACTGCGTCGTCGCCGGGGAAGGGACGTGTGCCCGTGAGGGCTTCGAACATCACCGACGCGAGGGAGTACACGTCTCCGCGGGTGCTGTACTCCCCCTTGGTGATCGCCTCGGGCGGCGCATATGCGGGTGTCCCGAGAAACTGTCCGTCGCGGGTGAGCGTCGCGTCCGGCACCCGCGCGATGCCGAGGTCGGTGAGCTTCACGGCACCCTCTGGCCCGAGGAGGATGTTATCCGGCTTGATGTCACGGTGGACGATGCCGATGGAGTGCAGCGCGTCGAGGGCCGCACCGACGCCGCGCGCGATGCGAATCGCCTCCTTTGGCGTGAGTGGGCCGACTTCGAGCAGCATGCGCAGGTTGCGTCCCGGGACGTACTCGTAGACCACGTAGGGGCCGAGCGTCGGGCACATTCCCGCGTCATGGACGATCACCACGTTGGGGTGATGAAACCGCGCCGCCGCTCGCATCTCGTTGCGGAAGCGCGCCACGAAGGACTCCCGCTTGCCTCCGTCGCGCAACACCTTCACCGCGACCTCGCGCTGTAGTTCTGGGTCGTGAGCGAGCATCACGGTGCCCATGGCCCCTTCGCCGAGTTGGCGAATCACGCGGTAGCGCCCGATGCGCGCCGATGTGGCAGCGGACGTCAGAGCGCCATCGACGGGCTCGGACAGGACGGGTTGCGTGGCAAGCTCGGACATTCAGGCGGCCGGAGTCTATGCTCCAGTGCTCCGATGGTCGAGAAACGTAGCGGTTTCGTTCAGTCGGCGCGCAGGACGGCGGCGCGCATCACGTCGATCGGTGCGGCGCATCCGAACCAACTTTCGAACGCTTCGGCCCCCTGGTGAACGAGCATTCCGATGCCCACCCCGTCGAGCACGCGGAGGCCCGCCGACCGCGCACTGAGCATCCACGGGGTCATCCGCGGCGAGTAGACCAAATCGATGGCGAGGGTCGCCGGGGCGCAGCGCGCAAGGTCAACCGCCGCGACGATGGACTCCCCGGGTGGTCCTCCAGACATGCCGCAGGGAGTGGCCTGCACCAACAGCGTGCTCGCGGCGACGGCGGCGCGCGCGTCGAACGACCCGAAAGCAGACGCCCTACCGAGCCCGCGAGCTTTCCTTACGTCGCGCGCGAGCACCGTGACGCTCTCCGCGCCCGCGGTCTGGGCCGCGAGCACCACCGCCCGCGCAGCACCGCCCGCCCCGATCACCACCACGCGATGCGCCGCGAGCGATGTGCCCGCTTCGAGCACCGCGCGGGCGAAGCCAGGGACGTCGGTGTTGGTTCCGTGGAAGCCGTCTGGTGCGCGGGTGAGCGTGTTGACCGCGCCGCAACGCTCGGCAATTTCGTCCACCGATTGGACCGCGACACGTACCGCAGCCTTCCACGGCACCGTGATGTTGACGCCGAGGTAGCCGTCGTCCCAGAGCGCGGCGAGCGTGGCATCGAGGGCTCCCGGAGGGGTGTCCCGACGCTCGTAGATCGCGTCGAGGCCGAGTGCGCGAAACGCTGCGTTCATCATCGCGGGCGACCGCGAGTGCGCAACCGGGTGGCCGACGAGGGCGAGCCGCGCGGTCACTTCTCGACGCGGGTGACGGTGGCGTCGAGAGAGCCGCGGTCGAGGCGCAAATGGATGCTGTCGCCGGGAGTCACGGTGGTCGCGTCGATGAGCGCTCGGCCGTCGTGCAGCGCCACACCGTAGCCGCGCGCGAGTATCTTCACCGGCGACAGGGCATCGAGTTTTCCCGCCGCGAGCCCGAGCGCGTTGCCCCGTCGCTCAAGGATCTTCCGCGCGCCGCGGTCGAGTCGGCCGCGCAGGTCGCGCAGCGCGAGGGTGTTCCGCTCGGTGCGCCGATGCATGGCAGGGAGCATCCGAGCCGTGAGGCGGGCGAGCGACGCACGGTGGTTGGCGAGGCGCACCCGCGGGTGGTTGCTCGCGAGGCTCACGTCTGCATGAGCCAGCGCGCGGCGCTGTGCGACGAGGCGCTTGCGCAGGGCGTCCTCGGCGCGTTCAAGCAACAGGTCTAGGCGTTGGCGCTTCTCCGCGAGGGCGCGGCGTGGATCTTTCGGCTGAAGCCTGTGCAACCGTAAATTGAGCGCGCTGATCTTGCCGGTAAGTGCGCCGCGCAGTCGGCGGCGGAAATCTTCAAGGCGGTCGCGCTCGTCCTCGAGGACCGGAGTGCAGAGCGTCGCGGCGGCGGTCGGCGTGGCCGCGCGCAGATCGGCGACGAGGTCGGCAAGGGTGTAGTCGACCTGGTGACCGACTGCGGACACGACCGGCACGCGGCACCCCGCGATGGCGCGGGCGACCCGCTCGTCATTGAAGGCCGCGAGGTCTTCGCTGGCGCCGCCGCCGCGGCCGATGATCACTACTTCGACCGGGCGTACACGCTGGATCAGGGCGATTGCGCGTGCGATCTGCACGGGGGCGTCGGCACCCTGGACCAGCGTCGGCGCGACCACGACGCGCACGGGCCAACGGCGGAAGATCTCTTTGAGGATGTCCTGGAGCGCGGCGCCAGAGGGGCTGGTCACCACGCCGATGACTCGCGGGTATTTGGGCAGCGGCCGTTTGCGCTCGTCCGCGAAGAGACCTTCGGCGCCGAGCTTCTCCTTGAGCGCCTCGAACGCCGCGGCGGCAGCCCCGGCACCGGCGGTCATGGAGGTGTCTCCGACGAACTGGAACTGCCCCCGTGGGCCGTAGATCGAGGGCTTTCCGCGTAGGAGAATCTTCTCTCCGACGGTCATCTTCGCCTTCGCTTTGGCGAGGCTGCCCTTCCACATGACGCACGTGAGTCGTGCGTCTTCGCGCTCGTCCTTCAACTCGAAGTAGAGGTGCCCCGAGGGCACGATTTTGGAGGAGCAGATCTCCCCTTCGATCCAGACCGACGTGGCGAAGCGCTGCTCCAGGCTCTCCCGCGCGGCGCGGTTGAACTCACTTACAGAGAGCGGTTTCGGCACGGTCGCTATGAGGCGGAGGGCATCGTTCATCGGCAGGCCAAACCTATAGACCACGACGGGTCGCGAAGGGAGTCATGGATCGCTCCGTGGGTGACCTTCTAGCTGCTCCAAATATAATTCCGATCGGCCAATGGGGAGCATGGCGGGCGCGTTGTCGAGGGAGATGTTTCTCACCAACGCCACGGAGGCTCCAGATGAACTCTCTTTGATTGTCTCGCTTCGTTCTCATGCAGTCTCGGTGGGAGGCGAATGGGTCGCTGATCCGCTTCTTCCTGTGCGTTGTCCTTCCTGATTCATCGCCCATGAGCCGCAGCCCGCGACCGGTCCGTTGCGGCACGCACTCCGGGCCGGGATGGCCCACTCCGACGCACCCCTCGCTCAAGCCAAACGTCCTAATTCTCCCGGTGGTTGAGTTTTGGCGCCGGTTGGAGAATCCACTGAGGAGAGACCAACCACGAACCCAACGACCTGGACCCCTGCGCTCTTCCTGGTGGCCGCCATCGGAGTACCGACCTTCTCCAGCGGCGTCGCCGACGCGTGCGGCAGGTGCTTCGCTTCATCGGAGACCAACCAGGTCGTGACCGACCACCTGATGCTCGTAGCGCTCCACGCGAGCGAGTCGATCTTGTGGGATCAGATTCGCTACTCGGGTCGGCCGCAGGACTTCTCCTGGGTGCTGCCGGTGCAGGGCGACGCGACGGTCGAACTCGCCAGCGGGGCCTTCTTCGACACCATCTCGCAGGTCACTGCGCCGACGGTCACTGCGCACGCGGCGGTGTGCCCCGGTGCCTGTAGCTTCGGCTTCCTGGGGAGTGCCGATTACAGCACAGCACCCGCGTTGGACGGCGGCGTGCAGGTCATCGCGACCGCGGTCGTGGGTCCGTACCAGACGGTCACGCTGCGCAGCACCGACGCGGACGCGCTCTCCACGTGGCTGCGCGCCAACAGCTACGCCATCCCGACGAGCATCGAGCCGATGATCCGGCACTACACCGACCTGCACATGGACTTTATCGCGCTGCGCCTTCGGCCGGGCGAAGGGGTCCAGGCGATGCAGCCGGTTCGCGTGCGCTTCGCGACGCCTTCACCGGTGCTCCCGTTGCGCATGGTCAGCGCGGGTATCGCGGACAAGGTCGGCATCTCCCTCTTCGTGTTCAGCGAGGGCCGCTCAGAGGCGATGAACTTCCCCAACGCCCTCGTCGATCGCGCCCACGTCGCCTGGGACTACGGCACGAGGACGAGCAACTACGCGGTGATGTTTCGCGCGACGCTGACGCCCTCCGCTGGGCGAGCGTGGGTCACCGAGTCGGCGCAGCCCGCGGACAGATACAGCAACAACTTCCGCTACCACACTGACGCCTCGCCGACTGGGGTGTGGCCGTGGCAGGGCTGTCGCAGCCGTGGGTCACTCGCATGCGTGCGGACCTCCCGGCCTCCGCGCTCGATCGCGACCTACATCGGCAGGCCGCCGCCAGCAGCGCCGAGCTAGCGCCGTCGTTTCGGGCGGGAGTTCTCGTCAACCCTCCACCATGCGCCACCGCCGATAGCTTCTACAGCGGAACAGATTCCTCCGCTCGCGGCCTCTCCTGCTCGACTGCGCCGGGTACCGCCGCTCTGCGTGGTTTCGCTGGTCTGCTCGCGCCCGGCCTCGCCGCGAGCGTTGTGCGCCGTCGCCGTCGCTGAACCATCGCTTGCGCCTCGCCCGATGCTCGCGCTAGCAACGGTCTACCCGCATGGCGTCTGACCTCCTCGACCGACGCTTCCTCGCCGTCATAGGCAAGGGCGGCACTGGCAAGACTACCGTCGCAGCCTCCCTCGCAGTGCTCGCGGCCTCGCGCGGAAAGCGTGTGCTCGTCGCGATGTCGCAGGCCCGAGAGCGCATGAGCTCAATGCTCGAGTCGCAGTACATCACCAGCGAGGTGGCGCAGATTCTCCCCAACATCGATGCCGTCAACCTCGACCCGGAGACGTGCCTCGACGAGTACGGGATGATGATCTTGAAGGTGCGCGCGCTCTACAAGGCCGTGATGGACAACCGGGCCATCAAGGGCTTCCTGCGTGCGGTCCCGGGCATGGACGCGTGGTCGATGCTCGGCAAGACGCTCTACCATGTGAAGCAGCGGGAGAACGGTCGGCCGGTCTACGACCTGGTCATCCTCGACGCGCCGGCGACCGGCCACGGACTCCAGATGCTGCGCGTGCCACAGGTGATCACCAAGGTGGCGCCCATCGGGATCCTGCGACGCGAGGCCGAAGAGGGGCTCGCCATCATGCGCGACCCGCGGCAGTCCGGGATGGTGGTGGTGACGCTGGCCGAGGAGATGCCGACGGCGGAGACCGAAGAGCTCATTCCCAAGCTCACCGATGAGTTGCAGTTGCCGCTTGCCAAGCTGGTGATCAACCAGGTTCTTACGCCCCTCTTCAAGATCGGCGTCGAGTCCGCCTGCGCAGCCGCGGAGGTTCTGGCCCGCGCTTCGGCGCTGGAGGGCGTGGCCCGGGTTGGATTGTCCCGCGCGAGGCGCGAAGCCCTGCAACGCACGATGATCGAGCGTCTCGCAAAGCTTCCCGGCAGCAAGGTGATGTTGCCCGCGCTGGCGGTCGAGCAGGTGCGCCGCGCGGACATCGAAATGCTCGCCCGCGGACTCGGCAGCCTCTAGCGCCATCGTCAGGCACTACTCGTCGATTGACGCGGTCGCGGTGAACAGTGTCCCATGCGCGGGTGATGGCAAGTCGGCGGTCTCTGGGGTCGCGTCGGTGGGCAGGGCTTACGGCGCTGGTATTCGTGACGGCAGGATCGGCGTTTGCGCATGATGTGCGCGGGACGCTGACGGGGGCCGACGCGTTGAGTCCGGCCCCGCGGACGACGCCGACACGGTGGCGAGGGTCGTTCTGGGAGGTGCCCAACGGGGCGCTCGCCATCACGTCGCCTCGGGCGAACGTCGAGCGTGACCTCGCGGTGGTGCTAACCGGATCCTCGGTGGAGCAGTCCCGTCAGCCGGTGACGGTGTCCGTGGAGGGCGGGCGATGTCGGCCAGGGACGGTGCTTCTCTCTCCAGGCACCACGCTCACGCTGGACAACCAGGACCTGCTCGCCCACGAGTTTTATGCGGTTCGCACCGGGCAGGAGGAGCGCGTGGTGCCGGCAGAGGTCACCGCCGTGCGGACGCGCCGCCAGGTGAGCCTGCCCGCGGCGGGGACGTATGAGTTGCGCGACGCGCGGCAGCCGAGTTTTCGGTGCTGGCTGGTGGCGGGAGCCGGGCAGGGCAGGGTGCTACCGCCGGATCGCACCGGGGCCTTCGTGGCCACGGGGCTCGAGGACGGTTCGTACACCGTAAAGGCCTATTTTGAAGGCGTCGAGAGGGCGTCGGCGGAGGTCGCGGTGGCGGGGCGCGAGACCACAGTGACGCTGGCAATCGGCGCTGCGAGTGCTCCGGCGAGTGCTCCGGTGAGTGCTCCGGCGACGCCTGCGGAAGCGGAAGAACAGCGCCATCACCGGCGTCGGGATCACTGAAAAGCGGAGCGGTCGGCGATGTTGTTCTCGAGGTTCTGGATGGTGTTGCTGGTGCTCGTCGCTGGCGCGTCGGTGGCGGCGATGACGATGGCGCGGAAGACCTACGATCACGACCGCGCGAGCGACGTGGCGGTGATGGTCGATAGCGACCGGCGCATGGTGGAGGAGTTTCTTCGACGCGATGCGCGTACGCGGCTCGACGACCTGGGCCCGCTCGCCTCGGATACGAGCCTGGTGTCGCTGATGGTGACTGCCACGCGGCGCACGTCGGACACGCCTGCAGCGATCGGCCCGGCCATCAGCACTCGGCTGCGCGAACTCAATCTGGGGCTTGGTCCGCTGCGCGGTGAAGTGCTCTTCGCGGTGGACCCACGCGGTCTCATCGTGGGTCGCGTGGGACTGCAGGAGAACGAGGTAGGCCAGTTTGTCGGCGGGCTACCCCTCGTCGAGCGGGCCATCGCGGGCAATGTGCGTGACGACCTCTGGGAGATCTCTGGTACCGCCTACCGGATGGCCGCGCGGCCGGTGATCTCAGACGGTCGCTACTACGTCGGTGCGGTGGTGCACGGACTCGCGATACAGCCTCGCTTCGTCGAGACGGTGGCGCAACTCATCCCAGGCGCCTCGGTGATCTTCTTCGGCGTCGGTCAGACCTACGGCGGGTTTACGCCGGTGCCCGAGCGCGGGGGCGTGGCTGCGCCGCCGATTGGCTCGCTCGCGGACCCGCTGCGCACGCTGGGGCAGCGCAGTGAATGGACCACCCGGGGGGCGGTGTCCTTCGATCTGCCCGAGCAGGGCGGTCGGGTGGCATATGCGGCGCTTCCGGGCAGCGTGGGTGCGGGTATCGCGGTGGGCCGCGGACTCCCTTCGATGCCGCCGGACTTTCTCCTGCGCGCCTCGAAAGACGACGTGGGCCGAGTGCCCTTCGCGGCGATTCTCTCGGCGGTGGCGGGTCTCATCCTGGCGGGTTTTGCGCTCTTCTACTGGGAGTACGACAGCAAGCGGAAGCGCCTCATCGCGGCGATGCGCGAACTCCAGAGCGGCCCCGCGAACCGGGTCGATCCGCTTCTGCTCGACGGATTCGCGCGCGACGTCGCGGTGGCTGCCAACGAGGGCATCGACGAGGTGGTGAAGCGCGAGATCGGGCGCTCGGGCGGCAAGTTGCGCAGCGTCAACGACCTCGAATCGCTGCTCTCCAATGCGGGCGAAGTTCCGGGCTCCGCGGCGGACGCACGATTGCCGCTCAACGAGGCGGACGAGCAGCGGCAATGGCGGGAGGTCTTCGAGCAGTTCGTCGCGCGTCGGCGAGAGTGTGGCGAGGCCGTCGATGACGTGACCTGGGATCGCTTCTCCTCCACGCTCCAGAAGAGCCGCGCGGAGGTGGTCTCGCGGGCCCGCAGCCGCAGTGCTCTGTTTACGGTGGTGGTAAAAGACGGCCGCGCTGCGGTGAAGGCCGCGCCGCTCGGCTAATTCCCACGTCACCCCCCCATCCCTGAATTTCCCCAGGAAAGTGTCACCTCGATGAAGTCGTTGCCCCCGCTTGATGGGATGGACGTCACCGACCTCGCGGAGCTCCTCGGCTATCACAACCACCGCTACTGGGATCTCCACGCGCCGGAAATCAGCGACTACGACTTCGATAAGCTCGTCAACGCGCTGCGATCGGTCGCGCCGAGCCACCCGGGGCTCGACTCGATGGGACCGATGACCTCGGGCAAGGGGGTCAAGCACAAGGTTCCGATGCTCTCGCTGGACAAGTGCTACTCCGACGACGAACTCGACAAGTGGGCCACGAGCTTCGTCGGCGACGCCGTGATGATGCCCAAGTTCGACGGCATCGCGTGCTCGCTCCACTACGACTCCAGGGGAGTGCTGGTGCGCGCCGTGACCCGCGGGGATGGCATCACCGGCGAGGACATCACCGCCAACGCGCGGGAGATCGGCGATGTGCCCCGCACGCTGAAGACCCCGCAGTCCGTGGAGGTACGCGGCGAGGTGTTCATGCGCCTCTCGGTGTTCGCGAAATACAAGGCCGAGGGGATGGCCAATCCGCGCAACCTCGCAGCCGGCGCCATCAAGCAGAAAGACCCTAAGAAGAGCGCTGCCTATGGGCTCAACTTCGGGGGCTACGACGTCGTCGGAACCTCCGCGAAGACTCATGACGAGGAGCTTCACTGGCTCGTCGCCTCCGGCTTCAGCCCGATCGACTACGAGGTCGTGCCGAAGAGCGAATTGTGCGCTGCTTACCAGCGCATGGCCGCGAAGCGCCCGTCGCTCGATTACGAAATCGACGGCGTTGTCTTCAAGACCAACCGCAACGACGAACAGGATCGCCTCGGCAGCACGGCGCACCACCCGCGCTTCGCCATTGCGTACAAGTTTCAGGGCGATTCGGGTACCTCGGTGTTGCGTGCGATCGAGTGGAGCGTCGCTCGCACCGGGGCGATCACGCCCGTGGCAGTGGTCGATCCGGTTTCGCTCTCTGGCGTCACGGTGACGCGCGCGTCGCTGCACCACCCAGGCTTCATCACGAAGCTCGGGCTGACCCTCGGCGCCGAGGTCGTGATGATGCGCCGCGGGGGAGTGATTCCGAACGTGGAGTTTGTCTCCAGGCCGGGCGTGACGGAGGTGCCCCTTCCGGGCGCGTGCCCTTCGTGCGGCGCGCTGACGGAGATGCGCGACGACTTTCTCTTCTGCACGGCGCCGAAGAGCTGCCGAGGGGTACAGCTCGGAATGCTCGGCCACTTCGCAGCGAGCACCGACATGCTTGGCTTCGGCGACACGATCCTGCAGCAGGCCTTCGATGCGGGATTCCTGCGGAGCGTGAAGGACTTCTACGCGCTCAAGGCGACGGACCTCGCGAGCCTCGACCGCTGCGGCGACAAGGTGGCGCAGAAGCTCGTCAAGGAGGTTGATAAGAAGCGTTCGCTCGAACTCGCGACCTTCCTTCGCGCGCTCGGCATCCCCGACCTCGGGAAAAACGTCTCCAGGATTCTCGCGGAGAAGTACCAAGCCATCGACGCAGTGCTGGCGATCACGGAGGCAGACTTCTCGCAGGTGCACGGCATCGGCGCAGTGATCGCGCACAACGTGGTGCAGGGCCTCGCGGACAACGCCGACCTCATCAATGATTTGAAGTCGATTGTGACGATGAGCGCCCCGATTACGGCGGCGAACGCGACGATGGGCGGCGCGACGAGCCGCGTCTTCGCGGGCATGACCTTCGTGTTCACGGGCAAGATGGCGACGCTCGATCGCAAGGCGGCCGAACAACTCGTCGGCACCATGGGCGGCACCGCGCTCGACGCCGTGAACAAGGCGCTCACGTACCTCGTCGTCGGTGACCTGAAAAAACCGGGTGAGAAATCGACCAAGGAGAAGGCTGCGGACAAGCTCGTCGCGGCTGGGGCGACGACGAAGATCATCAGCGAGACGGCGTTTTTGTCGATGGTAGACGATGCGCAGGCGCTCGCTGCGGTGGCTGCACCCGTGGCTGCACCCGTGGCTGCAACCGCACCCATTTTTTTACCTGTACCGGTAAGCGTGCCGGTGAAGCAGACGCTTGCCGGGGCGCGGGTGGCTTTCGCGGGGACGCTCGCGTCGTACTCTCTGGCAGAGGTGTCGCGGAAGGTTCAGGAATTGGGCGGCTCGGTCGTCGAGGCCGTGGACGGGCAGACCACCGTGCTGGTCGTCGGCGCGAAGGGAAAGGCCGGGGACAAACTCACCGCCGCGCGCAAGCTCCAGGAATCGACGGCGACGTTGGAGATCCTCGGCGAGGCGGACTTCGGTCAACGCGTCGGGGTCGGTCAGATCGCGCTGTTCTGATTCCGTCGAGGCCGGTGGGGTTCGGCCCGCAGTGTCAGTGCCTCCAACGCATCCACGCGAAGACCACCGCCGCGAGCACCATCGCAGCGAAGAGCGGGGTGGCCCATGACCGATGCCGTGTCGATCTCGCAGCCGGTGACCATCGTGGGTGTGATTCGGGGTCTGAAGACGGAACGTGGACGGGTCCGATCGCTGGCCCCGGGCTCACCGCGAGGACGGTGCGCCGCTCGGTGGGCGTGAGGTCTTCTTCCGAGATCGGGGCAGGCAGCGTGGAGTAGACGACTCGTAGTACTTCCATCAGCACACGCACGGTCGCGGGGCGACGGTTCGGGTCCTTCTCGAGGCAGCTCATGACGACCGTCGCGAGGGAGAAGGAAAGGCCCGGGAGGCGGCGTTGCAGCGGGATCGGATGTTCGTTCGACACCGCGATGGCCATCGCTCCGACGCTCGCACCCTGAAACGGCAGCGCCCCGCTGAGAAGCTCATAGAACATCACGCCGAGGGACCAAACATCCGAGCGCGCGGTGAGATGGCGAGGGTCGCAAAACTGCTCCGGCGACATGTACGCGGGCGATCCGAGCGTGACGTCTGAGCCAGTGATGCGGAGGTGGTCTTCGAGGTGACCTGCGATCACCGCGAGGCCGAAATCCATCAGCCGTGGCGACCAGCCGACACCGTCGCGGACGAGGAAGACGTTCTCGGGTTTGAGGTCGCGGTGCACCACACCGGCGCTGTGCAAGACGGCCAGTGCGTCGAGCACCGGAAGCATGAGTGGGATGAGGTCACGCGCCGGCACCGGACCGCGGCGGTACTGTGCGTACGTCGCCAGGTCGATGCCGTCGAGGAACTCCTGCACCAGATACGGCGAGCCTCGCTCGTCGATGCCGACGTCTTCGATCCGCACGATATTGGGGTGAATCACGAGCGTGGCCGCCCGGCCCTCGTGCAAGACCCGCCGCGCGTACATCGCGCTCGAGGCGAGTTCCGGGCGCAACAACTTGATGGCCACCACGCGCCCCTGCGAGACGTGCTCGGCCCGATAGACCTCGCCCATTCCGCCGACGCCCAGCCGGGCGACCAAACGCCACCGTCCGTCGACCATCTCGCCGACGCGGGTCGAGGCGAGCACGAGATCGCGCGAAACAGGGTTGGGCATGGATCGAAGACCTACCCGCAGTCAACGAGTCGCCATCGCTGCGGTCAAGAACACTGTGTGTGGTGACGTTCGGGTGTTTGGCTGTACCAATCTCTTTCACATGTCCGCATCGACGCTCACCGTCGGAACAATTCTCGCTGGGCAATACGTCGTTGCCTCCCGCGCTCCAGTGTCCAATGCCCCAGAGGCGTGGTGCGCTTCCATGGTCGGCAACGATCAGGCCGTGATGGTGCTGTACTACCCGGGCACCCTGTACCAACCGCGCTCGCTGCAGCGCATCGTGACCGAGGGCGCCGACCTCCGCGAACTGCGTCACCCGCGAGTGGGCGCCCTGATCGACCTTGCGGCCGAACCACAGGGCGGCGTCTACGCCGTGACGCCCTGGTACGGCGACGACACCCTCGAGCGACGCCTCGAGCGCACCGGGAGTCACTCCCTCCACGTCGCCGCAGCGCTCATCTCCGACGTGCTCATGGCCCTCGCGGTGCTGCATTCGCGCCGCCTCGTGCACCGCGCGGTGTCGCCTCGGGACATCACCCTCTTCATCGCCGAAGACGGTCGGCTGCGCGCGCGTCTTCTCCCCGGTGGGCAACTCGCGGAGTTTGCGCGCGAGGGCGATCTGCGCGCTGGGACGCACCCCGTCCCGGACCCGATCGCGTCGGAGTACGCTGCGCCGGAGCAGTGGGCCGGCGGCGATGCCACCGCGGAGAGCGACGTCTGGGCGGCAGGCGTGATGTTTCACCGACTCGCCGCCGGGGTGATGCCGTACGAGGGCGACGACGACGCCCGGCGTGAGGCGGCCCGTTACGGCACCGTACGCCTCGCCCAATCCCTGCCGCCGTCGGTGCTCGAGGTGCTGCAACGTGCGCTCGACCCGCGCCCCGGGGGCCGCTACACCGACGCTGAGGCCATGCGCATCGCGTTGGAGTCCGCCGTCGCTGACGCCGCGCCGCTGGGTTCGCCCGTGCCGCCTCGTTGGGTCTCGTCGCTTCCGCCGGTGGCGACGCCCGCTGACGACTTCGACCTCGACGACCTCGTCGCCGATCTCATCCGCCCATCGTCCGACGTCCCCGTCTTGGTCTCCAGCCCGCCTCCCGCGGCCATCGGTGTCTCGCCGACCTCGGACTCCTTTCCCGCGAGTACCGGCGCCGCCTTCGATCTCGACAGCCTCGGTCCGCCCCCTGCGGGCGAGGTTGCACCGCCGCCGGTCGCCTCGGGTTCCGGCATCGATCCCACGGTGACAGCGATCGCGTGGCGTGACTCCGAGATGCACACCGCCCTTGAGGCGACCTCCGTCGATCGCACGAACGTCAAGCGGCCGATGAGGCCGAGGGGCCTCAGCGTGGCGGCGGCATTGGCGCTTGTTTTGCCGGTCTCGGCAGGATTCGGCTATGTCGGTTGGCGGTCGTTGCGAGGCCCGGCGACGCCGCCCCGAATCGAGCATGTACGGCCTCTTGAGCCCGAGCCATTGCACCCCGTTCGCGCGATGCCTGACGGCGCTGTGGGTGTAGGCAGCAACGGGACGAGCGGCTGGAGTCCGCAGAGCGAGGCGCAGTCGCCGGCGGAGTTCGGGGAGCAGTTTCACATCGCGTTGCCCGCGCACCTCGACGCGAGGGCGACGCAGGCGTTTGTGTCTCACCTGACGACGACGTCGGCCCTCGGGGCTGCGCACCCGCGCGGTTTCGCGAGTTGCGTCGAAGGCAAGGTCTTCCTGCATCGCGGCGGAGTGACAGCTCCCCTCGTCGAGGCCGACGTTCCGGCGCGCTGCGACAGCCAGGACATCGCGCTGGTGCCGGACCTCGATGGCGACGGCGCAGCGGATGTCGTCGCGGTGGACCGACAGCGCAGCGCGCTCCTCGTGGTGGGATCGCGGCACGCGACGGTTCTTCGGCGCATCAGCCTGCCTGGGGCCTGGGGCCTGGCGGGGCCGTTGATGCTCCCGGTGCGCGGTCGCACGGAGCCCGGCGTGGTGGCCTTCGTATCTACCGAGTCTGGCACCCCGACGCTCATGGCGGTCGGGCTGAGGAGCGGCCGCATTGCGTGGAGGCTGCCCGCACCGTTGCGTCCGGCGGAGCCCAGAGACTTTGGCCTGGTGATGACCGGCGATCTCGATGGTGACGCCGTCGATGACGTGGCCATGGGTATGTCGCGTGACGGTCGGCGCTGCGTGGCCTTGCTCTCCGGTGCGACCGGGGTGCCCCGTTGGGAAGCGGATTTCTGTCTTCCGGGGGGCGCCACGCAGACGGTCAGCGCAGGGCCTGACCTCGATGGCGACGACGAGCCCGATTTGCTGGTCGCTTCGGCGCTGGACGGGCGGCTACGGCTCGTGTCCGGTCGCTCCGGACGCGAACTCACCGCGGTGACGGCGTTCGGTAACGAACCCACGTCGGGCTTCGGCTCGGGCGCCCTCTACACGCCCGACCTCGCACGCGATGGGTACCCCGACATCGCGGTCGCGCGGGCGACGGTGCCGGACGCCACGCTGGAAATCTACTCCGCCAACGATGGCCACCGACTCGGGAGCTTCCCGCTGCACGGCGCCGTCGGAACAGTGGTCGAGGCAAGCCAGGTGCGGATACAGTTTGCCCGGGATTTCCTATATCCAGGCAGCGTCTCGTTGCTGGTGGCCTCGCCTGTGGGAGTGTTCGTGATCGGGGCGGCACCCAGGCCGGAGGGGGTCTGAGAGGTTGAGCGGCGATGGGTTTCTTGCGGCGCGGGCCTGTGCTAAACGGCAACAGAACGTGGTGAGGTCGCGCGGGTGACCGACGGTGCCCTGTAGAAGGCTATCGGTCGCGCGCAAGGGTCAGAGCCACGGAGAGTGCCATTGCGTCCATCACGCGTGGAAAAATGAGGGGCTCGGGCGCAGTGACGCCGCGGAGCACCTCCCACGCGGAGACCGTTGAACTGGAGCGAAGTCGGTGACGAATCTCGGTCCGAAGTACCCGAAGTTGGAAGAGGGCGACGAGTTGACGCGCGACGAGGATTTCGGGGTCGACGACCCGCCGAACTCGCACGACGACGATGGTGACGACGGGGACGCGCTGCCCGAGATTCCTCGGGGCGACGAGCCCCAGGACGCTGGGGTGCTGCCGCAAACGCCGGCGACGCTGGCGATCGCGCGCATGAGCGAGCGTCTCCTGTCGCGGACCGTTGGTATGAACGCCTACCAGAAGGGCCGCGGCTATGCTCGCCGTGGGCACGTGCTGGAGTCGTCCATCGATGGCTGGGCCGCGGTGGGCCGCGTGCACGGCCGCGCTGCGGAGCCGTACGTGGTGCGCGTTGAGGTGTCTGAACTCGGGACGTTCACGTCCGCGTGCAGTTGCCCCGCGTGGCGTGGACCCGAGCGGCACTGCAAGCACGTCGCGGCGCTGCTCGTAGCGCTGCGCGACCGTATGAAGCCGATGCGCGAGGCCGCGATGCAGCAGGCTGCGCAGGTCGCGCAGGCGCAGCAGCAGACCCGCGAGGAGGTCGATCGCCGCAAGGTGAAGGGCCGTCGCCCGCACCGCAGCGAGACCGAGCACCCGCGCGAGGTGGTGGTTCTCGATCGGGGCGGATCACGTCTGGTCGGGGCTGCGGCACCGACGATGTCTTCGCTCCCGACCGCGCCGGGCACCGTGGTTTCTGGCGAGAGCCGGATGAACTGGCAGGTGTGGCTCCCGGCGAGCGATCCGCGCCGCGCGCCGGAGTTTGAGTATCGGCTGCAATTGCGGCCGATGGCGATCGCGGTGACGGCCTTCAACGCGGAGGCGCGCACTGCGATGACGCCGGAAGCGGGGCTTGAGGCGCTCGGTCCGTCGATGAGCCCTCACCGTTCGATTCTGCGGGTGCTCTCGCGCAACGCTCGTGGCGCGCGACAGGCCGCGGTGGAGCTCCGAGGTGAAGATGCGGCGGAGCTCCTGACGCTTCTTCGTGGTCGCCGGGTGCTCATCGAGCCGACGCTGATGGAGTTGCGCTTCGTTGACGATCCGCTCGTGCCGAAGATGGAGCTTGAGTCCGCCGGAGCGTCCAGCGTGCGCGCGAAGGTGATCTTCGAGCGCAAGAGCGATGGTCGGAAGTACGGCGGCGGTCAGGGGCTCTGGTTTGAGGGAACCCCGACCTGGCAGGTCGATACGGTGCAAGGGATTGCCCGCACGGTGGCCGACAGCGTGACGCCCGCGTGGCTGGAGCGGCTCTCTCGCGCGCCGATGATCGTGCATCCGATCGAAGACCTCGCTCGGCTCCTCGGCGAGATCGTCCCGAAGGTGGCGCTCGCCCTGGGCACCGATCTCCCGGACCTCTCAACAGTGGCAACGCTCATCGACATCACGCCGACGTTCGTGCTGCGCGCGGAGGGTGACCTGAGCAAGGTGCGAGCGACCCTGCGCGCCTGCTACGGCGACGTGGAACTCGACGTCCCTCCGGCAGACCTGCCGCCTCCGCTCGCGATCGTTCCGCCGCCGAAGACCATCTCGGATGACGACGCGTACTGGGCGAAGCCGCGGGTGATTCGCCGGGACATCGGAGCCGAACGCATGGCCGCCGATCGCCTCTTCGAACTCGGCCTCGGGCTGCCAGACGGGCACGCGGGGTGGTTCGAGGCGAGCGGCGACACGGCGGTGTCGTTCTGGATGGAGGGCGTCGGATCGCTGCCCGACGACTGGGACCGTTTCATCCCCGATGACCTGATGCACGTGCAGGTGCGGGATACGCCCATCACCCCGCGGGCGCGCGTCGGATCGGGCGTGGACTGGCTCTCCCTCGACGTGGAGTTCGTGAGCGAGGGCAGCAAGGTCAACGAAGAAGACCTGCGTCGCGCGCTGCTCGAGGGCCGTCGATTGGTTCGCCTCGAGGACGGCACGTTTGCGCCCGTTTCGCGCGAGCAGGTCGAAGAGGTTCTGCTGCGCATGGCGGAGATCTTCGCGCAGGGTCGGCAGCACATTCCGCTCTCTCAGGCCGGGCGGGTGCAAGACCTCTTGCGGCTCCTGCCGGGCGCGCGCATCGAGCCCGCGGCGAAGGATCTCCTCGCGCGACTCGCCGATCACGGGATGGTCGAGCAGGTGCCGCAGCCGAAGTCACTGCACGCCACGATGCGGCCCTACCAGGCCGAGGGCTTCTCCTGGCTGGTGTTTCTGCACCGAGCGAAGACCGGCGGGGTGCTGGCCGATGACATGGGTCTCGGCAAGACGCTCCAGACGCTGGCGCTGCTGGCGTGGCTGAAGGAAGACCATCTGCGTGGGCCGGAAGTGCCTACGACGCCGGTCGTCGAGGGCGACGGAGCGAAGCCGGTGAAGGGCAAGAAGGTCGTCGCCAAGAAGGCGAAGGCCGTGGAGCCCGAACCGGAGCCAGCGAAGGCCGTGAAGCCGAAGAAGGCCACGAAGAAGGTCGTTGAAGAGGCCGCTCCGGTGGCCGTGGTGAAGGTTCCGCCGAAGCGCGCGCCGCTGACCCTCGTGGTGGCGCCGACGTCGGTGGTCACCAACTGGCTTCGCGAGGTCACTCGCTTCGCTCCGACGCTGCGCGCAGTCGCGTGGACCGGGCCCGATCGCGAGAAGCGGTTGCATGAACTCGATCACGCGGACGTGGTCATCACGAGCTATGCGCTGCTGCGCCGGGACGAGGAGTTTCTGCAGCGGTACGAGTTCGCCTACGCGATTCTCGACGAGGCGCAGAACATCAAGAATCCGCTCTCCGCAACGGCGCGCGCGGCCAAGCGGTTGCGCTCGCAGCGTCGGCTCGCCCTCACCGGCACGCCGATCGAGAACCGCCTCTCGGAGATCTGGTCGATCTTCGACTTCCTCTCCCCGGGGATGCTCGGCGACCTCGCGACCTTCGAGGAACGCTACGCCCGCCCCATCGATCGTGGCGACGTCGAGGCCATCCGCCGACTGCGCGGAGTGATTCGCCCGCTGGTGCTCCGCCGCACCAAGAGCGAGGTCGCCAAGGATCTCCCCGCGCGCATCGTCGTCGAGCGCGAGGTGGAGCTCCCGGTGCCGCAACGCGCGCTCTACCAGCAGGTGCTCGGGCAAGTGCGCGCCAACGTGTTCGGCGAAATCGATCGCGTCGGCATTGGCAAGAGCCAGATCATGATTCTTGCGGGCCTCACGCGGCTCCGGCAGGCGTCGTGCGATCCGCGGCTCTTGAAGCTCCCCGGGGACTTCAAGGACGAGGACGCCGGCAAGCTCGAGGCGCTCCGGGAGATCATCCAGGAGGCGATCCAGTCGGGGCACCGCACGCTGGTGTTCTCGCAGTTCGTCGAGATGCTCTCGCTCATCCGCAAGGCGCTCGAGCGCGACGGGGTCGCCTACGAATACCTCGACGGCTCCACCAAGGACCGTCAGGACAAGGTCGATCACTTCAACCGCAACGAGTCGGTGCCGGTGTTCCTGATCTCGCTCAAGGCGGGCGGTTCTGGGCTCAACCTCACGGGCGCTGACACCGTGGTCCACTTCGACCCGTGGTGGAACCCCGCGGTGGAAGACCAGGCCACGGACCGCGCGCACCGCATCGGGCAGACCCGCGTGGTCACCGCGTATCGGCTCATCGCGCGCTCGACCATCGAGGAGAAGATCATGCAACTCGGTGCGAAGAAGCGGGAGCTTGTCTCCAGCGTGCTCGGCGCCGACGACAACGTGAGCCTGAAGGGCCTCACCCGCGCCGACGTCGAGATGCTCTTCTCGGAAGAGGGTCCTGCGGGCGAATGAGCGGAGCGGATCCCGACGTGGGTCCGCTGCCGCCGTGCGGCCTCTACCGCACCACCGCCGCGCTGGGAGACATTCCCAGCGGGCGTCTCGTCTCCTTCCACAACCACGGCGACCACCGCCCCGGAGTCTTCCTTCCCACCGGCTGGATCCACCATCGGGCGCAGTTTTCTAGCGTCGGCGTGGCGATCCCTTCGCCGGGCTGGTCGCGCACCCTCGACGCGCTCGCGCCGGAGGGCGTCTATCGGGTTCGCGAGTCGTTTTTCTGCTGCGAGCGGCAGTGTCGGAGCTTCGACCGCGACCTGCTCGTGCAACTTGCCTATACGCCCGAGGCGGCGCCCGTGGTGCTGGTGTTCATCGCCCGAGATGGCGCGCTGGTGCTGCCTGCGCAGGGCAATCTGGTGGACCGTGCGACCGTTGCGCGGCTCAGTCCGGTACAAGTATCCGGGTGGACCTGACCTCTCGCCGCGCGCTGTTTGTCGCGATCTCTGCGCTGGCCACGCCATCCATCGCCCGGGCGGTCGATCACGCGCCGCGGCTGGTGTCCGCCCCGGAAGTTGCGCTCCCGGATGACGACTCAATCCCCGCGGGTTCGGCGGTGCGGCTTGAGTTTACTGTCGATGCTGCCGGGCGCGTTCGCGACGCTGCCGTCATCGAGAGCCTCCGACCCGACCTCGACGCCCTGGTGTTGGAGGCTGCGCCGCGCATGGTCTTCGAGCCCGCGGAGCAGGGTGGCCGCGCCATGCCCGCGCGCATGCGCTTCCGCTTCCGGCTGCGGGCGCCCGCGCGCTCCGTGATCCCCCACAACCCCTACGAGGGAAATACCGCGAGCCTGCTGGTCACTCCGGTCGTCACTCCGGTCGTCACTCCGGTCGTCACGCCGGATTCTGGTGAGGCCACTGTTCGTTCGCGGCGTCAGTCCGGTGCCGCAACGACGTTTAGCCTCCGCGGCGAGGAGCTCACCACCGTCCCCGGAACGCTCGGCGAACCCACGCGTGTCGTCGCTTCAATGCCCGGTGTGGCGCGAACCCCGTTCGGTCTCGGGTTCTTCGTCGTTCGTGGTGCTGCGTTCGAGAACACGGGCTTCTTCATCGACGGCTTCCCGGTGCCGCTGCTCTATCATTTCGGCGCCGGGCCCGCGGTGATCTCCTCGCGCCTCGTCGGTCAACTCGACTTCTTCCCCGGCGGCTATCCGCTCCAATACGGGCGCTTCTCCGCGGGTGTGATCTCCCTCGAGACGCGGCCGCCTCCGGCCGAGCGGCCCTTCCTGGAGTTTAGCGTCGATGTGTTGCGCGCGAGCGCCATCGCCGTGGTGCCCTTCGACCACGGTCGCGGCTCCGTCGCCTTCGCGGTGCGTCGCAGCTACCTCGAACTCATCGTCCCGCTCTTCATCGACGGCGTATCGCTTCAGTACACCGACTACCAACTGCGGGCGGACTACCGCTTCAACGCGCACAGCAAGTTGTCCCTCTTCGTCTTCGGCTCCAACGACACCTTCTCCCGCTCCGCAGCATCCGGCGTCGGACAGACCGCCGCGGAGCAGAGTTCCGATCTCGTCTACACCTTCCATCGCATCATCTCGCGCTGGGACTACGCCCTCCCCAACCACGCGCAACTCACCCTCGCGGGCACCGTCGGCGTGGACGACACGAACTTCACCAACCAGATCCCCGGCCAGCAAAACCAGTCCTTCGCCTCGAACGGATTCATCCTCGGCGAGCGCGCGACGTTGCGCGTCCCGACGGGACCGCACCTCACCACCAGCATCGGCCTCGATGCCCTCACGATCCTCTTCAACGCCGACCTCCAGGTGCCGCTGCCGGACAACATCGGCAGCGTGCCGCCGCCTGCGTTTGACCCGGCGATTCTCGCCTTCGCGCCGCGGCTGACGCAGTTGAGCGTCGCGGGCTGGTTCGAGGAGGTGCTGCGCGCCGGCCCGGTGGAGTTCACCGCCGGCCTGCGCATCGATCGGCTGAAGTACGCCCTCGTCGAGACCACCGTGGTCGATCCGCGCGCGGTGCTGCGCGTGCGATTGAGCGAGCGCGTGGTGGCCACCGCGGCCTCGGGGTTCTTCCACCAGGCGCCGCCCTTCTTCAACCTGGTGCCCGGCGTGCGCAACCCGACGCTTCGACCGCAGCGCTCGTGGCAGACCTCCGCGGGCGTCGAGATCAACCTCCCTGGCAGCATCGAGACTCGCTTCACCGGCTACTACTCCCGAATGTACCGGCTGATTCGCAACTCCAGCGACGTCATCAGCACGCCCAACGGGCCACAGCGCGTCCCCATCGTCGATGACGGCGACGGCCGCGCGTACGGCCTCGAGGTGCTGATCCGACGGCGTCTCGACCGCGGTGTGTACGGCTGGGTCTCGTACACGCTCTCGCGCAGCGAGCGGTACGTCGGTGACGGCACCGTGGTGCCCTTCAACTTCGACCAGACGCACGTGCTCAACCTCGCGCTCTCCTGGGAGATCAACCCCCACTGGCGCCTCGGCGGTCGCTTTCAACTTGCCACCGGAACCCCCCGGCGGCTCGTCACCGGCGCCTTCTACGACGCCGACCTCGATCGGTACCGTGCGCTTTACCCGCCGCGCGCTGCGGATGGTTCGGACACCGAGCGGCTGCCCGTCTATCACCAGATGGACGTGCGCGTGGACTACCGCTTTCGCTGGGGCCCGTGGCGCATGTCGGCGTACCTCGACGTGATCAACGTCTACTACGCGCAAAACACCGAGAACTGGCTCTACCAGTACGACTTCGCGGCGCGCACGGCCTTCCCCGGGCTGCCCATCCTTCCGGCGCTCGGGCTCACGGGGGAATACTGATGCTGGTAAGATTTCTGCGCTGCGTGGGGCCTGTCGTCGCCCTGGCGCTGGGGTGCATCGGCGACCTCGATCCGAAGGAGATCGTGGTGTCGCCGCGCATCCTGGACATCGCTGCGGACCCGCCGGAGGTCGCTGCGGGAGGCACCGTGCGGCTGCGTGCGGTCATCGGCGGCAACCGCGGCCCGGTGAGCTATCGGTGGGTGGCGTGCGCGGGCGGCGACGCCCTGAGCGGAGGCGGGGGCTTCGGTGCCGGAACCTCCGAGGTCGGCTGCACCAGCGACGCGGGCTTTCTGCTGCCGCTCGGCACTGGCGCGGAGGCGACGCTGGTCATCCCCGCGGATAGTGTCGACCTCGACGCGGTGCTCGCGCGCTTTGGCGACCGCGCCCCGCGCGCGCTGGTGGAGCAGTACCTCCGTGACGTCGGCGTGATCGTCGGGGTGGGCCTGACCATCGAGGCCGACGGCCGGACGGTGGTCGGGTACAAGCGGGTGGTGGTGTCGCTCAACCCGCGGCCCAACCGCAACCCGCCGACGCCGCGGGTGCGGGTCAACGGGCGCTGGGTGTCCGTGCCCGCGGGCGGCGGCGCGGCGTGCGTGCCCGAGGAGGGGGCGGGTATCCGTGTGCCGCGCGCACGCAACGTGACGCTCTCGCCGGATGCCAACGAATCATGGCTCGAGCGCTTCACGGTGCTGACGGCGCTCGGCGTCTTCGAGGAGCGTACGGAGCAGGCTTTCTACTCGTGGTACGCGACCCAGGGTGACCTCGGGCGGGGCCTGACGCGGCCGCCGACGCGGGACAACGAGTGGCTCCCGTCGAACGCCCCGGGGGCGCAGGCGCTGTGGTTCTTCGTGCGTGACGGCCACGGAGGGACGAGCGGGTGTCGGCTGGACGTGACCGTGGAGTGACCTGCGCGCGGCGGTCCCGGGGCGTTGACGGTGCGGGGGGCGTGTGCGAAGGGGGATCGCACCAGCTTGGTCGGCTTTCGTAGCGAAAACCGACTGGATAACCCTTCGGAGGTTCTCAATGAATACCAACTTGCGTGGATTGCTCGCGACGATGTTCGCGACCGGACTCCTGGCCGCCTGTAGCAGCGAAGGCAACACCCCGACGCCGGTCACAGACGCCGGCACCGTGACCGACATGGGCGTTTCCGCCACCGACGTGCCGCGCACCGACGCGGCGGCCACTGATCGCCCCGCCGTCGCCGTCGATCGCCCCCCCGCAGGCAACCCGGTTACGGCGGCCTGTAGCGCAGCGACGGACCTCTCGTCGATGACCCCTGGCGCCGACGGCGCGATCCACGTGATGGGCGACAACTCCGAGGGCGCGCCGATCACCGTCGGCAACATCGGAACGATCCCTGAGGGCGGCTGTCTCAACGCCCAGATGGGCGAGAAGGGCATGGTGCTCATCTACCGTTACACCATGCGCACCGCGGGCACGCTCCGCGTCAGCACGGCCAACGCCGGCACTTCCGATGCCGCGTTCGACACGGTCGTCGCCGTGCTCGGCACGTGCACCGCCACCGCAATGCCGCTCGCATGCAACGACGACCTCGGCACCGCCGCGGGCATGACGCATCGGTACCACTCCACCGCCTCCACCCGTGCGCTCATGATGGGTCAGACGGTGTTCATCGTCGTCGGCGGCTACGGCGCGTCGGCGAAGGAGGGCTCCACCGGCGCCTTCGAGCTCACCGTGGCCGAGGCCGCGCCGATCGCCATCGGCATGCCCTGCGCGGTCGCTCAGGTCTGCGCGACCGGCAGCGCCTGCGTGGGTGCCACCGCGATGAACTCCGGCACCTGCGCCGCAGACGGCACCGCTCCTGGCGCCGTATGCCGCGCTGCCGCACCCTTCTGCGACGGCACCTTCACCTGCTCGGTCGCCATGCCGTCGATGGCCGCTCGCGGCATCTGCCGTCGCCCCGCCGCTCCTGGGGAGGCCTGCGGCCCCACTGCGAGCTGCACGATGATGTCCTTCTGCCCCAACTTCGCCTCGACGGCGCCGGTCGCCGCTGACGCGGGCGTCGGTACGGACGCGGGCGCCCCGATGACCGCCCGCTACTGCACGCTGCCGACGGCGGAGATCGAGCCCAACAACACCCCCGCGGCCCCGCAGGCGGCCGTCACGACGACCACCGTATTCCGCGGCTCGCTCGCGACCGGCAACGATGTGGACTGCTACGCCGTCACGGTTCCGGTGGGCACCTCGCTCTACGCTGAGACCTCGGACGCCAACGGCACCTGCGCGCTCGGCGACGGCGAAGACACCCTGCTCAACATCTATCGTCAGGGAGAGACCGCCGCGCTCGCGAACAACGACGACGTCGCGATGGGCTACCTCTGCTCGCGCATCGTCGGCACCACCGCGGTCACGCGCATCCCGGCGGGCACCTACTCCATCTGCGTGAGCGCGTACGGCGCTGGCACCGATGGCGGCGCCCCGGTCGCGATTCCCAGCTACTACCTCACGGTCGGCATCACGCCCTGATCGTTCCCGTCAGAAACTCCCGGCCCCACGGGGTGAGCGCGTAGCGTCTCTCCCTGTGAGTCCCTCCCGCCTCGCCCCTTCCCTTCTCCTCGCTCTCCTCGCCGTCGTCTTGCCCGCGCAGGCCACTCCCGGTTCGGGTGCGCCCGCTCGCCGCTCGCTCCTCGGCGGACAGCACATCGACGGTCGCTGCCCTCCGCGCTTCCGCCGCTGCCTCGCGTTCACCTTCGACGACGGCCCGGAGATTCTCACGACGCCGCGGCTCCTCGACATGCTCGACGAGCATCACGTCCACGCGACGTTCTTCGTGGTCGGCCACCGCATCGACGGCGACGCGCCCCACCACCGCGCGCAGCGAAACCTCCTGCGCGAGATCGTCCGCCGCGGTCACCTGTTGGGCAACCACACCTACCACCACGTTGTTCTCGGCAACCTCCGCCCAGGGCAGATCGCCTTCGAGATCGACCGCACCGGCGACCTGGTCGCGCAGTCCACGGGTCATCGCCCCGAGTTGATGCGTGCGCCGTTCGGCATGCTCACCGCCCCGCGGAGCCTCGGGGCCGTGGCTGCGCGCAACCTCACGCCCGCCTACTGGATGATCGACACCCACGACTGGGAGGTCACCTCCGCGGAGGCCGTGACTGCCCGCTTCCGGCAAGAGCTTCTGGAGCATCCCTACGGCGGCGTGGTGCTCATGCACGACACGCGACCGTGGAGCGTGCGGGCCTTCCCGCTGATCATGCAGGTAGTCGCACGGCGCAACGCGCAACTCGTCGCGCGGGGAGAGGCGCCCTTCGCGATCATCAACCTCGACCAGTTCGTGTTTCCGCGAGGCGAAGATCCGCTGCGGGGGGCGCCGCTCAACCTCCGGCATCCACGGGGCAGTTCAACGTCTCGGCCGCCGCATTCACTTTCCCGGTAAACCCTTGGCCGTGACAGTCCACTCTGCCGTGGCCGCTGGATCGGTTCGCTCTCACCCGCCCTGGATCTGGAATTTCTGCTTCACCTTCCGAGCGCGACCGGTCGATGGAATTCACTACGTCTGCGATTGCGGCGCGGGCGCGGCAGCGCGATGCGTGCCTGGCAGCGACTCAAACGCCGCTAATGCGCCGGGTCGTCTGCGGCAGATCACGGCTCCCTTGTTGGGTGTCAGGCGTTCTCACCCCTCGACGCGAACTCCATCGTCGCAGACCCCGGGGGTTCCGTGCGCCGTTCGGGCCCCTGGATGACGTCCACGCGACGACGCGGTCGTCGGGCGTCGTCGATCGCTCTCGACGGACTCACCCGCGATGCGTACCCCGACCTCGGAGCCGACGAGATGCGCTGACGGGTCCGTTCGGGAGCGGCTACGTCGTGCGCCAGCGCGCGGGGGATGCCCACGCGGCGACGAGGTAGAGAACGCCCGCCGCGGCGAACGTCGCGGGGATGCCGAACCACACCGAGAGGGTGGTGGCAAACACCGACCCGAGCACGCTGGTGGCGCCGTTGACGGCGAGCGCGAGGGCCGCACCTTCGCGCTTCGGGAGTGCGCGCAGGCCTGCTGGGAAGAAGAGTCCGAGTACGAGGCCGACCACGGCTGCGCAGGCCGCGGCACCTCCGAAACGGAGTACGGTCGCGCCCTCCAGCGTGGCCCGGGCGAGGGGGCGTAGGACCGCGTACGGCAGCGTCGCAAGAAGCACCGCGGCGAAGACGGCGGCGATGGTGACGTGGCGGTTGGTACGCAGGATTCGCGGCGAAAGCAGTGCCCCGAGGCCGGTGGCGACGAGCATCCCCGCGAGGGCGACGATGAGTGCGTAGGTGGGGTGCCCGAGCACGACGTGGAGGCGCTGTACGAGGGCGAGTTCGGCGGTCATGTAGCCGGCGCCGAGCGCGCCGAAGTACACGAGCGCCCGGCCCTGGGGGCGTTCAGGGTCGCGCGCCGATCGGAAGAGCGCGGGGCCGAGTAGCCAAACGGCGACGAGGAGCACGACGCCGAAGGTCGCGAGCAACTCGAACATGGCAGTGGCGTTGCCGGCGATGACGCCGCCGCTGCCGCGTGCGAGTTCGAGCGCTACGACGGGGTGAAGCCACGCGCGGGGCGAGAGGAGTTGGAAGAAGAACGGGCGCTCGTCCGTGGGGGCGGAGGTGTCGAGTCCACGCGGGCGGCCGACGGCGGCGAGGGCCTCGTCGTCGCGCGCCTCGAGAATGGCGTCGAGCATGGGCTCGGTCACCGCGCGGTCGGGGGTCACGAGGAGCGTGAAGCGAAGGCGGGTCTCGAGGTCGTGGAGGGCGGCGATGTCGGCGGAGGAGAAGGGCGACGGGCTCACCAGGATGGTGGCGACGTTGCCCGCGGCGAGGAGGGCGAGGTGTTCGCGCGGACGGGTGACGCCGCGGTCGTGGAGGGACGCGACGGCGAGAGAGACGAGGCGGGCGGTCTCGCTCACGCGGTGTGGGTCGTACCAGCGCGAGAACGTGAGCACCCCGGCCGGCGCGACGCGGCGGAGAAAGATCGACCAGGCCTCGCGGGTGTAGAGGGTGGCTTCGGTGTGGGCGAATGCGCCTGCAGAGGTCGCAGCCCAGGTGTCAACCAGGGAGGCCTGAAGCACCGAACAGTGGACTCGAGAGCGGGCGAAGAGCGCACGGCCATCGCCGAGGCGAACGGTGACGCGCGGGTCGTCGATGGTGGGCGAGCGGTCACGCACGGCGTGGAGCATCGCGACGATGCCGGGGTTGATCTCCGCTCCGTAGACGTGGTCGTGACCGACCGCGAGGGCGGCGATGAGGTCGCGACCGCCGCCGACGCCGATGACGCAGGCGTTGCCGGTGGGACGGAGCACGTGCGCCGAGGTGGTGGCGTCGAAGCGGAGGATGTTGAGTTGCGAGGGCGTGCGCCACGCATAAACCGGCGTAGCTGCTTCGCCGTCGAGGGTGGCGTCGGCCGCATCGACCATACCGGGTGGTGTATTCGGCGACGGGGACCAGAGGTGCCAGTGGGGTACCGGGCGGAAGGGCCCGAGGCGCACGTAGGCCAAAGGAGTCCAGGCCTCGAAGGTGGGGGTTTCGTGCTCCGGACGGGGAGATCCCTTGGGGTAGCGGATCACGAGGCCAGCCTCGGAGCCGCGCGCTCCGAGTGCGACGACGAGCGCCGCGACGGCCATGGCGACGGCCTGCGCGCGGGTGCGATCGCCCGTCGGCGCGACGAACCACGCCGCGGCGGCCACGAGTGCGGCGAGGAGGATGAGTGCGTCCGGTGCGCCAAAGGGGCCCAGCAGGACGAGCGGTGCGAGCGCGCCCAGCGCCGCGGCGCCGAGATCGACGGCGTAGAGCACCGGGGTGGGGACCGCGGTGTCGGCGAGGAGGCGCGCGACGATGGCTCCGCCCGCGACGAGCGGAATCGCCGCCGCTGCGCTCACGACCAGCAGCGCGGCGAGCGAGGAGAGGTTGAGCGAGAAGGTGAGCGGCACCGACACGACGACGCCCACCGTGATGGCGAGGCCGACTGCGAGCGCCAGGAGGCGTCGTGCGATCCAGGGGGCGATAGGCTCACGTGCGCGCGAGGCGGCGTCGGCGTCGAGGGAGCCGCGAGTGAGGCCGAGCATCGCCAGCGAGAGGACGACGAACGCGAGGCCGTACCAGGTGGTGACCGAGAGCGCGCGTGTGAGCAGCACCTCGGCCGCGACGGTGGTCGCGGAGACGAGGGCGAGCACCGCGAGTGCGAGGCCGCGGGAGACCGTGGGCATAGAGGGCGTAGACCGTACCACCAACGACGAAACCTCCACGGCACCCTTTGCCTCCCTACCGGCACGAGGTTAGGCTTCTGCCCCTGCTTAGTTGCGTAGCCGCTCAACATCGCTGTTCTACGAGGTGATTCATGCACGATCGCACTAAGCGGACGGTTCTCACGCTAGGCACGTTCTGCCTCTCGGGCGCGTCGTTTCTTACCGTGGGCTGCGCCGACCGGCCAGAGGTTCAGCGCTCGGTGGCGCAGGTGCAGGAGGCGGTCGGAGGAGGAGCGCAGGGATCTCTCGCAGAGCGCCCGACGACTCGGCGAGCGATCTCCTCGGTCGCCGACGAGAGTGCCAATCTGGTTCAAATTGCTCCTGGCCTGATGGGCGCCATTCCGGTCCGCGCACCCACGGTCCGGGTTCTTCCCGTGGGCGAACTCCCGCAGCAGCACCCTGTCGGCGATTCGGTGGCCTTCGACGCCGATCAGAACCACCAGGACGTCACGACCGCGCGAGGCTCCGCACAACTGGGCGTGGCGTGGCACGACGCCGCCGATGGGATGTGGTTCGCTTGCACTGACCTGCAGGGCCATGGCGTCGGATCGCCGGTGGAGATTCGTGCGCTCGTGAGCGACGAGGAGAGCCTCTCGGCACCCGCGGTGGTCGCTGCCGGTGACGCCTTCGGCATCGCCTGGGTGGACACAGAAAACGGGCGGGTGCGCTTCCAATTGGTCGGCGCCGATGGCGTCCCGCGGGGTGCCTCTTCGATCATCCACGATGGCCTGACCGACCCGCAGGACGTTCAGTTGGTCTTCACGGGTCGCGAGTTTGGTCTCGCGGCGCACCTGCGCGAGGGGGTGTACTTTGCGCGCATCGACGGACACGGTGGTCGTATCGGTGCGGGGCAGTTGTTCGCCGAGGGCGAGACCGTTGACGGTGTGCAGGCCGTGCGCTGGGATGGCCACTCGTACTCCGTAGCCTTTTCCGTCGGCCACGATGGCAGCCTCGACCACCGCGAGCAGCGCGTACCTGCCTCACGCGCGATCGCCTTCCGCATCCCCTCCCGACGGTCTTTTCACCGCTTCTTCTGAGGTCTGCTCGCGGATGTAACCCGTTTGGCGCCGCGCTCGTCAGCCTCGTGGTTCTCCATCACGTTCTTCGTGGTGCTGCTGACCATCGGATGGGGTGCGGTCGCCGGTCTCTACGATGTCGGCCTTCAGTTCGTTCCGCCGGTCGACTGATCGACCCGGTCGCTAGCCCCCTCTCCGCGGGGCGTCAGTCCATCACGCACGCGAGCGCGGTGCGCAGCGCCTCGAACTCGAACGGCTTCTCCATCTGCTCGTTGTCGATGCGCGCAAGAAACTGCTGCGCTCGCGTTGTGTATGCCCCGCCCGTGAGGAAGATCGTGCGCCGCAGTTGATCTGGAACCACCACGCTCATGCGGTCATAGAGTTCTGGGCCATCCATGCCGGGCATATTGATGTCGCAGAGGATGGCGTCGAAGCGCTTGCCCTCTGCGAAGAGATCGAGAGCGTGTGAGCCGGATTCACAGAGCGTGACTTCGTGGTCACGGCTGAGAATGTGCCCGAGGGACACCCGAACGAGAACGTCGTCGTCGATGACCAGCAACCGCCCTCGGCGAGGCGTCGCCGCCTGCGGAGCGTACGAGGAATCGCTGGCGGTCATCGACGGCTCCTTCGCTAGCGCAGCGCTTGATCGAGCAGGGTCGCCTGTTCGAGCTTGTGGCTGGCCTGCGAACCGGTAGCGGGCGACGCGCTCTCCTCGCGAGCGACACACGACAGCGGAAACCGCGCACCCAGCACGCCGGGCAGCCGTGCGCAGAGGAAATACCAGGCACCCATGTTCCAGGGATCTTCCTGGACCCAGACGAGGGGAGTGCCGTCGGCGTAGGGAGCGAGGGCCTCCTCGAGGGCGGTCTTCGACAACGGGTACAACTGCTCGAGGCGAACGATCGCGACGTCCATCGCGTTGCGCTCGGCGCGGGCTGCGTGGAGGTCCCAGTACACCTTGCCTGAGCAGAGCAGCACCTTGCGGACGGCCTTCGGGTTGACCGCCCGATCCGGGATCACCCGCTGAAAGCTCCCGTTGGCGAGGTCATCGAGGACCGACTCCTTCACGCGGAGAAAGCTCTTCGGGGTCATGATGATCAGGGGCTTGCGGATCGACCGCAGCACCTGACGCCGCAACGCATGAAAGACCTGCGCGGGCGTCGTGAGATTGCAGACGAAGAGGTTGTCCTCCGCGCAGAGTTGGAGGAAGCGCTCGACGCGACCGCTGGAATGCTCCGGCCCAGCGCCCTCGAAGCCGTGCGGGAGCAGCAGCGTGAGGCCTGACAGGCGGTTCCATTTGTCTTCGCCGGAAGACAAAAACTGATCGATGATGACCTGTCCCCCGTTGGCGAAGTCGCCGAATTGGGCCTCCCAAATCACCAGTCCGTCAGGGTAGTCGAGCGAGTAGCCGTAGTCGAAGCCGAGCACGCCCGTCTCGGACAGCGGTGAGTCGAACACATCGAAGCGTGCCTTGCCCTGCGTCGTCGCCGTCAATGGGGCGTACCGACTTCCGTTGACGGTATCGGTCCATACCGCGTGGCGGTGGCTGAACGTCCCACGCCCAGCGTCCTGCCCGGACAGTCGGACGGGATAGCCTTCGTTGAGCAGCGAAGCGAACGCCAGGGCCTCGGCAGCGCCCCAATCGAGTTGGGTGCTGAGTTGTTCGCGCCGACTCTTGAGAAGTCCCTGCACCTTCGGGTGGATGTGGAAGTCCACGGGCACGGTCGTGAGCGTTGTCATGAGCTCGGTGAGGCGCTCGGCCCCGACCCCCGTCTCGACGTCGGGCACCTGCGCGTCTGCGCCACCCCGATACTTCGACCACAACCCGGCAAGGCTGCTCAGCGTGGGGTGATGGAGCGATTCGCGCGTCTCTGTAAGCTCCGCTTCGAGGGACTGCTTCTGGTGCGTCGCGAGGGCATCTACTTGTTCGCGGGTGACCTTGCCGAGCTGAAGTAGCCGATCAACGTAGGCCGCACGGACGGAGGGCTTTCGGTCGATAGCCGCGTACATCACGGGTTGCGTGAACCGGGGCTCGTCGGTCTCGTTGTGGCCCCACTTCCGGTAGCAGTACATGTCGATGACGACGTCGTGCCCGAACTCCTGACGGTATTCGACCGCGAGGCGCGCGACGTGCGCGACGGCCTCGGGGTCTTCGCCGTTTACGTGGAAGATCGGGATGCCGAGCATCTTCGCGAGGTCGGTGGCGTAGCGGGTCGATCGGGAATCATCGGTGTTGGTGGTGAAGCCCACCTGGTTGTTGACCACGACGTGCAGCGTGCCGCCGGTGGCGTAGCCGCGGAGACTCATCAGGTTGAGCGTCTCGGCGACGACCCCCTGACCGATGAAGGCCGCGTCGCCGTGGATGAGCAGCGGCACTACCCGGCGTCGCTGGGTGTCGCCGCGACGATCCTGCTTGGCGCGCACTCGGCCGGTCACCACCGGGTTGACGAACTCCAGGTGCGACGGATTGAAGGCCAGCGAGAGGTGCATCGAGCCCCCGCGGGCCATCGGCCGATCGCAGGAATACCCGAGGTGGTACTTCACATCCCCGCGGCCCATGCTGTGCTCGGGGTGCTTGTCGAAGAAGTGGGCAAAGATGTCCTTCGGTGACTTCTGCATGATGTTGCAGAGCACGTTGAGACGCCCGCGGTGGGCCATTCCGATGACCGCCTCCTCGACGCCAAGCTCGCCGGAGCGGTTGAGCATCAGGTCGAGCAGGGGGATGAGCGACTCACCGCCCTCGAGCGAGAAGCGCTTCGCTCCGGTGAAGTTGGTGTGCAGAAACTGCTCGAAGATCTCCGCGTCGATGAGCCGACCGAGGATGTGCAGTTGTTGCTCGGCGTCGAGGTCGAGGCGATTGGCGCTCGTCTCCATGCGATCGCGCAACCACGCGCGCATGCGGAGCTCCTCGATGTGCATGTACTCGACGCCGATGCTTCGACAGTAGGTTTCCTCGAGGCGCTCGAGGATCGCGCGCACCGTAGCCTCGGGGCCGAGGCCGCCGAGGTCGCCCGTAGGGACGCGCACGTCGAGTTCGGAGTCGCTTATGCCGAAGCGGTCGAGGGTTAGCTCTCGGGCCGGCAACGGGAGCAACCCGAGGGGATCGAGCGTGGCCCAGAGGTGCCCGCGAAGGCGGTAGGCGTGGATGAGCTGGTTTACCCTCTGCGCAAGCTCCGCATCGACTCGAACGGGCGCGATGCTGAGCATCGGACGCAGCGCAGGAAACGCACCGTCGCCGTCGTGGCCGTTGCCCGTCGGCGCGACGGTGTCCGCCGTCGGAGTGGCCGCGCGGCCCGCGTCGGTCTGGAGCCCGTCGAAGTACGTCCGCCATCGGTCGCCGACAGTCGAAGGGTTCTCCTGGTAGCGGAGGAAGAGCTCCTCCACGAAAGCCTGATTGACGCCGAAATCCTGGTTCATGGTGGGCTATGACCCGCGCGGTCGTTGGAGGGGACCGCCTCTCACGGGGCCCGTCACCATAGGGGCATCGCGTTCTGATCGCCAGACCAGGGCTCGCAATCACTCGATCGGGATGCGTCCATCCGAGCTATGGGGTGAACGCGATCGGTGCGTGCCCTGGAGCCGTCGGTACGGCTCCGGTACGGCGGGCTCGGGAGGTGCGATGTGCGGCGTCGTGACCGCGGTCAGCGCAGGCGAAGACGGCGCGATCGCGACGGGTACCACCACGGGCGGCGGGGCTGTTTCGGCCACCGCCACGGGCACAGAGGCGTCGGCGACGACAGGCCGGACGGTGGCCACGACCGGTCGGGGCGTCGGAGGTCGCGTCGTGTTGGGGTGTCGGCTGACGAGCGCCAGCACGAACACGAGCGTGAGGCCCACGAAGGCGGCAGCCCAGCCGATCCAACCCAGGCGCTTGATAGGGAGACGCACCGGATCCTGCTCGTCGTCGTCGCCCGTGGGGCGCGCCGGCAGCAATGGGAGTGGTTCGGTGATTCTCTCGAGCGCTGGCATCGACGCTTCGGTGACGGGCGCTGCTTCGGTGACGGGCGCTGCTTCGGTGACGGGCGCTGGTCGATCGGAATCACTCGAGGAGACCGAAGTGACGTGTTTCCGCCGGGCGGCTCCCGTCGGGATGTCCGCCAGTAGGCCAGCCAGGAACGATCCTGCGTCGGGGAAGCGATCAGCCGGCCGTAGTGCGAGGGAGCGCAGGAGAACGGACTCCCACGGACCCACATCGAGGTCCCAGCGGGCAGGAGTTGGTCGTCTTCGGCTGAGTGCTTCGGAGAAGATCTCCACCGAGTCGTCGCCCTCGTAGGGCTGCTCGCCAGTGAGCATCTCGGTGAGGACGAGCGAGAGCGCGTGTACGTCCGTCCAGGGCCCGGTGCGGGTGCCGCTCATCTGCTCAGGAGCCGCGTATTCGAGCGAGAACATCTGCAGGTGCGCCTGCGTAGATGTCTGCCCCGGTGTCGGCGCGCGGTTTTCGTCGGTCATCACCTTTGCGATGCCGAAATCGAGGAGCTTCAGCCGCACCTCACCGCGCCGGTTGGTCACCAACATCAAGTTGCCCGGCTTGATGTCGCGGTGCGCGATGCCCTCCTCGTGGGCCATCGCGACGCCCTCGATGACCGACTGTAGCAGCGCGAGACACTCGGCAGGTGAACGACCAGCAAAGCCCGTCTTCGTGCGCTCGTCGAGGTCGTGTTCGAGCGTCGGACCCTCCAGCCACTCCAGGGCCATCCACGGCGCCAGGTCGCCGGTCGGCATCGTAGAACTTCCAAAATCCAACACCCGGACGATCGCCTCGTGCTCGATGCGCGCGATCGTGCGGGCCTCGTTGGCGAACTTCCGCAAAAATTCCCCCCGCGCGCTCTGCGCGTGGTGCGAAGGAATCTTCAGCACCTTGAGCGCGACGGTTTTTTGCAGCTCGGTGTGGGCGCAGCGGTAGACGACCCCAAAGCCGCCCTCGGCGACCAACGCCTCCACGGCGTACTTGCCGTCGAGCCTCGTGCCCACGAGTCGAAACGGATCGGTCGGTAGTCCCTGGGCGCCAGCGGGCGCTTGCGTCATGACGTGCACCGCACAGCGCACGCTAGCACGCACCTCTGGCCTCGCCCCACTCCCTTCCTCGCCCCGGCGCGGATGCCCCCCCATGCCGGGGCACTGGTGTGATACCCGATCAGACACCTTGGCGACGCGAGTCCGACGCCTGCTTCTGCTCCTCGAATTCTCGCTCGTAGCGTGCGTGCGCGATCCGTCCGCGCCGCCTCCGCGCCGCCCGACGCCGTCCACCGCGCGCCCGGCTCCCAGCTCGGGTGCAGTCGATGCCAGCGCCGAGGATGCGGGGGTCGAGCCCGCCCCGCCGGCCTCGCTCGCAGCCGTGGTGGCGCTCGTCCGCGCGGGCCAACGGTCGTCCGTGCGCGCGGCCCTCGAGCGGATGCCCGCAGTTGTGCAGTCGAGCCCAGAGGCCCGATTCATCACCGCCCGAATCGCTCTCGACCTGGGTGATCCGGCGCTCGCGCTCAGTCGCCTTCCCGGCCTCGCCGACGACCTGCCGGCGCTCGCGCTCGAGGTCCGTCGGATGGAGGCCGCTGCCCTCGCTGCGACCGGCCGTCATGTCGAGGCACGCGCTGTCTACGAGTCGCTCGCCGCCCGCAGTGGCGGTGCCCGCGATCGCACGCAGGCCGTCCTCGAAGCGTGGTCCGCCGGCGATCGGCGCGGGGCCGCGGAGGCGATGCGGGCGTGGCTCTCGCATCCGCCCGTTGGGCTCGATCGGGCTCGCGCGTGGCGCCTCGCGGCGGAGGCCTTCGACGCGACGAACGACGCCCCGTTGGCCCTCGAGGCGCGGCGGCGTCTTGCGATCGATGAGCCCGACACCACCGCGGGCGTCCAGGCACTCGCCGCACTCGTGGGCGCGGCGCATCCGCTCACGGCGGCGCAGTCCCTCGACCGCGCGGCCGTGCTGCTGGACCGCGCGCGACACACCGAAGCCATCGATGCGTTGCAGGCGATTCCCTCGCTCGCGGGGCGCGACGAGGCGCGGCGGGTGCACCTTCTGGGGAGGGCGTTTTTCGGGGCTCGCGGGAGGTACCCAGAGGCCCACCGATGGCTCTCCGCGGCGGCGGGCAACCCGCTCAACAACGACCGCGACGAGGACGCGTTCATGGCCGCGCGGGCGCTCTCCCGCGCCGATCAGGACGACGCCGCCGTGCGCGCCTACGACTCCGTGGCGCGCTCCCTACGAGGCCGATGGAGCGACGAGGCGGCCTTCCGCGCGGCGTGGCTTGAGTCGCGGCGCCCACGGATAGAGCAGGCCATCGCGCGATGGCAGTCGTTTCTGCGCGACCGCCCGGAGGCGCCAGCGCGGCTCCGCGTCGACGCTGCGTGGCACCTCGGATGGACGCTATTCTCCGCGGGGCGCTACGTCGACGCTGTCGAGCCGCTCATGCGCTCGAGCGACCTCGCGACACACCATCTCGAGCGCGGTCGCGGCCGCTACTGGTCCGCCGTCGCAAGGCTTCGCGCGGGCGATCCAGTGGCTGCGGTGACGACCTGGCGCGGGCTGATCGCGCATCGCCCGCTCACCTGGTACGCGATTCTCGCGGAGTCGCGGTTGCGAGCGCAGGGGGCGACGCCAGACCCGGTGGCGGTGCCGCCCGAGGCGAGGCCGCGGCCGCCTTTGATGCTCCCGCCGAGGGTGCGCTGGCTCGCTGCGCTGGGCTTCGACCGCGAAGCCGCGGAGGTGGTCGTGGCGGGCGATGATGCGCTGAGGGCCACCTTGCCGCGCGATCGCGCCGACGAGGTGATGGCCGAAGCGTACCTCGCTCTCGGCGACGCTCGGCGGGCCTTCGTACTGTCGTCCCGGCACGCCGACGCCCTCGATGAGTTTCCCACGGCTGCCACGCGCTGGATCTGGGACACCGGGTTTCCGAGGCCGTTTGCTCCGCTGGTCGAGGCGGCGGAGGACGCCAATGAACTGCCGCGCGACTATCTCTTCGCGATCATGCGCCAGGAGAGCGGTTTCAACTCTGGGGACGTCTCGACGGCGCGGGCCATCGGACTGCTTCAGATGGTTCCGCCTACGTCGCGGCGAGTCGCACAGGATCTGGGCATCCCGTTCTCCGAAGATCAACTCTTCGAGCCTGCGTACAACATCCGCGTAGCGGGTCATTACATCGGTCGTCTGTACCGACAATATCGCGCCGTGCTGCCCCGCGCGATCGGAAGCTTCAACGCCGGGCCGGGCGCGATGAACCGCTGGATGCGCGAGCATGGAGACGACGACGTCGATGCCTTCGTCGAGCACATCCCCTTCGACGAGACCCGCACCTACGTCTGCCGCGTCGTGCAGAATCTCGCGCGTTACCGGTATCTGTACGGCCGCAGCGAGCGCTCGCTTTCGCTCCCGTTGCACAGCGACGCTGCGATCGACGCCGTCATTGACTACTGATCAGGCAGCCAGAACTTGATCCAGCCGCTCGGGACGCGTTACCTCGATGGGCGCGGAGGAAAGCGCTGCGATGTCGAACAAAGATCGCCCCGAACCCCAATCAGATGAGCAACCCGCGGTCGCGCCGTCGATCCGTTCGCCTGCGGTTCCCATCGGCGCTCCCCCGCGACGGAATTGCCCCGGCACTCCCGCTCTTTTGGCGGCTGATTTCGCGCGCTCCCTGACGCCGCCCCGCAAGAGCCTCTCGCTCGCGCCGCCGCGTCGTCCCGGCGATGCCCCTCCGTCCGCCGATTCGCAGGCCGGCGCCGCGTTGGTGCCTACGCCGCCGTCTCGTATCAGCCAGCTTTCGATTCCGCGCTTCGACCCGCGAGCGGAGGAGTCCGACGCCCCAACGCCGGTGGTGGATTCCGTCGCCCCGCGGCCCTCCTCGGCGCCGTCGCCCCGGCCGACCCAGCCCCCGCCCGGGCCTCCGCCCTCGTCCCGTGAACTCCGGCCGAGCGCTCCACCCTTCGCGGAAAACCCCTTCGCGGAGAAGCCCTTCGCCGAGCCTGTCCGATCGGTGACGCCACCCTCCAAGCCGGCGTCGCAGTACGCCCGATCTGCCACGCCGACCCCGCGAAAGCCGTCACTGGCCGACGATATCTTCAGCCTTCCCCCGCCGCCGCCGTTGCCCGATCGCTTCGACCTCGATGAACTCTTCTCCGGCGCTCCTAAACCGACTGCAGCGCCAGTCATTCGCGCCCCCGCGGTTGCACCGCGCAAGCCGACCGCGGCGCCGAAGAGCCTCGCTCGCGTGGCTCCTGCGGCGGGCAACTCCACCTACGCCTCGCTACCCCCGCTGCGAAACTCGGCAACCTTGACCGAGGGCGCCTCGCCCCCGCGCTCCATCGGGTCGGCGATGGATGGCGAGTCGGAGACGGCGCTGCAGGGCAGCGAGCGCGCACTCGCGGCGCATGCGTGCATGCTCACCCTGGCGCGCGCCTCCCGCAGCTACCTGATCTACGACCCAAGCAACCAGGCCGTGCGGGGCTTCCTCGACGCGCTCCGCAACTCCTTCGCGGATTACCTGGCACGGTATGGTGAACTCCCGCTGACGGTTCGACCCTTCGAACTCGTGCTCGATCAAGAGGTCGTTTACATCGAGCGCGAGCGCGAGCGTTCGCTGGCGTTGAAGCTCTTCCGCGATGGTGTTCGCAAGATCACCCTCGATGCCGATACCACCTGGCAGGAGCTCACAAAACTACTGGAGATTCTGTCGATTCGCTTCGTGGGGGTGCGCCACGATGAGGACGATCTGGTCACCCTGCTGTGGAAGGCCGGGTTTCACCACATCAACATCGAGTCCATCGAGGGCTTCGTCCCGGACGACGACGACGAGCAGCCCGCCGGTGCCCAGGGTCCCGCAGCATCGGTCGTGATCATCGCGTCGGCGAAGATTCCCGTGGACTTCGATCTGCCCGCGCCAGAGCTGCCGAAGCCGGTGCACCCGTCCCCGGTGGCGGTCTCCGATGATGTTCGCGCCGCGCTGGTGGCCGAGTGCGCCTCGCCGCAGCTGCCGCAGGTCACCATCGACCTGATTCGCCAGTTGCTCGCGGTGGCGAGTGATCCGACAAATCCGCTGGGTTTCGACGAGATCGCGCCGCTATTGCGCGAGGCGCGCGACTTCCTCCTGTCCGACAGTCGGCTCCAGCAGTTGCTCACCCTCTTCGACGTGATCGTGAAGTTTACAGACCAGCACGCGGATCTCGCGGAGGCGCTCGGCCCCCTCGTGGCGAGCTTCTTCGATGCGCGCGCGATCCAGAAGCTGGTGCACTCGGTGCCCAACGATGCTCCTGCCGCGCCCCCAGAGCTAAAGGCGCTCCTTACCTCGCTGCCGTACGACCCGGTTCCGATGCTCCTCGAGCTGCTTGGGACAGAGCGCGCGGAGAGTGACCGGCGCATCCTGCGCGAGCTGCTCGAGGGCTTCCTCCCGGAGCGCGCCGACGTGGTGATCGCTCGCCTTCGCGAGGTGCGCGGGAGCCTCGCGGCAGACCTCCTGCGCATCCTTTCGGAGCGCCTCCCGGACGCCCCGGCGCTCGTCGCCTCGACGCTCATTTCGGGCAACGACGACGAGCTGCAGATGGAGTTTTTGCGACTCACTGCGTCGGCGCGGACCGACGCCTCGACGCGCGGCGTGCTCGTGCACCTGCTGCGCTCACCGAGCGAGCTGCTGCGGGTGCGCACCATCGAGGCCATCGGGGAGCACCGCGAACCCGGCGCCTTCACGCTGTTGCTTCGTCATGCAGAGCATCGGGCGGAAGAGCGCTCGTCCGCAGAGGAGATGGTCGCGGTGGGACGGGCCATGACCCTGGTCGACGCTGCTCGTGCGATGGAGGCGTTTCGTGAGTGGGGGAAGCCCGCGGGGCTGATGCGACGCTTGATAAAGAATGACGCTCACGGCGCGCGGGTGCGGGCGGCGGCGGCGGGGTTGGTGCGGCAGCCGACCGAGGAGGCCGACACGCTTCTGCGAGAGATGTCGGCGGGGGTGAGGACGGAGGCGATGCGGAAGGTGGTCGAAGACGCCCGGGCCGAGCGAGCGCATGCGAAAGGGAGCCGATCGTGAGCACGCTCGACGAGGTGGCGGAGGCGCAGCGCGACGTCGGCCAGGCGCTCGATCGGGCGCGCGCAGGCGACGACCGCGAACTGGCCGCGAAGGTGCGTGATCTGGGCGAGCAGTTTGTGCGGATGCTCACCGGCGCGATGCGGATGACGCGCTTCCACGACACGCGGAACATGGCCTTCGAGACGCCGCTGAGGGATCTGGAGCGCTCCCTCGGGTCGCTGCGTGACCTGCTCGGGATGGTGCAGATCATCATGGTGGAGGATCAGGTCTACGTGAACGACCAGCGCCTCCGGCTGGATGACCGGATGGAATCGGACGACAACTTCGCTGCGCTCTGGCTGCGGCACGACGTGGGCGGGCTCAACATGCACGCGGCGCTCACCATGGACCAGTGGCGCAAGGTGGTGGTGATCGTGATGGCCGACGCATCCCCGACGCAGCCCCGATCGGCGCTGCAGGCGGCGTTCGAGGGCGCGGGGATGAGCGCGCTCGAACTGCTGCCGGTGTTTCGGTTTCGCATGAAGGACGAGGTCCGGCGGATCGATCAGGATGTCGGGGCGGTGATGCACCGCGCGGCGGGCGTCGTGGACGGACTCTGGGCGGGACTGGCCTCCGGTCGTGCGGCCAACCCGCTGCCCGTGCGCAAGATGATCAACGAGATGGTCGACCTGCCCGCGCAGAGTGAAGAAGAGAGCATCGCGCGCTCGCGCTCGGACAGAAACACCAGCGCGCTCTCACGGCATAGCTCGCAGGTCGCGATGCTATCGATGCTCATCGGGCGCGAACTGGGCCTGCCCGATACCGCGCTTGCAGACCTCGGCGTGACGGCCTGCTACCACGACCTCGGGTACGCGACGGACGAGGACGGGTACGCCCCGCCGTTCAGTCGCCACGGGAGCGCCGCGGTGCGCAACCTGCTGGCGCAGAGAGGGTTTCACGAGGCGCGCATCCACCGGATGCTGGCGTGCCTCGAGCACCACCGACCCTTCAACGCCCCCGGCGGCTCGGCGCTTTTCGGGCGGATCATCCACATCGCAGACGACTTCGAGACGCTGACCCGGTTTCGAGCAAACGGTGCGCTCATGTCTCCGCCGACGGCGCTCGCGCGAATGTATGCGGCGCGCGGCACGGAATACGACCCCAACCTGCTGCAACTCTTCGTCAACCGGGTGGGGCGCTACCCCCCTGGGAGCGTGCTCGAACTCGACGACGGACGCTGGGTGCTGGTGCTGTCCGGCGTGCGGGCTACCGAGCTTTTCGAACGGCCCTTCACCGAGGTCGTTCGCCTGGCCGACGGAACCGAACCGCTGATGCCGATTCCGCTCGATCTGGCGGACGAAGGGACGGTTCGACGGGTGGTGGAGTGAGCGCGCCACCGTTTGGGCTCGCGGCTTCACGATGAAATCGTTTTCGCGCACTCCAAGGTGAGTTCTGGTCCGAGGGCTACCGGAGAAGAGATCCGTGTCGCAAAACCGCCGACGCCCCGGGTGACCCGTTGCCGGGGCCCGAGGCGTCTTCGGAGATGGAGAGGGCTGTAAGCCGAGTTCTGTCCTGCGCGGCGATCGCTCACCGTGCAGGGGCGCTCATTCTTCTAGCGTCGACGATTGCTCGCGACCTCGTAGCGACCAACCCGAAAGCATCGACCGGGCTCCAGGTCTCCCGCGGTGTGACCCGCATCGCTTCCATATTGGGTCTTGCTCCGGATGGGGTTTGCCGTGCCGTTGCTGTCACCAGCACCGCGGTGAGCTCTTACCTCACCGTTTCACCCTTACCGTCTTGGCCTTTGCGGCGGACGGCGGTCTTTCTCTGTTGCACTGTCCTCGGGATCACTCCCACTGGCCGTTAGCCAGCATCCTGCCCTGCGGAGCTCGGACTTTCCTCCCAAGGTTCACCAGGGAACCTCCGGCGAGCGCCCGCTCCTCTCCAACTGCGGCGGGTCGGTACACCCGAGCGCCCCATGAGCGCAAGCCCGATGACTCCGCGCCCGCGCCCGAGTCTGTCGTTCGCGACCACTGCCGCCCCGGTCGCGCGTCTCGGCGGGTCGCGTCCGCGCTATCGTTCTCCCCGATGCGTCCCGCTTCATGCCTCGCCCTGCTCCTCGCCGGTCTCACGTCCCTCGCTCCGGGCCTCGCGCAGGGAGTGCCCGCCTCCCTTCGTTGGAGCACCGGCGAGGCCAACCCGACCCGCGCCATCGTCGGGCTCGACGACGACGACGACGATGACGACGGCGTGCCCGACTCGCAGCAGGAGACGGTCCCCGAGGCCGACGATGATCGCGTGGTGATTACCCTGGAAGGTATTGTCACGGGCGCCGTTGCGGTGAGCGTTTCCGGCGGGCTGCGCGTGCGCGACGCCGGAGGGAGGCCGGTCGAGCGCACCAACGTTCCGGTGCGCCGCGGAACGGCGGTCGTGGAGATCGTCGGGGTGGCCGCGAGCGCGCAGGTGGACGATGCGGCGGTGGAGATCGTCGCGGGGGCGCAGCGCTGGCGGGTGGCCGTGACGGTGGTGCCCGTGACCGTACTGCGCGGAGACAACGCGCCCGTGTATGCGCACCGCGACGCGGTGATGCTCTCGCGGCAGGTCACCAACGACGAGACGCTGCCGCGCGCCGCCGCGTGGGGCGATCGCTCGCCGGATGAAGAGAATATCCGAGCGGAGGTCTGGGACCCGAGCGCGGGCTCTGTCGCTGTGGTGCGCTGGGAGGCCACCGGGACGCCCGCGTCGTTTGCGAGCGAAGCAGGGGCGCTGCGCGCGCGGCTGGCGGAGGTGGCGCTGCAGCGGCCAGACCCGGGTGCGCCGTGGCGGTCGGGCTTCGTGCGGTTGGTCGGGGACGAGGTCGATCAGCGCGCGCCCGGCGTCGAGGCACAGACGCTTCGGGTGGCGCTGCGCGATCGGGTGCGAGTGCGATACCGGCGCGAGGGGACGGCGGGCGAGGCGACGACGGATGTGCGCGTGGGGAGGCCCGGACGGGAAGACGGCCCGATGGCGGCGCGGAGGGTGCGCGCACGGGTGCTGCTGCTGCGAAACAGGGCGCTGGCGAGCGGCGGGGTTCCGTTGGTGGGAGGGAGCGAGGCGGCCGCGCTGGACATCGGGCGGCGGCAGGTGGCGATCGCCAACGAGGTGTACGCGCAGTGCGGTGTCACCTGGGGCGACCCGGCGGGGGACGTCGCGCGGGTGGTGGATCCGCCGACGACGACGATGATCGCTTTTGGAGACGATCACGGAGCGCGCGCGTCGGGCGGGGCGGTGAGCCTCCGGGTCAACGGCGTCGCGCTGCCGCCGCTGGTGACGCGCGCTGGATGGCGGCCCATCGATACGGCGCTGGCGATGGGGGCGCTGCTGCGTGCGCGGGGATACCTCGCGCGAGTCACGAGCAACCCGCGGACGACGTACGGCGCAGAACCCAGCGCGGACGTGCTGGTGCTCGACCGCGCGGGCCGTTGGACCAACCTGTCGACGTCGCCGGGAGTGGGGTTGAGCACCGACCTCCGACAAGGCGCCGCGCTCGCCACCGTGGACTTCAGCGACGGCATCGATGAGTTCAACAACCAGAACAGCACCTCCGGAACGCTGGAAGAGCGCGCGCTCATCAAGCCGTTGATCGACGACGACGCGAGCACCATGGAGATGATCGTTATCAACAGGTTTTCTCGGGGCACACGCATCGGCGAGGCGTTTGTGCGCGGGGATGGTGGGTCCATCGGCAACGGGTTTTTGATCGATCGTGCGGGCATCGCCGCGGAGCGCGAGGCGTGGACGCAGTCGCACGAGGCCGGGCACATCCTGCTCGACCAGCCATGGCACCCGGACAACATGGGGCCCGATCGACCGTGGCTCCTGATGGACGCCGATGCGAGCCTTGGCACCGTCGCGGGCCCGAAGCGCCTCTCGACGGAGGAGTGCGCGCGGCTGCGGTCGCGCAACGGTCCGGCGTCGTCGTCGCCCTTGATGCAGCGCTATGACGTGGGCGTGGCCTCGCCTGACGCGGCGCGGTTTATCCCGTGGCCAACGACGCCGCGGTATCCGCGTCCGATCGGCGCGCCCGGGGTTGCGAGCGGGGCGGCGGCGAGCGGGGCGGCGGTGGTTACGGACGCTCCTGCATCGCAGTACGGCGTGCGCTTGGGAGAGTGAGAAATCACACCACACTGAAGACCGCGCGGCGGTGCTCGCGTGACCGTAGGGGAGCGGATCATCGCGGCGACGGCGGAATGACAGTGCTGCCGGGGCGAATGAGTTTCGCGCCGCAGGAGCCTGCCGCGTTGCTCAGTTTCATCGCGATGAACCCGCCGGCGATGAGGCCCACGAGGAGCATGAGTACGAGCCGCACGAGGAATCGGCGATCGCGTTCGAGCGGGAGCAAGGTGGACTCATCGACGGCGCCGGTCGAGGCAACGGGCAGGTCGTCGTTGGGCTCCGGGGCGTCAGGCATGGTGTCGAAGGAATAGCGCATCCGATGGCCCGCCGGTGGAGGTTGGGTGGCAAGAGAGCGCCGCCCTCGCGGTGGCTCACCCCGGCGCTTCCTCATCCATGTGGGGCTCGACACCGTGGTGGCATGCTCGAAGTCCTCGCTCCGACAAAGCAGTCGCGCGAGGGTCGGGGGCCGTCGGCGACCGGGGCGACGTGGAGCGCACTGAGCTCGCGAAGGGGACACTCACCGGGAGCGTCTTGATTGATTCGTGCCTGGCGTGGTTGCTGTGGGCCACCACCGCACCCGGCCGGACCCCGCTCCGCCGATCGAGCGCGTGTACGGCCAGAGGGTGAGCTTCATCCGCGGGCTCAACTCACTGCGACCGGCGCAGTGCTGGGTCGTGCGGGCGTCGGCCAGAAACGCCGACAGGTCGAGCGTCCCCAGCACCTTCCATACTCTCCGCGGCCATGTCAGAACGGGGCACTCTCTACGCGCTGCAGCGGCGGGCGCGGTAAGTTGGTCCCCGCGGCGACGCGGACATGGCGTGATCGCGTCGGACCTATGGCGAAGGCTTCCGTACGCGTGCAACCGACCCGGACGGATCTCTCCGACCCGACGGCGCGTCCCTTTTCCTTTGGTGGACGGAGGTGACGATGGCGGAGTTCCGACGCCACCTCGCCGACGATGCGGACCAGCAGCGCGCGTACTGGATGGGCGCACTCCTACGCGAGGCCAACACCCGCGACGTGTGGCTGTACGTCACCCCCGTGGAGGTGAAGGCGCTCTGGCCGTCGCTGCTGCGGCACCTTGGAAGAACGCGCTCGATGTGGGCCTGGCTGCTGAGAATGCCCGACGTGCCGTGGCCGCCGCGCGAGGCTCACGATGCGTGAGCGGTTCGACCGGCGGGTGGTTCCCGACGGTGTGCTCGCGCTGGTGAGGGAATGTCAGCGCAGGGTCGAAGCGCACCTCGGCGGCGGGGTGTCACGTAGCGAGCCGCGCGACCTCGTTGATTTGCTCTTCCTCGATCGCGCGGGGTTCCCTCCCGAGGAGGACTTCACCCTCGCGTCGCGGAAGGACGTCGGAATCGGCCCGGGCGTGCTGGCGTGGTTGCCGGGGCAGTTTCCGACGAGCCCGCTGCCGGTCATGTTGGAGCCGCTGACCGAGAGTGACCTGCGACGGTTCCGCGATGAGCTCCGCGAGCGCATCCGGGGGGTCGCGGTGCCGGGTGCGTAGACCCCCGGAGCATCGGGTGGATCGGAGCGCATAGGTCGCCCAACGCGGCAGTGCTCTGGAACGAGATTGCTCAGGATTGCAGGGGATAAGCCGTCCAACGACGCACGCTCCCGGACACGAATCCGCTACAGTTACCGACACATCCGTCGATGCGAAGCTCCTGCTCCCGCCGTCTCCACCCGGAGTCCCTGGGAGACCTCGCTGAGTCAGGAGATCGTCGGCGGCGGGTTCGAAACCGGCAATGAAGCCGAGGATCTCGCAGACCTCGCAGCACGAAAGATAGGGGCCACGAAGTTATGCGGGTGGCCAGAGCAACGGAGCCAGAGACCACGGAGTAGAATGCTTCCCGCATGGAAGAAAGCAGAGGTCGGATCCTGATCGTGGACGACGAGGCCAACGCCCGCGCGGCGCTCTCGGAAATTCTACGGGAGGAAGGGTACGAGACCGAGACCGCGGCGGATGGTTTCAAAGCACTCGGCAAGCTCGGTGTGTTTTCGCCGGACGTGATTCTCACCGACCTCAAGATGCCGGGTCTCGATGGTCTCGGGCTCTTGAGGGAGGCCCGCGCGGCGTCGCCGTCGACGGTGCTGGTGGTGATGACGGCGTTTGGATCCATCGACTCTGCGGTGGAGGCCATCAAGCTCGGAGCGGACAACTACCTCACCAAACCGCTCGAGCCAGCGAGCCTCATCGCGGTGGTCGAGCGGTCCATGGACAAGTCCCGCCTCATGGCCGAAGCCGCCGTACTCCGCGAGCGCCTCCGCGAACGCAACGCCTTCGGGCACATCGTCGGCGAACATCCGAGCATGAAGGCGCTGCACGACACCGTGGCGCAGGTGGCACCGTCGCGATCGAGCGTGCTCATCATCGGGGAGAGCGGCACCGGCAAGGAGCTTGTGGCGACTGCGCTGCACCGCGCCTCGACGCGCGCGCAGCAGCCGTTGGTGCGGCTCAACTGCGCCGCGCTGTCGGAGTCGCTGTTGGAGAGCGAGCTTTTCGGGCACGAGCGCGGGGCTTTCACCGGCGCAGTCGGGCGTCGCGAGGGGCGCTTCAAGCAGGCCGACGGCGGAACGCTCTTCCTCGATGAAGTCGGAGAGATTCCCGCCGCGACGCAGTTGAAGTTGCTGCGGTTTCTCCAGGAGCGGGAGTTCGAGCGCGTCGGCGGCAACGAGACCCTCAAGGTCGATGTGCGCGTGGTCGCCGCGACCAACGTCGATCTCGTGGACCGCGTGCGCCGAGGACAGTTTCGCGAAGATCTCTTCTATCGCCTCAATGTCATTCGCGTGGACATTCCGCCGCTGCGCGAGCGCCGCACGGACGTCCCCCAGCTCGCGGGGTTTTTCCTCCGTCGCTATGCGCAGGAGAACGGCAAGCGCATCACTGAGTTTAGCGAGGAGGCGCTGCAGCGGCTGGTGGCGTGGCCATGGCCCGGCAACGTGCGGGAACTCGAGCACGCCGTCGAGCGCGCCGTGGTGCTCTGCCGCGGCGATCGCGTCGAGGTCGAGCACCTCCCCGGGCCGATGACCGTCGGCGCCGCGCGCGCGAAGGACAGCGACGGGCGGCCGATGGTACCCGGGTCGAGCATCGCCGAACTCGAGCGCTACGCCATCCTCGAGACGCTGCGCGCGATGGGAGGCAGCACCTCGAAGGCTGCGAAGGTGCTCGGGGTGTCAGCCCGGAAGATTCAATACAAACTTCACGAGTACGGGCGCGTCGGGCCGACCGGCGAGGGAGAACCCGGGTCGTAGACGCAGCGCACGCCGACCCACGGAAGTGCTTCCGTGGGGAGTCGAAACCGCCGCAGCGCGCTCGAGCACTGAGCCCACGACAGGCGCGCATCGCCGCCCCGCACCACGCGCCACGGGCCGCGCGACACGCCGCGGGGATCGTCGTGGATCAAGAGCCCGGCGTCCGTGCGCGGCGGAAGCTCGGCGAGCGCGGCGTCCACCACGGCGTTGTCTACGGCGGCATCGAGCCTCGGATGCGCGGGGAGCGTTGGGTAGAAGTCCCCGGCGTCGTCCACCCACTCGGCGAGCGATCCCGCCAGGTCGCGAATACCTTCAGGGGTAAGATCGTCTACGCTCGCGTCCGGCGCCGCTGGGGTGGTTCCGTAGGGAAACGGTCGGCTTACCTCGAGCGGGCCCGCGGCCGCGCGCTGCCACTCGGCCTCCGTCGGTAACCGACCTCCGCGGAAGGCGCAGTAGGCCCGCGCGTCGGCCCACGCGAGGCAGCGGGCGGGCGCGGCGTCGGGCACGTCGGCGTCGCATCGCATCGGGCTGCAGCGACCCGCGGCGACGCACTCGCGGTAGCGGACGCCGGTGGTCTCGGTGCGGTCGATGGCGAAGTCGTGAAGTCGCGCGACGCGGGGCGGTCGTTGCTCGAAATGGTCTTCGGCGGCGGCCGCGCCGAGGAGGCTGAGGCCGCCCGGCAAGCACACGGCCTCCGGTTGCGCGCAGGTGGGGCGGTCGGCCGGAGCGATGCGGGCGGAAGGCGCTGCTGCGTCCATGGGGGCGTGGATCGTGAGCGGTTGCGGCGTGCGCGAGGCGCAGCCCAGGAGAAGGAGCACGGCGAGGAGAGCAGCGCGGTTCACGAGCGGCGTCCGGAGGTCTGCGGGGATGGCAGTGCGTTGAGTTCGCTGGCGAAGAGGTCGTCCGAACGCACCGAACCGGCGGGGTTCGGGGGCACCGCCGCGACGGCACCGGACTCCGAAAACTCCGCAGACTCCCCGACGTCGAGGGGGCGGGAAACCTCGAGCACGGACTCCGCAAGCGAGGCGTTGGCGAGCAGATCGACGGACGCCGCCGCGGGCTCCTCGGAGAGCGCGTACTCGAGAAGCGTGCGTATCTCGATGTCGATCTCTCGTGCCCAGAGCGTGCGCATGTAGTTCGCGAGGCGTGTGCGCCGATAGTTGGGAGCGTACCCGCGCAGGAAGTTGACGAGCCCGTCGCGAAAATCCCCGGCCGTCTGGTACCGCTCGCGGCGGTCGCGGGCCATGGCCTTCTCGACCACCTCCGCGAGCCCTTCGGGGAGATGCGGCGCGAGGTCGCGCAAGGGCACGGGCTCGGCTCGGCGCACGGCGTAGATCAGCTCGACCTCCGACGGGGCCGCGAACGCCGGCGTGCCCGTGAGCAGCTCGTACAGCACGCTCCCGGCGGAGAACACGTCGGACTGCCCTGTGAGCCACGGGTCGCCCTGGGCCTGCTCGGGGGACATGTAACGCACCTTGCCCTTGATGATCCCCTGGGCGGTGCGCTCACGATCGACGTCGGCCTTCGCGATGCCGAAGTCGATGATCTTCACGGTTCCGTCGTAGCTGACCAGGATGTTCGACGGGGAGAAGTCCCGGTGCACGAGGCGCAGGGGCTGGCCGTCGTCGCTCGTCGACTGGTGCGCGTGCTCGAGGCCGTCCACCGCCCGCGCCATCAGGTACGCCGCGTCCGCGGGGTCGATCGGTCTGCGCCGGTCCGAGCCGCGGTACATGGTCGCGCGGAGGTCTTTACCGTCCACGTATTCCATGGAGATGAAGTAGCCCTCGTCGGTCTGCAACAACTCGTAGATGCGGGCGATGTTGGGGTGCACCAGCAGCAGCGAGAGTCGGTACTCGGCCACCAGCATGCGCACGAAGGCCGGATCCTCGGCGTATTGCTCGAGGATGTGCTTCATCGCCACGAGGCGCTCGGTGCCGTCCGGATCGACGGTCTTGGCGCGGAAGACGTCGGCCATTCCACCGCTCGCCACACGATCGAGCAGGTGGTAGCGGCCGATGGGAATCGAACGCTTCATCGCAGCAACACCTCGAGACGGGGACGTTCTTCGGGCGAGAGCGTACCTGATCCCAGGAAGACGACTCCCCCCTCCGTTGCGATCACTGCGAGGCCGCGTCGGCGGAGGCCCTCCGTGCCAAGCGCCCGCACCAGGGTGGTCACATCCACGCGCACCGGCACCCGCTGCGGGACGAGGGCGACCTCCGCGGCGTCGTCGCTGCTGAGCGAGGGGAGGTCGCCGCGTGCGATGGCGGCTGCGCTCCAGGGTTCGTCCACCGCGCGCACTCGCAGCCATGCGCAGCGCTCGCGACGCGCCGTGGCAGACGGCACGAGCACCAGGGCGGCGCGGTCGATGACTTCCCCCGCACCGAGGGCCGCGGCGTCGAAGCGCACAAACACCGGACCCGCCGAGGTGTCGAAGACCGCCGGGGACTGCACCGTCACGGGCATCACCGCGAGGCGCGCCGCGGGGTCGAAACTCACGTCGGCCCAGCGCACCAGGGCGCCCGTGGCGGCGGTCGCGCACCGGGGCGTCGCCGCGCACGCCGCGGCCGCTGCGGACAGCAGGAGCAACGCAGGAGACACGTGAAACGGACGAGACATCGCCGCCAGCGTTACCCCGGGGGCTTCGCCGGGTGGAAGGGAGATCGTGCGTGCCCTCCTCGCGAGCGACCGTCCGCCGGGCGTCGCTCCGACCGTTGGAGGCCGTGTTGGTCGCGTGCTACGAACGCCCTGCGTCGTCCTGCAAAAGCGTTGGAGCCCATCATGCGAATCGATCGAGTCGGTGCTTGTCTCGGGTTGGTGATCTTGCTCGGATGCAATCGGGCGACACCGCCCGCAGTCGCGCCCGAGGCTCCGCCCGTGGCCGCCCCATCGACGCCGGCCCCGCCGCCGGTCGTCGCAGCCCCGACGGCCGACGCCAGCGGTCCCCGCGCGGAGTTCACCGAGCCCAGCTTCGTCCTGACCGCCGCCATCACCGCGGGCGCCGCCGCGGCAGACCCCGCCACACTTGCCGTCGAGCTTCGTGGCAATGGGCACTTCCACGTCAATGACCAATACCCCGTGAGCCTCGAGCTTGACGTGCGCGATGGCTCCACCGCCAAAGCTTCGCTGCGCCGCGTAGACGCCGCGGAGTACACGCAAGGGCTCGCGCGCTTCGCGGTTCCCGTGATTCGCGCGGGCGCTCGCACGGTGGTGCTCGGCCGTCTACGCTTCGCGGTCTGCTCGGCGGAGAACTGCGTGCCCGAGAGTCGCAACTTCGCCGTCGCCATCAACTAAACAGGGATCCGGCATTCACCTCGGAAACCCATGGTTTACAGGTGAATCTACCGTCACGTCGAGACGGTGAAACAAGGGTTCTGACGGTATATTGGAGTTTCCCCGCATCTCTGCTGGATGGCTCGCGGGAGAGACGTCGCGACCACGCCTCAGCCGCCGGCGGAGCGTGCGCGCGTCGCGGCCCACTGGCGCAGCGCCCCGATGTCTTCGGCCATGGTGGTGGACAGCGGAACCGTCTCGCCCGCCGCAGCCACCACGTCGGCGGTGGTCACCTCGCGTCCGGCGTCGAAGGCCGTGTACATCGCGGACACCAGCGCCAACTCGATCTCCGCCCCGTTGAACCCCTCGGTCGCCGCCGCCACCGCCGCGCGGTCGAAGAGCGCCGGATCGCGCCGCCGCTTGCGGAGATGAATCTCGAAGATGGTCTCGCGGTCTCGCGCGGTGGGCAGATCGACGAAGAAGATCTCGTCGAAGCGCCCTTTGCGAAGTAGCTCTGCCGGAAGCTCGGCGATGCGATTGGCGGTCGCCACCACGAAGACCGGGCGCTTGCGTTCTTGCATCCAGGTGAGGAAGGTCGAGAAGACCCGCAGTGATGCGCCCGCGTCGGCGTTGCCCGACCCGGAGGTGCCGCCGAAGCCCTTCTCGATCTCGTCGATCCAGAGCACGACGGGGCTGAGGTTTTCCGCGGTGGCGAGCACCTTGCGCATGTTGGCCTCGCTGCCGCCGACGTACGGACTAAACACGCTGCCCACGTCGAAACGGAGGAGAGGCAGGTGCCAGTGTGCGGCGATGGCCTTCGCGGTGAGGCTCTTGCCGCACCCCTGAACGCCGAGCAGCAGCACCCCTCGCGGCGGCGGGAGACCGTACTCCCGGGCGCGATCACCAAACGCCCGCGTCCGTGAGGCGAGCCACTGCTTGAGCCCCTGGACGCCACCGACGGTGGCGAGGGACTCGTCGTGTTCGAAGTACTCAAGCGTGCCGGTTCGCCGCACGATCTGCCGCTTCTCGTCGAGGATGAGCGGGAGGTCATCGAGGCCGAAGCGCATGTCGTTGACCGCCGCGCGGGAAAACGCCTGTATCGCCTGCGTCTCCGTGAGCCCGCGCGCGGCGTGAACCATCCGCTCGAAGAGCGTCGGGTCGTCGTCGATGGCGATGCGCCCCGCGGCGCGCAGCGAGTCGATGAACGACCGGAGCATCGCGCCGAGTTCGCGGTCGTCGGGCAGCGGCACCTCGAGGACGGTGATGTCCCGGGCAAGTTCGTCGGGCACCTTCGCGGCGGCGGACACAAAGACGAGGGTCTTGAGGGCGCGGCGGCAGTGCTGGATCGCGTCGCGCACCTTGCGCACCACGGTGGCGTCGTCGAGGAAGGGATGGAAATCGTGGAGGGCGAAGAGAGCCTTGTCCGGGTGCTGCATCACGAACTCGAGCGCCTTCTCCGCAGCCTTCAGGCCCACCGGCGCGGGAGCGAGGGAGGGCAGCGGAACGGACGGGCGATCGAGGATGAATCGCGCTTGATCGAAGCCCGCCGTGCAAGTCCAGGTGAAGACCGGGCGCTGCACTTCGTCGCCGAGGGTGGCGAGCATGCGGGACGTGCGTTCTTCTTCTTCCGTGGTGAGCCAGAGGGCGGGGTAACGCGCGCGGATGTAGATCCGAAGCTGCTCGCGGAGGTGGTCGATGGACACGCCGCGGAGCATAGATTCCCCTCGAGCCCTGGACCAACCACGGACGCTGAGCGCGCGGAGGTCTGCGCTTGAGGGTTATCAAGGTCGCTAAGGCGGCGCCGGAGCGGGGCAGCCGTAGGCCGCGACGAGGCGCGATCCGCCGGTGGCGGCGGTCACCCGATCGCAGGTGGCGCCGTAGAAACGGATCTCCCGCAGCGTGGCGTCGGACCAGTCCCAGCCGTCGCGCTGGCCAGGGTCGTGGATCAGACTCGCGCCATCGAGACGCACATCGACGAGCGTCGGGTCGATGGGCGCGGCGTCGAGGGCGAAGCGGCAGTCGGCGATGCCCGAGGTGATGGTGGAGAGTTCGCGCACGAGATCGTCGGCGGTGTTGGCGGGGTAGAAGCGTGGGGTGGCTGCGCGTGCCCGCCCGCCTGCGTCGGCCATTGCGTCGAGCACGGCGGCGTACTCCTCGGCGCCGTTGAGGCCGACCACGTAGGTGAAGATGTCTTGCTGGTGAAAGAGCGCGACGGTGGCTGTGGTGCGCGTCTCATCGAGGCAGTTGATGGACGCGAAGGTGTTCATCAACGGGTTGCACATCGCGGCGCCGGCGCTGCAGCGGCACGTGGCGGGGTCGAGCAAAGGGTTGCAGTTGGGCGCTCCGTCCGTCGCGAGGATGAGGTAGCGCCCGCCGTCGCGGTCGGGCTCGTTGACGAACCACCGCCCGGCGACCTCCTCGGCGTTGGCGGTCGGCGTCGGGCCCTCCGGGGGGGAGGCGCGCAGGCGATTCAGGATGGCGCTCGCGGCGCCGAAGCGTGGCTCCAGGTCGAGCGTCGAGCGGAGCGCGCAGACCGTCGCAGGCGTGCGAACGGCCCCTGGCGCGAGGGCCTGCGGGAAGGTCACGAGGCCGAGGGATACGTTCTGCTCGATGCGGGGCAGGGCGCGGTCGAGGGCGGCGAGGAGGGCGGTCCACTTCCGGACGCCGTCGAGGGTGTTTTCGTTCATGCTGCCGGAGCGGTCGATGACGAGGATGGCGCTGGCCCTCCGGCGCGAGAGCGACATCGCGGTGCCGCCGCAGGAGGGCATCTCCCGCAGCGGGATGGCGTCGCGCACGACGCTGACGAGCGACTCATCGACGCCGCTGTCGAACCCGAAATCGCCCAGCGCCGGTGGGCGCAAACCGCCAGAGCAGCCGAGCGCCAAAGCGACCAGCGCGCTGATGGACACTGCGCGAAGCGAGCAGACAGGCACCATCACGAGAGGATAGCGGCGGAACGATTAGCGGGCGACGAAGGGGCTGCTGTTGTGGGCGAAGAGCGCCCAACTGAAGAGGGCGTGCGAGAGCATCGATGGGGCGAGACGCCCACGGAAACGGAACATCGCTCCCCAGAGAAAGCCGCACGGAAGCGCGAGCAGGGCGGGCGTGGGGTTGCCGGTTCCGAGTTGTGTGAGGGCGTAGAGGGCGGACGTGAGGAGCCATCCCCGGGTGGAGCCGAAGCGCTCGGCGAGGCCTTGCTGCACGCCGCCGCGCCAGGCGATCTCTTCGAGGGCCGCGATGGCGAGAACGAGGGCCACGCGGGCGCTGCCGTGGATGGCCCACGAGCGGCCCATGGCGGCGCAGGCGCGCTCGCGCAGCCACTCTGTGATGGCCTGGAAGCCGTGCGGGTCGGCGCGCCCGACCCACGGGCCATCGGGGGTGAAATAGCGAAGCTCAGGCAGCGGTGCGAGCACGCGAGTGACCAGAAACGACACGAGCCCGAAGAGAACCATCGCCGGAAGCAAGCCGAGGGAGGCGTCCCCGCTGCGGGGCACGAGGGCGGCCTTGAGTTGATCGTCCTGGGCGAGCGCCCACGCGGCGAGCGCGGCGGCAACGCCGTAGCCAAGCAACAGGACGTACCAGAGCGACGCGCCGCCCAGGCGCCACGCGAGGGCGGGGAGCACAGCGCAGAGCGCGAGGAGAATCCAGCGGGTGGGTGTCATCGGTGCGATCAGCGGCAGTTGTTGAGGCCGCCGGGGGTTCCGCTGAGGACGCCGACACCGCCGTCGTTGGTCGGAGCTCCTGCGGTGCCGCGCCATGTCGCGGTGAAGCGCTCGCTGGTCTCGTCGTTGCCGCCGAGGCCGTTGCCGCCGGTGCGCACCTGCGCGCCCTCGGAGTAGTCACACCGCCGAACCGCGGCGTTGCCCGACGACGAGACGAGCACGCGCTGCTGCAATGCGGCCGCGGTGTCGGGGAGGTACATGGCGGTCCCCGCGTCGGCGGGGAGCGCGACGGCAGTGCTGCTCTTATCGACCTGCCCATCGGCGGCGGCGGTGCCCCAGAAGACGTAGTCGAGGTCGGTGACGAGAGGCGCAGAGCCGTCCCACTGGAAGACGGTCACGGTCTCGCCGGCGTTGGTGAGCCCGACGCTGCCGCCGATGGTGGTGCCCACGTGCGCGGTCAGCCGCAGCGGGAGCGACGCACTGCAAGATCCGACGCCCGCATCGCTGCCGTTGTTGGGGAGGTGGTAGGTCGGGCACACGCCGGTGAGCGCGAAAAACGCGGCCACGTCTCGGGTCACCGCGACGATGGCGTAGGCGCCGGGCGCGAGCGTGGCCCCCGCAGGGAAGCGCCCGATGAAGTCGGCGCCGCCGATGCTGTCCGTCGCGCGCCCGGTGATGGTGCACGCGCGCCCGAGGTAGCAGGCATAGTCGCGGGAGTCGCTGACGTAGACGTTCGCCAGGTCGATGGGGCTCGCCGTCGGATTGAAGACCTCGACGTACTCCGCGTCCGCCGGTCCGGTGATCACCTCGGTGATGAGCAGATGCGTCCCGCAGCCCGCTTCGTCGATGACGCCGTTGCAATCGTCGTCGCGCCCGTTGCACGTCTCCGCCGTCGCAACGCAGCCAGTGTCGGGTGTGCCGACGTCGCGTGGTCCGCTGTCGGGAGTGCCAGCGTCTCGCGTCCCGCCGTCGAGAGTGCCCACATCGGGAGTGCCCGCATCGGGAGTGCCCACGTCGGAAGTGCCCACATCTGGAGTGCCCACATCTGGAGTTCCCGCATCGGGAGTGCCCACATCGCGAGTGCCCGCATCGGGAGTGCCGTTATCGTTGACGACCGGGGTGTCCGTGACGACCCGCACGTCGGTGGCGACCGGGCGGTCGGCCGGGGTGCCGAGGTCGGTCACTGCGGCGTCGTCGAAGGTGGTGCCAACGGCGTTGGGAGCGCTGTTGCATCCTGCCAGGAGGAGACCGACGACGAGAACGCGGGGCTTCTTGAACATGGTGGAGTTCTTGGTCCTTTCGAGGGGGCGTCGGGCCGTATGCCAGATCACGTCGGCGAGTCCAGTGCCGGGGCGGCGGCGCGCGGGGGAGGCGCCGCGGGGAGGTCTAATACATCGACCAGTAAACCGCGGGCCCAACGGCGGCCGAGAATCAACGGGACGGTAGACAGCACCGCGGCCATCAGCCACGGAGCGTCACGGGCGACGAGCGCGCGTACGGTGAGTTCACCCATCCCATCGAGGCCCAGCGGGAGTTCGACCACCAGCGAGGCCAGGAGCACTACGGGCCCCGCGAATCCGAGCGGCGCCAGCAGCGACGCCACGCCGATGCGCGCCCCGTGGCGGAGCACCTCGCGCACGCCCGGTCGCAGCCGGTCGGCGACCCAGCTTTCGGCCTCCAGGCGCACCAACTGCGTGGCGCTCGCCGCCTTCGGTCGCTGCAGGTAGCGGCTGACGCCCGCCGCGATGACCGCCGCGCACGCGATCACGCGCACCCATTGGCCGTGGCCGAGCACCAGCGCGAGGTTGCCCGCCATCGTCGGGGTCGGCGAACAGAGTTGCAGCATCAGCAGCCACCCGATCACAAAGGCCACGAGGCCCGGGATGAGCGCTCCGAGGAGGTCGAGGAGCTTGGGTCGCAGCCGCCGTCTGCGCAGCGCCGCGCCGCCCCCGAAGGCAATGCCGATGGCGGTGCCCACGAGCGCCCCGAGGCCGGATGAGAGGGTGCTCACCGGGAGGCGCCAGCGAAGCTCGATCGCGACCGGACGACCCGTGACGCGGCTGAAGCCCATGCGTCCGCGCAGCGCTCGCTCGACCCAGCGGCCGTAGCGGGTCTCGAAGACCCGGGCGGTCGCTCGGCGCTCCTCCGTGAGCGTCTCGAACTCCAGGCGCTCGGCAAACCAGAACGCTTGCCACGCCGCGGTGACGCGCTGCACTTCGCCGGAAGGAGCAGCCGGGTCGGCGCGCACCGGGAGGCCCGTGAGCACCGCGAGGAGCCCCGTCAGGCGGGCGTTTTCGTCGCGATGGGTAGTGGTGGCGAGGACGTTCTGGATGCCCGGGAGCGCGAAGGTGCCGAGCTGCAGGAGGCGACCGTAGGCGTTGGTGCGGTCGCGCGCGCCCACGCGCAGCGCCTGCCGGGTGGCGTAGCTGAGACGGAAATCCAGGCCTCGGGAGGCCTCGAAGCGCGCCCACCACACCCGCGCACTCGCTTCGGGTGCGCCCGCTGCGGAATCGGGTGCGCGCTCAGCGCCGGTGAGGGACTGCGACCATCCGGAGAGGAGCGAGAGGGCCTCGCGGCGCGCGGCCGGGGTGAGGTCGTCGAGGTGTTGGAGAATCGTCGGAAGGGCTGCGGATCCGCGGCGCGCGAGGCGGGCGCGGGCGGCGTCGCGGGTGCCGGGTACGCCAAGCTGGACGAGGTCGATGGCGGTGCGCCGGTCGGCGTCGAGGACGCCGGGGTTCCAGAAGAGCGGGAGGTCGGCGCCGATGGCGTGGTCGCGGGTAAACCCGAAAAGGTGGGCGTAGATGGCGGTGCCCTGCCAGTCGCGGTCACCGAGCTGGTCGAGCAGCGCGAACGCCAGCGCGGACACCAACGCCAGCGATGCGAGGGTGATCAACGCCTCCCGGATGAACAACCGCAGCACGCGTCTCGACGACCTCGGCGGGCACTCTAGCAAACCGGTCGCGCCGCCGGGGGGGCGCTGTTTGGGCAGTGTAGATCTCCCCGTCCGTGGTGTTCGTGCTACCCCGCGCTGCAACCCCCCCATGAACCTCGCGGTCTACGTGCACTTCCCCTGGTGCCTCCAGCGCTGCCCGTACTGCGACTTCGCGACGGAGGCGATCAACCCCTCGCGCATCCCGCACGCCCGTTACGCCGACGCCGTCGTGCGCGAACTCGGCCTGCGCCTCGACGCGCTTCCGCCGGGTGCCCGCGCCCGCACCCTCTTTTTCGGCGGTGGCACCCCGAGCCTGTGGGAGCCCGCCGACCTCGGCCGCGTGATCGCAGCCGTCGCGCGCCGCGGCGACCTCCAGGAGATTACCGTGGAGTGTAATCCCACCTCCCTCGATGCGGAGCGTTGCGCGCGCTGGAAGGACCTCGGCGTCGATCGGGTGTCCATCGGGGTGCAGTCCCTGCGCGACGAGCACTTGCGATACCTCGGCCGCCTGCACAACGCCGCCGGGGCCTCCCTCGCGGTGCAAACGGCCGTGCGCTCCGGGGCGTTGCGGGTGTCCGCGGACGTGATGTTCGGTCTGGCGGAGCAGACCATCGAGGCGCTGACGGAAGACCTCCGCGCGCTGCTCGGCGAAGGGGTGGAGCACCTCTCCTGCTATGCGCTCACCATCGAGCCGGGCACGCGCTTCGGCGAACTGGCGCGCAAGGGACGATTGCCTCGGCTCGAGGACGACCGCGTGGCGACGATGTACGAGGCCGTCGAGCGCACCTGCGAGGACGCAGGGCTGGGTCACTACGAGGTGTCCAACTACGCGCGCCCGGGGGCGACGAGCCGGCACAACGAGGCCTACTGGCGGGGCGAGTGGTACCTCGGGCTCGGCGCCGGGGCCGTGGGCTGCACCGCGGTCACGGAAGACGGGCGCGCGGGCGAGCGCTGGCGTAACGCCGCCGACGCGGAGGCGTACTGCACAGCGCTGGAGCGGGGAGAGTTTCCGCCCGCGGAGACCGAGGCGATCGGGCCGGAGACGCGGGTACAGGAAGGCCTGATGCTCGGGTTGCGCACCGCCCTCGGAGTGGACCTCGCAGGGCTTGCGGCGCGCACCGGGGTCGATCCCCGCGTGGGGCGCGAGGCGGCGGTGGCGCGAGAGTGCGCGCGCGGCAACCTGATCGACGAGGGCGTGCGTTGGAGCATTCCGCGTTCGCGCTGGCTGCTCGCGGATGACATCGTCGCGCGCTTGTTTTGAGCGGCGGGGCGGCCGAGGGGGGGGTGTGCTACCCGGCGATCGGGAGGCGCAGCAGCACGCGGGTGCCGTCGCCGTCGCTCTTCTCGAGCGCGAGCGCGCCGCCCTGATTTTCGACGAGCGCGCGGGCGGTGATGAGGCCGAGGCCGAGGTTGCCGGGGTTGCCGCTGACGAGCGGCTCGAAGAGGCGGCTGCGGACGTCTTCCGGGATGCCCTTGCCGGTGTCCGCCACGGTGAAAAACACCGCGCCGTTTTCCGCGCGCGCGCTCAGCGTGAGGGTGCCGCCGCCGCTCATCGCCTGCAGCGCATTTCTTACCAGCTTCTGTATTGCCCGCTGGAGCTGCGAGGGGTCCACGTACACCTGCGGGAGCGCCGGGCACTCCGAAACGATGTCGATGTTGCCTGGGAGTTCGAGGCCCGAGAGGGCGATCTCCATGAGCAGTTCTACGGGCACCACGCGGCGCTGGGCGGGGGTGACCCGGGCGTAGTCAACGAGGTCGGTGATGATCTCGTTGGCCCGCTTGACCTCGTCCTGAATGATGCTGAGCGCGCGCCGAAGGTCGTCGTCCATCGTGGGGCTGGCGAGCTGCACCAGGTACGCGGCGTTTTTGATCGATCCGAGCGGGTTGCGAATCTGGTGTGCGAGGCTTCCGGCGAAGAGGCCGATGACCGCGAGGCGCTCGCGGCGGATGAGTTCGGCCTGCGCATCGAGCAGGGCTGCGGTGCGCTCCTGCATCCGGAGTTCGAGCGCGATGGTGACCTCGCGCAGGGTCTCCTCGGCGCGCTTGATGGGGGTAATATCGTGAATGATTCCGACGAGGTGCGTGATGATGCCGTCCGCGCCGTGCAGCGGAACCTTCGACGTGGACAGCGTGTGCTGTTGGCCCTGCTTGTCGGTGATCGGCTCCTCGGTGATCTCCACGGGCAGTCCGAGGGTGAACATCTCGGCGTCCTTGGCGCGAAACCAGTCGGCTTGATCCTGTGGAAAAAAATCGTAGTCCGTGCGGCCGATCATCTCCGCGCGCGGGATGCCGAGCATCGCCTCCATCGCGCGGTTGAGAATCACGAAGCGGAAGTCACGATCCTTCACGAAGATCGGGTGCGCGAGGTGGTCGATGATCGAGAGAAGAAACTCTGGGTTAAGCCCTTCAGGGGGCGGCACCGCTTCGTCGTCGGGGACGTTCATCGCGACGGGTCCTCTCTCTGATTCAGTCTGAGCGGCGGTGGCGACGGCGCCAGAGCGCCCAGGCGAGGCCCAGCATGGCTGCGATGCCGCTCGGGTGGGCACCCCCGGTGCGGCCAACGACGCAGGCACACCCAGCGGCCGGGGACGGCGGTGCGAGGCTGGCGTCGAGGCCAGAGTCGAGGAGGGAGCCTGCGTCGATCACGACGCCCGCGTCGGGGAGCGTTGGGAGGGCGCAGATTTCGTTTTCGCAGTGGGTGCCGCGGGCGCAGTCGCGGTCGTCGAGGCAGGCGACGCAGCGAGCGGCGGCGTAGTCGCAGCGAGGTGTCGGGAGGGCGCACCGGCGACAGTCGCGGGTGCAGGGGAGCGCCCCGGAGGGGTAGAGATCGGCGGTAGGGAAGAGCCGGAAGCCGGTCGCGGCGAGGTCGCCGTCGGGGTGTTCGCCGCCGGCGACGTACCAGTCGATGAGCGCGCCACCGATGCTGTCAAACCAATCGAGTTGGAAGGGGTAGAGCCCCGGCGCGGCGAAGCGGAGCACGCGGCGATCGACCCGCGGCGCGGTGCCGTCGGCGAAGGCGAAGACCGGCACCGGACCCACGTCGAAGGCCATGCCGTCGTCGTGGCCCCACGCGAAGGTGTACGTCCCGGCTGCGCGCACCGCGAACCACCCACGCAGCCGAAGCACCGCGCCGCCGTGGGTGGAGTAGCGCCCCGGGGGCAGGCCCGCGAGCGGTCGGCACGGGTGCATCTGCTCGGCGAGCGGGTCCTGGAATGGCAGGCACATCGTTGTCGGCGCGCTGCGTCCGAGGGAATCGACGGTGGTGCCGTTGGTGAAGTCCACCTGCGGGAGCGGACCGCACCACTCGTCGAAGGACGGCGTGATGGACGTGCCCGCGAGGATGTCCCGGGCGTGCGCGAGGTTGTACGGCGTGCCGTGGAAGAACGAGAGGACGAACATCGCCTGAACGCCGGTGCCGGATGTCGCGGGGACGGGCCCCTCGCGCAGCGCCGCGGGGATGTCCAACGGCTGCGCGGCCGCCTGTCGCGGGTGTGCCGCGACCGCCATCACCACAACTACCAGGCTCGCTCGCACTGCTCGCACGGCCCCTAAGATAACAGAGAGACCGTGTCTCCCGACGAACGAACTCCCGGCCCGCTTACCGGCCCTGTAAACGACGAAAGCGAACCCGGAGGTTGGCTCCCGCGAGCGGCCGCCAGCCGCCGTAGCGGGCGCAGCTCGCGGCATCGTTGGCGAGCTCGAAGCGCCAGCGCGTGACCCCTGGCGCCGCGGCCTCGACGGCGATCTCGCGGGCGACCTCGAGTACCGCGCGATCGAGGGAGGCGACGCCGGAACTGCGGGTCAGCGCGATGGCGGGCGGTCCCGCGTCGGCGTCGGTGATGGTGAGATCGACGAGGAGGGCCTGGTAGGACGAGCACGCCGGGGTTCCGGGGCCGAAGCCGAGCGAGGTGAAGCTGTTGGCGTGAAGCGCGTCGAGTTCGCTCGCCGCGGAGCGCGCCCCGGACGACTCGGACGGATTGAAGCGCGGCAAGGAGATCGACGGGGCGCGGTCCACCGCCGGCGCGAGCGCGCGAACAGAGATGTGACTGGCGATCTCCTCGGCGACCCGGGTGGAGAGAACCCGTGCGGCGCGCGCAGTCCCCGGGGCGTCGATGTGATCGTTGGCGTGGAGGCCCTCGAGCATCGGTGCGAGGGCGATGGCGCGAATCTCCTGGCGCCGCTGCTCGGCCGTGGGCTGGACGGCGGCGAGCTGCAGCGAGAGGTCGCGCGCACCCGTGAGCAGCGCGCTGGCGCGGAGGTTCGTCGGAACGGCCGGCGCCCCTGCGTCGGGCTGCGCGGGCTCGATGGGAGGCGCGGGCATCGGCAGGACGTCGGTGCCACCCTCCGCCGTAAGAATCGTCGAAGTGGTCGTCGCGACCGGCGTGGACGAGGCAACGCGCGCGGCCGGAGCGGCGCTCGTGGGCGTGGGCGTGGGCGGTGGCGTGGGCGGCGTGGGTGTCGGCGGCGGCGTGGGTGTCGGCGGCGGTGGGGCGAGGTCGAGATCGATGGTGGCAGCGCGCGGTGGCGGCACGGTGGTTGGGGCGACGCGCACCGTCGCGACGAGCAGCACGAGGCCGACGTGCATCACGACAGAGGCGACGACAGCGGGCCAGGAATAACGCACGATTGTGGGGTAACCGCGGGGGGGCGGAGATTGTTCTCCGGCCGACCGCCGGAGTGCTGCGGATGCAGCGACGAAGTGCTTTACCTCGCACCGGGCATGTCGCACCAACCCACCGGAGCGAATGACCGACGCTCTCCGCGCGTGCCGCCCGCGTTCTGTTTCCGCTTCTGGGGGTCCTGTCCCAGACCGAGAGCGCGGTGCCCTTCAGCGCTGCACGCGCTGCCACGCATCGATGACGCGCGCGGTGGCCTCCGCGGACGTCTCGCCCAGCGCGGAGAGGTGTCCCATCTTCCGTCCCGGCCGGGCGACCCGCTTACCGTAGAGGTGCAGCCGCACCCCAGGGATCTCCAGCGCCCGCTCGAAGTGCGGCGGTTGGTCCCCCACCCAGAGGTCCCCAAGGAGGTTGTGGATCGCCGCGGGCCTCACGACCTCCGTAGACCCCAGCGGCAGGTCGCACACCGCCCGCACCGCCTGCTCGAACTGGCTCGTCACGCAGCCGACCTCGGTCCCGTGGAAGCTGTTGTGCGGCCGCGGCGCGAGCTCGTTTACGCGCAGCGCGCCTCCTGCTCCAAGAAACAGCTCCACCACCAGGAGGCCCTCCACGGCCATCGCCTCGGCGATGCCGCGCGCGATGTCCGTCGCCTCGCGTAATACCTTATCTGGTAAACCTGCGGGAATCACCGACCAGGTCAGCACGCCGTCGTCGTGGTGGTTTTGCGCGACCGGGTGCACCGCCACGCGGCCCGATGGCGTGCGCGCGACCAGCACCGAGAGCTCGGCCTCGAGCGCCACGGCCCGCTCCACCACGCACGGCATCGCGCCGAGCGCAGCCCATACCGCCGCTCCCTCGTTGGCGTCGCTCATCCGGGCCTGGCCCCGGCCGTCGTAGCCGCCGGTGCACGACTTCACGAAGCAGCGCGGACCCAGCGTCGCGACCGCGCTGCATAGCTCCGCAACGCTCGTCACGAGGCGCCACTCCACCGTCGGAAATCCATGTTCGCTCAGCCACTGTCGCTGCCTCCCGCGGTCTTGAATCACCGCGAGCACCTCGCTACCCGGTCGGATCGGGGCGTACCGACGCACTGCGGCCATGCTGGCCGGGGCGATCTTCTCGATCTCGAGCGTGACCACGGCGCAGTGCCGCGCGAGGTCTGCCGCGGCGAAGTCGTCATCGAAGGCCGCGGCGAGGCAGCGCTCCACCACGAAGCGCGCGGCGCACGACGGATCCGGGTCGAGCACATGAACCTTGTACCCGAGTGGCCGAGCGGCCATCGCGGTCATGCGACCGAGTTGTCCGCCGCCGAGGATTCCGAGCGTCGCGCCCGGAAGGATGGCGGTCACTCCAGCACCCGCTTCGCCATGACCTCTTCGGTGCGCTGCGTTCGCCAGGCACGCAGTCGCTCGCGCACGGCGCGGTCGCGTACACCGAGGATGCTCGCGGCGAGCAGTGCCGCGTTGGCCGCCCCGGGCTTGCCGATGGCGAGCGTGGCGACCGGTATCCCCCTGGGCATCTGCACGATGCTCAGAAGCGAATCGACGCCGTTGAGCAGAGTCGCTGGGATGGGTACGCCCAGCACGGGCAGCACGGTCTTCGCGGCGACCATTCCCGGGAGGTGGGCGGCACCGCCGGCGCCCGCGATGATGACCTCGAGCCCGCGCGACTCCGCCGTCGAGGCGTACTCAAACATCCAGTCGGGCGTGCGGTGCGCCGACACCACGAGCACCTCGTGCGCGATCTCCAGCGCAGTCAGGATCTCCCTTGCGGGCGTGAGGGTTTCGAGGTCCGAGGCGCTGCCCATGATGATCCCCACGAGGGGATGCAATGTGTCCGTCATCGGGGCGGAGGATAGCAACAGTGACGGGCCTCGCGCGGTTGTGATGTACTAGAAACCCTGATGCGAACGGCTGTGCTCCGCGGGTCATGGACCCTGGTTTTGGCGTTGCTGGGTTGCACGAGCGGGACGTCTCCGAGTGACATCGTGACCAAGCCCGACGCGGGCTTCACCGACCTCGGGACGGCGGCAGACGCGATCGCGACGCCCGATGCGGTGGCGACGCCCGATCGCCCGATGGCGGTCTGCGTGGACACCGACTCGGACGGCATCTCCGACCGCGACGAGGGCGCGCCCGCGCTCGACACGGACGGCGACCGCACGCCGGACTACATGGACACGGACTCCGACGGCGACGGGTTTAGCGACGCCGATGAGGCTGCGCGGCGGTACCCCGGGTTCGAGATGGATGCGGTTCCGGTTTTCTGCGGCAACCAGCCCAATAACTGTGACGCCCCGCCGGACAACTTCGCCAACCAGCGCGACCTCGACTCGGACAACGACGGACTCACGGACGCCGAAGAGCGCACGGCGATGACCAACCCGTGCGCGGAGGACACCGACCGTGACGGCTTCGCCGATCTCGCGGAGGTCGCGGCGCGCAGCAACCCCCGGGATGGCACCTCGCGTCCGCCAGAAAACTCTCTGTACGTGACGCTGCCGTACTACGCGCCGGGCACGACCGGGGTGCGCGAGACGCGGGAGTTCACCTTCGCGACGCGCATCCGCGAGGCCGACGTGTTCTTCCTCGTGGACAACTCCGCGAGCATGGATCCCACCATCGCCAACCTCCGCAGCAACCTTCAGACGGTGATCATTCCGGGCATCCAGGGGGCGATCCCCGATGCGCGCCTCGGGGTCGGCTCCTTCGACTCGATGCCCGACGCACCGGAAGGAACCACCCCCGTCGATGGCCTCGACGACGGCGTTGCGGGGCGTCCTGGGGACTACACGTTCTGGGTGCGCCAGCGCATGACGACCAACACCATGGACGTGCAGCGCGCCTTCGACGGCATGCGCACCATCGTGCAGGACAGCGGCGGCCACTTCCTCGGTGGCGACGCGCCGGAGTGTCAGATCGAGGCGATGTACGAGGCGCTCGTCGGCGACGGAACGCAGGGGATGACCTCCGGCACCGCCCCGATGCCGATTCGCGGGCTGCCCGGATCGTTGCGCAGCGTGACCAACGCGCTCGACCCGATGGGCAACGGCTGGGTCGCGCCGGTGGATGCGACGCGCGACTGCCCGGAGACCGGCGAGGCCTTCGGGTGGGCGTGCTTCCGTCAGGGGCGAGTACCCATCCTGGTGATGTTCTCCGATGCCGGGTGGTACGACGGTCCGCAGGTTGGCTCGCCGCGCAGCATCCACGGCCATCGCTACCCCGAACTGGCGGCTGCGATGATGTCTCGTGGCGCCCTGTTTCTGGGCGTTGATGTATCGACCTTCGGCACCACCGGGCCGACCTACGCCAACTCCGCGTACCTCGCCGCCGCGACCGGATCGCTCAACGCGATGCGCCGCGCGGTGGTGTTTGCGCCCGCTTCGAGCGGCGGCCTCGACCGCACCGCTGCGGGCATCGTCGATGCGGTGCGCGTCCTCGCCAACGAGACGCGCCAAAACATCACCACGACGGTTCTCGCAGACGCGGCGGAGATGCGCCTGCCCACGGGCCGCACGACGGCCAACTTCGTCCAGATGGTCACGCCGGTGCGTGCCGAGCCCGAGTCGCCGACGGGCTACGAGCGCCACGACGACCGCACGTTTTTCGGCGTACTGCCGAGCACTCGCGTGGTCTTCCGGGTGAGCTTCTATAACGACTTCATGGAGGGCACCGACGCCGCGCGGGTCTTCCAGGCGAGCGTGATCGTTCAGGGCCGGGCGCGCAGCGAGGTCGATCGGCGCCCGGTGTTCATCGTCGTCCCGGCGCGTGGCGGCGGCCTGCCGCCGGGGTGATCGGGGTGGCTCGGTACGCGTTCACTCGCTCAAGTGATCCGAACCAGCCTCCCGCACTCTCAGTGCTGCAGCACAAAGCTCTCACGGAAGCTGGGCGTCAGACCTCTCGACCGCAACTCCACTCGCGAGTTTCCCCACCCTAAGCTCTCTGCTTCTTCGCGAAGCTTTTTCCTCCTCGTCTCGCCGCGCCCTCGTGGGGCGATGGCCCGCACGACGTGACGGTCACCGCCGCGATCGCATCCTTGAGCGCCTGCGCCCTTCGCCCATCGCGGGAGCATCAGCACCACGGCCTTCGCATGCACTGCCTGGGCACCGGCGCGAAGACCTGCGTGTCGCCCTGCACGCCATGCGTGGTGCAGTACATCCAGAACGTGAGCATGGGTGCGCGGGTCCATCGCCGGGCGGCCCCCGCTTCGGCGTTGGCGCGGATGCGCGCATCGAGCGACGTCAGATCGAGCCCCATGATCACCGCCTCGGCCTCGCGCACGGAGTGATCACACGGCACTCGATCATCGAGGGTGAACACGCCCAGCTCGATCTGATGACGCTGCGGGCGCTGAACCAGCGCATCGATGCGTGGAGAGGCGGGAATCGCGATCATCGGAGCGCGAGAATCAAGTAGCGAGTGCTGCGTAGTTATCATTAATTATACGTTAATTCGTAAGATTTGGATGCGGCGCGCAGGGGTTGATACTGACCTTCTCAGTCGGCTGCTCCTCGAGGGACTCGGGTTCGGTTGGTGAAAGTGCACGCCGAGCTTGACCGGTTGGGGTGGCGGATAGGACATCCAACGGCCCAGGGCGTGAGTAGTCCCCGCCGGTCGCCGCCCAGGCGGACGTCGTCGCGGCCCCGTCGGCGGTGCGATCAGCGGGTCCACGGATGACTACTTCGCGTAATAATCATTCCGTAAATTCGCATACTTAGACAGCATGAAGGCCATGGGGAGGACGGTTCGGACGCTGGATGGCCGATGCGCACGGCGAGGGCGCGGTAGCCGAGGCACTCTTGACGCGCCGCGCCGCGAAATCAGGCTTTGGGAAGCAACTAAATAGGCATGTACGAGCGTTGAATGCACGACGCGGAATGGCCATATCATCGCCCAACGCGTGCTCCGCGCCGAAAGGAACCGATCATGCCCCGCCCACCCAAGCCCCGCCGTCGTACCGCCAGCCGCTCACCGAAGGCCAACCCAGCCAGTTTCACCCGGCTGGACCTAGACTCGGCCCTCCTCCACGCCAGCCCTGCATTGCGTCGCGCTTTCGAGCTCAGTCACGAGGCGTTGGAACGTCGCGGCATCCCCCATGTCATCGTGGGAGGGCTCGCTGTCAATGCCTACGGCCACCACTACTCCACGAAGGACGTAGACTACCTCGTCGATGCCACGGACGCATTCGACGGATCTCTCGTTCTCACGCACAAACCAGGCGTTCCATTCGAGGTCGGTGGCGTGCAGATCGACTACGTCACCGCGCGGCCTGACTACCCAGATGTCGTCTTGCGCGCGATGGCGGACGTCGTCGCAGCGGCTCGCGCGCGACCCGATGTTGTGATGGTCGTTCCCGATTGGTTACTGGTGTGGATGAAGCTCAACGCCGGTCGATCCAAGGACGTCGCGGGGATCGAGGGGCTGATCAAGGCCGGTCTCGACGTCGAGAGCGTTCGAGTGGCGCTCGCGCGAGCGGGGGACGAGCGCGTCGCACGCTTCTTTGAGCGTTGCGTGATGAACGCGGAGGAGTAGGTGCCTGCTCGCGGCGGCGACACTTCGACCGCGCCGATAGCGAATCGCGAGGCCGTGCGCAATCTCTGGCGCATGAACCTGCTGGTGCTGGCGATCAAAGGCATTGTGTGCGGCACCGTTTGTCGAGGTAGGCGGATAGGACATCCAACGGTTCAGGGCGTGAGGAGTCCCCGCCGATCGCCGCCCAGGCGGACGTCGTCGCGGCCCCGTCGGCGGTGCGATCAGCAGGTCCACGGATGACTACTTCGCGTAATAATCATTCCGTAAATTCGCATACTTAGACAGCATGAAGGCCATGGGGAGGACGGTTCGGACGCTGGATGGCCCCCGGCGCGTCGCTCGAACAGATCGGGGCCGTGCTGAACTTCATGGGCGGCATCGGCGCCTACGACGGATCGCACCTCGGCTGCCTCCTGTGCAACGCGGGCATCGAGCTGGCCCCGACCCTGGA
>CANJUR010000013.1 GCA_947477565.1 Deltaproteobacteria bacterium
AAGCGCCCGTCGCGGAAGCGCCCGTCGCGGAAGCGCCCGTCGCGGAAGCGCCCGTCGCGGAAGCGCCCGTCGCGGAAGCGCCCGTCGCGGAAGCGCCCGTCGCGGAAGCGCCCGTCGCGGAAGCGCCCGCGACTCCGACTCAAACCTCCCCGGTGAATCCGCGCCTCGTGCAGGCAGTAGAGTCCGCGCGCGCAGCCGAGACTGCGGGGCAGTTCGACAAGGCCATCGAGGGCTGGAAGATGGCCCTCCGGCTCGATGTGCACGGCACCGACGCCCGCCATTCGCTCTCGCGCCTCTACGCCGCCACGGGCCGCTGGAACAACCTTGTCGAGTTGCTTCGGCAGGAGCTGGAGTCCCTCGGCGGGGTGCGCCCGGGCACCGACCTGACGACACATCGCGCACGCAAGTCGGAGATCCTGCGTGAGATGGTGAGCATCTACCGCGATCGGCTCGCGCTCGAGCCGATGGTCGTGCAGACCTACAACGCGCTTCTGTTGCTTGAACCCGCGGATCGGCCGTCCCTCGTGGCGCTCGCGGAGAGCTACGAGCGCCTCGGTCGATGGACCGACGTGATCAAGGTGCTCGACCAGCAGGTGGAGCACACCGAGGAGGCGTCGGAGAAGATCGCGCTGCTGCGCCGTGTGGCGAAGCTCTGGGTCGATCGCTTCAATAACGTCAACAACGCCACCCGTCCGCTCGAGCAGATCGTCGCGCTCGACCCAATGGACGCCGACGCACTCGCGCAACTGAAAGATCTGTACACGAGGCGTCGCGCCTGGCGCCCTCTCTTCGACGTGTCGCGTCGGGAGTCCGAGCGGCTCACCGGCGACGCGCGCCGGGATGCGGTCGTCGAGCTCGCGAAGCTGGCGGCAGAAAAGCTCGGTGCCAACGCTGAAGCGATCGCCCTCTGGCGCGAGGCTTTGGCCCTCGATCCGCGGACCTCTGGCGCACTCGACGCGCTTGAGAAGTTGACCGAGCGGGAGCGTGACTTCGACGGCCTCGCCGAGGTGCTCGAGCAGCGCGTTCGGGAGAGCGACGAGGCGGAGTCGAAGGTCGCGCTGCTGATGAAGCTCGGAGCGGTGTACGGCGAGCGCATCGGCGACGCCGAGCGATCGATCGACGCGTGGCGGCGAGTGCTGCAGGTGCAACCACGCCATCCAAAGGCACTGCGCGTTCTGCGCGACGTCTACACCCACGCGGGCCAGTGGGATCGGCTGGAGGCCCTCTACGAAGAAGCAGGCGACCTCGAGGGACTCGCCGAGGTTCTCGGCAGCAGCGCCGATCGCGCGACGGATGCTACCGATCGCGTGGCGCTCTCGTTCCGTGCAGCTCGCGTTTACGAAGACCGGCTGAAGCAGCCCACGCGTGCGTTCCGGAGCTACGAGCGCGTGCTCACGGTCGATCCGAGCAACGTCGCCGCCGCTACCGCTCTGGTGCCGATCTACCTCGAAGATGAGCGTTGGTCGCGGCTCGCCCAACTATACGAAGTGCTTCTCAACGCCGTCCCGGGGGACGACCACGCTCCGGCGCTCTCGTACCTCCACAAGCTGCGCGAGATTTCCGCCAACCGGCTGAGCGACCGCGCCGGGGCCTTCCTGTGGGCCCTGCGTGCGTACCGCCTCGAACCCACGGACGGAGCACTCGAGGCCCAGATCGAGGCGAGCGCCGAGGAGGCCGGTGCGTGGCGCGAGCTTGTCGATACCTTCGACGCCCGCGCAGTAGCCGCCACGGAACCGCTTGAAATCGCCCGCCTGCGCGACAAGAGCGCGGCGGTCGAAGCCGATCGACTCGGCGAGGTCGATTCCGCCATCGCACGATTCGAGCGCGCCCTCGCACAGTCGGCCAACGACGCCGTGGTGATCCACTCGCTCGACACGCTGCTCCGGCGCGCCCAGCGGTGGGATGATCTTGGCAAGCTCTTCGACCACCGAATCGCCCGCGTGGCCGACGCTGCCGAACGTCGTTTGCTGATCCTGGAGGTCACCGAACTTGAGGAGGCGGTGCTGCAGCGGCCCGATGCCGCGAGTGAGCGCTTCCGCGTACTGGTCGCCGCGGACCCGGCCGACGAGACGGCACTGGCCGCGCTCTCGCGCCTCGCTGAATCCGCGGGCCGCTGGGCCGAGTTGGAAGAGACGTTGCAGGCGCGGCACAGCCTCGCCCAGGGCGCCGCCCGCGCGGAACTCGCGCTGGCCCTCGGCTCGGTGCAGCGCAAGCACCTCGGCAAGGTGGAGTCAGCGATTGACGCCTACCGCGAGGTGCTCGCGCTTTCCCCCCATCACCCGGGCGCGCTCGAGTCGCTTGAATCACTGCTCCGAGACGAGCAGTGGCGGGTGGTCGCGGCGCAGACCCTTGAACCCGAGTTCGAGGAGATCGGTGAGTTCCGTAAACTGGCGTGGGTGCTGCAGATTCTGTTCGATGTCGAGGAAGACGCGGACGCTCGGCGCGATCTCGGTCTGCGACTCGGGCGGGTCTACTCCGAGCGCCTCGATGACCAGCGCTCGGGCTTCGAACTCCTGCGCTCGATGCTCGACGCCGAGCCCGCGTCGGAGCCCATCGCCGACGCGCTGACCAGCCTGGCGATCGAGGGAGGCTGGGCCGCGGAGATGGCGGCGTTTCTCGCAACGTTGGTGGCGCGCGCAGGCCTCGACCCCGCGGTGCGCGTCCGTCTTGCCCGACGTACCGCGACCCTCCACGAAGACCGCAACGGTGACCCATCGGCCGCGGAGCCTTTCCATCGTGCAGTGATCGAAGGCGGCGCCCTGGAGCCGACCGCCTTCGAGGCGCTCGAGCGCCTCTACCGCCAGAGCGCGCGATGGTCCGACCTGCACGCCCTCTACGGCACCTGGGTCGAGCGACTTACCGACGATGGCGCTCGCGTGGCGCTCTTCATCGAGGAGGGTCGACTGCTCGAGGATGTTCTCGATCAGCCCGAGGATGCGATGCTTGCCCTGGAGCGCGCCGTCGCCCTGGAGCCCGCCAACATCGAGGTCACCAACGCCCTCGACCGGCTCTATGAGCGCCTCGCGCGCTGGGAGTCACTTGTTGCCCTGCTCACCCGCTCGCTCGTTCAGGGGCGGGGCGCGGAGGAGTCCCATGAACTACGTCTCCGGCGCGCCGAGACGCTGGAACTGAAGCTCGGGCGCTTGGACGAGGCCTTCGTTGACTACGAAACCGTGGTCGAGTCCGAGGCCACCAACGCCCGCGCCCGCCACGGACTCGAGCGCCTCGTCGGCGCCCCCGCGCTCCGGGAGCGGGCGGCGCATGTGTTGGAGACGGTCTATGACCGCGATGGCGACCCGAGCGCCGAAGGCCTCGTGCGGATGCTCCAGATCCGGCTTGAGACGACCGAGGCCGGGGCCCCGCGCGCGGCGCTGCATCAACGCATCGCCGAACTGCGCGAAATCGTCTTGCACGACCCTGTCGGCGCGCTCGACGCGATCGCAACGGCGACGTTGCAAGACCCGACGGAAGCAACGTTTCGCGACGAACTACTGCGACTCTCTGCGGTCGCTCTCCAGGACGCCCGCGCGGCGGAGACGCTCGAGGAAGTGCTCGAAGACCCCCGCGCAATCGTGGTTCGGGTTGCGGTTCTGCGTGACCTCGCGGCCATCTACGACGAGCGCCTGATCGATCCGGTGAAGGCCGAGCGGACCTTCCGGCGACTGCTGACCGAGGCGGAGGGCGACCGCGCCACGACGCTGGCCGCCGCCGTCGCGCTCGAGCGACTTTACCGCGCGCTCCAGAACCCGCGCGGTCTCGTGGACGCTCTGCGCCTGCGGGCGCGGCACGAGTCCGATCGGTCGCTGCAGACCTCCCTGCTGGCGCAAGCAGCGGAGATACTCGAGGACGAAGTCGGCGACCTCGCCGGAGCGATCGACTCACAACGAGGTCGGCTCGACCTCGACGCGGGGGACCTCGACGCGCTGCGCGCCCTGGCGCGGCTCTACGAGCGGAGCAGCCAGTGGGAAGAGTTGGTGAAGACGCTGCGGCGTCAGGCCGTGCTGGTGAGCGACGGCGAAGGGCAGAAGCGCCTGCTGGTACAGGCCGCGGCGGTGCTCGAAGACAAGCTCACGGCCGTGCCCGAGGCGATCGCCCTGTACGAAGAGGTGCTTGGGAGCTTCGGATCCGACCGGGCTATCCACGCGGCACTCGCGCGCCTGCTGGAGGTCTCGGATCAGTGGGCGGGCCTTCTCGCGGTGGTCGAGCGTGACCTGGCGGTCGCGGAGGACACCGCTGATCGCCTCGCGCTGATCGTGCGCGCGGCGGACCTGCGCTACCGCAAGACCGACGAGCCCCTGCTGGCCGTGCTGGGCTATCAGGAGGCGCTCTCGCTTGACTCCACCACGTCTGCGGCGCGCACCGCGCTGACGGAGATGTTGCAGTCCAGCTCGCGCGACGTTCCGATCGCGGCGGCCCGGGCGCTGGAGCCCGTGCTGCGCGCAGACGGCGACTGGGCACGCCTGGTCGATGTGCTGGACCGCATTGCTGCAGAGAGCACTGAGCGGGATGAGCGGCTGCAGGCGCTGTCGAGCGCCGCGGAAGTCTCGGAGGTCGGGCTCTCCGATTCGGGCCGCGCCTTCGAGCGGGCCTCACGCGCGCTCTCCCTCGCAGCGGAAGACGCCGACGCAGCGCAGCGCGTGACCCACGTGGAGTCGCTCGCGCGTGCGGCGGGGCGGCACAAGGAGTTGATCGCGGTGTTCCGCGAGGTGGCGCCGAAGCTGCTCGACGCAGAGTTGCAGCGCGACGTGTTTATGCGGGTGGCGGACACGGCCCTCACGCACCTGAGCGATCCGGCGACGGCCCGGGAGTACTTCGAGAAGGCGCTCGATAACCAGACCGACTTCGCACCGGCGCTCGACGCGTTGGAGGCACTGCACGAGTCGACGCTGGCCTGGAACGAACTACTCGAAGTTCTTCGGCGCAAGGTCGATCTGGCGGATTCGGACGCGACGCGTCGAGCGCTGCTGCACAAGGTCGCCCGCATCCAGGAAGATCGCCGTGACGACCGCGCCGGGGCGATGGAGGCATACGAGGCGATTCTCGGATCGGGCTTCGACGGGGACAGCGCCTCGGCACTAGAGCGGCTCTATGCGCTGACTGCTCGCTGGAACGACATCGCCAACCTGCTTGAGTCGCAACTCACTCGCGATGGCGCCGACGGCGCTGCGCTCAACCATCGGCTCGGTCGCGTCGCGATGGACCACCTCGGTGATACCGAGCGAGCCTTCGAGCATTTCCGTTCTGTGCTGGACGAGACCGGGGACCACGAGACGACCGTCGCGGCGCTTGAGGAACTTGGCCAGCGGCCCGAGTTGGCGGCGCGCGTCGCTACCATGCTTGAGCCGATCTATCGCTCGCGCATGGACATGCCGAAGCTCATCGGCGCGCTCGAGTCCCGCATCGCAGCGGAGGACGATTCGCGCGGTCGTATCGAGTTGCTCTTGCGGCTCGCAACGCTCTACGAGGAGAACATCGGCGACCTGGGGCGCGCCCTCGACACGCAGGCCCGAATCTTTCGCGAAGACCCGGCCGACCGTGGAGCCTGGGAGACCCTCGACCGGCTGGCGCGGGCGACCGATGCCTACCCGAAGCTCGCGGAGGTTTACGCCGCCACCCTCGACGGGATCACCGTCGATGACGAGAACTCCGCCGATCTCGCTTTCGTCGCCGCACGACTCCTCGACGAGCGCGTGCACGACACGGCGCGGGCGCGGAAATTCTATCTCCGCACGCTCTCGTTTGATGGTGGTCGCCGCGACGTGTTCGACGCCCTGGAGGCGCTGCTCACGCGCGAGAACGCGCACACCGAACTGCTCGACCTCTACCGCAACGCGGCGGAGCGGGCGGTCGATCCGATCGAACGCAAGGCCTTCCTGCACAAGATCGCTGCGATCGACGAAGGGCCGCTCGGCAATCTCGAGCGCGCGATTGCTGACTACCGCGCTGTGCTCGACGTCGATCCGATGGACGGCGCCGCGATCACCCGCCTCGACGCGCTGCTGGTAAAGACAGCGGCGTGGCGCGACCTTGCCGACCTCCTTGAGCGCCGGATCGCCGACGCGGTTGACGTCGAAGAGCGATCATCGCTCCGATTTCGGCTCGGCCGCCTGCGTGCCGATCGACTCGACGACGCTGCCGGTGCCGTGGAGGCGTTCCGGGAGATCCTGGACGACCGTCGCGACCACCGCGTGGCGATCCAGTCGCTTGAACAACTTGCCGAGACCCGACCCGAGCTTCGCCTCGGGGTCGTAGAGATCCTGGAACCGGTTTACCGCGAACTCGACGACTGGGCCCGCCTCGCCGGAGTACTGGAGACCCGCCTCGGTGCAACCCACGACGCCACCGAGCGTGCCGAACTCTATAAGGAAATCGGTCGCATCCGCGAGACCCGCGCCCGCGATCCGAAGCTGGCCTTCGAGGCCTTCGGCGAGGCCTTCAGCGTTGATCCTGGAGACGGTGAGGCGCGTGAGTCCGTAGAGCGCCTCGCCGGCGAACACGGCCTCTGGGATGAGCTCGTGCGCAGCTACGAGGCCGCCCTCGCTGGCAGCGACGATCTCTTGCAGAAGAGCGATCTTCTCCGGGCCATCGCGGCGACGCACGATCAGCGCCGGGGTGACCCCCGTGCGGCAATCTCTGCCTACGAGCGGCTGTTCCTCGTCGAGGAGACCCAGCTCGACGTGCTCGACCAGCTTGAGGGCCTCCATGTGCTGCTCTCCGACTGGGAGGGCCACGTTGATGTGCTGGAGCGGAAGGTAGCTCGCTCGCTCGACGACGATCATCGTCGGTTCTTGCTGCACACCGTGGGCGAGTCGCAGCGCGACATGCTCAACAACCCCGCCGCGTCGATTCATGCCTTCCGGCGAGCATTGGAGATCGACCCGACGGACCTGGTCGCTCTCGAGGCCCTCGATGGGCTGCTCTCGCAGCGCGGCGACCATCGCGGTCTGGCCGAGGTGCTCCAGCAGCGCCTCGACGTGGAGGCCGAAGCCGGCGACCGCACCGAGACCGCGTTGCGCCTCGGTCGGCTGTGGGAGCAATCGCTCGACGACCCACACCATGCGATCGACGCCTATCGTCGCGCGCTCGACGAGAGTCCCGCTCAACCGGAGGCGATCCGTGCCCTGGAGCGTCTCTTCGCCGCGCAGTCGATGTTCCCCGAACTGCTTGAAAATCTCCGGATGCAGGTCGCGCTCGCGGACGCCCCGGCGGACCGCTCGGTGCTTCTCCTGCGCACCGGTGCGCTGCAACTGAAGGAGTTGAGGGACAGCGACGCAGCGCTGGAGAGCTACCGAGAGGTGCTCGCCGCCGAGCCCACCAACGCACTGGCTCTGTCGGCAGTGCGGGAGATCTCCGAGGATGTCGATCAGCGGGTCGCCGCGGTCGAGATTCTGGAGCCCCTCTACCGGAGTGCGGGGCGTTGGGATGACCTGGTGCAGGTACTCGAGCACCGCCTGGCCTGCATCGACGACCCCACGCAGCGGGCGTCGGAGCGGCGGCGCATCGCGGCGGTGCACGAGGACGGCCGTAGGGCCCCCGCGGCCGCCTTCGAGAGCCACCTCCTGGCCTTTGGTGAAGACGCTGGGGATCCCTCGACGCTCGCCGAACTGGAGCGGCTTGCGGCTTCGCTCGGTCGCTGGGCCGATCTGGTCACCGCGCTTGAGCGGGTCGTTCGTGACGGCTCTGATCCCTCCTCGGGGCGCGACCTCTCGGTGCGCGCGGCGAGCATCAGCGTCGAGCGAATGGAAGACGACGCCCGCGCTGCGCTCAACTACCGCCACGCGCTCGAACTCGGCGGCGACGATGACACCGTGCTCGAAGCCCTCGACCAGATCTACTCGCGAAGCGCACAGTGGCACGAGCTGAGCGACGTTCTCGAGCGCCGTGTACTCCTGGCCTCTCCGGAGCGCCTCGACGCGCTGGAGGTTCGCCTGGCGGAACTTCGGATGACCCGCTTCGCCGACGCCCGGGGCGCCGTGTCGGCGTTGCAGAGCGTGGTGGAGCGAGAGCCGACCCATGCGCGCGCAATCGAACTACTGGAGAAGCTCCTCGAAGACGTCACTGTGCGCGACGAAGTGATGGAGGTGCTCGAGCAGACCTTCCGCCGCAGCGACAGTGCAACGAAGCAGGCCTGGCTTCTGGGACTCAAGGTGGATGCTGCGACCACGGACTCGGACCGCGTGCAGATCCTCGGTGACCTCGCGCGGCTTCGAGAGGAGCGGATGTCGGACCTGTCCGGTGCCCTCCTCGCAGTGACCCGCGCTTTTGGGCTCGACCCTCGCGACGAGGGGCTGCTCAGTGAACTCGAGCGGCTCGCTCCGGCCGCCGGCGCGTGGCCGTCTCTGCGCGGGGTGATCGAATCCGCAGTGCGCAGCGAACTGGGCCTGGCGCCCGAGGAGTCCGTGCGACTCAACCTGCGCGGCGCGAAGTGGTACTCCGAGTTCATCGGAGACCCGAAGGCCGCGGAGGAGCGCGTCCGCGCAGCCCTTGAGGCGGATCCCGAGAGTCTCGAGGCGCTCGGCATGTTGGAGGGTCTGCAGCGTCGGCCCGGGCGCGAGGCCGACCTCGTTTCGACGCTGCGCCTCCGCGCGGAGGTCGAGTTCGACGGCGACGCTCGCAAGGCGATGCTGCGTGAGGCGAGCAGTCTCGCCGAGGGACCGCTCGGAGACGTCGATCTTGCCGCGGATATCGCGGCCTCGACCCTGGACGTCGATGACGCCGACCCGGCTTCGATCGATGATCTGGCCCGCCTGCGCCGTCGGCAGGAGCGTTGGGAAGACCTGGCGGACCTGTTGGGTCGACGCGCGCGCCTGACCGACGACCCGACCGAAGCCCTACAACTCCGCCGCGAGGTCGCGGGTCTCTACGCCGGTCCCCTGGCGGATGCGGCGCGTGCGGTGACGGCATGGCGCGAGGTGCTCGATTTCGACCCCTCGGACCTCGACGCCCGCGCCGCCCTCGAGACTCTTTTCGAGGGTGGTAGCCGCTGGCGTGACCTCGAAGATGCTCTCCGCGGACGTCTTGACGTGGCGGTCACCGTCGAAGAACGCGTGGCCACCCGGTTGCGTCTCGCCGACATCGCGGAGCAGCGCCTCCATAGCGCCGAATCCGCGGTGGAGTACCTCCGTGAGATCATCGACGAGGTTCCCGAACATCCCGCCGCTGGAGAGGCGCTTGACCGCCTTTACTCATCGCTCAACCGTTGGAGTGATCTCTCCGACCTTCTCGAACATCGACTCGACCATGCAGTTTCCGTGGGCGACGCTGCCACTGAGCTAAGCACCCTCGTACGCATCGGTGAACTGCACGAGCAGCGACTCCACGACGTCGATCGGGCGATCGAACTCTACGAACGTGTGCTCGACCGGCAGCCAGAGCACTCTGCTGCCCTTGCCGCGGTTGCCCGCCTCGCGGAGACCTCCGGGGACTTCGAGAAGGCGACCTCGATGCTGCAGCGCGCGGTGTCGGTGTCGCAACCCGGGCCCGCCTCGGCCGCAATGGCCCTGCAACTCGCGTCGCTGCAAGCCGAGCGAATGAACGATCCGGACGCATCGGAGCGCAGTCTCCGTCGGGCCCTCGAACTCGATCCCAGTTCGATGGAGGCGCTGCGTCGGCTGCGAACGCTCGCGGAGTCGCGCCGCGATTACGGCCTGCTTTGCGAGGTGATGGAGAAGGAGTTGGCCCTCACCACAGACACCACTGGGCAGGTGTCCCTGCTCCGCGCCCTCGCGATCCAGGCGCGCGATCAACTCGCGGATCCGATCCGAGCAATCGCCTACCTTGAGCGCGCGACTGCGATCACTCCAAACGATCGGGAAACTCTGCTGCCCCTCGTAGACCTGCTCTCTGCCAACGGGCGCGAGCGGGACGCGGTGCCGATTCTCGAACAGATCATCGCGACGTTCGCGGGTCGCCGCACCAAGGAACTGGCCCAGTGGCAGCACCGGCTCGGCCAGGCGCACCAGCGAATGGGCAACGCGATCGAGGCGCTGGCGCTCTTCGACTCGGCCTTCAAGGTTGACCTCACGAGCGTGCCCATCCTCCGGGATCTGGGTCTCCTCTGCCTGCAGACCGGCGACCTCGACCGGGCGCAGAAGACCTTCCGCGCGCTTCTGCTCCAGCGCCTCGAACCTGGCGTCGGCTTGACCAAGGCGGACGTCTACGCCCACCTCGGCGAGACCCTCTCGCTGCTGGAAGACAAGCCGAAGGCCATCAGCATGCTCGAACGCGCCCTCGAGAGCGATCGGGGGCACGCTCGCGCGGCGGCGCTGCTCGCCCAACTCCGCGGCTGATCTCCTTCCCCACGATGACCACGAAGACCCCAGCCGGGGCGGTCGGGCTACTCAATGGGAGCCCGCTCGCCGACGGCGGGGTTTCCGTTTACGACCGTGGGTTCCTCTACGGCGATGGCGTATTCGAGGTACTCCGCACCTACCGTTCGCAACCCTGGCGCCTCGAAGAACACCTCGGCCGCCTCGCCCTCGGCGCCCGCCGCGTGGGCATTACCGTTCCGATCAGCAACGCCCGATGGATCGCCGAAGTCCACGCCGTGCTCGGCTCGCGCCCGGCGGAAACCGACTCTGTTTTACGCCTCGCGCTCACGCGGGGCGTGGCGTCACCGGGCATCGATCCATCCCTGGCCTCAGTGCCGACGCGACTCACCCTCGCGACGCCGCTCCCTCTGCTACTTCCGAGGGTCTACCAGCGCGGGCTCCGCCTGGCACTCACGACCATCGACCGCGCGACTCCTCGGGCGGGGATGCTCTCACTCGCCGGGGTGAAGTCCGCCAACTATGCGCTCCACATCCTGGCGTTGCGGGACGCCCAGGGGAGGGGATTCGACGACGCGCTCCTTCTGTCCAGCGATGGCGCGCTGCTCGAATCGACGACTGCCAACGTGTTCCTGGTTTCTGCGGGACACCTGCGGACTCCTGCGATCGAGTGTGGGCCGCTCGAGGGCATCACCCGCGCGGAGGTGTTGTCCATCGCGCGCGACCTCGGAATACCCACCACCGCCACCGAGCGCCTCGGGGCCAGCGATGTGTGGACCGCCGACGAGGTGTTTCTGACTTCGAGTGTGCGCGAACTTGTACCGGTTGTGCAGGTTGACGATCACGAAGTCGGCAGCGCGACTCCGGGGCCGCTCACGCGTCGTCTTCACGCCGCCTTCCGCGCCCGCACCCCATTGGCGGGGACCGCGCTGCCCTGGGAGTGACGGTTACTCCTCGTTCCAACGCCGAGGACGACCTGTATCGACATGGACGAAGCCGCTGCGGGGATAGAATCCGATACCGCCGCGGTGAAAGCGCGTGACCCACGCAAGCAACTGCGCGGCAGAAACCCCCACCAGCCGGAAGTCGATGGCATTGCCAAGTACGTGCTGGCTTCGGGCGGCGACGTGCCGTCCCTTCTTCCGCAGCCCCTCGTTGAGTTTGTCCGACCGGTAGCCCGAGACGACCTCGACGCGCCGGGCACCGAACGCCAGCACCGAAGCGCGCACCGTCTCCAGGCTCGCCCCGGCGATGGCGTGTCGCTCCCAGTTCGTCCGATCACGAAGAAACCATTCCACCCGCTCCCGTTCTCGCTCTGACGGGGCGGAATCGAGCAGGATTGCTTCAAGGGTGTGCACGTTGACGAGCGTCGCCACCGGAATCACCAGGCTCGTCTCATCACCCCTAGAATCCCCCTTCTTCGTCGGTGCGCCCACGGTCGGGTGGGCGGGCGAGGGCGGTAGAAAAAGTGGGACGGGCACATCCTGCGCGAGCGCTGCCGAGGCGATAAGCACCGCTCCGCCACCGATCCACGCGAACCTCGCGCGAACCGGCGTCCGCCTCACGATTTGAGCACCTTGAGTCGGACGACCTCGTTGTTGGAACCCAGTCGGTACCCATCGAGATCGAGCGTCGCGAAGGCGAAACCCGCTTGATGGCAGGCCGCAGAAACCTCCACCCGCCGTTCGAAGGCGACCGGAAGTTCCGCCGCGCCGACCTCTACACGGGCCACATCGCCGTGATAACGGACTCGCATCTGACGGAATCCAAGCGCGCGCAGCCCGTCTTCCGCGCGATCGATCTGCCGCAGTCGGTCGTGCGTGACCATGGTCCCGTATGGAATTCGCGAGGCGAGGCAGGCCGCCGCCGGTTTGTCCCAGACGCTCAAGCCCACAGCCTGGGCGCACCGGCGGATGTCGTCCTTGGTGAACCCGAGTTCGACCAGCGGAGAGCGAACCCCTTGATCGGTCGCGGCCTGGAGTCCGGGCCGATGATCGCCGAGGTCGTCGAGATTGGTGCCGTTGACCACGACAGCAAAGCCTCGTCGCTCGCCCTCTGCCAGAGCCACGCGATAGAGCTCTGACTTGCAGAAGAAGCAGCGGTTGACGGGATTCTTCACATAACTGGGATCATCGATCTCGTGAGAATCGACTGCCACGTGGGGTACGCCGATCTCCGCGGCAATGGCGGTGGCGGCCTCGCGCTCGGCGACCGGAAGGGCGGGAGAAAGGGCAGTGAGGCCCAGCGCGCGGTCACCAAGGGCAACGTGGGCGGCCTTCAGGACAAACGCGCTATCGACGCCGCCCGAGAAGCAGACCAGAACCGACCCGGCATCGCGTAACCAGGCATAGAGGGCGTCGAGCTTGGGCTCCATGAGTGTGAGTCCTATACCACTGGCGTTCCGCAGAGGTAGCCTCGCGCAACGGCAGCCCTTTTCATCCCCGCGAGCCCGCAGAGCACCCGAGACATGCACCCGACCGATCGCCTCCAGGGCGAGACCCCCGAACGATTGGCCGAACGCTTCGGCCCGGCCCTCACGCTCCCAGAAGCCCGACGCATCATCGCGCATGTCGTCCAACGGGGCGGCGATTCACTCCTCGGGGTGCAGCAACTTCGAACCACCGCGAGAAAAGCAGTGGAGGCCGAACTCCCCATCGGACAAGTCTCGGTGATCGAACGGCGGGCCTCGCAGGAGGATCCCTTCATCAAGTTTGCTGTCGGGCTGCCCGATGGTGCCGTGGTCGAGACGGTGCGAATCCCCCTCGAACGAGCCGGCCGCTTCGTGGTGTGTGTCAGCTCCCAGGTAGGCTGTGCCATGGGTTGTACGTTCTGCGCCACCGGGACGATGGGCCTCTCACGGAACCTGGAGGCGTGGGAGATCGTGGAGCAGGTGCGGCTTGTCGCTACCGAGTTGCGCGCCTCGGGCGAGGGAAGGGTGCACGGGGTGGTGTTCCAGGGAATGGGCGAACCGCTGCACAACCTCGACAACGTGTTGCAGGCGCTCGAGATGATCTCCAACCCGTGCGGTCTCGCCGTAGACGCCCGGAATGTCACGATATGCACCGTCGGAATCGTCCCAGGCATCGATCGTCTGGCGAGTATGCGAACACGCATACGCTTGGGAATCAGCGTTACCAGTGCTCAAACCATGCTTCGCAGGAGCCTCGTTCCGATGGAGGGCAAGTACCCCATCCGGGAGGTCGTTGAGGCGGCGAAGCGATTTCATGAGCGCTCAGGGCGACTGGTGATGTTTGCATATGCACTCATGGGAGGCGTGAACACCACGGATGCCGAGGCCGAGGCGCTCGCCGAACTCCTCAAGTTGATGCCAGCGCGCCTCTCGCTCATCGATTGGAACCCCATTGCCGGGTTGCCTTACCGGCCACCGACCGATTCTGAGCGCGATCGCTTCCATGACCGCCTGGCGGGCATGGGAGTTCCTGTGATTCGCAGGTACAGCGGGGGGAAGGACATCGGGGCGGCGTGCGGCCAACTGGCCACCGCATCGACGAGAAAGAGCCGGCCGAGACCCGACCGCCCCGGTGCGCCCGACTCGGTCGCCTCGGACGCGACGCCCGGGAAGTCCAGCGATACAGCCTGACTCCGCGCTTCTCTCGGGGAGACCGAGCCCATCTTCAGTTTACATAATTCTGCATTCGGTCAACTTTGCTGGTGACCGGCCGGGGGATGGGCCTGGCGGTAGGCAAGCCACCGAGGAGAGCCATCGGGAGGTCTTCGATCGTGCGCGATACGCATATGCGAAATTAGCAGCATATCAGCGGGTGCGCGCGGATATATGCGCATATGTGACATATGGGATTCGCGCGGGGATGTCTGGCATGCGGGGGCAAGCCGGCAAAATGCGATGCCTCCCGGACGGCGAAGCGAGATCCCGTGGACCGGGCGGGTATGGCCGGGCGCGGACCCTCGGGATCGCGCCACGAGCACCAGAAGCAGCATCTGCCGGGTGGCTCGCGCGGACTGGTAGGCACGGTGACCAGCCCGGAGTTTGCGACAGTCGGACCCCGGGGAGTCGCCAGCGGAGAATGTCCATGAAGAACCTCCGGGGGCACCCGTAGGGAACCGAGGGAGGGATCCGGCGGTGGAGCCGTCCACAGGCCACCCCACCCCGGGATGGAATTTCGTTAGTTTACAGAATACATATTATGCGAAGTTCAAGACCTGGGGGAAACTGGCTCTGGTCCCGGGGTTTCCAGGGGAATCTTCCGGTCCCGACCACGGTTCGCGCCACGCCAGGCGATCCGCACGCGCCACTTGTTCCGGGCCGGTTGGCCGACCGAGCGCGACCGACCTCGCTGGTCGTCGCTCCGTGGCCTACCCAGACCGAGGATCTCGCCCGTGCCAGAGGCCCGGCGGCAGCAACCCTTCGATCCGAGGCGCCGCCCAGCGGTGTCGGCTTTTCCCCCTCAGGAGCCGATTCGCGGATCCAATGGCGACCCCCTCCGGGCCGCCCGGACTATTCGGTCGTCAGTCGGTACGCTTGGAGCGCGCCCAGGTTCGTGCCGAAGAAAAACCACGATCCGACTCGTACAGGCATCCCGGTCACGCCACCGCGGCCGACGCCTTCGAGTACCTCGCCGTCCCGGGCCCGCACGAGCCACAACGCCTGGGAGGCCGATGGCACCATCAGCAAGCCGTTGCCTGCGTCCATGACCTGCATGGCTCCTGCGCCGTAGTCTCGGGCCCATAGCACCGAGCCATCCGCAGGATCGACCTTAACCAACCCCAGTGTTGACGACGTTGCATACAGATGTCTACCGTCGGTCGCGAGCGAGGAAACGGCCGTCATCCAGTCGAGCCTCCAGCGCACCCCACCGCCATCGGGGTCGAGCGAGTAGAGGCCGGTGGACTGCGAGGCCACAAAGAGCGACCCGTCGAGCAGCACGGGGGTGGTGTCGACGTCGATCACACGGTGCGCTTCGGTGGCGTCGCTCTCCTCGGCATCGGCCGCGGTATCGCGCTCCCAGGAGGCAGTTCCGTCACCAGGGTCGATCGCTACGACCGTCCCGTCCGAGAACCCGCAGAAGAGTTTGCCGCGCTCGGAGAGCAAACCCGCATGGCCGCTGGCGGTGATGCCACCCGGCGCTTCACGGTGGTAGCGCCAACGCTGCTCGCCGGTGCCGCGATTGACGGCAAACACCGTATCGTCGGCGTTGATCAGGAACACGGTATCGGCCGTGACGATGGGCGCTCGCACCACCTCGGCATTGGTTGCGAAGCGCCAATGCAGCGCGCCCGTCAGGGCATCGAGCACGTAGAGCGCACCGTCATTGCAGCCGACGAAAAGTTCGCCTCGGTCGAGCACCATGCTGCCCTCGACCGCCCCAAGCGTCTGGAAACGCCAGATCGCGAGGCCATCGTCCACACGTAGAGCGTGAATCCCGTGATCGAGTCCGCCCACATAGATCAGGCCGCGCTCTCCATCGACCACCGGGGTGACCCGATTGCGCGGATGGCTCTCCAGATCGGTGGACGCCACCAGGGGCGCCCTCCATTGGAAGTGCGCCAGACTGTGCCGGAGAGGCGACGCGATTTGGTTGAGGTCGGTTCGATCGCGAGTGCCCAGCCTAAGGCCGGCGCAACCCATGGAACCGACCGCTGCCGCGGCGAGCACGGCGACCAGGAGAGGCTTTGGATTCACGACGAGCACCGAAGCCTTAGCGGCGCCCCTGCTTCCGGAGGGCCTCTTCGAGTTGCCGACGGAGGTCCGGGGGCAGCGAGTCGAGAGGGTTGCGTCCGTTGCCCTCATGGCCGTGCTCGCCCTCGGCGCCACCACCGGCCGCGCGGGCACGGTCATACTCGAGAATCTGCGGATCCTGCGGATCGATCTCCCGGAGCAGCGCGATCGCCTGCTCTCGGAGGCTCTGCACCGAAGACGCCAGGGGATCCGCTGCGGTCGGGTGCGCGGTGCGCTCGATGACGCCGTGAAGGAGTTCCTTGGCGTGCGGACGGTCATCGCGCCGGACGAACAAGCGCGCTTGATCGTACTGCGCGAGGTCGCGATAGGTGCCGTTCTGCACCGCCCCGAGTTCGCGGTAACGAACGGCCGCACCATCCAGGTCATTGAGCGACTCAAGCGTGAACGCCAGGCCTTCGATCACCCGAGCTTCGAGCCCGGCGGAGTCTGCGCCCATAAGCCCCTGGTAGAGTTGGCGCGCCTCCTGGTAGCGACCCAGTTGGTAGAGAGCGGTCGCTTCGGAAAGTCGCGCGAGCGGAGCGACCTGGCTCCGCGGATAACGCTGCTCTACCTGACGGAACTTCTCCACTGACGCACGAAGCCGAGCCTCCATCGAGCGGAACACCGGGCCTCGCCGGGTCGGAGCATCTTCGCGGGTGGGGGTGTCTTCGGGCTCAATGCTCGCCGTCGAGACCTGAAGCGCCTCGGCGAACGCATCGCCAGCCTTCGATGCCGCGGTGGCACGCCAGGTCTGCCAGGCCAGTGAACTGCCTACAACGACCAGCACCCCGGCCACCGCGAGCGTCAGCGTGCGTCGATGCTTCCCAACCGTGTTACCGATCTGTCGCGCCCACTCCGGGACGCCCTCAGAATCGCCGGTACCCTTGGCCATCGTTCGCGGGGGCGGACGGCGCCGACCTGCACCTGCCGTGGACTCTGCCAGAGCGGTCGGGTTGCCGCCGAGCGACGTCGTCGGAAGCATCAGCCCTGCACCATCCGCTGTCAGGTCGCCAATGACTTCATCCCCGGTCGCCGCCGTGCCATCGGCCAGCACCGCGACACGCCCACGCCGGGCGGCCTTGGTCGCCGCTCTTCGCTCTGCCCGGTTCTTCGGGACGTTCGGATCTTCCGTCGCAGCTTCCTGCTCCGCTCCCGCCGCCTCGTTGGACTCGACCTCTTCGGCCTCGTCGTCCCGCTCGTCTCTGTCGGTCGAACTCACGCGCTCTCCTCGAACCTTCTGTCAGTCCTCCGGCGGCGCCAGAGCGGCGCGGACTCTACACGCGAGACCTCTTGAGTCAACCAATGACCGCGGTTCCCACCGGCCAAACCAGTCCCACGCGGCCTCACTTCCGCCGTGGTACTTGCATCCCCGCATGCGCGCTCGCACCGCCACCCTCACCTCCCTCGCCGTCGTGGCATGGCTCTCCCCTCGCCCCGCTGCGGCGCTCGAACGTGAGTTGGTCCTGAGTCCGCGCATCGGATTCGCTGGGTCCACGGGCCCCGTCGGCGGCCCCGGTGCAGTACTCGAACTAGGCACCCATTACGGCCTCAACGATGCGTTCTCACTCTACGGCGTCGGAGGGTACACGATGGTGTTCCCCTACGCGCCGCGCGGGCCCAGACAGGGTGCGACGCTCGCCGTCGGGGTCGTCTACGCGCTCGATGTACTGCGGATCGTGCCTTATCTCGGCGTGGGCGTTCGCGGTGACCTGCTCGTCGGCCCGCTCGATTCGTGGATCACCCCGAGCGCAGAAGCGCGCGTTGGTCTGCGCTGGCTTCTGCGCCGGGGGTTCGCCGTGTCATTCGAGGCTGCGTACGCGTTCCCGCTGGTCGGGCGCGACCTCGCGGCGGATTTCCTGACGGTGTCCGCCGGTGTCAGCTTCCTGCGCGACCTCTGAGCGAACCACGACGCGCATTCGACCCCGGATGCGGGCGAGGGTGCGCTCGCCGATGCCACGCACGCGACGTAGGTCGTCGAGACGGGTGTACCCATTGGACGAGCGGCCCTCGATGATGCGCTGGGCGAGCATGGGGCCGATGCCCGGCAGTGACTCAAGCTGCGCTCGCGTGGCCGTGTTGGGATCGAGCACGATCGCCACATCGGGAGCCAAAGGCGTTGCCGGAATAGGCTCGAAAGAATCCGGCCCGCGACGGGTAAAAGAAACCCACGCAACGACGACGAAGACGAGTGCGAGCGCGTGACGAGCAGTGCGGGGGATCATCGGGTGGCCGCCTTGTCGGCGTCACACCCGTGGACGGTTGCCCGAGAGTTCAGCGACGAGTGATGCGAACGTGATCGATCACGATCGCCTCGATGGGCATGTTGCCCCGATCGCTCTCGACGGCGGTGATTCGAGCGACCAACTCGGTTGGCGTGCAGCGGCCGAAGATCGAGTAACTGCCATCGAGATGGGGCTTGGCCACCTCGGTGATGAAGAACTGACCACCGTTGGTGTTCGGACCGTGGTTGGCCATGCAGAGAAGACCAGGGGCGTTGTGCCCCTGAACGTTCTCGTCGGCGAACTCGAAGCCCGGACCGCCCATTCCGGAGCGCAAGATGTCACCGCCCTGGATCATAAAATCGGGAATGACGCGGTGGAAGATCGAGCCGTCGTAGAACGGGCGACGCACCCAGCGGCCCGCAGTGGGGTCCCAAAAGTCGCGCGAACCCCGCGCCAGTCCGACGAAATTGGCCACCGTCACAGGCGCCTCGCGGCTAAGAAGCTCGCACGAGAAGCTGCCCATACGGGTCTCTATGGTCGCGACCAGCGGTCCCGTCCCAGCGAGGCCCGCACTCGCCTGCTCGAGGGTAAAACGGCCGTGCAGCGGATCGGGCTCGGTCGGGTCGGCGTGCGCCGGGACCACGGTCAGATCGCGCGATCGGGGACGGCCGCTCGCAGGGGGCGCGGGAACGGGGTGTTTGAGAACCGCCGGGGCCGCGGAGGGCGGAGGAGCGGCGACGGGAGGCGTCGCTATGGCTCGGAGAGCAGGCTCCGCAGGGGCTGTGAGATTACAACCAGAAGTAAGCGCGAGGATGACGACGGTGCGGAAGAGACATTCGGTGGGCATGGCAGATCACTCGCTCGCGGGCGGGACGTCGGTGAGTTCCACCCGATCGCCCGCGATCAGGTGGTGTCGGTCGGAGAAGCCACCGTTGACCTCGAGCACGAAAAGCGCGTCGCCCGGGACCTCCCGTGGGTCGTCCGTCTCCGGCGTGGCGTTCTTCACGATGCCCAGGATCGTGCGGTCAGCGCGGATGAAGATCATGTCGAGCGCGAGGATGGTGTTGTGCATCCAGAAGACCTGATGATCGGGTCGCGGGAAGACGAAGATCATCCCGTGGTTCTCGTCCATCTCGCGACGAAACATTAGACCGCGCTCGCGGGTGCGGGGTTCGCGCATCACCTCCACGGTGATGTCGACGGGCCCGCTAGATTGCGTCAGCACCCGCACGAGGGGACCGTTTCGCAGGGGCGGTGCAACCCGCACCGGCGCGGCGTTTCGCGCGCGAGCCTCAGGCTCTACCGGCGACGAGCCCCGACAAGAAGCAACAATCAGCGAACCAACAAGGACGATCCAGCGCACGGAGGGTTGGTAGTCGCAGCCCGCGGTCGGTGTCAAACCACTGGCGACAGCGCGCAAGAAGGCAGCGTAGAGTGATGCCGTCGTGCCTGGCTTCGTCTCTCTTGTTGACGTCGGTCCGGGTGACCCGGGTCTCCTCACCCTCCATGGGCGCAGGGCCATCGCTGCGGCCGACACGCTGATCGTGGATGCGCTCGTAAACTCTGGTGTCCTTCGCCATGCACGCACGGATGCGGAACTCGTCTTCGTAGCCCTGGAGGGACACGAAGCGGCGACCGACCAGAATGAGATCAACCAGATGCTCCTGCTGCGCGCCGGGCAGGGGCGACGGGTGGCGCGCCTCAAGGGTGGCGACGCGCTGATCTTCGGTAGAGGAGCCGAGGAGGCCGAATTTCTAGCGGAGCACGGCGTGGCGTTCGAGGTGATTCCAGGCGTGAGCGCTGCGCTGGGCGCGACCGCGTACGCAGGTATTCCGCTGACTTACGGCAAGAAATCCTCCCCCGTCGCCCTCGTAGCGTCGTTCAAAAATCCCGATCGACCGGCCGATCCAGGGCCGCTGCGGGGAGTCGCGGGTGCCGACACCATCTTGATCTTCATGGGACTCGACCGGCTCGCGACGGACCTGGCCACGCTCATCGAAGACGGCCGTGACCCGAACACCCCCGCGGCGCTGATCTCCTCCGGGACGCATCCCGATCAGGTGGTCGTCGTCGGCACGATCGCGACCCTCGCAACGCGGGTCGGCGAGGTGGGCGTGACGTCGCCCGCGCTCGTCGTGATCGGCGAGGTTGTGCGCCCCCGCGAGCGGCTCCGCTGGTGGGATGGCGCGGGGCTGCACGGCCGCCGTGTGCTCGTGGCACGCGCCGTAGAGCAGTCATCAGAAACCGCCGAGGCTTTCGCTGACGAAGGGGCCGCGGTGGTCGAGGTCCCGATGATCCGCATCGCCGATCCGAGCCAGCCCGAAGCCCTGCACCGTGCGCTGCAGTCACTGGCCGCGGGTCGCTTCGACGTCGTAGCATTCACTTCCGCAAACGCCGTCAGCCGCACCTTTGCAGGACTGCGCGCCCTCCGACTCGATGCGCGAGCGTTCGGTCGCACTCGCGTGGTCGCAGTAGGACCAGAGACCGCACGGGTGCTCGCGACGGAGGGCATCGTGGCCGACGCGGTCGCCACAACGCACCGCGGCCTCGCGGTCGTCGATGCGATCGCTGCACTGCCCGGCCTCGCCCTCGCAGGATGTTCGATTCTCCTGCCCCGCGCGGAGGTGGCCGGGGCGGCGCTACCAACGGGTCTCGCCGCGCGCGGTGCACTCGTCGAAGACATCGCGGCCTACCGCACGCTCGGACCCACCGAGAGCGACCGCGACCGGCTTCGAGCGCTCTGGTCCAGCGGAGGTCTCGACGCCGTGCTTCTCACGTCCGGATCGACCGCGCGCGGCATCGCGGAGACCCTCGGAAAAGGCCTCCTCCCGATGCCCTCGGGGCTCGTCGTCGCCTCCATCGGGCCGGCCACTTCGGAGGTCGCCCGCGCGCTGGGGATGCCCGTCCACGTCGAAGCGTCGGTGTATACCGTCGCCGGCCTCCGCGAATCGCTGCGAGACCACTACCGCCAGGGAGCCTTCGCCCCGCCATGAGCTTTCCCCTCGAACGACCGCGTCGCCTCCGTCAGACCGCCGCCCTCCGCTCGCTGGTTCGAGAGACCCGCCTGCACCCGGAGCAGCTGGTAGCGCCGCTCTTCGTCACGCTTGGCGAAGGGCGCCGCAAGGCCATCAACTCGATGCCAGGGCACGCGCAGCTCTCCGTCGATCTCGCCGTCGCGGAAGCTCAGGCGCTTACCTCACTCGGTATTCGAAGCTTCCTGCTCTTCGGCCTGCCGGACGAGAAGGACGACGAGGGATCCGGCGCCTGGAACCCGGCCGGACCGGTACCGACGGCGCTTCGGGCGCTGCGCGCGGCGCTACCGCAGAGCGTTCTGATGGCCGACGTCTGCGTGGACGAGTACACGTCCCACGGCCATTGCGGGGTGCTGCACACCCGCCGCGACGGAACCGTGGAGGTCGATAACGACGCCACCATCGATCGCCTCGCACGCATTGGCGTGGTGTACGCAGAGGCCGGCGCCGACGTCGTGGCGCCGAGCGACATGATGGACGGCCGCATCGGAGCCGTGCGCCGGGCGCTCGACGCAGCGGGCCACGACGAGACCGTCGTGATGGCCTACGCGGTGAAGTATGCGAGCGCGTTTTATGGGCCGTTTCGCGAGGCGGCGGACTGTGCTCCGAAGTTCGGCGACCGCGCGGGCTACCAAATGGACCCGGCGAACACCCGGGAGGCCCTGCGCGAGGTGCGCCTCGACGTCGAAGAGGGCGCAGACATCGTGATGGTGAAGCCCGCGCTCGCGTACCTCGACGTCATCCGCGCCGTGAAAGATGCAGTGCAGATTCCGGTCGCGGCGTACAACGTGTCCGGCGAGTACGCGATGCTCCACGCCGCAGCGCAAAATGGCTGGATCGACTTGCACCGTGCGGTGCGCGAGACGCTGCTGTCGATCCGGCGCGCGGGCGCGGACATCATCGTCACGTACCACGCACGCGACATCGCCGAGGCGCTCACGTGAAGTCGGCGCTGCTGCTCGCAGCCATCGGCGCAACGGCGGTCGGTTGCGCGGAGCCGACGGAGCCCGCGCAGTGCAACGGCGTGATCGACGTCGGCTGCGACGGCGGCCTGCCCGGCTCGTACCTCGACGACGCCAGCGGCGCCTGGGTTAGCTCCCCGTGGGAAGGGCCGCACTTCAGCTACCCCAAATACACTACGATTCGGCTCTGCCACGGACTCGGACGGCCACCGACCTCCATCGACCTCTACGCGGCGTTCTCCAACATGGGCAACCTCGCGCAACAGATCGGGAGCGCAGCGACGTTGATCCCGGCGTGCAACGGGGTGCTCGGCGTCAACGACCGCTCGGTGCTCCTGCGCAACGGCGGCGGCCAGGACTTCTTCGTTCGTGTCGTCCTGCGCCCGTAGCCGACGCCTAGCGGGGAAAGAAGCGTGGCAACACCACCGACGCGACCTCCCTGAAGCGGGCGACATCGCGAACTGTGGTCGTGGGCGACAACGACACCCGAAGCGCCCCGGATGCGCGCCAGGGCTCGGTCGGAAACGTGCGAGCGATGGATGCCGACGCGCGCGCCCGGCCGCTCGAGCACGCCGCGCCGGACGACACGGAGATTCCCTCGACGTCGAACGCCGCGACGAGTTCAGCCCCGGCGACGTCCGCGGCCCATGCGGCGTGAGTCACCGTCGCCACACGCTCCCGAGCGCGAATCGATGGCGAAGCGCCGAAACCCAGCAGGATGCCCTCGATGGTGTCCCGAAGGCTCGCGACGGATGGCATCGCAGCGAGGCGCTCGGCGACCTCCGCGGCCGCCGCCCCGAAGGCGACGATGCCGATCACGTTCTCCGTTCCGCCGCGCAACCCACGCTCCTGACCGCCGCCGGGCATCACCGTCGCGAGGTCGCTTCCTCCCCTCGCCCAGAGCGCCCCGACGCCGGACAGCCCACCGATCTTGTGCGCCGAAAATGTAAGCGCGTCGGCGCCGGTAGATTCTGCAGCCACAGAGATCTTTCCGAGCGCCTGCACCGCATCGAGCATCCAGCGCGCATGGCGCTCGGCGAGCAGAGTCCGCAGAGGCGCTATGTCCGCCACTCCGCCCGTCTCGTGCTGCACCCAGGACAGCGCAACCAGCGCTCCTTCCAGGAGAACATTCGCGAACGCCCGGACGTCGATCGCCCCTTCTGCACTCGTAGGAATCCAGCGCACGGCGAGTGAGCGCTCGACGCCCAGTGACTCCATCGCAGCGACCACGCAGGGGTGAGCGCCGGGGTCGCACCAGAGCGACGTGACGGTTGCCGCGCGGCCGAGGCCAAGCACGGCGAGGTGCGCGGATTCGGTTCCTCCGGAGGTAAAGGTCAGCGAGGCGGGCGAGGCGCCAATCGAGCCGGCGAGCGAACGGCGAGCCGCTTCGATGAGCGAGCGCGCTCGCCGCCCGTGGGAGTGCGTGCTCGACGCGTTGCCCAGAAATCCATCCTCGAGAAGCGGACCCATCGCAGCGCGCGCACCCGCCGAGAGCGCCGTGGTCGCGTGATGATCGAGGTACACGCGCGGACTCGTCGGGCTCATGGCTCCTCCGGGCGACGCGAGACCTGCAGCCGCACCAGGAGCCCCGGGAAGGTGCGCCCAGCGACCCGCATCCGTGAGCCGGTCTCCGCCACGACGCCGCCGCCGTGCGCCTCGGCGACACCCCGCACCACGGCGAGCCCGACCCCAGCGCCGCCGTGGCGACGGGTCAGCGAGCCATCGACTTGCACGAAGGGTTCAAAAATGCGGGCGAGCCAGCCCGGCGCAACGCCGGCGCCATCGTCAGCCACGAGGAGTTCAGCGTGCGTCGCGCTGAAGCGGAGTTCGACGCCCACCACGCTACCGGGCGCGCCAAATTTCGCGGCGTTGTCGATGAGATGATCGACCGCGCGACCGAGGCGGTCGGCGTCGCCGAGCGCGGGCAGCGAAGCATCGGGGATGGTCGCGAGAATCTGCGTGCCCTGAGCAAGGAGAGCGGGGCGCTGTGCGTCGATGGCGCGGAGCACCACCTCGCGGAGGTCGTAGGGAGCGAAGGTGAAGCGCAGGCGGCCGGTCTCGAGCTGCGTGACGTCGAGGAGGTTGTCGATCGTGCGGCGCAGCCGACCGAGGGCGCCGTCCATACTCCGGACGGCCTTGCGCTGGGCCTCCGAGAGGGGCCCGAGCTCTTCGCGCTTGAGCAGTCCGACGTACCCGACGAGCGGCGTCAGCGGTGTCGCCAACTCGTGGCTGACATTGCGATAAAATTCGCGTCGCAACCGGTCGGCCTCCACAAGCCGCTCGTGCGCGTCGCTCAGTTCGTGCACCTTGGCCTCGAGCCGAGCTGCGACCCGCGCGCCCTGCGCCCGCAGCAGGGCTTCGGAGCTCGTCTCCGGGTACGCAACAGGAGTCCCCTCGAGTGGCTTCGATCCGAGGAAGGACTCCACCGTCGCGACAAAAGTTCGCACCTCGATGGGCTTCGCGATGAAGCCGCGGCACCCAAGCCCCAGCGCCGTCGCGCGATCGCCCTCCGCCGTCACCGCGACGATCGGTACCTCCGCGAGGCGCTCGCGCAGCAGCATCGCGACCTCGTAGCCATCGAGGTCCGGAACATTGATATCCAGAAGCACCAGGTCCGGGCGTGCGTGCGTCGCGACCCGCGTCCCCTCGACCCCCGATACGGCCTCGAGCACCTCATGGCCGGCGCGCTGGAGAAGTTTACGCACCAGCAGGCGACTCTGCGGATCGTCTTCGATGTGGAGGATCGTAGCCATCAGGACAGGATTGATTTATCCGTTGCCTTGCGTCGCTTCGCAACGCGCCCGTCGCGATCCGAGCTGCGTGGAGGAGTGTCTACGATGAGCAGCGATCCGAGGGTGTCCGAGTCCGTCGCGCGGTGGGAGCGGGAGAGCCTCACGCCGCTGGAGGCGCACTCGCCGCCGCGGCCGTTGAAGGGGTTGCTCGCCGGGGCCCAGACCCCGCAGACGCTCTACACGCCCGCCGACCTCGCGGACATCGATCCCGTCGATGACATCGGGTTTCCGGGCGAGGCCCCGTTCGTTCGGGGCGTGCAGCCAAATATGTATCGCGGGCGGCTCTGGACGATGCGCCAATACGCCGGCTTCGGCAGCGCGAAGGCGTCCAACGAGCGCTACCGACTGCTGCTCTCGCGGGGTCAGACGGGCCTCTCGGTGGCCTTCGACCTGCCGACGCAGATGGGTCGCGACAGCGATCACCCGATGGCCCTCGGGGAAGTCGGCAAGGTGGGCGTCGCAGTCGACACGCTCGAGGACATGGAGACGCTTTTCGACGCGATTCCGCTCGACAAGGTTTCCACGTCGATGACGATCAACTCCACCGCGGGCACGCTGCTGGCGCTTTACGTCGCGGTCGCTCGACGCCGCGGCATCGACCCCAGGAAGCTGCGCGGAACCATCCAAAACGACCTACTGAAGGAGTATGTCGCGCGGGGCACATACATCCATCCCCCGCGGCCGTCGCTGCATCTCATCGGCGACCTCTTCTCCTGGGCATCCCGCGAGACCCCTCACTGGAACGTCATCTCCGTCTCCGGCTACCATATGCGCGAGGCCGGCTGCGACGCCGCGCAGGAGATCGCCTTCACCCTCGCCAACGGCATCGCCTACGTCGAGACGGCCCTCGCCGCAGGCCTCGACGCCGAGCGCTTCGCCGCGCAGCTCTCGTTCTTCTTCAACGTGCACAACAACCTCCTCGAAGAGGTCGCGAAGTTTCGCGCGGCGCGCGGGCTCTGGTCGTCGATCATGGCCGAGCGCTTCGGGGTGACGAGCGCGAAGGGGCGCGCCCTGAAGTTTCACTGCCAGACCGCGGGGGCGACGCTCACAGCGCAGCAGCCCCTCAACAACGTCGTGCGGGTGACCATTCAGGCCCTCGCCGCGGTGCTCGGTGGCTGCCAATCACTGCACACCAATAGCTTCGACGAGGCCCTCGCGCTGCCAACCGCACAGAGCGCCACGCTTGCGCTCCGCACGCAGCAGATCATCGGCGCGGAGTCCGGCGTGGCCGACGTCGTCGATCCGTTTGGGGGAAGCTACGTGGTCGAGGCCATGACCCGAGACCTCCGTCGCCGTGCGGAGGATTATCTCGCGCGGGTCGATCAACTCGGCGGCATGGTCGCGGCGATTGAACAGGGCTACGTGCAGCGCGAAATTCAGGACGCCAGCTATCGGTACCAACTGGAAATCGAGCGCGGCGACCGGCCCATCGTCGGTATCAACGTGCACCGCGAGGACGTGAGCGAGGCCGTGCCGCTGCAACGCATCGACGAAGCCCAGGAGCGCGAGCAGGTCGCCCGGCTGCAGGCGTGGCGCGCACGACGCGACTCCGCCCGGGCCGGGGCGGCGACCATCGCCGTCGAGCGCTGTGCCCGCGAGGCGCAACCCGTGATGCCTCGGGTGCTCGACGCAGTCGAGGCGGGCGCGACTGTCGGGGAGATCTCTGACGCGCTCCGCCGGGTGTACGGCGAGCATTCCGAATACAAGACCCTGTAAGTACGCGTTCAGCCTGCGGGCAGCGCCGCGACCACCGCGGCCCCACCGATAATCAGCAGCAGCCCCACGATGATCACCACCCAGAGGAGGGTGCGCGACCGGTTGGCGGCACGCACGACGGGCGTGACCGGAGGTGCCGACGCGCTGCGGATCTGATCGAACAGCACCGGTGAAAAATCTGATTGGAGGGTCTGGCCGAAGAGAAGCGGAGTCGGCGGCACCTGCGCGGGGAGCCGCGCGGCCGAAGGAGCGAGCCCGATCTGCCGCCTGGCCTCTTCGAACTCCGCCGAGAGCAACGTCGGTGCGTCGTCGGAGACTGCTGCGATGTCGCTCGTCCGCGGTGCGGGCTTCGGTGGAGCGGGCAGCAGCGCGCGCTCGCTGCGGAGGAGGTCCTGCTTGGCGCGGTAGCGGCCGGGGTCGAGGTCGCGCACGAACTCCCCGAGGCTCGTCGTGAGGTCCGGGGCGTTGACGCTCCGGAGGTAGCCACGCAGTGCTCGCTCCGCGGCGCCTGCGGTCTGGAAGCGGTCGTTCGGCTCTTTGGCGAGCATCGCGAGGATGAGTTGCTCGAGGCCCTCGGGGAAATCAGGGTCGAGTTCCCTGGGTGCGACGATGTTGTGCTGCATGACGTTACGGATGGTCTCCGCGTCCGTTTTTCCGCCAAACAATCGCCGGCCCATCGCGAGTTCGTAGAGCACCACCCCGAGGGCGTAGACGTCCGCGCGGCGATCGACGTCGCGCCCGAAGGCCTGCTCCGGCGCCATGTACGCGAGCTTGCCTTTGATCTCCCCGGGCTGCGTCCGCTGGATCCGCCCGGTGGCCTTGGCGACGCCGAAGTCCGTGAGTTGCACCCGCCCGTCGTAGGTCACGATGATGTTCTGCGGCGAGACATCGCGGTGCACGAGGTCGAGCGACTCCCCATGCGGGCCACGGAGTTCGTGCGCCGCATGGAGACCTCCGGCGACGTCGGCCCCGATGCTTGCCGCCAGCGCCGTGCTCACCCGCTTGCCCCGCGCGGCCTGCTTCAGAAACATCGCCAGCGTCTCGCCGTCCGCATACTCCATGACGATGTAGTTGCGTCCGTCTGCGCGTCCGAGGATGAACTCCCGGATCTCCACCACGTTGGGATGCCTGATGGCCGACGCGATACGGGCCTCGTCCGCCAGCATCGCCACGAATTCGGGGTCATACGCGAGATGTTGGTGCACCACCTTGATGGCCACGATCTCCCGCGGCCGGGCGACGCCCTCGTAGACGGCGAGAAAGACCGTCGCCATCCCGCCTCGCGCGAGTTCGGCGACGATGCGGTAGTCGTCCAAACGTGAGTTGTCTTGCTTCGTCGGACCGGGACTCACGGCGACAGGCGGGCTCCATCGGGATGCGCGCGGCCGTCCATCGACGCGCGGTACTAGCGATGATTGCCACGTTAGGTCGCTCCCGAGCAAGACAGCGAGGCCCGGTCGGCAAGGGACCTCTCGCGATTCTTGACACGTTCTTTGACGCCCCCCTACAACGTCGACGCTGGCTCACGGGTGTCCCCGCTCGCGCGAGCGATCGTTGCCCGGAGTTCTGCTGAAGAAGGAGTCGTTCGTGCCCAAATCCGTGTTCGTCATCGATGACAGCGCGACGATGCGAAAGGTCTTCGAGATGACCTTCGCCGGTGAAGACATCGCAGTCGTGACCCATGACGGCTCTGACGGTGCGCTCTCCCGCGCCCGCGAGCTGCGTCCCAACGCGATCATCGTAGACATCAATCTCCCGGGCACGAGCAGCTACGACCTCGTGAAGAGCCTGCGCGGCGAGCCGAACCTCTCCGCCGTCCCGGTGTACCTCCTCTACTCCGACCACTCGCCACTCGACGAGGCGGCCGCCCGCGCCGCCGGCGCGCAGGGCGCGGTTCTCAAGCCCTTCGATTCCCAGGCCATGATCGATCGAATCCGCCAGTCGATCAGCGGTGCGGCCGCCGCGCCGACCACGGCGAAGGCTGCGCCCGCGCCTGCCCCTCCGCTGTCGGCGAGCGCTGCGCGGCCTCCGGCTTCGCCACCGATCCCCCTCGCCCGTCCGCAGGCGGCGGCCGCTGCGCCCTCTCCGGTGCTCATGGCCCCGACCCCGCCGCTCGCCCCGGTGAAGCCCGCGCGCGTGTCCGCCGATGACCTCCTTCCCGAGTCGGGCGACCTTGCGCCACGCATGCCTGAAAAGGCCGCTTCGGTAGTCGAGCCGGTCGCGATCCCGAAGCCCGCGATGCCCGTGCAGGCCGCTGACATCGCGAAGTCCGTCTCCGATCAAATCGCTGCGAAGACAGCGTCGCTGGGCCTCACGCCGCAGCAGGTCGAGGCCATCACGGCCCTCACCCGCGAGGTCGTCGAGCGCGTGGTCTGGGAGGTCGTTCCGACCCTTGCGGAGACGATGATCCGCGAAGAGTTGAAGCGACTCACCGCCCCGTAGTTTCCCTCGACATCCGCTCGCATGCCGAAGGCGTTGCGACCCGCGCGTCCGCACAGTAGGAAGCAAAGCCTTCCCAGACCGTGAGGAGACCTCGGATGTCGACCAGCGATTTCACCCGCCCCTACGACCCCAACGAAGTTGAGCCCCGGTGGCGCGCGCGCGAGCTTGGCTCGACGTGGTTTCACGCGGTGGACGGCCTCGACAACGCGCAGAGCTTCTCCATCGCGATTCCGCCGCCCAACGTGACGGGCTCGCTGCACATGGGGCACGCGCTCATGTTGACCATCCAGGACAGCATCACGCGACACGCGCGAATGTCCGGGCAGAACACGCTCTGGCTCCCGGGCATCGACCACGCGGGCATCGCCACGCAGATCGTGGTCGAGCGCGAACTGAAACGCGAAGGCAGCGACCGGCATGCGTTGGGGCGCGAGCGCTTCATCGAGCGGGTCTGGGAGTGGAAGGGCCGCTCCGGAGGAAGGATCTTCGAACAACTCAAGGTGATGGGCTCGTCCGTAGACTGGACGCGCGAGAAATTCACCATGGACCCGGATCTGTCGCGGGCCGTTCGTGAAGCGTTTGTGAGGCTTTACGAGGAGGGCTTGATCTATCGAGCCAACCGACTGGTCAACTGGTCTATCAAGGCCCAGACGGTAATCTCAGACCTTGAAGTAGATCGCGAAGACCCCGATCCAAGTAACCCCAACTCCGAGCTTTTTTCCTTCGCATACCTGCTCGAGGATGGTTCTGGCGAAATCGTGGTTGCGACCACGCGGCCGGAGACCATGGTCGGCGACACGGCCATCGCGGTGCACCCGGACGACCCGCGCTACCAGAGCCTCGTCGGCAAGCGGGTGAAGCACCCTTTCGTCGATCGAACCATTCCCATCATCGCCGACGGCCTCCTTGCCGACCCGACGAAGGGAACCGGCGCCGTGAAGGTCACGCCCGCCCACGATTTCAACGACTACGAGTGCGGTCGTCGAAACCAACTCGCGATGATCAACATCCTCAACCTCGACGGCACTCTCAACGCCGAAGCCGGACCCTTCGCGGGCCTCGATCGATTCGTCGCGCGCGAGGCCGTGAAGTCCGCCCTCGCCGAGCGAGGCCTCGACCGCGGCGCCACTCCGCATTCGATTCCCTACGCGCGCTGTCAACGCACGCAGGACATCCTCGAGCCGCTGCTCCTGCCGCAGTGGTACGTGCGCATGGCGCCGCTGGCGGAGCCTGCGATCAGGGCCGTCGAAGAGGGCCGCACCACCTTCACGCCCGAGGAGTGGACCAAGACCTTCATGCACTGGATGACCAACATCCAGGACTGGTGCATCTCGCGGCAGCTTTGGTGGGGCCACCAGGTGCCTGCCTGGTACTGCGGTGACTGCGGCGCGACGGTGGTCTCGCGAGAAGACCCCACCGGCTGCACCGCATGCGGATCGGCCAACCTCGCCCGCGATCCCGACGTGCTCGACACCTGGTTCAGTTCGGCGCTCTGGCCCTTCGCGACGCTGGGGTGGCCCGACGCCACGGCCGCGCTCAAGACCTTCTACCCAACGTCGGTGATGGAGACCGGCTTCGACATCATCTTCTTCTGGGTCGCCCGCATGCTCATGATGGGGCTGCACTTCCTTGGCGATGTGCCGTTTCGCCGTGTGCTCCTGCACGGAATGGTCTGCGACGAGACCGGCTCGAAGATGTCCAAGGTGAAGGGCAACGTCATCGACCCGCTCGACCTCGTGAACGGGGCGACCCTCGAGGACATCGTCGCCCACGCGTCGGGCAGCGCACCCTTTCAGGAGGGACTGCAAAAGTTCCGTAAGGCGTACCCGAGCGTGTCGACGATGAAGGAAGGCTTCCCTGCCTTCGGCGCAGACGCGGTGCGTTTCTACCTCGCGAGCCATCCCCCGCAGTCGCGCAAGATCAACCTCAACCTCGCGCGACTCCAGGGTTATCGGGACTTCTGCAACAAGGTCTGGAACGCCACGCGCTTCGCTCTCACACACATCGCCGACGTGACGCCGCGCCCGACCGGAGCGTTTCCGCAGCCGGCCTCGGACGCCGAGCGGTGGATTCTCTCTCGCCTCGCGCACGCCATCGGCGCCGTGAACCATGGCGTGAAGGAGTTTCGCCTCGATGAGGCCACGGCGGCCGTGTACCAATTCTTCTGGTACGAGCTCTGTGACTGGTTTCTCGAACTCTGCAAGCCGGTCTTCGAGGGAGGAGACGAGGCCATCCGGGCGTCGTTCAAGCTCACCCTCGCGCACTGCCTGGAGACCGTGCACCGCCTGCTGCATCCGTTCATGCCGCACCTCACGGCGGAGTGCTGGTCGCACCTCCCGGAGAACATCCGACGACGACGCGCCGATGGCGGACTGCCCGAAGTGCTCGCGCTCGCGCCGTTTCCTGACGAGGGCGACGCCGCGGCCGACCCAGACGCCGAGCGTCGGATCGCTGCCCTGCAAGGCACCATTGAAGGTGTTCGCCGCATTTGTGCCGAGCTCGGCATCAAGCCAGGCGCGGCCATCGCCGTCACCCTCCGTACGGACGACGAAGACACACGCTCGGTGCTCAAGACCTACGAGGCGCAGATTCGTCGGCTCACACGCGCCCGGGAGATCGTCCATGGCTCGCCGAGCGAAGCACGCCCCCGGGGAGTCGGTTACGGCGTTTCGCACGGGGTCGAGGTGCTGATCCCGATCGCCGGGCACATCGACCCGGCGAAGGAGAAAGAGCGACTGGAGAAGGACATTCTCAAGGCGCAGAAAGAGTCTGGCGGACTCGTCGGACGGCTCAAGAACCCAGACTACGTGGGCCGCGCCCCAGCGGACGTGGTGGCCAAAGACCGCGAGCGCCTCACCGAACTGGCCGACAAGGTCGATCGACTCCGCGCAGCCATCGCCGTCGTCGGCGAGATTACCGGCTGAGTAAAAACCCCTCCCCCTCTCCCTGCTGGTTCTTTGACCAGCCCATGGGAGTTCTGCGAACCCTTCTCTTCGATGACGCCCCAGAACCCGGTCGTGGACTACACCCGCATCAGCGACGACGCTGCGATCCTCTGCCGACGCCGGGATTTCCCGCGCGCAGTGAACATCCTGCAGCGGCGCGACCCCGACCGCCGACGCTGGCGGCAGGCCTTCCGCTCGCTCGCCGTCGCAGGCGATCGCGGACTCGAAGGAACCCGCCGACGATGGTTCGAGGGTGCCATCCAGGAGCTTGTGCTGGGCGTCACCGATGGTGGCCTTCGGCGCGAACTCGCCCTCGACGCCGTCGAGCACGACACCAGTTGGGACTTCGCCGAGGCTCTCCCCTGCTGGAGTGCCCGCGACCTCTGGAACCTCGCCGAGTCGGTTCAGCTCCCGATGTCATATCTCGCGCAGGTCACCACGCTCCCGCGATCGATTCGCGAGACCATTCACACGGCGCGCGTGGTCGTTGATTGTCGGCGCACCGCCGAGGCCCACCGTGCGCTCGCGCTGGAGCTCTCGCAGAGTCTTTCTCCCACCGCGATGATCGATGAAGTGCGCGGAAGCGCCGACGCGGTCACCCTGACGACGCTCGGCAACGTGCGCTCGCAGCAGGACGCCGCACGGCGCTGGCGCGAGCTTGCCCACCGCCTTCTCGCCCCCACCGGCTGAACTGCGCCCCCCGGTAATGCGGGCTACAGTCGGAGCATGTTGAGCACCGCCCGGATCGCCTTCCTCACGGCCTTGACCGCCCTCGTCGGGTGCGGCCCCAACTACCGCTACGTGTATGACGGCGAGAGCGCCTTCGAGCGCTGCTATGGGCTCGATTATGACAGCGCCGTCATCGACACTGCGCGCGTCTCCTGCTGGAGCAGTTGGCTCCAGTCGTACAGCTACGGTGCCAATCCCGACCGCGTGGACTTCGCGCGCAACCGCCTCGCTGCCATTGGCACCGGCGATCGCCCGAACCCCGGCCAATCGTCCTCCGGCGCCAACGCCGCGTCACTGAACCCGAGCGCCAACGCCGCATTGCCTGGAGCGCCGACGACGCCTACCGCGGCGCTCACGGTCGATGTCGATCGTGCCACCGCACGCACCGAAGTGGCAGCGGAGGCGACCGCCGCAAGCCCGTGGAGCGGGCGAATCTCGACGGGCGGCAACCCGGTCAACGCGCCGCCGCCGACGCAGCGGGACAGCACCGGCGCCGAGCCACCGGGCGCAGGCTGTGGGCACGACTGCCGTAGCGCGTGGGGCACCGGCACCGGGCATTGCCCGCGACAGGATGCGGCCTGCGTCGCTCGAAGCGACGAGGCCTACCGGGAATGTATGCGAGGGTGTTTCTGACGGAGAGGACGGCGGAGCGAGTGGCTGATCAGCCGCCGCGAAGCTGGTCGAACAGGTCGATGTCCAGGTAGGGCAGAGTCACGGTCGAGTGGTTGACCAGCACCTTGTGCTCGTCGAGCAGGCGGCCGAGACCGACCCCATCGACCAGGGTGATGGGCGCCGCGCCGTCCTGGGAGGCCTCATCGCGCGCCCCGGAGAGCACCTGGCCGGTGGTGAACAGCCATCCCGTGCGGGCGTTGTTGTAGTGATGCAGCGAGCCGCGGAGTTCGATCACGCGCTCGCGGCCAACCTCACCGCCGCGCCGCAACACGATGGCGACAGGAATCTCCTCGGGACCGCGCCGGGCGATGCCGCAAAGGTGGGCTTCGACCTGCGAGAGCCCCGGCCGACGGGTCGAGCGCAGCGACGAGATGCCCATGCGCTCGAGCAGCAGCGCGGAGGCCTCGACGAAGGAGGCCTGGGGGAGTTCGTTGATACGCCGAACGACGTAGCGACGAGAGGCGTCGCGCAGACGCTCAAGCGCCGCGAGGGCCTCGGCCTCCGCGCGAACGAGGTCCGGAGGAAGCGTCCAGTCGAGGAGGCCCACGCGACCACCGGCGAGGCGCAGTCGACTGCGCTCACCGCGCAGCGCCCGACGAGCACCATCGACCCGGATGGCCGCGGAAACGGTGGACTGCAAGAGCGCCGGATCGCCCGCAAGCTTGCCCGAGCGGAGACCCTCTTCGATCAGCGTGCGGAGACCCACCGGTTGGCGGTCATCGCGCCGCGCAAGGATGGCCACCACGGCATCCGCGGTGTCGCGACCGATCTCCTCGTCGCGTCCCTCCGGAGCCGGTTCCATACGCACTTCGGTGCGCTCGTCGCGACGGCCTTCGCCGCGCTGCTCGCGAGGTCCACGATCGCCACGATCGCCACGATCACCGCGATCGCCGCGCCGACCACGCCCGCGCTCTTCGCCGCGCTCGGTGCGTACCGGCTCAGGTCGTTCGCCGACCTCGCGCGGTGCCTCGCCCTCGACGGCGACGGCCTCCGCCGGAGTCTCGCCCTCGACGGCGCCCGTCGCAGCACCCTCTTCGCCCGCGGCCCCTTCGGTGCCCGGTGCGCCGTCGAGGCGTTCGCCCGCCCGACCTCGCCGACGCCGACGCCGACGCCGCTTGTTGCCATCCTGCTTCTCCGCCGAACCACCCAACAGGGGCTCGTCGTCGTCGTCTTCTTCGGAGAGACCCTCGACCGCGGCGGCCATGCGAGCCTGGACTTCCAGTTCCTCTGCAGAGCGCGGCGCCTCGTCCACTTCTGGCGCGGCTGTAACGGCTTTCGGCGTCTCCACCGCGACGCTCTCCTCGCCCGAATCTCCGGCCGACGCCTCGACGCCTTCGGCCGCCACCGTCGCGGTACCGGTATCGGTCTCTGCGGTGTCCACGGCCTCGGTGCCTTCGTCGGCGGCGGCATCAATGGCACCCCACTCGCGCAGCCCAAACACCCCCGGGCGAACCCGAACGATGTTTTGCGACGGATCGTCGCGGCGTGTCAGCGTTGCGAGCCGGGTGCTCATCGTCACCTCGGGGGTCTTGCCCACATGGGAGAGCAGGTTCTCGTCGATTGAGATCTGCGTGATCTTCTTGAAATGAAGGGGCTTGCCCAGCTTGCGCAGCACGGCCTCAGCGGCCTCGGTAAACGTCATGAAAATCCTCTATTCGATGGTCGACCGCCCCTTCGCTGTCGCGCTCGCCCGAACATTCGGGGGCCACGTGCGAGGGCTGGACGACTCTGTGCGGACATCGACCACGTACCAGGGCCCACCCCTGATCACGCGATGTCTGTGAACACACTACGCCGAAGTACCCAGAGAGGTAAAGCGCCGTCGCAACGGTTCTCCGCGAGTCCACCGTAGCGCGCCCCCCACGGATCGTTTACCTAGCACCAAGAACCCCACACAAACCCAATGCCCAATACCACCGCATCCCCGAAGCCCAGCGCGTCCCGCGCCCCCCTCTGGATCAACGTCGCCCTCGTGGTCGGCGCCATCGGAATCTTCCTGGCGTGGCGTCGCGCGCGCGACCCGCACCGCCTATGGGCCAAGCGCGTCGAGGAGAGCCACCAGCACTACATCGACACGGCGCTGCGGCGCTGCTTCGGCACACTCGCCGCGGCCGACATCCGACGAACTGCCGACGAGGTGCGCGGAGGATCGCTTCCCCGGACTTTCGCTGAGTGCCACCGCGGGCCGATGGCCGAACTCCTGGTGGCCCCCAACAGCTTCATCGAGTCGATTCAAAATCCTCCGCTCGAGGTCTACCGACTCCGAGAGCGCGAGCGGTCAGCGTTGATGCGCCTCACCGCCAGCGCCCGCCTCCTCGAACAGGACGTCAGCCACGCGGCGGGGCATCCAAACGCCCAGCAGCGCGAACCCATGGCGAGCAAGATTGAAGAGGTCGCCGTGGCGGCGCAGCACGAACGCGATGCCTTCGAAGACCTCGTTCACGCTGCTCGAGACGCCGCAACCCTCTTCTGATCGGATTTGCTCCTCACGGAGGGGGCACCGATGGACGGGGGGGGCATCGGGCCCAGCGCACCCTCGGTGCCTCGCGCGACCCCTGAAATGACAAACGCCCCGGGAACCTCGTTGGTTCGCCGGGGCGTTCATCGTATCGATCAGGCGAGGTGGACGGGACTTGAACCCGCGATCTCCGGCGTGACAGGCCAGCGCGATAACCAGCTTCGCTACCACCCCACTCTTCAGTCCGCGGCTTACAGCTCGCTTCCCGTCGAAGGGAGCAGTGGTCTACTCCCGCTCACTGCGGACTGTCAAAGAGAAAAAATCACTCCCTCACTTTCCCGTGAACGTTCGCGGGGCGCGGGGATTCTCGACGAAGTTTCGCATGCCGCTCTTCTGGTCGTCGGTGGCGAAACAGAGCGCGAATCCCTGAATCTCCAACTCCTTCGCGACGCCAAGCGGAACATTCTCCGCCGCGTTCATCACCCGCTTCGCGTGGGCCACCGCGAGCGGAGCGTTCTTCGCGATCGCGTCGGCCAGGCTCTTCACCTCACCCGCGAGCGCCTCGGGCGCCACCACCCGGTCTGCAAGCCCGATCGCAAGGGCCTCCGCCGCACTGATCACCGCCCCGACGAGAACCAACTCCCTCGCCTTGCCGACTCCCACGCGGCGCGCCAGTCGGATCGTTCCGCCGAAGCCAGGAATCACTCCAAGGCTCACCTCAGGTTGACCGAACTTCGCCTTCTCACTCGCAACGATCAGGTCGCACGCAAGCGCGATCTCCGTCCCTCCACCCAGTGCGAAGCCATTCACCGCCGCGATAATCGGAAACCCCACCGTCGCCATGAGTTCACCGAGCGCGTGCCCCTTCCGGGCGAAGCGCCCCGCCGCCTCGCTGTCGAGCCCGGCCATCTCCGCGATATCCGCACCCGCCACGAAGGCCTTGTCGCCGGCGCCGGTGAGCACCGCCACCCGCACCTCGGGCTGCGCCGCCAGCGCCGTGAACGCGAGCGTCAGCTCCTCGATCACCCGCGCGTTGATCGCGTTGAGCTTCTCTGGTCGGTGAATCACCACCGTCGCCACGTGACCATCCACCGCAACCCGGATCGTTTCGTAGTCCATCAGCGCCTCCGTTTTACTTCTTCTCGTAAGAATAGAACCCGCGGCCGGTCTTGCGTCCGAGCCAACCCGCCGCGACGTAGTTTCGCAGCAGCACCGGCGCACGGTACTTGTCGTCCCCGAACTCGTGATGGAGCACGTCTGCGATGGCCAGCACCGTGTCGAGCCCGATGAAGTCCGACAACTCGAGCGGGCCCATCGGATGGTTGAGCCCGAGCTTCGCGGCCTGGTCGATGTCCAGCGGCGTACCGAGGCCGCTCTCCAGCACAAACACCGCCTCCACCAAGAGCGGGAGCAGCATTCGGTTCACCAGAAAACCGGGGCTGTCCTTAGCGGTCACCGCGGTCTTGTTGAGCTTTGCCGCGGCCGCGAGCGCCCGCTGGTGCGTCGCGTCGCTGGTCTGCATCGCGCGCACGATCTCCACCAGCTTCATCATCGGGACGGGGTTGAAGAAATGCAGCCCGATCACGTCCGCCGGGCGCTTCGTCACCGCCGCGATACGGGTCAGCGAGATCGAACTGGTGTTGCTCGCCAGCACCGCGCCGGGCTTCACCGCCGCGTCGAGTTGCGCGAAGAGCGCGAGCTTCGTCTCGAGATGCTCGGTCACCGCCTCGACGACGAAGTCGGACTCCGCGAGGTCGGCGATGGCCCCGACCGGCACGATGCGATCCACCGTCGCGCCAGCCTCCTCAGCGCTGATCTTCCCCTTCTCGACAAGCTTGCGAAGGCCTCCGGCGATCTTGTCCCGGGCCGACGTCGCCCGCTCGAGCGAGGCGTCCGCGAGGAGCACCTTCCAGCCCGCGCCCGCCGCCACCTGGGCGATGCCCGCCCCCATCTGCCCCGCGCCCAACACACCAAACACCGCGATGTCACTCATGGCGAAGCGGGTAGTCCACGGCCGTGACCATCGTCAACCCCCGCCGTTGGACCAATCCCCTGTGACCCGTGTAGGAAGACGAAACCTTCGAAATCGCGGCCGCAGGTCGCGGGAAGAACCAGCTACCCATGAATCTTCAATGGACCCGTCGGCTCACCGGCCTCGCGCTCGTCGGCGCCCTCACCATGGGCTGCCCCTCGCCGAGCATCTACGGCACCGCGCGCACCATTCCGCGTGGGACCACCCAGCACACGCTGGCCGTCGAAATGATCGGAGCGGCGGGCTCCGGTTCCAGCGCAGCCATTCCGAACCTCCCCACCTACCAACTGCGGCTCGGACTCGCGGACAACGTGGACCTCGGCATCCGCTTGAGCAACCTCTCGCTCCCCGGCGTGGACGTGAAGATCAACTTCGTCCGCGGGGCTTTCGATCTCTCCATCGTCCCGGGAGTGCAGGCGATTTATGCCGCGATCGGTGACCGCGGCGGAGGCATCCTTTACGCAAACCTCCCACTCGTCCTCGGATTCAACCTCTCGCGTAGCTTTAGCCTGATCGCCACGCCGGGCATCGCCTACGGCTCGGCCTTCGATCAAAGGAGCCGTACTTCCAGCGGCTCGTCGACGTCGTACAGCACCTACAGCGGCTCGGGCGTGATTCCCCGCCTTGGCGCCGGCGCAAACATCCGGATCAACAACACTTTCGCCCTCCAGCCCGAGTTCACGGCCTACTACAACGTCGATAACTCCGCAGCGATCTTCACCTTCGGGCTCGGCTTCCTCTTCGGCGCTCAGCCGGACTTCTCCGACATCCAGTAGCGACGCCGTCCCAGCAGCCCCTCTCCGCCCGCTGGGACGACGCACCCTCCCCCACCCTCCGACTACGCCCGCTCGATCACCACGGCCACGGCCTCACCGCCGCCGATGCAGAGCGTCGCGAGCCCGCGCTTGACGCCCCGCCTCGCCATCGCGTGCGTCAGAGTTGTCAGGATGCGCGCACCGCTCGCACCGATGGGGTGCCCGAGCGCCACCGCGCCGCCGTTCACGTTGACCTTCGCCAGATCGATCTCGGACTTCTGCGCCACCGCCAGCGCCACCACGGCAAACGCCTCGTTGATCTCGAACAGGTCGATGTCAGCCACGGACAAGCCCGTGCGAGCGAGCGTCGCGGCGATCGCCTTGGAGGGCGCCGTCGTAAACCACTCGGGCTCCTGCGCCGCGCTGCCGTACCCGACCACCCGCGCCAGGGGAGTGAGACCGAGGCGCTTCACCGCGTCGCCCGAGGCGAGCACCAACGCCGCAGCGCCATCGTTGATCTTGCTCGCGTTGGCCGCCGTAATCGTCCCGGCCTTGTCGAACGCCGGCTTCAGCGAGGCCATCTTGTCGGCGTCGCCACGCTTCGGCTCGTCGTCCTCCAGCACCGTCACCGCGCCCTTGCGACCCTCGATGGTCACACCGACGATCTCGTCGGCGAAGAGCCCGCCGGACTGCGCCGCAAGCGCACGCCGGTAGCTCTCCTTCGCAAAGGCGTCCTGCGCCTCGCGGGTGAACGACATCTCCTTCGCGCAAAGCTCGCCCGCCACACCCATGTGGAAGTTCTTGTACGGGTCCCAGAGCCCGTCGTGGATCATCCCGTCGATGGCTGTCGCGTTGCCCATCCGCATCCCCTTGCGCGCCGTCGGCAGGTAGTACGGAACGTTCGACATGCTCTCCATGCCGCCCGCCACCACCACGTCGGCGTCACCAAGCTGAATACTCTTCGTGCCGAGCATCACGGCCATCAAGCCCGATCCGCACACCTTGCCCACCGTCGTGCACGGAACGTTCGTCGGCAGCCCCGCGTACAGGGCCGCCTGCCGCGCGGGCGCCTGACCCTCCCCCGCGGTCAGCACGTTGCCCATGTAGACCTCCCCCACTTGATCAGGGGCCACCCCAGCGCGCTCGAGCGCGGCCTTCACCGCCGTCGCTCCGAGGCGCGTTGCCACCACGTCCGCCAGCGACCCCTGAAACGCCCCGATAGGCGTGCGCACCGCGCTGCAAATGAACACCTCGACCTTCGACATCGCCGCTCTCCTCGCCGCTTTTCCGGCGTGTATTTGTTGCGCCGCAGCAACCATCGCGCGACGCCGTTGCGGATTGTCTCCGCGCCCTCGCCCCCGTCAAGCGCGTCGCAGCGCAGCATCGCCCGACGACCACCCCCATCCCGCGCAACGGATGCTCAGCCCGCGCGGTCGGCCTTGCGTGCTCGCGCCTTCTCCGCCAGCTCTGCCGCGGTCTTGCGGTTGCCGCGATTCTCGAAGCGCTTCACGTCAACCCCACTCGACCGGATAAACGCCTGCACGTCCGTGTGATCAACCGCCAACACCTCCGCGGGCGAGCCCTGCGCAACGATGCGACCCTTGATCAGCATCGCAATGCGGTCGGCGATGTCGAAGGCGCTGACCATGTCGTGAGTGATCACCACGGAGGTCACCCCGAAGCGCTCGCGCATCTCCTCGATGAGCGCATCCACCGTGCGCGAAGTCACCGGATCAAGACCGCTCGTCGGCTCGTCGTAGATGAGCAACTCGGGCTCCATCACCAACGCCCGGGCGATGCCCACGCGCTTCGCCATGCCGCCGGAAATCTGCGCTGGAGTGAGCGTCGCGGCGTGGTCCACACCTAGCTCTTTAAGCTTGATCATGGCCTTCTCGCGGATGTCCTTTTCCGAGAGCTTTGTCTGCTCGCGCAGCGGAAATGCAACGTTGTCGAATACCGTCATCGAGTCGAAGAGCGCGTACTTCTGGAAGACCATTCCGAAGCGCCGACGCGCCTTCGCAAGCTGCACGTCGTTGAGCGACGAGATGTCCGTTCCGTCGATCACGATGCGCCCGCGCGTAGGACGCTCGAGCGCGATGAGATGGCGCACCAAAGTGCTCTTGCCCGCGCCCGATCCGCCGATGACCACCAGGGTTTCAGCGCGCCCGATGGTCATGTCCACCCCGTGAAGGATGGTGCGATCTCCGTAGATCTTGACGAGACCCTCCACCACCACATGCGCGTCCGTTGCGTCGAGCATTGGGCCGTCGCGCTCCTCAGACCTCGGTGAGCATCGAGGTGATCAGGTAGTCGAGAAGGAAGACCGCGACCACGCTCCAGACCACTGCCCTGGTCGTCGCCTGCCCAACACCCACAGCACCGCCAGACGCGAAGTACCCGTGGCGACACGAGATGAGCGTCACCGTGAACCCAAACACCAGCGCCTTGATGAGCCCCTGACGGATGTCCGAAGGGACAATCATCGTCTTGATGCGGTCGGCGAAGATGCCCGGGTCGAGCGAGAGCCCCCACACGCCGATGGCCCAGGATCCGCCGACGCCCACAAGGAAGAAGATCAAAGCCAGCACCGGGACCATCACCAGTCCCGCGAGGATGCGCGGCACGACGAGGTACTGCACCGGGTTGACGGCCATCGTCTCGAGCGCGTCGATCTGCTCGGAGGAGCGCATATTTCCGAGCTCCGCGGCCATGCCCGATCCGGCGCGCGCGGCCACCATGATCGCCGTGAGCACCGGCGCCATCTCGCGCGAGAGGGTGAGCGCAACCACCCCTCCGACCATGTTTTCCGCGCCGAACCGACGAAATCCGTAGACCGTCTGCACCGCGAAGACCATCCCAGTAAAGAGCCCCACGAGGCCCACCAGGAAGACCGACTGCACGCCAACAAACTCCAACTGCGCCACCACCAGCGGCACCCGGTACGGCGGACGAACCCCCCAGAAAACCGCGCGAAACGCGAGGTCCGCAAGGATGCCGATCTCTTCGAACACGGACTTCACCGGCGCCACGATGGAGGCGATGAATCCCGTCGGCTTCGGTGCTTCGTCCCCGCTCATCGGCCCGACGATCGGTACGATCGCGGCACCCGACGGGAGATCGCGGTGAGCACTTCGTAGGGAATAGTGCCCACCCGCCGGGCGATCTCCTCGGCGCGGATCACGTCAAAGCCCCCGGCGCCGCGCTGCGAGCCGAGGAGCACCGCCTCGTCGCCCACCACGACACCCGACATTCGCGCGAGGTCGGTCACATCGACCGTGGTCATATCCATCGAGACGTTGCCCACCACCCGGCAGCGCCGGCCCTGAATCAACACCTCCGCATCCGACGAGAGCCGCCGGAAGAAACCGTCAGCGTACCCCACCGGCAACGTCGCGATCACCGACGTGCGGCCGCAGCGCCACGCGCCTGCATAGCCCACGGGCGAACCCGCCAGGAGCTCCCGCAGCGCGATGACCTCCGTACGAAGGCGCATGGCCGGCAGCAGCCCCGGCGCTGCGTGCGGAAACGGCGTCACCCCGTAGAGAGCCACGCCCACGCGCACGAGGTCGAGACGCGTCTCGGGCATCCGAAACGCCGCCGCGCTCGCCGCCGCGTGGATCACCCCCGGAACGATGCCCGCCCGCCCGCACAACGCCCGCGCTTCCTCGAAGCGTCGCAACTGCGTCGTCGTGAAGCTCGGATCGTCGCAATCCGCGTTGGCGAAGTGCGTCATGAGGCCCTCCACCACCACGTGCGGCATCTGCACGATCGCATCGAGAAACGCAGGGAGGGCCGCGAGCGTGACGCCTAAGCGACCCATTCCCGTGTCGATTTTCAGGTGCACCCGCACCGGCGCGTGCGACCGCGCGGCGGCCAGCGCTGGAAGCTGCGAAGCGTCGTGGATCACCGGCGTCAACCGAGCTTCGAGGGCCGCGCCGAGCCCGTCGCCGTAGTGCCCGGACATCACCAGGATGGGGAGCGCCACGCCGGCGTCACGCAACTCGAGGCCCTCCTCGACCAGCGCGACGCACAGTCCGTCGATGCCAGCGGCCTCGAGCGCGCACGCCACCGGGATCACCCCGTGTCCGTACGCGTCGGCCTTCACCACAGCGTAAACCTGCGGCGGGATTTCGCGGTCTTCGGCCACCAGCGCACGGATGACGGCGAGGTTGTGCGCGACCGCCGGGAGGTCTACCTCGGAACGCGTCGGACGGTGCGCCACCCCAGCGTCCGCGCGCGACGAGACCACCACGCGCAGCGTCGGCCCCGCGTCGCTCACCCGACCTCGTGAACCTTGTAGCTCGTCACGATCGGCGAGCGCTCCATGACGCGGTGGATCCATTGAGTGTCGCGCGCCGCGACCGCGACCAGGCGTAGTTCGGCGCCGTCCTTCGGCTCTGCGATCTTGCCGAACCCGACGGCGAGCGCCTCTTCCGGGGTCATGATTTGCGCCTGCGTCTCGCGCAGCGTCTCGTCGGAGAGCAGGGTCGAAGGGTCACTGCCGGCCACCAGGTGACACTCGAAGATGTGCATCATGGGCCGGGACTATCGCACGGCGCGCCGGGCCGTTCACGCCCGCCCAGCGTCGTCTACGAACGCACGAAACCACGTCTCCAACACAAGCAGTGTCCAGAGCCGGTCGGCGCCTCCACGGCCCGCATCGAGGTCGGCGAAGAGAGCCTCTACCGCCACCGGGGAGAGCACCCCGCGGGCGCGGGCGGTCTGGTCGAGCAACAGATCGCGCGCCATCGCGCCGAGGTCGCGGGTCATCCAGCGGGTGAGCGGCAGCCCGAAGCCACGCTTGCTGCGCTGCAAGATCTCCCGCGGCACGAGGTCATCGACGGCCTTGCGCAGTAGGTGTTTGCCCCGCCATCGCACCTGCACAGCGGAAGGCAGCCGAGCCGCGAACTCCACCACCGCGGTGTCGAGGAAGGGGCAGCGCACCTCCAGGGCGTGGGACATCGCGGCGATGTCCACCTTCGCGTTGATGTCGTCGGGCAGGTAGGTCTGGAAATCGAGATCGAGCAGGCGTCGCAGACAGTCCGGCGCACGGCTCACAGCGAGCGAATCCGCGAAGCGACGCAGCGTCGTCCGAGGGTCCACCGCTGCCATTGCGGGACCGTAAAGGCGCTGCTTGTCCATTGCCGAGAAGTGACCCAGCAGCGCCAGATATCGCCCCGCCTCGCCCTCATCCAGCGAGCGAGCGAGATCGACCACATCGGGGTGAATCGCCCGCCCCATGAAGCCCAGCGCAGCCTGCACGAGCGGCTGCACCCGCGTCGGCAGGCGATCGAACGCAGAGGCCAGCCGCGCGGGGTTGTAGCGCTTGTAACCCGCGAAGTTTTCGTCGCTCGCGTCGCCGGAGAGAGCAACGGTGACGTGCGCGCGGGTCATTCGCGCGAGGTACCAGGTGGCGACGGCGCTGCTGTCACCGAAGGGCTCGCCGTGGTGATCGACAATCTCGCGGAGCACCGTGGTCATCTCCGGCGCGACCACCAGTTCGTGGTGATCGGTGCCGTATCGGGTCGCCACCAGGCGCGCATATTCCAACTCGCTGTCGTCCGCGTCCGGGAACCCGATGGAGAAGGTCTTCACCGGGCGCGTCGAGGCGCGCGCCATCAGCGCCACGATCACCGAACTATCGACGCCACCCGACAGAAATGCTCCCAGCGGCACATCCGCCACCATCCGGCGTCGCACCGCCCCGTCGAGCAGTCCGCGAAGCTCACGCGCGAGATCGTCCTCGGACCCACTGACGGTCTCCCCGCAGGGGCGGCTCCAGTAGCGCTGCGGAAAGGGCTCGGCGCCCGGCGCGATCACCGCGAGGGTCGCAGGAGGGAGCTTGAAGATCCCGCGGTACACCGTGCGCGGCGCGGGCACGTATTGGAGCGAGAGGTACTCATCGACGGCGCTCAGATCGACCGCGGGCCGCTCGTCAGGAAAAGCCCGCACCAGTGCGTGCAACTCGGAAGCAAAGGCGAGTCCCCGGCGCGTTCGGCGGTAGAAGAGCGGTTTCTTGCCGCTACGATCGCGCGCAAGCACCAGCACCCGGCGGCGGGCGTCCCACAGCGCGAGTGCGAACATCCCGTGGATGCGCTGCACGAAGCCCTCCCCCAGGTCTTCCCATAGGTGAAGAACCACTTCGCTGTCGGAGCGCGAGCGCAGCGTGTGGCCCTTCGCGACGAGGTCGGCGCGGATGGGCTCGAAGTCGTAGATCTCGCCGTTGATCACCCCGGTGACGGCGCCGTCCTCGTTGGCGATTGGCTGGTTGCCGTCAGCGCTCAGGTCGATGATGGACAGTCGCCGATGACCGAGCACCACGCCCGCCGCGCGCCAGATTCCCTCGGCGTCGGGACCCCGGTGCGCAATGGCATCGAGCATCCGCTTCACCGCGGCATCGTCGTCGGGGTGCACCCCGGCGCTCGCGTCGTCAGCCATGAACCCGGCGATGCCGCACATAGAAGTTGCCCGTCGGCTACCACCGCGGAGCGCCCCGCGGCAACAGCCCGCGTCTCCACTCGAGTTCGGACTCGGCTCACGGAAGCCGATCTTCGTTGATCTCCACGCCGCGCGATCTCCGAGAGAGTGTTGACGCGTCCAGCGCCCCCGGTGCATGTGGGACGCCCCCTCGAAACTTCAGGGAGATTCGATGATTCCAGCGCCTGCCGCATGGCTTCTGCAGTTCGTTCTGGTGTCCGCTGCAGCGTGGATCACATTGCACGATGACGCCTTCGCCCGCCTCTGTGCCGGACGTGCGATGTACCCCGCCGCGGCGCTGCTCTTCGCAGGTCTCGCGGGCCTAGCCAGAAGCCGTCTACGAGCACGCTCCGCGGGCACTCCGGTCGCCGGGACAGACCTCCACTGGCTCACTCTGCCCGCTGCCATCGCGTTGTTCATGGTGCCCCTCGCAGACGCATGGGGATCACTGCGATCGCACGGAGCGTTCGTCGGCGGAGTGCTCCCGTACAGCGACGCAGGGGACTACCTCAATGGCGCGCTGGGCTTGCTCGCAAACGGCACTCTCGACGCATGGAACAGCCGCCGACCCCTCAACGCTGCGCTCCTTGCCCTGCGTCTCGGCCTGGCCGACGGCGACCTTCAGGCGGCGCTCGTCACGCAGGCCATCGTGCTCGCGGCCTCGTCGTGGCTCGCCGCGCGGGCCATCGCACGCGACCTCGGATGGGCCGCGGGCGCCATTCTCCTCGGAGGAATGCTCACTTTTGGAGGAATCTTCGTCGCCACGACGATGAGCGAATCGCTCGGGCTTTCGCTCGGCGCGCTCGCACTCGCAACGCTCTGGCACTCGGCTCGCGACCGTGAGCGATGGCGTCTGGCGCTTGGCTTCCTCACCCTCACGGCGGCGCTGCAAGCGCGCTCCGGGCCGATGTTCGTTCTGCCTGCGCTCGTCGGATGGGCGACGCTCTCGCTCCACGACCGCGCCGAGACTGGACGGCGGTGGTGTCCGCGCAACCTCGCCGTGGCGCTTCTGGGCGTCGCCGGAGGCGCAGCACTCAACGCGCTTCTCACGCGGGTACACCACGGCGCAACAGGCGGCGGGCAGGCGAACTTCTCGTACACGCTCTATGGAATCGTCGTAGGCGGCAAAGGGTGGGAGCAAGCCTGGGCTGACTTCCCGGTGGTTCGCGCGATGCCCGAACCCGAGGGCGCCGCGTTTATCTACAAGCATGCGCTCGCGCACCTGCAGGCTCATCCGGGCGACCTTGCGCTCGGCCTGTTTCGCAACGTCGAGTGCCTGGTCTTCTCCTGGACCGAGCAGGCCAGCGGCGACGCCCTCGCGCATCACCCCGCAGCGCAATGGGCGGTTGGCGTGGCGGTCGCAATCGCGGCCACGGTCGCGATCCGCGCCCTGCTTCGCGCTCACCCCAACGACGCCTCGCTGACCCTCGTGGCGGCCGCTGGAGCGGGCATCGTCGCCTCCGTGCCCGTGATCTACATCGACGGGCGGGAGCGAGTGTTCGCGGCGGCGTTTCCTTTCGCTGTCGCGGGAGTGGCGTACGCTCTGGCATCGGTATCCCGCGCGGTCGCCGCGGCCCCCGCGGATGCGAGCGAACACGCCTCTCTCGGCGCGATGCCAGCGACCCTATCGGCACTGCTCCTGCTGGGAGCGCTTCTGGGCGTACCGGCGGTGCGAGCGGTGCTCCCTGAGACCCCCGTCGCTCACATCGTGCGATGCGCGCGCGGGCACGGCGTGACCCTCTGGACGCGCTACATCCCCGCGGCGATCACCCTTGTGGATGACCCTTCGGCGCTCGCAGTCCCGCGTGAAAGCGTCGTGGCCTTTCGCCGCGCGATCTACCGGGATCCCAACCTCGGCACCAACGATCTCGGCGCAGCGCTCACGGCGCTCCCAGCCGGCACGGAGCTCACGCTGGCCTTCGATCTCATCTCCCGGAGGCTCGATTACTACGCATCTTCGCCCCTGATGCTCCGGCGCGACGGCGCGACCCTCGATGCGTGCGTGACCCCAGCGACGACCGACGCCCGGACGGTGCAGTTCGTCGCGGAGCGCGTCCGATGAGTGCGCAGGTCGCCCGGATCGTTTTCTTCATCAACTCCCTTGAGCAGGGGGGCGCCGAGCGGCAGTTCACAGAACTCATCGCACGCCTCGATCGCACGCGCTTCGACCCGCTCCTCGTCACTTGCACGCGACGCCCCGGCATCGCGCTACCGCTGCCACCGGAGAAGGTATTTTCTCTCGATTCGCCGATGTTTCCTTCGCCGGCCGGGGTCTGGCGACTGGGGCGAATTCTCGCTGAGGCCGCGCCAGACATCGTGCACACCAGCAAGGGGTGGGAAAACGTGATCGGCCGGGCGATCGCCCGGCTTCGGCGGGTTCCGCACGTGGTGGCGACGGTGTGCACTCTCGCCGCGGGCATCCCGTTCTCGCAGAGACTCTCCGAGCGTCTCACGGCCACCATGGCCGACGTGCACATCGTCAACTCGAGGGGCATCAAGGACATGCTCGTCGGTGACTTGAACTTCGACGCCCAGACGGTCGTCGTCATCGAGAACGGCGTAGACCTCGAGCGTTTTCGACCCTTCGACGAAGCCTCTCGTCGGGCAGAACGACAGCGCCGGGGCCTCGATGGAGCCCCTCTCCTGGTGATGTCCGGGAGAATCTCACCGGAGAAAAACCAACTTTCCCTCGTGCGCGCGCTCCGCCGCATGAAGGCCGACGGCGTCCTGCCCAGCGATCTCCGCATCGCCCTCGCGGGGCGCGACTCGCTTCTCTTTTACGGACGGCGGGTGCGTGCCGAAGCGCGCCTGGCCCGCGTCGGCGATCATCTCGTTCCGCTCGGCGCCATCGGGGACATCGAGTCACTCGTGGCCGCTGCGGATGGGGTGATTCTCCCGTCGGTGTTCGAGGGGCTCCCCAACGCGGTCATCGAGGCCATGGCTTGCGGAATACCCGCGATCGTCTCGCAGGCTGCCAACGCCGACCGGATGATCACCGACGGCGTGGAGGGTCTCGTCACGGCCACGCACGACCCCGAGGGGATCGACCGGGTATTGCGGCGCTTTGTGGCCCTCGACGACGCAGCGCGAAAGGCGATGGGGGCCCGCGGCCGAGCGCACGCGGAACGGAGATTCACGATGGCGCGCATGGTTTCCGAGACCGAAGAGGTCTACGAGGGCTTACTTCGCGGGGGTCCGCGGACGTTGACCGATCTCCGACGGGGTCCGTAGGATTCGCCGCCCCGATGCACGTCAATGGCCTGGAACGTTACGTTTGTCCCACCTGCAAGGTCGCTCTTTCGCTCACCGCTCCCGCCGAGGAGGAGGTGCTCGAAGGGTCTCTACGCTGCTCGCGATGCGCCGCGGAGTATCCAGTGCGCGATGGGATTCCCCGCTTCGCGCCGGCAGACAATTACGCTGCGAGCTTCGGCTGGCAATGGAACCGTTTCGCGCGCACGCAACTCGATTCGCAGACGGGTCTCGGACTCACGGCGAAGCGCTTCTGGGCAGAGACGCGATGGGCGACCGATCTGTCTGGGCAGACCGTGCTCGAGGCGGGTTCCGGCGCGGGCCGATTCACCGAGGTACTGGCGACGACCGGAGCGCGGGTATTTACCTTCGACTACAGCGCTGCAGTCGATGCGAACCGACGCTCCAACGCGAAGCACTCGCAGATCGATTTCGCGCAGGCGAGCATCTTTGAGATTCCCTACCGTTCCGCGAGCTTCGACAAGGTGCTGTGCCTGGGAGTGATTCAGCACACGCCTTCGCCGAGAGCGGCAGTGCGCGCCCTCGCGGAAGCCGTAAAACCCGGTGGCGAACTCGTATTCGACTGTTACCCAATCAACCCGCTGACGGTTTTTCGGGGCAAGTACCTCCTCCGCCTCGCCACCGCCGGGAAGAATCCCGAAAGGCTATTCCCCTGGGTCGAGCGGTGGTTCTCGTTCTGGTACGGGGCGCTCGGCCGCGCACGTGCGGTCGCCGGCGACCCTGCGCTGTATCTGTCCGACCTCGTGGGCGTTTGCGACTATCGCCACGAGCTCAAAGACATTCCCGATGACGTTCTCCGCGAGATGGCGCTGCTCGACACCTACGACATGCTCGCGCCCCGGTACGACAAGCCCCAGCGCCGCGCCACACTGACGCGTTGGATGCAGGAAGACGGCCTCGTCGATATTGAAGTGACCCCGGGCTACAACGGCTTCGAGGCGCGCGGCCGAAAGCGCTGAATCCGCCTTCCTCCGAGGCGCTGCAAACGATCGACGCCCACCGGCAGCGCCCCGCGAACGACATCCCGTGGACGGCATTCTGGGCGTTCGACGAAGATGACGTCAGGGTGTCGGCGGGCGGTCGAGTACCCGCGACCAAACAGATTCCATCCGCGCGACCATCGCTTCGACAGTGAAGCTCTCGACGCGCGCCCGGGCGGTGCGACCGAGGTGCTCTCTCGCCACGTCATCAAGCGCGAAAAAACGTGAGATGGCTTCGGCGATACAGCGCGCATCAACGCCCGCTGCGCGAACGCCGTCGATGCCATCGCGCACCACGACGTCGCGATCGGCGCCCGGCGAGACCACCACGGGAGTGCCGCACGCCATCGCTTCGAGCACAGCGTTCGACATGCCCTCGTAGTGAGAGACGAGCACCGCGCCATCGGCCGCACCGAGCAAAGACTCCGGCTCGCGCACGCTGCCGAGAAAGCGCACGACGCCGCGAAGGCCCAACGCCTCGATGCGTCGATCGAGGGTTTCCCGTAGCGCCGCGTCCGGGGCGTGCCCCGCGAAGAGCACCGTCGCGTTGGGGGGCAAAGCACCCGCGCCGCGCAGCAAACCCAACGCCTCGACGATCCCCGGATGGTTCTTCTCGGCGGTGACCCTTGCCATCACGACGAGGGTCGGACCGTTCAACGACCAGCGCGTCCGCGAAGCATCTCGTTCTGCCCGGTCTAGCGGGCGAAAGCGCCGGACATCGATACCATTGGGAATCACGTCGATCGCATCGGCCGGATACCCCGCCCGGCGCGTCAATTGGTCACGAATACCGACGGAATTGACCACCAGCGCATGCGTCCACGGGCGAGACAGGCGCTCCAGGGTCACATCGCGGCGATCAGGGATTCCCGCGAGAACGGATGAGACCACGCGCCGCCCACCGGTCATCCGAGCCGCGACGCACGCATAGAAGTTGAGCAGTCCGCCAAAGGAGTGAACCACCTCGATGCGCTCGCGAACCATGATTCGTGCGAGTCGCACACCCGTCATGGGCGTCGATGCGTCGGCAGAGCGCAGATCATGGATTCGTGTCGAATCGAGTTGCAGGCCATATTCATCAGTCGGGTCGCAGAGAGCGACGATCGGCATCCAGCGGTCGCGGTCGATGCCGGCCACGATCTCGATGAGTTGCCGCTCGGCACCCCCGCGACGCAGCGAGGTGATTGCCAACAACACTGGCGTTGGAGCACCTCGACCCGATTCGCTGCTCATATCGACTCCCCTGCGCATCGCGAACTCTCAATGACCTCTCCGAAGACGGCTGCGAGCCGTGCGGCGTTGATGGTCACCGAATACTCAGCTTTCACCACGGCGAGACCGCGCTGACCCATCGCTCGCGCGCCCTGGGCATCGCGATAAAGGCGCTCCAGAGCAGCGAGCCACTCCTCGGTGGTGCGCGCGGCGTATCCCACATCATCGCGAGCGAGGACGTCTACGTTTGCTCCCACGGGCGACACGACAACGGGCAGTCCCGCGGCCATATAGACAAGCATCTTGGCGGCACACTTCCCCCGGGCCCACTCCTCATCGGCCAAGGGCATGAGTCCTACGTCCATGCCTCTAACCGCGAGTCGCTCAGCCTCGACGGTCCATCGCACAAACTCTATCTGCTCTGGGGGCAGTGACTTCCAGAGCGGCGGTTTGTCTGCAACCACCCGCACGACGGCGTCACGGTGATTCGCCAGAAAGATCGCCAGAGCAGGCTCTGTCTGCAATAGGTATGGGAAGTTCGCGGAAGATCCTGTCCATCCGACGATCCATCGGTTTTGGCCTGGGTTCGGGTTGCCACCCGCCCAGTCCGCGGGCTCCACCGAGGTCGGCACCACGAACACCCGCTTCGCGTGGGGACGATAGTGTTCTGCGAGCCATGCATTGCCGACGATGACCGCGGCGCATCCGGCCGCGATACGCTCGGAGAAGCCCTTTACTCCACTAAGAAAGATGGCGTCGTCGATATCGAGGATGCGATTCGAGGCGCGGCCCACGCTTAGCTCCAGGGTCTCTCTGCCGGCCAAAAACTCACGCTCCATCCACACCAGATCGGCCGTTGAAGCAGAGTGAAAGGCACGTTTGCGCGAGCGCAGTCGCCGATAGTCCCAGACAAACCGCGGCACCCCGAAGGGCACCGGATCGAACTTCGCAGGGGTGCACGGATATTCATCAACGTGAACGCCATGAGAAGCGAGCGAGGGAATGAATTGGCGCACCCGGAATCGACTCGACGGTTCGTTCAAGCCTGAAGTGAACGCGACCACCCGCATTATCGACCTGCTCTCCATCGAATGATTCGCGCACGCACGGAAGCCAGAGTGGCATCGATGATCTCGCGGTCTTCGCTCTCGAAGCCGAGCGACGTCAGCACGAGAATATAGAATGCCAGAGCGACGCCGACGCCCAACAAGAAGCGCCCCGGGGATTGGGTAGACGAGGAAAACGCGACGGACTGCGGGAGGCGACCGGCGGCCCATGCGACGCAAGACGCAGCCACCGGCTTCAGAAGGGTTAGAGAGAAGCCCTGGGCGCCGGTGCGAAGTCGCGCGAAGGTCAGACAGATTGCCTCGGACACGACGAGTGCGATGAAGAACGAGATAGCCCCGCCCAAAAGGCCGTAGCGCGGAATCAACAGGTTGGGAACAAAGAGTTGCAGCCCGAGCGACACCAGGGCTGCATACAAGTTGAACCGTGCATTACCGCTGAGTGGAAGCGCATAGCTGGACAGGGACATCGCGCTGAGCAGGTAACCCGCGGCAAGCACGGCGAGGGCTGCGTGCGCCCGTACGAAGGTCTGGCCGTGCATCGCAAGAATCGCGTCGCCGAAGCCCGCGAGAATCGTGAAGAAGGGCAGCGCCATCATCGCCACCCAACGGGTCTGTCGGCGCAGGAGGGCGTTCATCGCGTCCGTCCGTCCGGCAGCGATCATCGCCGGAAGGTCGCCGGAGAGACCCGGATAGAACGTCCCTCGAATCTGGAAAAGCGTAGCGGCGTAGGGGAGGCAGACGTTGAAGGCGCCGGCGTCTTCGGGGCCGCGGTGGAAGTTCACGAGGAGGCCATCGACACGCCCGCGCAAGGCGGCCACGAGGCTCATGGCGACGAGCGGAAGCCCGGCCCGCAGCACCGCGCTGTCCCACGGCGCCGTCACCGCGCGCCGGAGCGTCTGGGGCAATGAGTGCACTCGACCGTAAAAGAGCGCCGCGAGCGCTGTGGTCAATGTCATGGTGGCCACCACCGCGGTGCATGCGCCCTGGAGGCCCGCCCCGAGCTGGAGCACAAGCGTAGTGAGTCCTAGGACCGTGAGAGGCTGGGCGACGCCGCGCACCCAGAAGTCATACTTCATCACCTTGCGGACCTGAGTGGCAATCAGGAAGATGCTTGTGGCGTGGTAGGCGATCGGTACCAGCAGCAAGGTGCGAATCGGCGCCGCGAGAAGAGGCTCATTCTGCAGGGCTGCGATGCGCGTCGCCCCGATCATCAGAACCGCGCCGCCCATCAGTCCGGACACGGCCACGACACGCAGACACATCGCGACGGCATCGACCGCTGCCGCCTCATCGCCGCTCTGCCGGGCCACGCTTGCGCGCTGGGCGAGCACCGTGTCCATGCCAAAGAGGGTGAACACCGACACCACGTCCACGATACTGTTGGCGGTGGTGTAGAGCCCATAGCCTGCGGTGCCGAGCGAGCGCGTCAACTGGACGTGAAACGCTGGCGTCGACGCGTTGGCGAGCAGCGTGAGAAGGTTCACGCCCACGCCGCGCGCCTCCGTGGTGGTGCCGCCCTCGCCCGCGGCTTCCGTCACCGCGGGAGCCGCCGCAGCGTGGCGGTGAGTTCGTACACTGGCACCCAGTACACGAGGTTTTCTTCGTAGTACTCGCGCGTAGCGTCAGAGATGTTCGCGAGCGCTTGCACCCACTTGCGTATCATCCGCCGGAAAAACCAGGGCGACGTGAACCCAAGGTGCAACGAAGTGACCTCTAGTCGATAGTCCAGACCGTAGCGAGGCACCTGCCGATGAAGCTGTGGAGCGTCCGCGAGGTACGAGAAGCTATAGAGTCCAAAGGGCCGCACATGGGTCGGATCGGAGTAATAGTAGGGATTCGAAAAGTGCGGCACCACGACGGTCACGACTCCCTGCTCCACGAGAACCCTGGAGAGTTCACGCATGAGCCCGTCGAGGTCGATCACGTGCTCGAGGAAGTGCGCCGTATAGACCCTCGAGACGCTCGCGTCGGGTAGTGAGCGAAGCACGGTCACCACCTCGCCCACCACATCCACGCCGGGATGGTCGAGCAGGTCGATGCCGACGGCTGCGGGATCGATCTTCGAGGCGCCACAACCGAGTTCCAGGGCGCCTGGATTCTCCGGGGAGAATGACCCCAGCCGTCCCGCGCGGTCACGAAAGGTCATGCGGACGACCGCGAGCGGAAGTCCAGAGCGTACTGGCCCATGACCTCGTCGAGTGCTGCCGCAACGGGTCGCATCGTGATGCCGAGCGCGGCAAGCCGAGGCGACGCGAGTAGGCAGTTCGACCGCGGGGCCGCCGCGAGTCCGAGAGAGACCAACTCCTCTTCTTCGATAAACTCACAACGGTGAGAGGGATCGACCCGATTGGCGTATCTAGCAAGCAGGTCTCGGTGCCGCAGGGTGCCAGGATTGGTCACATGAAACACGCCCGTCGCCCGACGCGCCGCGAGTTCGCCGATCACGTGCACAAGGTCATCGACGAAGGTGACAGAGTTCTCGACATCGATGACTCGAGCGTAACCCGCTAGTTTCGTGATGAGGTTTCGCGGGTTCATCGCTCCGTCCACGGGCATTCGAATGCGCACTACGGCAGTGTGAGCCATCGGGGCGAGCAGCAAATCAGTGGCGTACTTGGTACGGCTGTAATACGAAATCGGGTTCGCCGGGTCGTCTTCGCGCCAGCCTCCAGGGCTCGGTGAAGGCCCATAAAACACGCACCCTGAGCCGATATGAAGCATGTGCGCGTCGGCCTCCCGGGACGCTTCGGCGAGCGTCAGGGCGCCGAGCACATTACTTCGCCACGTGGCCTCCTGGTGAGTCTCGCACCAGTCCACATTGGGGCGACCGGTCTTTCCCGCTGCATTGATGACTACCTCTGCACGGGCGCCGTGAATCGCGTCGGCGACGGCAATTCGATCCGTCACATCGACTTCGGAGAGCGTGGCTCCGGGCATCTCGCGAGCCAGTCGTCGGCCCAGGAATCCGCCGCCAAATACCAGTGTGTTCAAGAGGTCCTCGCGAATTCGATTAGACAGTCATCGCCCACGAGCAGGACGATCGCACCGGCCCTCGCGTCGCCGGGCCGGACTCGCACCCGACGCCCCAGCAGTGAATCTTCCAGGCGGGCGATGTCCTCGACGAGACAGCCCTCCATGAGCACCGAGCGATCAATGCCAGAGCGAAGTACCGTGACCTCCGGACCAATGCTCGTGAAGGGTCCAATGTTCGAGTCCACGACCCTCGCGCCGGCGCCGATGACCACCGGCCCTCGGATGGTAGACCGCTCGACCACCGCACCTTCGGCGATCGAAACGCGACCCGTGACGCGGCTTGCGCCGTCCACCACGCCCCGCACTTCAGCGACGGCCCAGGCGTCGAGGACGGTCTCATTGGCTAGCAGGAGATCATCCTTCTTGCCCGTATCGAGCCACCACGATGTGACGATGTCATGGTGGACGATCTCTCCCCGCGCCAGAATGCGAGCGAGAGTATCCGTGATTTCCAGTTCGCCGCGCGGCGATGGCTTGATCTCCGAGATCGCGCTGAACACCGACGCACTTCGGAAGAGATAGACGCCTACGAGTGCGAGGTTACTGGGCGGGTGCTCGGGCTTCTCTATAAGTTGCGCGATACGACCCGATGCATCAAGCACGGCGACGCCAAAGGCGCGCGGATTGGGCACCTCCTTGAGCATGACCGAGGCGCTGACCTCAGGCCGCGCGGCAAAGGCCTCGACCGCCGGTCGAATGGGACTCCCGATCAGGTTGTCTCCCAGGTACATGCAGAAGTCGTCTGAACCCAGGAAATCCCGAGCGACGAGCACGGCGTGCGCGAGACCTGCGGGGCGCTCTTGAACGATATAAGAGAACTTCGCGTTCCAGCGAGACCCGTCTCCCAGCGCGGCGCGCACTTCGGATCCCGTCTCCGGTGAGATCACAACGCCGATGTCTACGATTCCTGCGCCGACGAGGTTATCGATGACAAAGAAGAGAATGGGTCGATTGGCCACCGGCACAAGCTGCTTCGCGCCTGTGTAGGTGATGGGGCGAAGTCGCGATCCTGCGCCGCCGGAGAGCACCAGACCCTTCACTTCGCACCGCCGAGGCCGAGTCGGGTTCGGTCATAAACACGCTCGGACACCGCTTGCGACCAGCCCGGATGATCAAGGTACCAGCGCACCGTCTCACGCAAGCCATCTTCGAGCGTGTGGCGAGGCTTCCAATCGAGCGCTTCGCTCGCGTGGGAAGCGTCGATAGCATAGCGGCGGTCGTGGCCGGGGCGGTCTTTCACAAAGTTGATCAGCGCGCGAAAACCTCCCACGGGCGGCGAGAACCCGGCCGCCGGGGCCATCTCGTCAAGTAGATCGCAGAGTGTCTGCACGAGTGAGAGGTTCGTACGTTCGCTGTTGCCGCCGAGGGCGTAGGTCTTACCGGCCACTCCGCGCTGCGCTGCTGCGAGGAGGCCTTCACAGTGGTCCTCGACGAAGATCCAATCGCGCACTTGCAGACCATCGCCGTACACGGGTAAGGCTCGATGCTGAAGTGCGTTTAGGATCATCAAGGGGATCAGCTTCTCTGGAAACTGAAAAGGACCGTAGTTGTTGGAGCAGTGAGTCGTGATTACCGGGAGCCCGTAGGTTTGGCCCCAGGCGCGCACGAAGTGATCGGCGGAGGCCTTCGATGCGGCGTAGGGAGAGTTTGGCGCGAAGCGCGATGTCTCCGTGAAGTACCCATCAGAGCCCAGCGAGCCGAACACCTCGTCGGTTGATACTTGGAGATATCGAAACGCATCGGGTGCGTCGCCGGAGTCCACGTAGCGTCGGGCGGAGTCGAGAAGCGCGTGGGTGCCGAGAACGTTGGTGCGAAGAAACTCCGTGGCGTCATCGATGGACCGGTCGACGTGCGACTCGGCCGCGAGGTTAAGCAGGGCAATCGGGCGATGCTCACGCAGCATGGAGCGAACGAGAGCGACGTCGGCAATGTCGCCCTCGACGAAGTGGTGTCGCGGGTGCTGCATCACGTCGCCGAGGTTGTCCCGATGACCCGCGTAGGTGAGCAGGTCGAGCGTGACGACCGTCAGTGCCTCATCGCGCAGCGCCCGGCGGACTAGGTTTGAACCGATGAAGCCAGCGCCACCGGTAATCAATAGAACGGGCACGTTCGCAGGGCTCCTGATCGAAAAGGGTAAAGTCATTAACACAGGCAAGCAGCCCTTTCAACGAGGTCTCTTGATCCTGCGGGCATTCGGAATACCTGCGTCAGTCATCGCGTAAGTACCTGAAATCAAACGATATAACCCCTGTACCCAGTCTAGTATGTCGCGTGGTTACACGACGTATCCTGAATGCCTGAGCGGCCTGCAGGAGAGGCACTCCGATCGAAGGTTTTGGTGATCCAGAAGACCCCGATCATCCAAGATGAGCGCTATCGACTCGAGGGTGGTGGCGACCTCCCCGGGACCCATTCTCGGGGCGCGACCTACGGCGGCCACGGCTCCAGCACCGGAACCATCTTCTGCTGGATCGCGGCGAAGTCCGTCGGCCAGGGCGCCGTGACCACCCCGGACTGCCCCGGCACACGCACTGCGCGCGCATGGAGCATCACCCGCGGTACAGCCAGCACCGCTCCGCTCACGGACGTCAGCCGACGCGCTCCGCCATAAGCCACGTCGCCCAACAAGGGAGACCCCGCCTGCGCTGCGTGCACCCGAATCTGGTGCGTACGCCCGGTCACTGGAACAAACCCCAGCACCGTCGCGCCGGCCCCCTCGCCCAGCACCACCCAGCGAGTGCGCGCCTCCGCCGACGTCGGGCCTTCGCCGCACCGCCGACGCGTCCGATCTTTCGGGTCCTCCTCGATGCGCCAGGACCACTCGCCTTCGCTCGCGTCCGCCCTCGTCCCGACGAGCCCCGCATACCATCGCTGGTATTCGCCCGCCGCCTTGGCCGCCGCTGCGGTCGCGATGGCCCGGTCGCTCAGCGCGAACAGCACCACCCCTGTGACCGACGCGTCGAGCCGCGACAGCGGGTGCCAATGCGCGCTCTTCGGCCGCATCCGCTGAGCGACGCCCACCAGTGACGCCTCGCCCTTCGTCCGCGGCGTCGTGAGCAGCCCGCTGGGCTTGTCGAGCACCATCCAACTGTCCGCCTCGAAGAGCACCGCCGCTTCGGTCACACGCATTCGAGCCGCTCCACCACGCCACGATCGCCATCGACGCGCACCCGATCGCCGGTCTTCAAGGCGCGCGTCGCACCCACCACGTTCACCACGGCCGGCACCCCGTACTCGCGGGCTACGAGCGCGGCGTGCGAGAGCGCCCCGCCCAGTTCCGTCACGACGGCCGTCGCGACGAGAAAGAGCGGCGTCCAGCCGACGTCCGCCACCGCGGTGACCAACACCTCGCCAGGCGTGAGCAGCGCGCCGTCGCCAGGCTCACGCAGTACACGCACCCGCCCGGTCACCACCCCAGGCGAAGCCGCGACGCCCGTAAACCGGTCGCCGACGGGCTCCGGTGACGGGGCCACGGAGGGCGGCGACCCCACGAAACTGGCCGGCGGATCAGGCCGCGCAAGGTCCCTCGCCACCTCCGCTCGACGCATGGCAATGACCGCCTCGGCGTCCGAGAGTTCGCCGCCCAGCCACCCGTCGAGTTCATCGACCGTAAGGTAAAACGCCCCGTCGGAATTCTTACCATGACTGGTATGTTCGAGTCGGGCGCTGGCCTCGAGCGCGATCATCCGGATGAAGCCGAGGGCCTCCGTGACTCGCGCCCGCATCCGCTCGCGCAGGCGAGCGAAGCGTTGGGTGCGCGCGAGCAGGTGTCGGGCGCCGCTGCGGGCCACCGGAGGCAGCCGCTGCGCGAGGTTGTCCTCGGCCTCCGCTCTCAAGCGCAACTGCCGCTCGACGCGGCCGATGGGTCGATTGTCGGACTGCTGGAGGTACGCGCGCATCGCTACGAAGAGCGTGCCCGGGGCCTCGCGCCATCGCGGCGTAGACAACTCGGCCTCGCGCGGACAGCGGAAACCATAGGCCTTCAAAAACGACTCGAATGCCCGTCGCGTCGGCCCCGCAGGGAGGTCATCGACGCTCAGACGGAGCGCATCGCCCTCGACGATCACCGCGCGCGCCGCGGGCTCCTGCCGGGCGATCTCCGCGATGTGCACGAGCGCGATGCCCGGCGCGGCGCTGTCGAGGTCGGCGAAGCCCGCGAGCAGCTCACGCTCGAGTCGCTCACTCTCCTCAGGAAGCACACGCCGCAGGAGCTCTCGCATCGCGACGATGCTCGCAAGGTACCCCGAGGCGCACGTGAGCATGAGCTCGCCGGTGTGATCGAGGAGCGCGCGCGCGTCGCGCAGTGCCCGTCGGAGCGCGAGGCGCGGTGCGGTGGCGAACGGCAGCACCGCGAAGCGCGCGCGGGCCTCGCCGAACTCTGCCTCGAAGCGGCGGAGGCGAGCTTCGAGCCCGAGGTTCTCCGTCGCGAGGATACCGAGGGTGCGCGGCAGCCGACGCACGAAGGGCCACCAGGATCCGGCGCCCACCTGCTGCTCGACGGCCTCGAGTCCCCCACCGCCACCCAGTTCGATGAGCATGCGCGGGGAGAGCAACGGCACCTGCCGAGCGACGCGGACGAAGTTCGTGAGGTTGAGGTAGATGCGCCCGTGGAAGATGCCGACGAGCTCAAATTCCGGTGTCACCTCACACCCGAGCCCCGCAAACGCCTTCCTGAACCCGCGCTCGCTGAAGGCCATCGCGATGGACCAGGTGAGCGGCGTCGCTACGCCGGGCAGCGCCTCGCCCACGTTGACGTTGCTCCAGATCCACCCGCGCCGGTCGTCGAGCCCGGACGCACCGGTCGCCGCCCCAGGCAGGCCCACGATGCTGCGCGCCTGCAACAACCAGAGAGTGTCCTGCGCCCAGGCCCACTCGATGTCCCGCGGCTCACCCGCTCGCGCCTCCACCCGATCGGCCAGTGCTCGTAGGTCTCGCAGAAGCGCGTCGCTCACCACGGGCGTCCCGCGCGCCGCCTCGGACAATACCTCTTCATGTATTCCGCCCCCCGCCGCGACCACCGTCGCCACGGCTGCCACGATCGCGGTGCGCTGCAGCACTTCACCATCGCTCCGCCGGACGCGCAGCACCTCTGGGGTGCTCCGTCCATCGACGACGCCGACGCCGAGTCCGCGGGTCGCCTCGATGACCGCGACGCCCCTTGCGCCATCCAGCGGGTCAGCGGTGAACAACACCCCGGCGCACTCCGCATCGACCATCACCTGGACGATCACGGCCATACCGACGGGCGAGGCGCAGCGCTGCCGCGCGAGGTAGGTGAGCGCCCGCTCGGCGTAGAGCGACGCCCAGCAGCGCCGCACGGCATCGACGAGTGCGACGGCGCCCAGCACCCCGAGGAAGCTCTCCTGCAGGCCCGCAGCGCTCGCCATCGAGGCGTCCTCGTGCAGCCCGCTCGAGCGCACCGCGAGCGCATGCCCGTCGAGTGAATTGGCGACCTGGAGGAGTTCCGCAGCGAGTTCATCGGGAAGCGGCGCGTCGAGAAAGCGCTGGCGAATCGCTGCGATACGGGTGGCGCGCCTATCGATCGCGGGCCCGGCGAGCAGCGCCTCCGGCCACTGCGCCGTCGGAAGAGATGCGCGCAGGACGGCGTCGAAGGCGGCAGCATCGAGCGCGAAGCCCTCTGGGACGCAGACACCCGGGAGAGCGCCGAGGATTGCGAGTTCTGCCGCTTTGCGACCGAAGCGCGCGGCCTCGTGCGCCTCAGCAAGCGGGACCAGCCATCTCATCGTGCCGACATCATAGCGGAACCGCCCTGCGGCCAGCGGAGCCCTTTCCCTGCCTTGGTGAAGTTGCTGTGCTACGCCACGCGCCACCCTGATGAACCTCGACCCCAACCTCCTCCTCGACGGCCCCGACGACGACCATTTTCACGACGAGTGTGGGGTATTTGCGGTCTACGGCCACCCCGAGGCGGCCAACCTGACCTACCTCGGGCTCCACGCGTTGCAGCACCGCGGCCAGGAGTCCGCCGGCATCGCCACGCTCGACGGCAGCAACAAGATGCACCTCCACCGCCAGATGGGCCTCGTGCAGGACATCTTCACTCCCCCGGTCATCGCCGGTCTGCCCGGCAACATCGCCATCGGCCACGTCCGCTACTCGACCGCCGGAGCCTCGCACGTCCGCAACGCCCAGCCCTTCGCGGTCGAGCACGGCGGCCTCGGCCTCGCTTGCGCCCACAACGGCAACCTCACCAACGTCGAGCAACTCAAGTCCGCGCTCGACGCTGCGGGATCGATCTTCCAGACCTCAACGGACACCGAAGTCTTCCTCCATCTTTTCGCTCGCGCGCCCGCCGGGCCGATCGTCGATCGGGTCGTCCACGCCCTGCGGCAGACTCGCGGCGCCTACTCGGTGCTCTTCCTCGTGGGCGACACCCTCATCGCCGCGCGTGATCCACACGGCTTCCGGCCCTTGTCCCTGGGCATCCTCAACCGCGCCCACGTGGTGGCGAGCGAGCCCACCGCCTTCGACCTCATCGCCGCGGAGTTCGTTCGCGACATCGAACCCGGCGAGGTGCTTGTCATCGGCCCCGATGGCGTCCGCTCACTGCATCCGTTCGACCCTGCGCCCTCGCGCTTCTGCGTCTTCGAACATGTTTACTTCGCGCGCCCAGACAGCACCGTCAACGGTCGCGCTGTTTACATGGCCCGTAAACACATGGGCAAGATCCTGGCGGCGCAGAGCCCCATCGATGCCGACGTGGTGATCCCGGTTCCGGATTCCGGCGTACCCGCGGCCATCGGCTACGCAGGCGCCTCCGGCATTCCCTTCGAAATGGGCCTCATCCGCTCGCACTACGTGGGCCGCACCTTCATCGAACCCGCACAATCCATCCGCCATTTCGGCGTTCGCTTGAAGCTCAATCCTGTCCGCCAGGTGCTCCAGGGACGCCGCGTGGTCGTGGTCGATGACTCCATTGTTCGCGGCACCACCGCGCGCAAGATCGTGAAGATGATCCGTGACGCTGGAGCCCGCGAGGTGCACCTGCGCATCTCGTCGCCGCCCACTCGCTGGCCGTGCTTCTACGGCATCGACACTCCCACCCGACGCGAACTCATCGCCGCCAGCCACTCGGTCGAGGAGATCAGCCGGTACATCACCGCCGACTCCCTCGCATACCTGAGCCAGGATGGGCTGCGCGAAGCCGTTGGCTACCCTGGCGGCGACGGCTTCTGCGAGGCGTGCTTCACCGGGGAGTACCCGGTTGAGATCATCCCAGCCGAGCGGCTCGCGATGCCGCGCGGCTGACCGACAGCGCCACCGGAGCCAGCGAGTGGGTGTGCTCCGGGTGAGCCCGCACCCACCGATCGATCTCTCCCACCGCCTGCGCTGCGTGGCCGTACTTCGCCAGCACGAGCATCTCTACGGCGAAGTTTTCCACCGCAATCGCTGGCGGTTCCGTCTCTTCGGCACTCGACCGCGGTGGCGATTCGGGCAGCGGCCGAGCGTGCTCGGCCATCGCACGCAGCACGTCCTCGCGATGAAACTCCGGCTCCGTCAGCGAGTCGTCCTCGATGATGATCGACGCCTGCTCCACCCTCGGATCCGCGGATGGTGGCTTCGGCAACGCGATGCTCTGGTCGGTGTCGGGCTGCGCAGCGTCGCTCTTCGCGAGGGCCCGCATCACGTCGGGACGTTCGTGTGTCGGCTCCTCCCAGCCCGGAACGATGCGCACCGTGCGCTCCGGCACCGCGAGGGGCAGCGCGGTCACCTTCGTCACCTCGCCATCGCCGTCGTCCGCGGCTCCGGACGGCGCAGTCCCGCGCATCGCCATGACCGCCGTAGATACGTCCGAAATCGGAGGATGCGCCGAAACCGTGGGCACCGACGCTGTCCGCGCATGGACCAGAAAGGCATCGAACACCGCGAGGGTTCGCGCGACCTGCTCAGGGTTCATCGCGACCACGTTGCCACCGTCAGGGCCCCCGCGTCACGCATCTGCGCGCGCACCAGCCAACGGGCGCGCCGGGCCGCTCCCAGTAGTCGGTGTCCTGGTCGCCGTCGTCGTCGTGCGCGACCCGCACCGAACCATCGGCCTGCGGATACCGCCAGAGTTCGAAATACCCGTCCCCATCGGCGTCCGAGCCGTCCTTGATGACCCGCCCGGTTGCGTCAAACAGGGTCATCCGATCGCGCGTGCCGTCCCCATCGGTGTCCACCTGCACGGCCTTGAGCCTGCCCTCGCGGGTGTAGGTCTCGCGACGCTCAAAGACCCCATCGCGATCGTCGTCGCGTTCGATGCGCACCGGCGAAGCGTCCGCGGGCCAGCGCTGATTGAAGATCCGATTGACCTCGTAGAGCCCGTCGCCGTTGGCGTCGATGCCCTCCTCGGTCACCCTCCCGCGAGCGTCGAGCGCGCGGTACCGATCGGGGATGGTGTCCTGGTCGCGATCGATCCATTCGCCGGTCTCCCGGCCCTGGGCGTTGAACTGCACCCACCGCTCCGGGACGGTATTCCAATCAGCATCGATGCGGGTGAAGAGCACGCGCCCGTCTGCCCCGAGGTCATCGGTGTGATCGAATCGGTGGTCGAAGTCGCTATCGTAGTCCACGCGGTTTGCTCGACCGTTGACGTAAACGCTCATGCGATCGGGCCGACCGTCGCGATTCTGGTCTTCGCGCACGAGGGTGATTGCTCCTTGGGCATCGCGCTCGACCCATCGATCGGGCCGCCCATCCTGGTCCCGATCCTCGGTCGTCGCGCCTGCGGCGACGAGCGGTGAGACCATGGGACGTGACCCTCGGCCTCGAGCCCACCAGCCACCGAACGCCCCCGCCGCGCCGACCAGCGTCAGCGCAAACGCCACCCCGAAGGCCTCTGCGCGCCGCGCCACGTCAGTCGTCGTCCAGCGTACCGATGGGCGACCGCAGGCCGTACTTCTTCTCCAGGAGTTCCATGCCCGCCCCCGCCCGGACAAGCCGCGGCTCCTGTGCGGTGAGGTCGATGACGGTGCTGCAGTGCAGGTCACCGAAGCCCGTGTCGAGCACCATCGAGAGGTGCGGAAATCGCTCGTCGATGACGTCCGGATCCTGGATGGGCTCATCCCCCTCCGCCGGGTGCGACGCGGTGGTGGAGATGATCGGCTCGCCCAACTCTCGGGCCAGAGCGAGCGGCACGGGGTGATCGGGAACGCGAATCCCGATGGTCTTTCGCTTCATCATGAGCAGCTTTGGCACCTCGCGTGTCGCCTCGAGAATGAACACGTACGGACCGGGTACGAGGTGTTTGATAAACCGGTAGTGGAAGTCCTGCATCACGGCGAAGCGCGAGATGCCCGAGAGATCCGGCACCACAAGCGCCAGCGGCTGCTCGCGGCGCATGCGCTTCATCTCGTAGAGCGCATCAACGGCGCGCTTCTCGGTCATCGCGCACCCGAGGCCGTAGACCGTGTCCGTCGGATACGCGATGCATTCGCCGCTACGAAGCGCCTGCACTGCGCGGGCAATCTTCCGGGGCTCCGGGTGTCTGGGGTCGAGTTCGATCCGCATCGCAATGTTCTCGGGGTCGGAGGGTGAAACGAAGAGCGCTCGGGTCGGTCGAGCGCCGTCAGTGGTGTCGTCGAGAGCGCCTGACCGCGGGCGGATCCACCGCCGCAGCCGAGGCGGTCGCAGATTGCCCTACGATGGTGAACTCCACGCGACGGTTGAGCGACTGTCCGTCCGGCGTGTCGTTGTCCGCGATGCGGTGCTCGCGGCCATACCCCGCGAAGTCCAAACGACCGCGCTCAACGCCTCGGGTCACGAGGTACTCCACGACCGAGCGCGCCCGCCGGTACGACAGGTCGAGGTTGTACTCCGGCGTGCCGCGGTCGTCGGTGTGGCCCTCGACTCGCATACGGAGAATATCGGCATTACGTCGGATGGTATTCGCGACCTCGTCGAGAATGGGAAACGACACGTTGCGAATCGTGTCGCTATCGAAGTCGAAGAAGATGTGCTGGTTGATCAGCAGGCGACTGTCCGTGCGCGTGACGACCACGGCATCGGGGCCCGGCTCCGGGCAGCCATCGTCGTCCTGGTAGCCATCACGGTCCTCGGGTTCGTCGGGGCACGCGTCGCGCACGTCGGTGACCTCGTCGCGGTCGTTGTCAGGCTCCGGGCACCCGTCCTCGTTCTGGAATCGATCCTGGTCTTCGGGCTCGTTCGGGCAACGATCGACGTCGTCGAGAACGCCGTCACCATCGTTGTCCGGATCCGCGCAACCATCGTCGTCAAGCACGCCATCAAGGTCTTCGGAATCGTTGGGGCAACGGTCGTTTCCATCGAGCACGCCGTCGGTATCGTTATCAGGATCCGCGCAGAAATCGCCATCCTGGAAGCCGTCGTAGTCCTCGGGGCCGTGCGTGCATGGGTTCGCCTGCGAGGCTGCGAGGCGTGCCCCGAGCATCACCTCCGGCAGCGCCGTTGCCACGTCCGAGGTGAAGCCTGCACCCGCAGTCGCCGAGAGTGTGAGCCAGCCTGCAGGCCGCCACGCCGCGCCTACCCACGCGCCGAAGGGTGCCTGGTGTATCCGTCCACCTGACGGATCAATGGTGACGCGCAACGCCGAGTCGAGCAGCAGATCGACGCGTGGGTACACGGCGTATCCGAGCCCTGCGGTAAGTACGATCTCGTCGTTCACCTCGACGTCCCCGATGGCGTTGCGCTCACGGAGGGTCATTCCCAGTTGTCCGGCGAAGGTCCACCGACCGGTGACACGCCCAACGATCACCGTCGGCGTCAATGTCCAGGACGATGACCCTGCGAAGCGTCGATCATCGCCAGTCGGCAGCGACAGAATCATCCGGAGCGCAAGCCCGGTCGCACCCCGGAGCAGGGGAACCTTCACGGTGACCCTCAAATCGCCTGGCGAGAGGCTCCGTTGCGCGGCATCCGAGCGCAGCGCCCGCCCAGCCTGAACCACCTCCGGCGCCGACTGATGCACGACGGGCATCGCGAGACCGAGTTCGAAAAACTCGAAGAGGCCCAGGGAGAGTTGTGCCTCCGCGCGGACGGCATCGGTCACGCGGACCGGCGCGACCCCGGACGGGTGCGCCTCGAAAAGTGTACCGCCAGCGAAGCCGACGAACAGGCTACCCGTGAACGTCAGATGTCCGGAGATCGTCGGCAGGTCGGTGACGATCAGGCTCCGAGGCGATGGCGAGGTCTGCAGGAGACGGAGATCGAAAGCGCCCGGGAGGGGGTCTTGCGCGGACGCAGGCAACCCAAACAGAAGCAATGCCGCGAGCAGGAAAGGCCCGGCGCGTCGAGACGATCGAACCACGATCGGTAGGATACCGGAGAGATCCACCGCGCGGACGAGAAAGGCTATATAGTGGGAACTGCGATGATTCACCTGGGATGTTCGGGCTTCCCGGTGCCCGCGACGCGCTACTTGAAGGAGTTCCGCGCCGTAGAGGTAGCCGACACAATGTTGGGGGTGCCCGGGCCTGCGCTCGTGCGTCGATGGCGCCGCGAGGCGCCGGAAGGGTTTCTCTTCACGGCGCTAGCGCCGAAGGAGGTTTCGGCAGACGGATTCAAACCAACCGCGGCAGGACAGAGTGCATGGGAGTGCTTCCTCCCGGTGGTGCGCGACCTCGACGCGCGAGCCATTATCGTGACGTCCACGCCGGACATGACGGCGAGCAAAATCAACCGCGGCGCGGTTCGCACGTTCTTCGAGGGACTCGCCAACGAGCGGATCCCGCCGCTGATCTGGGAGGCTCCTGCCTCGTGGGAGTTACGCGACGCTGAGACTACCGTGAAAGACCTCGCGGTGGTGGTTGCGCGCGACCCGCTCCGCCACCCTCCCCTTTCCCGTGGGACGCTCGGGTGCTTCCGTTTGCCGGGCCCGGCTGGGTTCAAGTCGCGGTACGAAGATCCTGCGCTCGAAGCCGCGGCGGCGACTATCCGCGCATCGCGCTGCGACGAGATGCTCGTGGCACTGTGCAACGTGGACATGTACGCCGACGCCAAGCGTCTTCGGAAGATGCTCGAGTTGTGACCGAACGACCATGGCCCCCACCTGGTCGCTGTTCTCCGCATCCGTTTCAGCGCTGATTTCCGTCGGTTCGGTCTACGCGATCCTCCGCTCGCGCTCGAGCGTTCCGTACCTTCGTGACGCCGACGCGCCGCCACCCCCTGCCTGGCCATTAGTCTCGATCATCGTCCCTGCGCGTGACGAGGCCGCGGCCATCGAGGCAGCCACCGCGTCGCGGCTGGCGCAAGACTACCCCTCGCTCGAATTGGTCCTCATCGACGACCGATCCACGGACGCCACCCCGGGCATCATCGACCGCCTAGCGGCTGGCGATTCTCGCATCACGACCGTGCATCTCACCGAACTCCCAGAGGCCTGGCTGGGCAAACTCTACGCGCTCGACCAGGGCGTGCGGCGCGCCCGCGGCGAGTGGCTGCTCTTCACCGACGCAGACGTGACCTTCGCACCCGACACACTGCGCCGCGCGGTTGCGTGGTGCGAACACCGCGGCTTCGACCACCTCGCGGTGCTCCCCGATTTCAATCCGCAGAGTCCGCTGCTCGACGCTTGCCTCGACATCTTCGTTGGCGGTCTGATCATCGGCGGGCGACTCTGGTCGGTGTCCGATCCGAAAAGCAGAGCCGCCGTGGGCGGAGGACTCTTCGGCCTCGTCCGACGCAGCGCATTCGAGCGCACCGGCGCATTCGAGTCGCTTCGCATGGAGGTCGCCGATGACGTCGCGCTGGGCCAGTTACTTAAGGATTCCGGCGCCCGCCCTACGGTGCTCAACGCCGTAGGCTACGTCTCGCTCGACTTCTACCGCTCCCTCACCGAACTCGCCTGCGGCCTGGAAAAAAGCACTTTTCCGGTGATCGCACGCTTCAGTGTCGCGCGACTCATTCTGATCGTCGGGCTGATGATCTACGTTGAGACGGGCTCATGGCTCGTCGCCGCGTTCGCGACCGACCTCCCTGCGCGCCTGGTCGGCCTGGCCGCTGGACTGACCCTTCTCGGTGGCTCCGTCGCGCTTGCAAGCTGGCTACGTCGATCTCTCTGGTCGCCCCTCCTCAAGCCCGTCGCCTGCGTGGTTTTCGGCGTGATGCTGCTCCGAGCTGGACTGACTGCGTGGTGGCAGGGAGGCATCGACTGGAGAGGCACGCGATATCCGCTGGCCGCCTTGCGGGCAGGTCAGCGCGTTCGCTTCCCCTGAACCGGAGTGGCGGGAAGAGGCAGATCGCGCAGGGCTCGTAGGGCGTCCTGGAAGTCCAGCGGAGGGGGAGTACTGAAGCGGAGCGTCGCGCCGGTAACGGGGTGCGTAAAACCCAGCACTTCGGCGTGCAGCGCCTGGCGTCCCAACGTCGCGGCGATGGCGCGGGTTGCCGGATCCTTCACCGTTCGGCCGTATAGGACGTCACCGAGTAGCGCGTGTCCCGCCTCGGTTAGGTGCACACGAATCTGGTGCGTGCGGCCGGTCTCGAGCCGACACTGCACCATCGACGCCACGCCGCCCCCGAAGGACTCCAGCCGATCGACATGCGTGATCGCTCGTTTACCTCCGTTTACCCGGGAGGTAAAACGGAGGCGGTCCGACGGGTGCCGCGCGTGCCAGGTGTCGTACGTCACGGCGACCGGCGGAACGCCCTCCACCAGTGCGACGTAGCTGCGCTCGATGTCGTGCGCCTTGAAGCGGGCGACGAGGCCGTCCCTCGCCGCGGTCGAGCGCGCGACGACAAGCAACCCGGAGGTATCTCGATCGATGCGATGCACGATCCCAGGTCGGAGAGGATCTCCGTCTTCATCCACTTCGGCATGGTGAAGCACCGCGTTAACTAGCGTTCCGCTGGCGTGGCCGCGCGACGGGTGAACAACCATCCCCGCTGGCTTGTCGATGACGAGCAGGTGCTCGTCTTCGAAGACGATCGAGAGCGGAAGGTCTTCTGCGATGGCCACCATCGGTACCGGCGGGAGAACATCCACCGTAACCGTCAGCCCGGCGCGGGCGCGCTCACTCGGCTTGAGGGCATGCGAATCGCTCGTAACTCGCCCAGCAGCAAAGCACTGGGAGATGGCGGAGCGGGAGATGTTGTCGTCTGAAAGTAGACGCGCGAGGACCTTATCGAGTCGCTCGCCCGCATCTTCCCGGGGGATGACGACGACGCGCGGCGCGCGAATCACCAGACCTTCGACTTGATGTGCCGCTTCGACTTCACGAGGATATCGACGAGGGCGCGACCGTAAAAATTACGTTCGTAAAGGTCAGCGGAAACCCGCGACTTGTAGAGCTGTCGCCCCTCCTCGATCTCGTCTTTCAGCACGTCGAAGAGGTCATCATTCTGAAAGCCCTTGGTGATCTTCTCCTCGTTGTAGAGCGAAACATCACTGGCGATGGCCCGAGCCAGACGACGCGCGGCCTCTTCCGTTTCGATCAGCGGCATAGTCGAGACGCTATCACTCCGCGGCGACGGGCCTCAACCTTCCGACGCGAACGAACGCCGGGTGCCGCGGCGCATGCACCACCTGTTCACGGGGGGAAGGTGTCTGCTACGGTCCGATTGCTTCGTGAGGAGGCATCGGAGGTTTCATGCGGCGCTCGCTCGTACAAGTCGGATTCCTGCTGTTCGGATGCGCCTGCGGTGGCTCAGCGACCACGCTGACCACCCAGGATGCTGGCGCGGGCACGACCGACAGCGCGGCGACGGACGCGAGCCGCACCACCGGGCTCTCCGGCGACGAGTACTGTCGAAGCGCGCCCAACCCGGGCTGCCGCGGCGCTACGGTCAACACCTGCGGCGTCTGCGTGACACCATCGCCCCGCCGCGACGTTCTTGAGCGAACCAACTGCGACGACACTCAGCGACGGGAGTACTGCCGATCCGGCACCGTCGGCGAGCCCAACCTCCGCTGCTTCCAGCCCGGTAGCTACCCCACCGCGGGGGTCTCCGAGCGCGTCACGATGTGGGGCTACGTCCGGGTTTTCGGCAACGGCGGCGACTCACAGCACATCCGAATCTCGGTTCACCGCGTCAACGACGACGGCACACCCGGCGAGATGCTCGGCACCACGGTCAGCGACATCACCAACCCCGCCGCGGGCATGGAAGATGTTTTCAGCCCCTCGCGCGACCGCGTGCTCTTCACCCGGCGCACGGGTGGCTATTCGCTCCCAAACATCCCTACGGAAACCGAGTTGGTCGTCGTCACCGAGGGCGACCCCAGCGACACCGAGGCCTCGGGCCTTTGGTCGCATCGAATCTACGACTACAACTTCGTCTTGCTCAACGCGGAGATCAACGCGCTGCCCGCTCCAGCCGGAATCACCGGCCGTGCGGCGCGTTTTCTCCCGCGGGTGATTTCCAACTCCGACTGGACGGCCATCCCCGCGACCTCGACGCTCACCTCGGGCATCGCTCGCGGCCGAGGCGCTCTGGCTGGCGAGGTACACGACTGTGACGACGTGCGGCTTGCCAACGCGACAGTCGAGAGCACTCCGCACCGCGCATGGGACGGTCCGGTCGTGTACTTCTCCGAGAACGACACGAACCCGCTCCCTGACCTCAGCCGCGAGCAGCGCGGCACCTCGCTTCTCGGCACGTACGCGCTCCTGGATGTCGAACCGGGACCCGTTCGCGTCTCGGCGCTCGGCTACAACGCCTCCCGCGAGGTCGTCCACGTCGGTAGCTATCGCGCTCGAATCTTCCCGGACTCCGTGACCCTGGTCACGTTCCGCGGAATGCGCCCGTGGCAGGTTCCGGCGCGGTGAAGGCTTTATTCAACTTGTGCTACGAAAACATTCGCTTTTCTCGTCATGGAGGGTTCTCGACGTGAGTGACAGCTTGAGTCCCCCGACATCGGGCGGGGGCAACGCAAAGTACGCTGCGATCGGATTGTTGCTCCTGGTGGGCGGAGGCGGGGGCATCTGGGCCCTGACCCGACCTGCCCCGATCCCGCAGGCAGTGCCGATCCCGTTGGCTCGCGATGCTGGGCCTCCTATTGCGACCAACTCCTCGGTCGGAGCAGTGATCGAACTGCCGCCGGAGGTACCCGACAGCGGCCCACCCCCAGACGTGTCTACGGCACCTCGGATTCGTTACGTGACCCGGTATGTCAGTGAGTGCACCGGAACGCTCTCCGACCCCGGCGGGGTGCAGCGCACGGCGCAGAGCAACTACGGCGCTCTGCGATCCTGCTACGAGCGTGAACTGCGCGCGAACCCTACTCTCCGCGGCGGCCTCACGGCCCAGCTCAAGATCAACACCACGGGGCACCTCGACTCTGTTCAGGTCTCGACCGGCATGAGCAGTCGACCACTCGTAAACTGCATCAAGAGTTCGCTGATGCGAGTGGTCTTCCCCCCATCGCGCGGCGGCTGCGCCCTCGCCGAGGTGCGCTTCAACTTCACGCCGCGCGAGTAGCGCCCCTCCCTTTCAGGTCGGCCAGCGGATATCCAGCCGCTTCATTTTGCGCCACAGCGTCGTGGGCGACAGCCCTAGCTGATCGGCCGCTCGCTCGCGGCTGCCATCGCATTCGCGCAGGGCGGATTCGATGGCATGGCGCTCTGCGGCGTCCACCGACGCGGCGAGAGATCTCTCGCCAGGCAGGTCGCGCGGCGCAGTCGGTAGATCTTGCGGCGCGATGTCCTCAAGTTGAATCACGCCCGTTTGCGAGGCGAGTGCGACGCCCTGCTCGATCATGTTCTCAAGCTCGCGGATGTTGCCTGGAAACTCATACGCCAGGAGGAAGTCCATCACCCCATCGCCCATGCGCACTCGGGTGTTCATCTTCCGGCAGACCTTTTCGGTGAAGTGCTGGGAGAGCAACGGAATGTCCTCGCGGCGCTCGCGCAGCGGCGGCAACAAGAAGCGAACGACGTTGAGCCGATAATAGAGGTCCTGTCGGAACCGCTTCTCCGCGATCGCCCGGTGCATGTCCTGATTGGTGGCCGCAATCACGCGGATATCCACCTTGACGGCCTTGTTGTCACCAACGCGTCGGATCTCCCCCTCCTGAAGAACGCGCAGCAGCTTCGCTTGAAATGCCGTGGAGGTCTCCGCGATTTCATCGAAGAAAAAGGTTCCACCGGTGGCCTCCTCGATGAGTCCCTTGCGGTGGCTGCTCGCGCCGGTGAAGGCCCCCTTCACGTGTCCGAAAAGTTCGCTCTCGAGCAGGGTCTCGGTCACGGCCGCGCAGTTCACCGGGACGAACGGCTGCGACGATCGCCTGGAGTTCACGTGCACCGCCTTGGCGACGAGTTCCTTGCCTGTACCGCTCTCGCCCGTGATGAGCACCGTGGCGTCCGAGCCCGCGATCTTCACGATGCGTCCGAGCACTTCCCGGATCGGTGACGACCGACCCACGATGTTTTCGAACCGGTACTTGTCGCGGAACTCCTGCGCGAAGAACGCCACCTGCGACCCGAGCTGCCGCTTCTCGATCGCCCGTTGCACCTTCACCAGCAGTTCCTGCTCGTTGAAGGGCTTTTGAATGTAGTCGTACGCGCCCACCCGCATCGCCTCGACGGCGCTCTCGATGGTGCCGTACGCGGTCATCACGATCACCTCCGTGAGCGGAAACGTCTCCTTTGTGCGACGCAGCACCTCGATGCCGTCCTGAGCGCCCATCTTGAGGTCCGTGAGCACCAGGTCGTAACTGCTCTGCCGCTGGCTCGCCGCCGCGGCGTCCGCGTCTGCCGCTTCATCGACCTCATGCCCGCCCGCGCGAAGCATGATCGACAAAGTAATCCGCATGTTTTTCTGGTCGTCGACGACCAGGATCTTCGCCATCGCGCCCTCCGAAGCCCCCGAGAGGGGCCTTTACCGAGCTACTCAAACCGCGGGCGCAGGGGAACAACCTGCCCCCGAGAGACCCTCAACGTCACACTCACCGACTCTACGATCCCCGTGAAGACCCGCTGCATCCCGAAGGTCTCCCCGTTCGCGCGGCTCTCGAACCTCGCGCGAGCCCGGTAGAGCCCGGCGGTCTGAAACGTCTGCAGCGGGCAGTGCATCGACGGCAGCAGCGCGAAGGTGCGCTGCCCGTGCGCAGGGAGGCGAACGAAGAGATCGCGCAGGGGCGCCGGCTGTCGGACCAGCGCTTCGCACGCAACGTCCCTCCCGGCCGGAGTCGTCACCACGAAGGAGAACTGGGTCGGTCGGAGCAGCGTCCACACCGGCTGGATACTCGGGTTACGCAGCGTGACCGACACGCGCAATCCGTTCGCCGCGGAAGCGCTCGAGCCGCGCGCGCTCAGAGACAGCAGTGCGGGCACAGGCACGATGGCGGGTGCGGCCGACCCAATGTCGCCGCCGAGCAGCGTTGGCGACGCGAGCGCGGTGACCTCGGGAAATACCTCCGCGCGCTCATCCGTGACGATCGAGCGCCCGTGCGATCCGGGGCCTCGCCGGGGCGGTGCGAAGCCGTAATGAAACTCAAGCGGTTGCCCCCCAACGGACGGCACCCGGAGCCCGCAGAGGTCGGCGACGTCGATCTCCTCGCTGTAGCGTCGTCCAGGCTGAAGGGTGACCCTCGCCGAGAACTCATTGAGTGTCGGCCGCTGGTCATGCACGCAGCGAAACATCGGCGCAGCACGCCGCCGACGCACGCCCGGCAGCGCGACCGGTGCGGTCGCCGCGAAGGAGAGGAGTCGCCGGTCGGCGAGCACCTCGACCGGCGCGCCGCTGACGTTGCGCAGGGCGAAACGCAAACTCCCCGACGAGTCGCCCGCGGTCACCTCGAGCGCGACCGGCGGGTCGGCAAACGCCGCGGACGGAATACAAATCAGGGTAAAAATGAGCCAGCGTGCGGGATGGGACATCGAGCTTCGGCAGGACTCTACGGCATGAGCGTCGCGGAGGGAGACCTTCATTGTCTCGGGCGCTGCGCCTCCAGCATTTCCGTCACCGCGCTGCGTACCGCCGCGGGAAATACCAACCGACGCCGGACAAAGGAGGTGTCGGCGATTCGAGCGATGATGAACGAGGCGTGCTCAAGCGGCTGCGCGGGACGGTGTGCGTGCACCACGTGCAGGCCCTCGTCGGGAGTTCGGGGCGCCTCGAAGGGCACCACATCGGCCACATCGAGGGCACAGAAGTATCGTGGGTTGAAGCCGTGCGCGGCGACGATGGCCTCGAGGCCCTTCTCGAGGGAGGCATCAAGTTCGGGGTCGATGTCGTCGAGCGACGCGGTCTTGAACAGGTCACGACGCCCACAGCGCGCGGCCAGGCCGGCGAGGATGTCATCGCGGTCGTCGCTCCACGCGTCGACAGCCTGCCAAAGACTGTTGTCGTCAAGCGAGAGGTACGCCACCGTGGAAATGCGCTCGCCGCGCGCGAGCATCGCGATGGGCGCGGGGGTGCCCTCGGGGACACGGCCATCGGCGATGAGATCGGCGACTCGTCGAAACGTCGATCGCAGCACGCTCTCCGCAGCACGCGTAGCTTTGTGGAAGTACACCTGCTGGTACATGAAGAGCCTCGCGAGGAAGAACCCCTCCACCGCCGGGAGCCCCTTCGACCCCTCCACGGCAAGGCGCAGGCCGTCGGAGTGGGGCTCGAGCGCCAGGGAGCGGAGCAGCCAGTCGAGGTCGAAAAGACCGTAGCGCGTACCGGTCATGTGCGAGTCGCGGAGCAGGTAGTCACAACGGTCTACGTCGAGCATCCCGGAGACGGCACGCGCTAGCACCGGTATCGGATGGACGCCATGGACCAGGCGTTCGACCCGCGAGGGCATCTCCGGCTCGACCGCCGCAAGCGCAGCATGGACCTCCGTGTCGGGATCAAGGATAGCCGCGCTCGTCCACAGTTCGTGCGCGTGCATACCCGGGAATACCTCCTCGAAAAGATGCGACAACGGCCCGTGTCCGAGATCGTGGAGGAGCGCTGCCGCGAGAGCGTCGTCGTGATCGGTTGCGGAGAGCGGAGCGCCCATCGCCTCCGCGAGCGGCTCCACCCGAGCGAGGAAGCGGGCCATCACTTGCGCGGCGCCAATCGCATGCGCGAAACGCGAGTGCTCGGCCCCAGGGAAGGCCATCGACGCCACGCCGAGCGCGCGCACGCGCCGAAGCCGCTGCATCTCCGACGTGTCGATCAGGCGTGGGAGCACCCTCCCATTCGTGCCCTCGAACGCCACCACGCCATGAACGGGGTCTCGCAGGATCATCGGGTGCCCGCAGGTTGCCAGAGGCATGCGAACCCGACCAGCACCGGGCCGCTTCTTTGAGCGTCGCCGCGCGGGCATGGTAGCGGACCTCCTATGGGTTTGCGGGTCGTGCTGTTCACCGTCGCCTTCAATCTCCTGCTCTGGTTGTCGCGCCTCACTCTCGGCGCGCGGTTCATCGCCAGTCGCGGTCCCACTCTCGGCTGGCTCGTCACGCTGCTGGCGCCAACGGCACTGCTGCTTCTCGCGGCGCGGCTTCAACCGGCACGCCGGGACGCGCTGCTCACGACGGCGACGGCCTCGCTGGCCATCGCCTCGTGGGTGTCGCCGTAGCCTGCGCGCTCAGTGTCTGAAGTGTCGCACCGCGGTGAAGACCATCGCGATGTCGGCGCGGTTCGCGGCCGCGATGACCTCCTCGTCGCGCACGCTCCCACCGGGCTGCGCCACCGCACGCACGCCCGCCTCCGCAGCCCGCTCGAGCCCGTCGGAAAACGGAAAGAATGCGTCGGAAGCCAGAACGCTCCCGGCCGCGAGATCACCGGCCTTGCGAGCCGCAATGTCCACCGAGATCACACGCGACATCTGACCGGCCCCGACCCCCACGGTACGAATCACGTCGCCATCTCCGCGCGCCAGCACGATCGCGTTGCTCTTCACGTGCTTGCAAACGGCCCACGCGAAAGTGAGTGCGCGCAACTCTTCGTCGGTTGGCGCACGGTTTGTCACCACCCTCGCCTTCAACACCTCGCCCCGCGCTGTCGCATCGCGGTCTTGCGCCAGGAGCCCACCGCTCACGTACTTCATCGTCGTCGCGTGATGATCCGCGAGCAGCCAGTGCCCGACCGCGAGCAGCCGCAGATTCTTCCTCGCCCGTAGGATCGTGAGCGCCCCGTCGCTGAATCCCGGCGCCGCCACGACCTCGAGGAAGGACTCCGCGAGCGCCATCGCGGTCGCCTCATCGACGATGTCATTCAGCGCCACGATGCCCCCAAACGCGCTCGTCGGATCGGCCTCGCGCGCGGCACGGTATGACGCCTCGAGCGTCGCCCCCTTCGCCACGCCGCACGGGTTGCAATGCTTCACCACGACTGCCGCCGGAGCAGCGTGTTCACGCACGGCCTCGAGCGCGGCATCCACATCGACGAGGTTGTTGAACGACAGTTCCTTGCCGCCCGACCCGAGGCTCTCCGCCCTGCCGAGCGTGCCTTCGATGGCTCCGCGCTCCCGGTAGAATGCACCCTGCTGGTGCGGGTTCTCACCATACCGAAGCGAGTAAGACCTCTCGAAATTCAGATGGAGCGATCGGGGAAACCGTTCGTGAGAGCCATCGTCGCCGAGGCTGGAGAGGTACCCCGCGATCGCGCCATCGTAGGCCGCGGTGTGCGCGAAGGCCTTCGCCGCGAGCGCGACCCGGGTGCCGTGGGAGACCACACCGTCAGACTCGATCTCCGCCTGAACCTTCGCGTAATCTGCGGGGTCGACGATGACGGCGACGCGCGCGTGGTTCTTCGCGGCGGCGCGCACCATCGCGGGGCCGCCGATGTCGATCTTCTCGACGAGATCTTCGTGCGACGCCCCAGCGCGCCGCAGCGTCTCCTCGAACGGATAGAGGTTTACGACCACAAGGTCGATCGGAGCCCCTCCGATGGAGGCGAGCGCCGCGCGATCTTCATCCAGTTCGCGCATCAAAATGCCGCCGTGGACCCTCGGATGCAGCGTCTTCACGCGCCCGTCCATGATCTCCGGCGAGGCGGTGTACGTGCTGACGTCAGTGACCGCGAGCCCGGACTCCCGCAGCGCCTTCGCGGTGCCGCCGGTGGAGAGAATCTCCGCGCCTTTCGAGGCGATCACTCGTAGAAAATCGGCCAATCCGCGCTTGTCAGAGACGGAAACCAGGACTCGACGAATCGTTGTCATGACGCCTTCGGGGGGCCGCATCTTCGCGGCGGCGCGAACTATACCCTCACCCAGAGGCCTCCCCGCCCGCGCTAACGATCACAGACAGAGGTCCATGAGTTCTGCTGCCTCGGCAATGCTGCGCAGCAGACCCAGCGCGCGGACCTCTAACTGACGAACCCGTTCGCGCGTGAGGTTGAGCCATCCGCCGACTTCCTCAAGGGTGACGCCACCACGATCGGCAACGTCGAGAGCGCACGTCTCGGCCAACTCCCACGGCTCCCGATCAAAGAAGTTCATCCGGATGCTTCCGGTGCGCGAATTCACCTCCAGGAAGAGATGAAACTTACATGCAACGTAAGGACAGGGGCGCACGGCGAACGCCCCGTGGAGACAGTCCGCGCGGTGCATCGGTCGTTCGTACGCGTAGCCGTCGAGTTCCTGCCGCGCCCGGTCGAGTTCGCGCTTTGACATCCGCTTCATGGAGACCGTCTGCGACCGTCCCCTTGCCGCCGCCGGGGCAGCAGTCGCGCGCTCGGAAGTGACTTCGTCAAGTGCTTCACGCAGCAGCGCGAGCGTCACTGCCCCCTCGGGCCCTACCGCGATCGGTTCCTCCATCGACATATCCAAACCTCCAGTGCCGACGCACGACCTCGCCGCGAAACACACTCACCACCGACACCCACTCAGGTGCCCCGCCACTAAAACCCTATCGCCGGAGCACTCTTCCTGGCTGCCGGCTCGTCGAAACGTCATCGTTGATGCACGTTCAAACGCAGATCTCTCTTCGCCGACCTCGCACCCACCCTCAAAAGTCAAAGATATGCGTGTGGATGTTGGCTCGCGCACCCACGCTTCAAGGCTGATCTCTACAACGAAGACGAGCGCCACCTGCCGATGCGTGAAGAGAGTCTCTGCGGCTCCCCAGCACATCTATCGATTGGTCAGGCAGGCCGCCGACCACCGACGGTTCGTCACCCGGAACAATCTCTTGGTGCGACAGTTTGCTGTGGGCTTCAATACAGAGACATTCGTTCAGCGTATGTCTCGAAGGTCGTTTGACGCAGGAGCTCTACAAAGAATCAGGTCAGACTTCAAGAGTGCTGCGAGTGGGAGAGACCGACCCCATCCACGGAAGTGCATCTTTTACAGGTCTTTTCCGTGTGGACAGCATACGTCCATCACCTAACCGCAGGGAATAACAGGAACATCCGGCGGGTGACCGGGAGGTGTCGGCCGACAACCTTTGTGCCGCGAGACTGCGCATGCGAGCAGTGCTTAAATCAGTCTTGACCCCCCGCCGAGAGGTATGCAGCACTGCGGTCAATTCGGGGAATTCAACGCAATCCCGACGGGATACGAGCTTCCTGCGAGCAACGACCCAGCCGTCGTGGCGTACTCTTGAGGCAGCGAACACCCGCCCGCGTAAAGTCCGACGCACTGACCCACCGACTGAATCTTGGAAATTGTTGTGGGAAATCGCCTGCCTCGACGATGGCGAACCCGGCCGGTGGACCATCGACAAAGTGGGTCCATTGCAGCAACTCAGGCGCTTCGACTCCCTGCAGCGTCAGCATTGCCTCATCCGGATGGGCGTCGGGACACCCGCAGGTTGGCAGCACCACCCCAGAGGCCTCTCCCGCGTGCTCGATGCGAACGAACGCTAGCCTCGACCTCGGCACGTCCAGGCGCGGGCCGAGATGGATACCGACCCAGCGCTCTGAATCCGCCCCGTCCAATACAATGGGAAGTAAACGTTCTCCCGCCGCCGCGAGCGCGCCGGGGGCGCCGAAGCCCACGTCCAACTCGGCGCCGCCGCCAAATGAAATCCTGACGCCCGCCTCTAGCGAAAGCACTGGTGAGTTCGCTCCCTCCACGATGAGGTGCGTCGCGGGGCGCACCCGGTAGCGCGCGTCCTCGCCCAGCGATCGCCAGCGCGCATCGGCGCTCAACGTGCGAACCCGGGCCTCCACCCGCACGTCGTTGCTCGCGTTGTCCTCCATCCGCAACCGCGGAAGATCACCGACCCGATTGATGTCCTCGACGGTCACGGCGCCCTCGCCACGGAGTCCTCGGATCTCGAGCGTCCCGTTGGCATCGGCGAAGCGACCACTGCCGATGACGGCCACGCCCCACCCGTCGCCACCGACGATCGAGAGTCCGTTCGCCCGCAGGCCCGCACGCATACCGAGGCGCAGTGTCGCGGCGACGACCCCGCGCTCAATCGGTGCCGATCCGCCCCCCTCCAGAATGACGCCCTCCATCGAAGCGTCCGCGCTCACCTCCTCGCGCAACTCCAACCCCTGCCACGGCAGCGCCGAGTCCAGCCGTGCGAACCGGATGGGTCGCTCCGCCGTCGTCGAGGCATGGAGCGTCGCACCTCCGTGAATCACAACTTCCATCCGCGGACCGACCAGAAGCAGCGCACAAGGCTCGATCGTCAGGCTCGCGCCCGGGTGAACGTGCAACCCATAAGGGAGGCGGTGCGGACTCTCCGCCGCGAGCCAGCGCTCCACACCGGCCACGGTGTCACCGTGCAAGCTGCCCTCGTCAGCGGGCGTAGACCTAGCGCCCGGACACCCGGCGGCCACACGTCGCGCTTGCCGGATAAAGCTGTCTCGTCCCGCATCCAAAGGCCGACTCTCGTCCAGCCGAGTCGTCGCTGGCGCGGATGTTCGACCACAGCTCGCCAACTGCAAAAGCCCGAGAATCATCGGAAAAATTCGCAACGCGACCTCTCTCACGGCGACGCACTCTACGCCCGACGCGGAGAACGCTTGCTCGGGACGCGACGGATTGAGAGACTCCGGCGCGATGTCCGCTACCCCCGAGCCGAGCAGGATCGGAACGGTCCTTTCAGGCGCCTACCAGGTCGAGCGCCTTATCGGCGAAGGGGGGATGGGGCAGGTATTTGCTGCGATTCATCGACCCAGCGGACAGAGGGTCGCGATCAAGATCCTGCGCGCGAGATTTCTCCGAGACCGCGGCATCATCGACCGCTTCCTCCGCGAGGCGCAGGCCGTGACGATGTGCGTGCACGCGCACGTCGTCCAGCTCCTCGATACGGGCTACGCCGACGACGGACTGCCGTTCATGGTGCTGACGTACCTGGAGGGCGAAACCCTGATTGACCTGCTCTACCGCAAAGGGCGTTTCAAGGAGTTGGAAGCCGTCCAACTGCTCACGCCGATCATCGCTGCACTTGAGGCGACGCACCGTGCGGGAGTCGTTCACCGCGACCTCAAACCTGACAACGTATACCTCGCGCGCAACCTTGGTCCTGCGCAGTATCCGGTGCTGATGGACTACGGCATCGCCGGCCTGCTTTCCGACCCAAACGACGGGCTCACCTGGAACGACGGAGCCCTTCTCGTCGGAACGCCCGCGTACATGGCGCCAGAGCAGGCAGCCGGCACTGGCACCGTCGGTCCGCGCGCGGACATCTATTCCATGGGCGTGCTGCTCTACGAGCTCTTGACAGGCTCTTCGCCGTTTCAACGGGAGAGCGAGCAGGCGACCCTGGACGCCATCCTCCAGGAGGCGGTGCGCTCGCCATCGAAGATTGTTCCATCCATCAGCCCGGCGATGGAAGCAGTGATCCTGTGCGCGATGGGCCGGAGCCCCGAACACCGCTTCCTGTCGATGAACGTGTTCGGCGCAGCCCTCCACGACGCCCTTCAGCAGCCGTTGGGGTCCGCCGCCCTTCGCCAATATCCGCTCGCCGAGCGAGTGATCGCGTCGCGCATGGCGCCCCCACCCTCGCCGATGTCCATGCCGGGCGGGTCGATCGCGCGAGGAGCCGAGTTCGCCGACAAGCGTGCGCGTACGGTGATGATCGTGCTCGACCAGCATGGCGGCGCCGTCGTCGCGGGCGCTCCATCGAGCGCGACGGTTCCGCCCTCGACGAGGCGCATCTCCCGCGGCGGGCTCATCGTCGCCGGGGTGCTGATCGGCGGCGCGGCCCTCGGCGCCCTGCTCTTCGTCGCGATGCAATACCTACCCAGGTAAGATCAGCGCGTGAGTCGGAGCAGGAAGTCGAGCTGCCCATCACCGCGCGGGTGCAATCCCCGGTAGGGCCGTCGAACTGCATACACGACGTCAGCGTGCCATAGCGGAATCACCGGAAGCTGCTCGGCGAGGATCTGCTGGGCGCGTTGGTAGTGCGGTCGGCGAGCCTCCGGTCCGAGCGCCATGAGTCCAGAGTCGAGGGCGGAGTCGAGGGCGGCGTCGCGAAAACGCCATCGATTGCCACCCGCGGTCGGGTTCGCTGGGCTCGGAATCGACGCCGACCCGAACCAAAACCCGAGGCCAAACGGATCGCTCAGATCTGGAACCGTAAGCAAGGTGAGATCGAAGCGCCCCGCACGCAGGTCTGAGAGCAGCGTCGCGAGTTCGGACGGCCGGACATCGACCTCGACACCGATGTCCGCAAGCATTGCAGTGAGGGCCTGAGCGACGGTAATTGCGAAACGCTGCGAGGACACCCGTAGCGTGAGGCGCAGCGGCGGAGCCCCCTCCCCCCGTGCGAGGTCCAACGCACGTCGGGCCGCTCCAGGATCGAATGGATACCTCGCGACTTCACCCGTGTACGCCCAGTGGGAGGGCGGTAGGACGCCGGTAGACGCAACCGCGCGACTGCCCAGCATGGCCTGTTGAAGCGAACCGCGGTCGAGCGCCTGCGCGAGCGCACGACGCACCGCCACATCGGCCAGCGCACCATGTTCACAATGGATTCCGAGATAAGTCATCCCGGACGTGCGCGCAGAGGCGACCTCGAAGTCGGGTCGTCCGTTGAAGATCGCGTAGAGTTCTGGCTTGAGTTCCGCGATATCGCCCTCGCCGTGGAGCAAGCGAAGCGCGAGCGTATTGGGGTCGTGCAGAGTGACGACATCGAGAGCGTTGAACGCGCCGCCCGGGGTTGTCGCATCGAGCGTCAAGGCATCGGCGGCGTAGCGCGTGAGACGAAGCGGACCTGTGCCTACAAGGTGCTCATCCGCGATGACCTCCGGGCTCCGCTCCGGTTGGTGTGCGTCACGCTGCGGAAGGATGCCCAGTTGGAGTAGCGTCTCCACGGAGCCGTCGGGGTGGTCGAGTTCAAAGTCGATCGTGCGGGAATCTAAGGCCCGAACCCTCCGCAGCAGTCGTCCGTAGGTGTTTCGTAGACGGCTGTGCTGCTCCGGGTCGAGCACGCTCTCGTAGGTCGCGACGACATCCTGAGCGATCACCGGGGCGCCATCGTGAAAGCGCGCGTCGGACCGCAAGTGAACCCGATAGCGCGTCGCATCCACCCAGCGCGCGTCTGCCGCGAGTGCCGGGCGGGGAAGGAAAGTCACCGGATCACCTTCCATCAGTCCACGGTAGAGGAGCCGACTCATGGAGGCTCCGAGGGCATCCTCTGGGTGCCGCGGGTCGAGGTGCTCGGGTCGCGCGAGTACCAACATCGTCAGCCGATCCGGCGAGCGAGCCGCCCGCTCGCAGGCCACGAGCGAGAGCGCAACCAGTACGTGATAGATCGGACGCAAGGTTGACCGACTCGGAGAAGAATTGGCCTCGCGCTCTTGTGCGAACCGCTCTCGATAACCGTTCATGTGGACCGCTAGTCTCCCGCGGCACCACCTCGTCTCGCAACCACGCTGACACCACTGAGTGCCTCCGCGATCACGCCCGGAGCGCAGGCAGATCTCGACGGTCGAGACCTAACATCGGTCAGGTCGCGTGCTTTATAAACAGGCCAAGCAGCGCACGCTCGTCGGGCGAGCGTCCCTCGCGGCAAGCCGGCGTGCGAAGGCTCTGCGCGGACAGGATGGAGTTCACCAGCGTAGGTCCATACGGGACGCGGCAGTCTGCCTACAAGTATGCTCAGAAGTCCCATAAGCAGCCGCACCAACTCTTCCACTCCACGAGAACGGTCTGAAGATGCGTGAGCCGGCGGCGGCGTTTGCATCGTCCTCGACGTCGCTGCCCGGCTCTTCGGAATGTGCGGTGTTCGCACCGGCACGCAGCCAGTCTTCGAGGGTCTCCACAGGCACCTCCACGGCTTCCGGGCAAAGAATAATGAACTAGTGCGCCGAGTGAAAAATCCGCCGTATCAAGTGATCACGCAGGGAGCCAGGCCCCAACTCTCAGCGACGACGGGTCAGTTCGGCCACTGCTTCTGTGAGCCCATCAACGGTAAGATGAAACATTGGAAAGACTGATCGTACCGCTTCGATGGTGTTTCCAGACCAGCCTCGCGGCGCCTCGGGATTGAGCCAGACAGACTGAGGGAAGTGCTGACGCAGCACGCCGAGCCAGTGTATTCCCGAGGTAGGCGGACTACCCGGCTCGTCTGGGCTGGTAGCGTGTAGTTCATACGGCGCCATCAGGGCATCGCCCATAAAGATGAGTTTGTACTTGGGCGAAGTCAGGCGGAGCAACTCGTGAATACCGATGGGTTCACCGAAGTGGTCCGTGCGATACACCCGGCCGTAAACACAGTTGTGGAAGTAAAAAGTGCGAAGTTCTTTCCAGTGTGTCGCCCGCTTCGCGGCAGAGAATACCTGGGAGACTGCGTCGGCGTAGGGATCCATCGAACCGCCAACATCCATGATGAGGAGGACGCGCGTGTCGGGACGTGGCTGCGGTCGCACGACCACGCTGAGTTCGCCAGCATTCTGCGCCGTGGCATCGATTGTGCTCTCGATGTCGAGCTCATCGGGATATCCCTCTCGCGTGAAGGCTCGGAGTCGCCGCAGGGCTACCTCGATTTGTCGTAAATCCAGTACGATATCGGTACGATATCCCTTGTATCGACGTGCGTCTGCGCTCTTCACCGCGCCTCTCGCACCCCCTCCGGCGGGACCAACAGTCATGCCCGTGGGGTGAAATCCCCCGCGGCCGAAGGGCGACGTCCCTCCTGTACCGATCCAGCGACTCCCTCCATCGTGTCGGGATGTCTGCTCCTTCAACCGACGCTCGAAGAGCCGCTGAAGTTCGTCGAGGTCAAGCGCCTCGATGGAGGCCTTCTCTTCCTCAGTGAGTTCCCGAAGCTTCTGGACTTCCTCCAACCAGCCACGAATCTCCTCGGTGATCTTCAGTGCGTCGAAGGTAACACCCCGGAAGTGCTCCGCAAACGCGAGGTCGAACTCGTCGAGGTGCTGTTCAGAATGGACCAGCAACGCGCGCGCGACCTCATAGAATCCCTCGAGTGAACTCTCGTGAATGCCGAGCGAAAGCGCCCTTGCCAGATTGACCACTTCCTGAGTGCCCACCGGCAACTTCCTTCTTCGAAGCGCGTATAGGAAGGGGACGATCATTGCCTAAGACCGGAACTTGCGGCCGCCTGCAAACTGGTCCGCGAAGGCGGCGAGGTCCTGCTCCTTCTTGAGAAGAGCGCCAAGGAAGGGGAGTTCACGGTCCAGGCGAACCGAAGTGATTCCCGCGCGCTGAAGGACCGAAATCCAGTCAACCAGTTCGCTCGTGCTCGGACGCTTCCGCAAGCGCTGCATTCCTCTAATGTCGAAGAAAATGGAGAGGCACTGATCGAGCAGGCTGCCGTCAAGTCCCGGATGGTGCACAGCGACGATCCGGCGCATCAGGTCCTGGTCGGGGAAGTCAATGAAGTGGAATACGCAGCGCCGAAGGAATGCATCCGGTAGATCCTTCTCGTTGTTACTCGTAATGATCACAATAGGTCGCTGACGGGCGACGATGTCATCTCCGGTTTCGCCTACCCGAAAACGCATACGATCAAGTTCGTGCAAAAGATCGTTCGGGAATTCAAGGTCAGCCTTGTCTACCTCGTCGATCAGTAGCACCACCCGGCACTCCGCCCTGAAAGCCTCCCCGACCGGACCAAACTTTATATATCGCCGGATATCTCGCACATCGCCATCGCCAAAGCGGGAGTCGTAGAGCCGGGCGACGGTGTCGTAAACGTACATCCCCTCCTGGGCCCGGGTGGTACTCTTGACATGCCAGGTGAGCAAAGGGGCCTCGAAGGCGGCGGAGATAGCCTCAGCCAGGAGGGTCTTGCCGGTGCCTGGCTCGCCCTTTACCAAAAGTGGTTTCTCCAGTGCGAGCGCGCAGTTGACTGCAGACTCCAGGGAGTCGCTGGTGAGATAGCCGGGAGTGCCACGAAACCTACGAAACTCTGTCGTCATGGTCGGCGACTGTAGTGCCAACGCATGCCGAGGTCACGACTCCTGCAATTTCGAACAATCGCGGGCTTTCGTCTGAACAAGAAACAGCGTACGTTCGCTGAAAATGATCAACGAATCAGCCTACCTGAAGACCGTGGACGAAATATTCAAGCGCATCGAGGACTCCTGCGAACCCGTCGACCCAGACGACGTCGAGGCGGTTACCGCGGGCGACGTCCTTACGCTTACGTTTCGTGATCGGTCGAGGTGCGTAATCAATACCCAACGACCCACCCGGCAGATCTGGCTGGCGGCCAGCAGTCGGGCCTGGCACTTCAATCTGGATGAAGAATCAGGACATTGGATGGACGACAAAGGTCGTGGTGAAGAACTCTTCGCTATGATCGCGAAGATTGTCACGGAGAACACCGGAGTAACCCTGAACTGGGGGTAGGTCGTCAGGGACTCGAACCCTGGACCAACGGATTAAAAGTCCGCTGCTCTACCGACTGAGCTAACGACCCGCAGGAACTAAGTCTGGATTCTCTGCTGACTGACCAACATAGTCAATGGAGCACCCGGCACAAATGACAAAACCCCGCCGGTCCGAGTGCTCTTTTGAAGACACCTGGACCGACGGGGTTGTTGTCGGGATAGGACCCCGGCGGCGTTCTACTCTCCCACACAGTCACCTGTGCAGTACCATTGACGCTGGAGGGCT
>CANJUR010000014.1 GCA_947477565.1 Deltaproteobacteria bacterium
ACCCCACGGAGCACCTCCGTCGGCATGTGCTGAGGGTGCCAGTCGTCGGCGCGGGCTCAGACTGCTGGCCGCTCGTCGGTGCCAGTCCGCGCGAAACGCGACGGTTTCTCACGCTTGTTTCCCTGCAGTCTGACGGTAGACCGCCGTTTGCCCGGATCCCTGTTTAGAGCGAACCGCGGTCGGCGCACAACCGTTACCCACGCGAGGGATCGGGTAGAATCCGGGGCGGATAGGGCATCCAACGGTCCAGGGCGTGAGGAGTCCCCTCCGGTCGCCGCCCAACCGGACGTCGTCGAGGTCCCGTCGACGGTGCGATCAGCGGGACCACGGATTACTAATTTGCTTAATAGTCCGTGAACCAAGCCGCTCCGCTGCAGGCCAGACCGCGTCACGATGCGTCCGGCCATCGCCCCATGTGCCTCCCGGAACACCCCCCGAAGACCCTCCCCGCTCTCGACCGATTCGCTGGGAAACAATGGCTTCGGCTAGTTTCCCCATAGGGTTCTGGACTGACGAACGCTCGGAGGCTCCGCGGCTTCGTTCAACCGCGCCCTGGCGAAGCGCCTGATGCCGCGTGGTTGACTGTCACCCGACCGCGGTGGCGCTTCGCCAAACCGCGATCTCTTCTGTAAACCCCAGTGGATTCGTGCCAGAAGGGCTGGGGCTTTGGATCGCTGATCCCCGAGTAGTCGTGGCGCCTCGCGGGCCCTGCCTCCGAGGGGGCGGCGGCGCGGGTCGCCGTGAAACGGAGGGAGTCCTCACCCCTTTTCGGCGAGGGTCAAGCTAGCGTGATGCGGGCCTCCTGGTCGCGACGAAGGCGGCGACAAACCAGATCTCGAGCAGCATGAAGCCGAAGGCGTTGCCAGCGCCGATGACCTCGCCGCGTGGTCGCAGCGCGAGCGGGAGTACGGGTGCGATTGAGATCGCCAGGAAGAGGGTGAGCATCGGCGGCGAGAGTAGCGCGAGAGTTCGGTTATAACGCCCGCTGAGCCGGAAGGTGTAGGCCCAACCGATTGCGGCGAGCGTGTAGAAGAGAGCGGCCCAGCCCGAGGTGAGCGGGAACATGGTGTTCTCGAACGCAATAAACACACTCGGATCGCCACTGGCAGCGGCTGCGCGCGCGAGTTCGACGCCGCGGGTCACGAGCATGAACTGCGCGCCCTGGTCGGGGATCACCGCGAGGACGACCAGGATGAGTTGGACAACTGCTGCGCGTCGCGCTCGCTCGCCACTTGCCCGAAGTAGTGCGATCGCAAAGACGATGTCCGAAGCGGCGGTGACTTGCCAGCCAAGCCAGCCGAGCCGGTAGGCGAGCGGCGACGCCGCGATTCGCATCACACGATCGACGTCGCCGCCCTCACCGCCACCGCCGGGAACGAGCGGAAGCAGGAACGCGAGCATGCCGAGCATCGCCGCGCCGTGAGCACAAAAGGTGAGGACGATTGCGCCGAGTAAGACGCGGTCGCGACGCAATTCAAGGTGAATGTCGCTCATTTTCCTGTGCCGGGCGCGAAGAGGTCGCGGCGATAGTAGCGTGGGTTCAGAAAGCGGAGGGCACCCTTGAGCACCGTCATCCAAGCGATGTGCGCGCCGCTCCGCCGGTTGTCGAGCAGGCGCCCGGCGAGCCACGGCGCGACCACCTCGACCGGGTCGGCGATGAAATTGAAGAGACGCCGCTGCGAATGCCACAACGCGGGGTCGCCCTCTTCGTACACCGAGATGAGTAGCTCGGTGACGACGATGCCCGGGCTGACGGTGGCGACGATGACGCCACTGCCCCTGGTCTCCGCAACGAGTGAGCGAGTGAAGTACCGCACCGCACGTTTGGTACTGCCGTAAAGCGCCATCCCGCGCTGCCGCGCACCGTCCGAGCCGAAGCCTTCCATGTTGTAAATCGCCCCGCGCCCTTGCGCGAGCATCCCGGCAAGCGCGACCCGCGAGCCGTTCATTACGCCGATGAGGTTCGTCGCCACGACCGACTGAATCAGCGCCGGCGGCAGCTCGACGAACGCCCGCTGCGCATTGCTGATACCCGCGTTGTTGACCCACACGTCCACGCCCCCAAAACGCTCGCACGCCGCGCTCCACAAGGCAGCCACATCTTCGTACACCGCCACGTCGCAAGCCCGGCCAAGGATGCGAGCCGCCGGATACTTCGCGCCAAGCTCGCGGCACACAAGAGCCACCGCCTCCGCCCCACGCGCCGAGACAACCACGTTCGTGGCGCGCGCAAGGAACGCCTCAGCAAGCCCGAGGCCCAGGCCCTTCGAACTACCGGTTATTACGACCGTCTTCAACATCGCCAGCGAGGCTACTCCAGCGCGGTGAGCGGGTGCTCTCGACGGCGCAAACCAAGAGGATGTCGAACCAGAGTGGCGTCGGCTTCCATCGCGTCTCGTAGGGGAGCGGACTCGGTGGCGAGGGTGTCAGGCCAACCACGACGATCGCCTCGGTCGCCGCCGGTCGAAGCACGACGATCGCGTCGGTCCCCGCCGTGGGCGGAGCACCCGAGGTCCCGGATGCGTGAGGCCAGTCGTTCATCGTGACTCGGCGTCCGCGAGCGCTCGCGGCCGTGGACCCGCGGCATTTCATCGACCACGTGCACTTCGCACACGTCGCCGCGGGCGCGGCATACCGGATGCGGTAACCCTTCACGAGGTAGCGCCGCTCCGCCGCATACATCTCGACGCCTGCGGGACAGACCGCGCGGTGCGCGTCTCGCTGTCGAAACTCGCCCGTCCCGAAGGACGCCCGCACGACCGCAACCTTCGGCGGAATCTCGCCCTCGGCGCCGGCTTCCGTGACGGGTTCGGGCCCCGCGGGACCGGCGGAGTCTGCCATCGCCACGGGCGCAGCGTCCGGGCCTCCGGAGGCCTCCTCGAGGGGGCCGAGATCGGCGGTGCCAGGCGTGACGGGCTCTCCGTGGATTGCCTGGGCGACAGTGTCGAATACGTCCCGATCGGGCACCACGCGCAACGCCCGCACGCCGACGCGGAGCCGGAGATTCCAGAGGAACTGGCAGAGAATCTGCCACATCTCCTCGCCGTTCTCTTGATAGCTCACCCAGCGATCGGTCGGCAGCTCCTGGTCTTCCTCACCGAGCGTGCGCTCGAACGCACCGCGCTCCAGGTAGAGCGCGAATACCTGCGCCGCATCCCACTGCGACGCCGGCCGGTCCGTCGCGATCAGCTCGTAGATCCACTCGCCGACGTGCTTGCCGATGGACGGCTTTCGGTCCGGCGAAGACCGCCGCCGTGCGATCACCAGACGCGTCACCGTGGGTCTCATGGCGAAGCGTCGTCCACGCGTACGCTGGCAGGTCGAACAGCTGTCGTTCGACGCCGGTGTCCTCATGGTTCGTGCGTGCGATGGCGCCCGCCGTCAGCGCTGCGCAGATCGCTGGATCCTTCAGGATCTTGTAGTCACAGCACCGCACCAGATAGCCCAGGCCGTGCCCGGTGATGCGCGCGATTCACCGCGCCATCGAGCGCGGCGTCACGCTCCTCGACACGGGTGACTTCTACGGCCAGGGGCACAACGAGATGCTTCTCCGCCGCGCCATCGAGGGGCGTCGCGACCGGGTGCAAATCTCGGTGAAGTTCGGTGCCATGCGCGGCCCCGACGGGTCGTGGACCGGCGTCGATACGCACCCGGTGGCCGTGAAGAACTTCGTCGCTTACAGCTTGGAGCGCCTCGGCGTGGAGGTCATCGAGATCTATCGCCCGGCGCGTCTCGATCCCAACGTGCCCATCGAGGACACCATCGGGGCCATCGTCGACCTCGTAAAGCAGGGCTACGTGCGGCACATCGGGCTCTCCGAGGTGGGCGTCGAGACCATCCACCGGGCGCACCGCACGCACCCCATCGGCGATCGTCCCCGCGCTCGCGGCTCCTGGCATCAGCGCCACGCTCTACGGCGTGCTCTCCCGCGGTCTGCCCGGCGGCAGCAAGCCGACCGGCGCGGGCGACTCCCGCAACTACCTCCCGCGCTTCTCGGCCGGACACTGCGTGCAAAGCCGACGCCGGGCCTCAAGCCGGGTGAACACTCCGATGGGCAGGTTCTGCACCTCCTGCGGGCTTCTCAAACCGATCTCCACCGCCCTCGACGTCACCGGTTCGCCTCTCAAACCGGTTTCCACCGCCCTCGACGTCACCGGTCGGTCTCTCAAACCGGTTTCCAGCGCCCTCGACGTCACCGGTTCGCCTCTCAAACCGATCTCCGCCCCCCCTCGACGTCATCGGTTTGTCTCTCCAACCGATCGCCACCTGCCATCGAGGGTGCCTTCCGACCGGTTGGAGTCTCTTGAGTCGTCTGTTTGGGCTGGTGGAAACCGTTCCCCTCGCACTCTTTGCGGGCTTTCAGCCGAGCGAAGCGATCGCCCGGGATGTGTGCTAGATGCCCCGCGCGAAAAACCTGGAGGAGAGTCTCTTCAATGCAAATCGACTTTACTGCCACGCTGTCCGACCGGGTGATCGACCGCGACACCCTTCCCCCCCCGGTTCGTCCCTTCACTGCCGGGATCAGTGGCTTCAGCTACGCAGACCTCCGCGATGTGGCCCAGCTCCCTCGCTTGATGGCGGCCTTCGATGCGCACGCCCGCGGGGTGCTCGACCCGGCCCTCTGGACCCGCTTCGTGGACTACCGCGAGCACGGCGGGGAAGGAACAAGCCCGGAGGAGGTCTCCGAAGTGCTGGTGGCGATCGCCCCGGTGGTGTCGGACTTCCTCGCTCGGCTCTTCCGCGTCGAAGCTGAAGTCAACGCCATCGCGGGAGACATCGCGCGCGAGCAGGTGATCTTCGAGTTCAAGCGGGAGTTTGTGAAGAAGCGCCCCGCCCGCAGGAAGCGCGCGGAGATCGACGCCCTCAGCCCCGCGCAGCGCGTTGCGCTCGACGTCGCGGCCCGCGCCGCCCTCAGCCACGCCACGGCCCTCCCCGACCTCTGGAACGACGAGCGCGAAGTCGCCCAGGCGGTGCTCCCGCTGGTTCGCGCCGAAGACCTCTTCCGCAAGGCGATGGCGCGCGGCGGAGTGGTCGTGACCGCCGAGGACTTCACCCTGGCCCAACGCCTCCTGGTCGCCGCACACGCAGACCCGTTCCTGGTCCTGGCGCTCACCCAGATGCCGGCGGAGATCGCGCAGGAATCCGACGCTGCGGCGCTCTATGCGTCGGTGCTCGACCTGCTCGACCGCTGGTGCCTGCTTCGCATGGTCGATCACGACTACGACCACCACTGGGTCTCCCTGCGGCTGCCGAAGACGCTCGATCCGCAGAACCTGGTTCCGCTGTCCCGCGCGAAGCCCGCGCTTCCGGAGGCCATCACCGGGGCGCACGCGCGACGCGAGCGGGACGGCTTTGCGCTGACCGATCGTCGGGCCGACCTGCGCGGCGTGATGAGCGAGGTGGACTACTGCCTCTACTGTCACGACCGCAGCAAGGACAGTTGCTCCAAAGGGCTTCTCAACAAGGACGCCAGCGTGAAGTCCAACGCGCTGGGCGTCACCCTCAATGGCTGCCCCCTCGACGAGAAGATCTCCGAGGCGCACCTGCTGAAGCAGGGCGGCAAGACCCTCGCGGCGCTGGCGGTGATCATGGTGGACAACCCCATGCTGCCGGGGACGGGGCACCGCATCTGCAACGACTGCATGAAGGCCTGCATCTTCCAGAAGCAGGAGCCGGTGAACATCCCGCAGATCGAGACGTCGATCCTGACGGATGTGCTCGGGCTGACCTGGGGCTTCGAGATCTACGACCTCCTCACGCGCTGGAACCCGCTGCGTGCGCGCCGCCCGTATGCGCTCCCGTACAACGGCAAGAACGTTCTCGTCGTGGGCCTGGGCCCGGCGGGCTACACCCTCGCGCACTACCTCTGGAACGAGGGCTTCGGCATCACCGGCATCGACGGGCTGAAGATCGAGCCGCTTCCGCCGACGTTGTTGACGCAGCCGATGCAGGACTTCCGCGCCAACTACGTCGAGCTACAAGACCGGGTGTTGCTAGGGTTCGGCGGCGTGAGCGAGTACGGCATCACGGTCCGCTGGGACAAGAACTTCCTCACTCTGGTGTACGTGTCTCTGGCGCGTCGCGAGCACCTCGCGATCTACGGTGGCATCCGGTTTGGCGGCACCATCGACCTCGACGACGCGTGGCGTCTGGGCTTTCACCACGTTGCGATCGCCGCGGGGGCGGGCAAGCCGACGCTGGTAGATATCCCCAACGGCCTCATCCGCGGCATCCGGCAGGCGTCGGACTTCCTGATGGCCCTGCAACTGACGGGTGCTTACAAGCGCAGCGCCCTGGCCAACCTCCCGGTGCGTCTGCCCGCGATCGTGATTGGCGGCGGGCTTACGGGCATCGACACGGCGACGGAGCTTCGCGCCTACTACGTGGTTCAGGTCGAGAAGGTGGTCGAGCGCCACGAGATTCTCTGTCGCGAGCTGGGCGAGGCGGCCGCGGTACGTGCGTACAGCACCGAGGAGCGTGAGATTCTCGACGAGCAGGTGGCCCACGGGAGGCTCATCCGCGAGGAGCGTGCGCGCGCACGTTCGGAGGGGCGGGCGCCGCGCTTCAACGCGCTGCTCGACTCCTGGGGCGGCGTGTCGCTGGCCTACCGACGCACCCTCAACGACTCCCCGGCGTATCGGCTCAACCACGAGGAGATCGAGAAGTTTCTCGAAGAGGGGGTGACCTTCATCGAGCAGCTTTCGCCGAAGGAGGCGGTGCCGGACGAGTACGGCGCGGTCAAGGCGATGCGCTTCGACCGGATGGTGATGAGGGACGGCAAGCTCGTCGCGAGTGGCGAGGTGGTTGAGTTGCCTGCGCGGACGGTGTGCATCGCCGCCGGCACTGCGCCCAACGTCACCTACGAGCGCGAACTCCCCGGTGCGTTTGTGATGAACGCGAAGACCAAGGCGTTTCAGCAGCACCGCGTGGCGCGGGATGATGCGGGCGTGATGCGCGCGACGCTGGATGACACCGGGTTTTTCACCTCGCACGTGGGCCCGGAGGGGCAGGTGGTGAGCTTCTACGGAGACAATCACCCGGTGTACGCAGGCTCGGTGGTGCGGGCGATGGCGAGCGCTCGGGACGGTTACGAGCACGTGGTGAAGGCCTTCGCGAGCGAGTTGGCGGGGCTCGACGCGAGCGCCCAGTCGGCGCGCGATGCGGCTTGGACGGCGATGCGGGCGCACCTCGACGATCAGCTTCTCGCGGTGGTGCACGAGGTGCGACGGCTCACGCCGACGATCGTCGAGGTGGTGGTGCGGGCGCCGCTGGCGTCGCGGAAGTTCAACCCCGGGCAGTTTTATCGGCTGCAAAACTTCGAGATGTACTCGTACGTCGTCGAGGGGACGCGGCTGTCGATGGAGGGCCTCGCGATGACCGGCGCGTGGACGGATCCGGAGCAGGGGCTGCTCTCGATGATCGCGCTGGAGATGGGCGCGAGTTCCAGGCTGATCTCGGCGCTGCGGGTGGGCGAGCCTGTGGTGGTGATGGGCCCCACGGGCGCGCCGACGGAGATTCCGAAGAACGAGCGGGTGGTGTTGTGCGGCGGCGGCCTGGGCAACGCGGTGCTCTTCTCCATCGGCAAGGCGCTACGGGCCAACGGCTGCGAGGTGATCTACTTCGCGGGCTACAAGAACCCCGCCGATCTCTTCCGCGTGGAGGACATCGAGAACTCCGCCGACCAGGTGATCTGGACCTCCGACGTGGGCCCGGCGATTCCCGCGCGGCGTCCGCAGGATCGCTCGTACGTGGGCAACATGGTGGAGGCGATGACCGCCTACGCGCGCGGCGACCTCGGGCCGCAGGGCATCGAGTTGGCGAAGTGCGAGCGGCTCATCGCGATCGGCAGCGACCGTATGATGGCGGCGGTGAAGGCTGCGCGGCACGAGATCCTGAAGCCGTTCTTGAAGCCCGGGCACCTTGCCATCGGGAGCATCAACTCGCCGATGCAGTGCATGATGAAAGAGATCTGCGCGCAGTGTCTCCAGCGGCACGTCGATCCGGTGACCGGCAAGGTCAGCATGGTCTTCACCTGCTTCAACCAGGATCAGGAACTCGACCGTGTGGACTTCCCCTTCCTCAACGATCGCCTCAAGCAGGCGGGCATGCAGGAGAAGCTTTCCAGCCTGTGGCTTGAGCGCCTCCTCAAGATCGAGAACATCCCCCGCGTCTGAACCTTCCCCGGCGGGTTGATCATTGATCACCGGACGGCGTCGTGAGTACCGCGTTCGCCCGGTTTTCCCGACCGCTCGGCATGGCGGGCGCGCCTCCTCGGAGCTTCCTCCGGGGCACGCGCCGTGCTGAAGTGCGGCGCAGAGGTGATGCCGTTGCGACTGCGAAATCACGGGTGGGTACTTGCGCTGCTGGTCACCCTCGCGGGTTGCGGGGTCGAGGTCGCGGTGACCGACGATCCCAACGACCTGGAGCACCCTGAGTTGCCCCCGGACGGTGATCTCCCGGAAGGGGCGGACGTCCCGTTGCTGCCGCCGATCGACGACGACCCGGACGCTGCGGTGCTCGAGGGCGACGCGGCGGGCCCGGAGTCCGACCTTGGGGCGGTGATCGTGGACGTACCGACTGAGGGCGATGTTCCGGCCGTGGTGGATGTCGGGATGCCGACCTGCGTGGGTTCCGCGTCGGGTCCGTCGAGCCGTTGGACATGCGCGCCGAGCCGCGTGCGGCAGCGCTGCATCAGCGGCCTCGTACAGACCGAGGAGTGCCCAAACGGGTGCGTTGCGCAGGCTTCCGGCGCTGACGACACCTGCGCGGCGGCCCCACGGATGTGTGTGGGTTCGGCGTCTGGGCAGTCGAGTCTCTGGACCTGCACTTCGACCCGCAGTGCACGCCAACGCTGCGTGTCCGGGGTCGTCCAGAACGAGTCTTGCGCGAACGGTTGCGTCCCGCAGCCATCGGGCACCAACGACTACTGTGCGTCTGCGCCGCCTCCGCTTCCGCCGTCGTCCCCGACGACCCTGCCGACCTGCGCGCGCCGCCCTTTGCTTCATTGGGGCCTGCACCCCACGGCGTCGGATCACCTCCGCTGCGCGGGCGTCCCGGCGGCGCGCATCACGCAGACCATCGGGTACGCGACGGCCTCTGCGGGCACCCACGCACCGGACGGGCGTGTGGCTGGCGTGCAGTACGCCGCGGCCACGGACATCAGTACTCGCAGCCTGTCGAGCGCGGACATCCGCACGTTGCTTTCGCGCCTCGCCAACCAGGGTTTCGCGGCCTGGTACCGCTGGCCGGGCCATGATGGCTGGCCGTCGAGCCAGGCGCCGCACATCCACGCGATCTACGTCGGAGCGGCGATGAAGAGTTCGCTTCGGTCGCAGGTTCGTTCGTGGCTCGACGACCGCAACGGGCTCGTGAGCAACACCCGTTATGGCTTCTATTCATGGACTTCTGCGCAGCAGGCGTTGATTCGCGTCGTGTTCAACCGCTACAACTGACGGCCCTGGGTTCGGCCGTGGAAAACCGCTTGCACGGGTCGCCGCTGCGATGCGCATCATTGGGTGGTGGGGCGAAAGGTCAGATCTCGAAATCGGGGAGGTTGTCCGGGAGCGAGGCGCTGAGAAGCGGTTCGCTGCGTCCTCCGCGGGGCGGCTGCACTCTCAGTTCTGGTGGCTTCATCGCGACGCGCGATCCGGGCGGAACGCTTCTCGTGACGAACACCGACCCACCGAGGACGCTACCTGCGCCGATCACCGTTGCGCCGCCGAGTACGGTGGCGTGTGCGTAGAGGGTCGCGCCGTCTTCGACGGACGGGTGGCGCTTGGTGTTGCGTATCACCCTGCCATTTTCGTCGCGCGGGTGTGACAGCGCGCCGAGGGTGACGCCCTGGTAGATCTTCACGTCGGCACCGATCTGGCTCGTTTCTCCGACCACCACGCCGGTCGCGTGGTCGATGAAGAAACGCGGACCGATGACGGCGCCTGGGTGAATGTCCGCGCCGCTCTGCGCGTGCGCCCACTCGGACATGATTCGAGGCATGAGGGGTACGCCCATCACCCAGAGTTCGTGCGCGACGCGGTGCACCGTCACTGCGAGGAGCCCCGGGTACGCGAGGATGATCTCGTCGAGGCTTGACGCGGCGGGGTCGCCATCCATGGCAGCTTGCACATCGCGCAAGAGGGTCGCACGCAGGTCCGGGAGCCGTTCGATCAGGCGATTGGCGAGGCGTCCGGCGTGTTCGCCGCAGCCGGGGAGGTCTTCGGGCAGGCCTTCGGACTCTGCGGAGAAGCACAGACACTGCTCTATCTGGTGGGCGAGCTTCTCGCGCAGCGTCGAGAGAAGGCCCCCGAGGTGGTAGCGAAGCGAGTCCCGGGTGAGGTCTTGCCGACCGTAGTAGCCCGGGTAGAACACCTCGAACGAGAGCCTTGCGACGGCGATGATGTCTTCGCGCGACGGCAGAAACCGTCGCCCGATGCGCTGCCCGGTCGGGTCGGCGCGGTAGCTGGCGAGCAGCGCATCCACGACGCCGTCGAGACCGCCGACCCCCGTAGTCATTGGGCGGTCGCCTTCTCCACGGCGTCGAACATTCCTTCGAAGAGAGCGCCGGTGAGGTATCGCTCGCCTGCGTCAGGCAGCACGACCACGATGGTCTTGCCGGCGTTTGCCGGGTCGAGGGCGAGGCGCAGGGCCGCCACCATCGCCGCGCCGCAAGAGATACCGCAGAGGATGCCCTCCTCTGCGGCGAGGCGTCGAGCCATCGCGATGGACTCCTCGTTGGTCACCTTCTCCACGCGATCGACGATGGAGAGATCGAGGTTTTTCGGCACGAAGCCCGCGCCGAGCCCCTGGATTTTGTGGGGTCCAGGCACCAGGGGTTCGCCCGCGATGGTTTGCGAGATCACCGGCGAGTGCACGGGCTCGACGGCCACGGAGACGATGGCCTTGCCGCGGGTGTTTTTGAGGTAACGCGAGGCGCCGGTGATGGTGCCGCCGGTGCCGACGCCGCAGACGAGAATATCGACGAGGCCGTCGGTGTCATCCCAGATTTCGGGCCCGGTGGTTCGCTCGTGAATCGCGGGGTTGGCGGGATTTTCGAACTGCCGCATGAGCACATATTTCTCGGGCTCGGTGGCCACGAGTTCTTCGGCCCTGGCGATGGCACCTTTCATTCCTTGCGCGCCCGGCGTGAGAACCAGCGTTGCGCCGAAGGCGGTCAGCACCTTGCGGCGCTCGATGGTCATCGTCTCGGGCATGGTGAGAACGCACTTGTACCCGCGCGCGGCTGCGGCGAAGGCGAGGGCGATACCGGTGTTGCCGCTGGTGGCTTCGACGATGACCTTGCCCGGCTTGAGCACGCCGCGGTCTTCGGCGTCCCAGACCATGGCGGAGCCGATGCGGCACTTCACCGAGTAGGCGGGGTTGCGGCCTTCGATCTTGGCGAGGACGGTGGCGTGCGCGCCGAGGGTGATGCGGTTGATCCTGACGAGGGGGGTGTTCCCGATGCTGCGGGAGTTGTCGGCAAAGATGTTTGACATAGGACGGTGAAGACCTCCGTGGTCAATCAACGTAGCCCAGGTTTGCCGCGCCGTGTCACCTCCGCGTGCCTACAGGGCGAACGAAAAACCCACTTCGATGCGGGGCGTACCAGACGCCGAAGCCGACGGTGTCGCTAGGGGCTCAGGCGCAGACGCGATTGCGTCCGGCGCGCTTCGCATCGAACAACTTCGTGTCGGCGGCGCGGATGAAGTCATCCGTGGTGCGGTAGGTGGGGTTCCACTGAGCGACGCCGAGGGAGATGGTCACCGGGATTCGCGTGCGATCGAACAGAAACGGCTGCGCAGCCACAAGAACACAAAGCTCCTGCGCGAGCTGGACGGCACCCTGCAGGGGGGTCTCCGGGAGCAGCACCGCGAACTCCTCGCCGCCGTAGCGACCGAAGACTTCGTTTCTTCGCACACGGCTGCGGACGAGCGAGGCGATCTCCTTGAGCACGACGTCTCCGGCCACGTGCCCGTAGGTGTCGTTGACCTTCTTGAAGTGGTCGACATCGAACATCACCATGGAGAGCGGACGACCGTGCCGCAGAGAGCGGTTGAGTTCGTCGGTGATCTTCTCGAGGAGGTGCCGCTTGTTGGCGGCCTGCGTGAGCCCGTCGGTGACCATCATCTGCGAGATGGTCTCGATGAACTCCGACTCCAGGTCGCCCGCGGAGAGGTACTTCAGGATTACGTCGCCGACCTTCACTCGGTCGCCGTTACGGAGCGGCGTTTCGCGCGTGAGCACGTCGTTGACGTAGGTTCCGTTGGTGCTGTTGTTGTCATGCACCCACCAGGCGCCGTCGCGCTTCACCAGCCGCGCGTGTTTACGGGACACTCCCTCGAACTCCAGAACGAGGGAGTTTTGCACGTCGCGCCCAATGGTGAGTTCCTGCACCGGCCCATCGAGTTGGATGCGCTTGCCGAGCGGGCCGCGACCCTCGCGGGTATAGATCACCACGAGGCAATCCGAGCCCCCGGAGTGCTGGCCGAGTCCCGGCTCCACCCGAATCACCTGAGTCTGGACCTGCCAGGCAGACTCGGAGGGCAGTTCCGGATGATCCTTGGGGTCTGACATTGAGGAGGTTTGAAAAGGTTATCGGCGCGCCTCGTCCCGCGTCAAGCGAACTCACAGCCGAGTCGCGGGAGGGCGAAGACCTTCAACACGAACTCGGGCCCGCCCCGCGAGCCTCGAATGTGAGTGTCCAGGGTGCGCAGGACGCGCCGCTGTTGAACCAGCGCACCTCGATCACGAAGTCGAAGCTATCGCTGCTCAATGGACTCTCGGACTGCGAGACCGTGACTTCATCGGGCAAGCCCGCGGCGGCCTGTGAGCTTCCGACGAGCGTCCCGCAAGGCCGGTAGACGAACAGGTCGTAATCGACCCCGGCGGGGACCGTCAGCCGCACCCTCGCACTGAGCGATGCGCCGCAAAGCGAGCACTCGTTGAGTCGCGCGCGAAACCAGCGCGAGCGGTTGCCCGTGCGCGTCTGCACGACCTGCAGGGAGGTGCTCGGGCAGAGCGTGCCGCAACTCGCGTCGCCGCAGTACGCCCCGAGGTCTTCACCCGCGACGCAGGTGTTCGTCGCCGTGCCGTGAATCACTTCGCAGCCGTTGGCCGCGTCGCCGTCGCAGTCCGACGCGGTCGCTGCGCAGGCTGCCACGGTGCACGCTCCGGCGGTGCAGACGCTGCCCGCACTGCACACGACGCAGCAGCGCCCACAGTTTGTGGTGCTGGTCTGCAGTTCGACGCACGCGATGCCGCAGAGGGTGGTACCGCCCGGGCACCCGCTGACGTCGGTGCTTCCGAGGTCGGGCGCTCCGCTGTCCATCGGTCCCACGTCCGGAGCGCCGTGGTCGGCAATGCCTCCGTCGAGTTCACCTGCGTCGACGTTGCTGACGTCATCAAGGGGGCTCACGAGGTCGAAGGTCAGAAGATCGACCCCCGGTGCGATCGGAGCATCGTGCCGGAGCGCGGCGTCGTCGGAGTCGCTGCCATCCAGACCGGTGGCACACGCTACGATCGCGAGCGGTAGGGCGAGGAGGACAAGGCGGCCGAGGGCCCGCAGCGCGCGACGGTTCATCGTTGGGGCGATCACGCTAACATGGCGTTGCATTGCGCTATGGTGCCCCTGTGTTCCGTGATGACCAGCAGGCGATGGCTCTGCACAACGAAGACCTCCGCCGCGAGGTCGAGCGGCTGCGGATAGAGAACGACGCGCTGCGGACTGCGATCTCGGCCAGCGTGCCCAGCGTGGTGCCGTTGGCCTCTCGGGGGCTCTATCGCAACGACCGGCTGGCAGTGACCGAGGCCGAGCGTGTTGCGCTCGGCGTGCACGGTCTGAAGCACTTCCCGGTGTGGCTCGCGGTGCTGCTGCACGTGCTCACTTTCGGAATCTTCTCGGTTCTGTACTACGCGGGCCAGGGCGGGCGTCTGCCGCAGGTCGATGCGGGGGACCCGAGTGCCCAGAAGGGCGTCGGATTCTTCCTCATTCCTTACTTCAATGTGTATTGGCTTTTCGCTTTTCCGACGCGGCTCGCAGACCGACTCAACCTGCAACTGCGGCTGCGCGGCGAGCGCCCGGCCATCTCTCAGGCGCTGATGGTTGCTTGCGCCATCAGCTCCGCGATCATCCTCGTGCCGTTCGTCTGGATTTTCGCCGTCGTGCAGGTGCAGCAGGCGATCAATCGCATCGTCGCGCTCGGCCCCGTGGCGCCAGGAGAGACTGCCGATGCCGAGCGGATGGCGGATGCTTCGTCCGTGATGAGCACCGGGGTGCGCGTGGACGTCGCGCCGTCGCCGCTCTCCGAAGCGCCCGCGCCGGAGTGGTCGGAGGAGGCAGCGTGGCAGGCCGAGCCGGCGCAGCGGGGCGCGCAGCCCTAGCGATCCTCTGTCGCGCGTGGGGTACAACGGGTCGCATGCAGCCCACCGAACCCACTGAGCTCCTTCGGACGGTGACCTTCGATGCGCAGGGCCTCGTGCCCGCGATCGCCCAGGACGCCCTCACGGGCGAGGTCCGGATGCTCGCTTACATGAACCGCGAGGCCCTCGAACAGACCGTCCGAACGGGTGTTGCGACGTTCTGGTCGCGTTCGCGGGCGGCGTTGTGGATCAAGGGCGAGACCAGCGGGCACACTCTCGTAGTGCGGGAATTATTGCTCGATTGCGACGGCGACTGCGTGCTGTTGCGGGTCGAACCCCGGGGTCCGAGCTGCCATACGGGTGCGCCATCGTGCTTCTTCCGCGCGTGGCGCAACGGGAGTTGGACGGACGGCGCGCGCCCGCTGCCGGAGGTTGATGCTCTCTGGTTGACGCTCGATGCTCGCCGTCGTGAGGAGGGAGCAGCGGGGCGTTCGTACACGCGCCAACTCCTGGACGCCGGGGTGCAGCGCATCGGGGAGAAGCTCCGCGAGGAGGCCGATGAGCTCGCGCGTGCGCTCGAGGGAGAGCCGGACGATCGAGTATCCTCCGAGGCTGCGGATGTGTTGTTTCACACGCTGGTGGGGCTCGTGTCGCGGGGGGTGTCCTGGCGCGCGGTGCTCGCGGTGCTGGCGAAGCGCCGAGGGGTGTCGGGACTCACCGAGAAAGCATCGCGGGCGGTACCGAACGCGTGAGTGGTTCCGCCCGGTGTGCCGCGGGTGCTAGCTTGCGCCGCGATGAGGGCGCGGTTCGTGTGCGGGTTGTTGGGTGTAGTGGCCGTGATGGCGGTCCCGGCGGAGCTTCGCGCGCAGCAGGTGCGGGTGCCCCGGGTGGCGGTGGGGCCGTTCACGGGCGAACGGTCGGCGATCACCCGCGGCATGGTGGCGAGCGTTTTCAGCGATCACGTGGGGGAGATCGAGTTGTGCGCGTTGGGGGATTACAACAACGCGGCTGAGCGGCTCGGTGTCCCTGGGCAGGCGGACGAGGCCGCGGTGGTGGCCGTCTCGCGCGAACTCAGGCTCGAGGCGGTGGTGACGGGGTTCCTGGAGCGTCGGCCCAACCGGGGCTACCGATTGTTGCTGAGGGTGCTGCGCGGCGTCGATGGCACCGCCGCGGTGACGCAGGCATGGGACTTCGATCGCATCGACGAGATCTCTGCGCTCGGCACGGAGATATGGGACCGGCTATCGCCATCGCTTCGCCAGCCGCCGCCGCGGGGCACCCCTGGTGGTGGAGGCCGCTCTTCCTCGGACGCGGTGCGCGACGCTGATGGGACAACCGTCGGGCGCGACGGCGGCGCAGGGCGACCTGGATCGTCGAGTGCCGATGAACCCGTGAGTGATGTGCCTGGCCTTGGTTTCCTACAACTTCGGCTGGGCGGCGGAATCGCGGGTCGTTCGTGGCGCATTCCCATTCTCGGCGAGCGCACGACTCGGGGTTACGAGAACAACATGTTCGGCGAGCTTCAGGCCGCAGTGGCGTTGCTGTACCGGTTCAACCAGCAGCGCATGGGCTTCGGCGCGGAGGCCTCTGTCGGAGTCCCGGTGGGCTTGTCGTCGCAGGGGCGGGACGCAGCCGGGCGGCCGGTGCCGTTGGCGAGTTCCGGGTATGAGGTGCTCCTCGGTCTGACCGTGGCGTCGCGTCCGGCGGGCGGAGGAATGTTGCGCTTCAGCACGGGGCTTGTACTGCAGACGTTCAACGTCGACACCGCGGGCCTCCCGCGCGAGATGCAGCTTGCGCCCAGCAGCTACATCGGGCTGCGTGTAGCGGGTGAGGCCATGATTCCTTTTTACGCTCGCCGTGACGTTGATGTGGGACTGCTGTTCGGCGGCGAACTGCGCTGGGTGGGCGTCGGAGCTGACCTCAAAGATGCCTTCGGAGACAACCCCCGGACGACCTTCGGGCTGGGTGCGTGGTTCGGTCTTGCGACCCGCCTCGATCGCTTTGCGCCGGGGCTCGGAATGCGGGCCACTGCGGAGTTTGTTCGTTACCGCACCTCGTACGCCGGACCGGCCGCGATCGGCACTGCGAGTGACGTTGTGGACGACTACACGCGCTTCATACTTGGCGTGACTTACGACTTCGGCGCCGAGCACGTGCGGCGGCCAGACGCTGCCAGCGTGGGTAGTTCGTTCCTTGGTCCTGCGGCGCGCGGTGCCGTGGCGCCGGTCGGCGATCCGTACGCGCCGCGCTGATGCGAACGGCTCGCGAGGCCGCGGCTCTGGTGGTATCCACTCTGCCGCCGCCATGACGAAGCCTACCTCCGACGAGATCCGTTCGACGTTTCTGGAGTTCTTCAAGAGCAAGGGCCACACGGTGGTCGCGAGCGCCGGAGTGATCCCTCGCAACGATCCGACCTTGCTCTTCACCAACGCCGGAATGGTGCCGTTCAAGGATGCCTTCCTTGGCGAGGACAAGCGGCCGTATACGCGTGCGACGACGAGTCAGAAGTGCGTTCGCATGAGCGGTAAGCACAACGATCTCGACAACGTGGGCAAGACTGCCCGGCACCACACCTTCTTCGAGATGCTGGGCAACTTCTCTTTCGGTGACTACTTCAAGCGCGACGCGATCGCCTACGCTTGGGAGTTGCTCACCACCGTGTGGAAGCTCCCGAAGGACCATCTCGTCATCACGGTCTTCGGCGGCGAGTCGGGTCTCCCTGCGGATGACGAGGCGCGACAGATCTGGCGCGAGGTGACCGGCTTTGGCGACGACCGGATCATCGGTCTGGGCCGCGCGGACAACTTCTGGACGATGGGGGACACGGGCCCGTGCGGACCGTGTACGGAGATCCATTACTTCATGGGCGCGGGCGAGCCTGACGTCTCGTGCTTCGGCGAGGAGCCCAAGCCCGACGGCTCCGGCTGGATGGAGATCTGGAACAACGTCTTCATGCAGTTCAACCGCGCGGTGAAGGACGGGCCGTTGGTGCCGTTGCCGGCGCAGAGCGTAGACACCGGCATGGGCCTGGAGCGCATCACTGCGGTGCTTCAGGGGGTGACCAGCAACTACGACACGGACCTCCTGCGGGCCCTTGTAGAGCGCGCCGCGGAGATCGGGGGGAAGCCCTACGGCGGCACCGATGGCGAGTTCGATGTGGCCTGTCGGGTGATTGCCGACCACGCGCGGATGACGGCGTTCGCATTGGCCGAGGGGATTACACCATCGAATAAAGAACGCGGTGCTGCCCTGCGATCGGTCATGCGTCGGGCGATCCGGTTTGGGTACCTTCAGGGGTTGCGCGAGCCGACTTTCGATCGTGTTGTAGACCTCGTGATCGACCGGATGGGCGGGGCGTACCCGGAGCTTTTCCAACACCGTGATTTCATTCTCTCGCAGTCGCGCGCGGAGGATGTTCGCTTCCGGGAGACTGTTCCTACCGGGATGGCGCTGCTGGAGAAGTTCGAGGGGTGGCGCGATGACGGTGACGGGCAGCGGGTCTTGCCCGGGGAGGTCGCGTTCGATTTGCACGCGACCTACGGGTTTCCGTTCGACCTGACGGAGGTGATTGGCCGCGAGCGGGGCTTTCGCATCGACGAGACGGGCTACGTCGCGGCGAAAGAGAGGCACTCCGCGGTGTCGAAGGGTGACGGCGACGGCTCTCCGGTCTCGAAGCAGGAGCGCGTTCGCGTTGAGCATCGTGACGTGCTCGCGAGGGTCGGCGCGGTGGAGTTCGTCGGCTACGTGCAGGATGTCGACGAGGCGAGGGTGGTCGCGCTCTATCTTCTGGGCGACGATGGCTCGCTCGTCGAGACGAGCGTTCTGCGCACGGGCGCCTTCGGGCAGGTGGTGACGTCGCGTACGCCCTTCTACGGCGAGTCGGGTGGGCAGGTCGGTGACATCGGAACGATCCTCTCGGGAGAGTCGTCCTTTGAGGTGACGGATACGCAGAAGCCGTTGCCAGGCCTGGTGGTGCATATCGGTAGCGTGGCCTCCGGTGATCTCAACGTCGGCGATGTGGCGACCCTCACGGTGTCGCGCGAGGCTCGGTGGGCGACGCGACGCAACCACAGCGCGACGCACCTGCTTCACTGGGCGCTGCGCAAGGTGCTCGGCGCGCATGCGCAGCAGAAGGGATCAAAGGTCTCACCGGAGGGCTTGCGCTTCGATTACGCGTCCACGCGGTCGCTGACCGACGAAGAGATCGCGCGCATCGAGAACCTCGTGAACGACGAGGTGCTCGCCAACCTGCCCGTGGAGACAGAGGTCACGACGCAGATCGAGGCGCGCGCACGCGGGGCCATGATGATCTTCGAGGAGAAGTACGGCGACGCGGTGCGGCTCCTGCGCATCGGTCATGAGAGCGTCGAACTCTGCGGCGGCATCCACGCGCTGCGAACTGGTGACATCGGGCTCTTCAAGGTCGTGTCGGACGCCAACGTGGGCGCAGGGGTGCGGCGCATTGAGGCCGTGACAGGTCTCGGCGCTCTAGAACTCACGCGTCGGCAGGCGAGCACGCTGCAAAGAGCCGCGGAGACGCTGAAGGCGCCGGTGGCGGAACTCGTCGCGAGAGTCGAGAAGACCCTGGAACGAGAGCGGGAACTCCAGCGAGAGATCGAGTCCCTAAAGCGGCAGTTGATGACTGGTGGCGGCGGCGGTGCGCCTGAGGTGACTGCTCTTCCGGGAGGCCACCACCTCGTGGTGGCGCGGGCGCCGATGGCCGACGAGAAGGGGCTGCGTGAACTGGCAGATCACCTACGGGACAAGCACGCTCCCGCGGTCGTGGTGGTGGGCGCGACGACGGCCGAGGGCAAGGCGCTGCTGGTGGTGGCAGTCTCCAGGGAGGCCACTGGACTTTACCAGGCAGGTAAGATCGTCGGGCAACTTGCGGCGGCGGTGGGCGGCCGGGGAGGAGGGCGCTCAGACATGGCTAGCGCGGGCGGCCCCGACGGTGCGAAGCTCGACGAGGCCTTTGCGCGGGCACGAACGATCGTGGCGTAGACTTGAGAGCTCGGACAGAAATGGGTCGGAAGAGGAGCGTCGAGGCACTGCCATGGGACGAACGTTGAACCTAGCCTCGCTCCCCCGTGATTCGGCGGGCCAGGTGGATGTGGCCGCCGTTGACGGCGTGCTCGTGGAGATCGCCGGTTCGACCCCGCCGATGCGCTCCGGACACGTCGGCTCGGAGGTTCTAATCGAACGATTGGATTCCCTCGGCTCCTCCGAGCAACCGCGCACGAAGCCCGACGAATGGGCCGTGAGTGCTCCGCCAACGGTCTCCTCGATCGAGCACATTCCCAGCCCAATGCAGACGTCTGGCATCGGTCGCGGGGTCCTGGCGCCAGTGACGACAGAAGAACTCGAACAGAGTCTCTCGCACTTGGCTGCTGAGCCCATTGCGCTCGAAGCAGAGGTTCGGGTCGTGGGTGTCGATGATGCTGCTCGCGCGGAATCCTCTGACATTGTGCTTGAGGAAGATGTCGATCTTGGATCGCTCCCGCCGCTTGATGCGCGCGGCAGCGTCCAATCGGCGCCGATGGAGCCGAACGCGAGACCGGTATCTGTGCCTTTCGAATTGGCTGTGCCGTCGGCTCCGCCTTCATCAAGTTTGGTGGAATTTGACGTCGATTTGCCGGTGATTCCCTCGTCGTCGAGCACCACTTCGACGCTCGGACACCTTCCAACCCCTCGTCCACACTTCGCGGCGCTTGGCAGCGTGTCGTCGTCGGTTCCTCATGCGTCGACCCCGCTAGTCGTGTCGGCCCGGGTCTCCGAGGCCGCCGCTGCTGAGAACGTCGCCGCCGTCGGTGCGGTCTTCGATGAGTTTCTGGGATCAACTCCGGTAGAGCCGCCCCCGCGGTCTTCCCCGCCACACACTGTGCCCCGCGTTGCGCCTGGCCATTTGGGTGGCCCTCTTCGCGCACACTCGGTGCCCACCCCGGGCTTTCGGACTGCGCCCGGGGCGGGTGTCTCGGCGCCGGTCGTTTTCGGCTCCGATGACGAGGCTAGCGAGCCGCTCGAGATGGATTCAGAGGTCGAGATGGAGGAGATGGAGGAGATGGAGGAAGTCGAGGAGACACTGCTATCGAAGTCCCCGCCGCCGCTCATGGCGCGCCCGCCCGGGCCTCCGCCTCCTCCCCCTCGTAAGCGCTAGTGCGGCGGTTCGTCCGTGGGGACGATCAGAAGTAGAACATCGCGCCGAACTGACCTGTCACCCCCGCGGAGGTGTTGGTGATCTCGGTGCGCGTGCCGGAGGTGCGCGTGTACTCTGGGTTCGTCTGAATCTCGCTATCGACCCGCGTTCGGATGAACGCCCTGGCGTCGGTAAAGAGCGAGAAGTTGCGAGTGATCTGCCATTCCAGACCGAGGCCCGCCTGACCGCCGATGTACGCGTAGCCCGCAGTACTGCGATCGCGCGTGAGTGCATTGCCCCCCTCGTACTGCACGGTGGCCCACGACAGACCAATGCCAAGGATGCCGTACACCTGCAGGCGGTGCATCGGGTTGAAATAGATAAGCTCGTTGACGGTGGCCGGCACTTCGGCTCGTTGGTCGCCGTTGTAGTCGCGACCGAAGTAGCCGCCGAGGGTCAACTCCGTCGCGAGATAGGGGTGGTAGCGAAAGCGCATCGCCGCCCCGACGCCTCCGAGCGAAACCCTCTGATCGCCGCGCGAGCCATAAGAGAGACCCGAAGCGAAAGCACCAATACCAATGGCTTGGTTACGTTGCAGACCGACCAACTGGTAGTTGGTGGTGGTTGTGTACTGTACAGGTTGACTCACCACGTAGCGGGTAGGCTGCTGTACGTAGATTGTCTGTGGCTGCTGGATGTAGACCGGTTGCGGAGCCTGAACATACACCGGAGGCGCGGGCTGGACGTAGACCGGGCGCGGGGCAACGCCGCCGTTGATCTGGATGCTGCCTCCGATTCCGAAAATGCCTGTGTTGACCTGAGCACAGAGCGAACCTGGAGGGCACTCCTGCGCGACGGCGGCGGCAGCGAACAGGGTCGCAGACACGGAGAGTAGGGAGGCGAGGGCGATCTTCTTCATGATGAGGAGACTCCTTTCGGCAGAGTCAGCGGAGGCCTACGCAACATCAAGGCCAGCGCGTGGAAGTGGCGCGGCGACGGACGAGGGCGTCAAGAGGAGTGAGAAAGGACTGCATGACGATGGCCCTTCGACGCTGGGATCTTGTGAAGGATGGTTCACGTGGCACCAGTAAACGATACACGGTCGGGGCTTTCCGGCTGACGGAACTAGAGTGAGCAGTGATGCCAGAACAACAAGAATCGGTCGCGCAGGAAGTGGTCTACGAGTCGCAGCACGTGAGCCTCAGTCATCGGCTGCTGGTGGCCCTTGGATCGGGGCTCGCGGTGTTCTGTACGATGTCTTTCCTGCGCTGGGGTTGCGGTATCGCAAGCGTCGACCGACGAGGATTGCTCTCAGGAATGCTGATCGGCGGGACTCTCTCCCTCGGCCTGGCCATCGTCGCGCTGCGGTCGCGGGTGATATGGCGGATCACGCTCGACCGCACCGCGGACGAACTTCGCATCGATCGGGACCCCGATGCTGTCGAACGATGGAAACTCACCGATCTGTCGGACGCACGGGCTGTCCCAGTTGCCGGGGGATGGAGTCGTGATCCTGCCGAGCGCCTGATGTTGCAGCTTCTGGACGGGCGAGAACAGTTGTTTTCCCTGCCTGACGACGCGCTCACCGAGGGCATCGCCGGGGACATCCGCGGAGCGCTACGTCGGATCGAGACTCGCCAGGATGTCGCGGAAGACCCGGCGGGTGGCGTCGCGGGTGCGGGCGACATCCGCGAGGAGGGCATCGAGGGCGCTGCGCTCCGCGCGGTCGCGGTATCCGAGCCTACGGGCGACGGCGACGGTCGCAGGGGATGAGGGGATCACCACGCTGCGATTGGTGGCCAGCCGTGTCGCGTGGAGCAGCGCGCGAAGCGATGACTCAGACTGCAGGAGTGTCTCCGCGGAAGCCTCGTCGAGGTATCCACGAACGCGCAGTGCACGCAGTGCCTGCCTGGTGTTCGGGGTGTGCACCGCGGGGTCGGTACCGTGGGTCATCTGCAGCGCCTGAGCGATGAACTCGACGTCAACCAGGCCTCCACGGCCGTACTTCAGGGAGATCGCGCCGCGGTCTTCGCGACCGAGCTCGAGCTCCATCCGGGCGCGCAGCCGACGTAGTTCGCCCACGTCGGCCGGGCCGCGGGTGTAGGCGACGATGGCGATGGCGTCCTGCAGTCGGGCGCGAAACGCAGGGTCGCCGGCGACCGGCCGGGCGCGGAGCAGGGCCTGCCGCTCCCACGAGGCCGACGTGCGGTGATAAGCGACGAAGGAAGGGCACGATGTGACCAGGATCCCCTGCGCTCCAGACGGACGCAGCCGCGTGTCGATGGCGTAGCCAGGGCCCGCGTCGTGCGAAGCTGAGAGCAGCGATAACGTGCGCTGTGCGAGGCGGACCGCATATTCTGCCGCGGTGATCGCCCCACGTTTACCACCAGAGGTAAGCGCGTCGTCGGCGTGGTCGTGGAGGAACAGCAGGTCGAGGTCGCCGCCGTGGCCGAGCTCTCCCGCGGCGAGGCTGCCAAGTGCGACGACGGCCACGCCCGCGAGCGGGTCGGCATCGATGGATCCGAAACGAATGGCGCACTCGACGCCTGCCAACTGGAGGCACTGCCCGACCACGGCCTCGGCTAGCGCGGTGAGCCGCTCGCCAACCTGCGGAGGGGAGAGTTCGCCCGCGAGGTCGGCAATGCCCACGGAGAGCATCGCCTCGCGCATCGCGCGACGCAGGGCGCCGACGATCACCTCCGGGTCGCCCTCGGAGGACGCGGCACCGAGCGCGGCGGCGGCTTCGATCCAGGCGCGGATCTCCTCGGGGGCGGGCGCGGCGCTATTGGTGACGAAGGTCTCGATGAGTTCAGGGCGTGCGAGGAGCGCCCGCGAGAGTTGCTCGCTCGCGCCGAAGAGGCCCACGAGTCCGCGCAGAACCGACGGCCGCTCCAGGAGCCAGCGGGCGTAACGCTCAGGTGGGTGCACCCGCTCGAAGAGCGTTGCAACGTGGGAGAGCGCGAGGTCGGGGTCCGGCGCGTCGCGGACCTCGGTGAGGAGGCGCGGTCCGAAGTCGGGAACCTGTGCGAGGGCGTCGGCTCCAAATGGGAAGTCCGGTCGACGGGCGAGGCGGCGGAGGTCGCTCGTGGCGGCTTCGGCGTCGCGTACCCCGAGGACCTCGACGACCATCGCTTGCAAAGCCGAGGCATCCAGGTCCGTACCGGCGAACCGGGCGAGCCGGGTGCAGGGCGCAAGCGGATCGGTGAGGAGCGCAGGACGGATGAGGCTGCGGACCATCCCGTCGGATAGTTCGCGCACCCGGGTGCGGGCGATGGACAGCGCGCCGATCAGCTCGTCAGCGTCAGGGTAGCCAAGCGAACGGGCCAGAATCGCCAGGCGGGAAGGGTCTTCGGGGAGGGTGTGCGTGGCGTAGGGCGCGACGGTCTGGATGCGGTGTTCGACCCGACGAAGGAGTCCCCAGGCGTCGTCGAGGTCGCGCGCGTCGCGGTCTGAGACGAAGCCCAGCGAGCGAAGGCGCGACAACGCGCGCAACGTCGAGGGAACCTGTAGGACCTGGTGCATGCCACCCCAAAGGAGCTGCCACGACTGAACGAAAAACTCTGCCTCGCGGATTCCGCCGCTACCCAACTTCAGGTCGCGCGCGTCGTCGCGGAGTTGCTCCTTGCGGGAGCGCGCCAGCATGTCGCGGAGAGTCTCGGTAATGGCCGGGTCGATCTCACGACGAAACACAAACGGCTTGAGCGCGTCGAGAAGCGTGCGTCCGACCAGTCGGTCGCCTGCAATCGGACGCGCGCGGAGGAGGGCGGCGCGTTCCCAGGGGCGTCCCCAAGTCTGGTAGTAGCGCTCTGCGGTCGCGAGGGAGCAGGCGATCGGCCCCTGACGCCCTTCGGGACGCAAGCGCAGATCGACGCGGTACGCGAAGCCGTGCGCGGTTACGTCGGCAAGCAGATCGACAAGGATCGAGCCCACGCGCGCGAAGTGCACCGCGAGGGGACGATCGCCCGCGGCGCCGTCGTCGGTCGCATAGAAGAGACAGATGTCGATGTCCGAGCCGAGGTTGAGCTCGCGGCCCCCCAGCTTGCCCATGCCCAGCACCGAAAGTCCCACAGGCCGACCTCCATGGTCGAGCGGTGGTCCGTTGCGCGCGGAGACCAGCACCCCGGCCCACGCGAGCGCGTAGTCAACGCAGTCACTCGCGACCTCGGACCACTCGCGCGCCGTCTGGTCAACGTCAACGGTGGCGAGCAACTCGCGCAGGGTGACGCGCAGCAGGGCCTCGTCGCGCGCCGCGCGGAGGGAGAATTTCACCGAGTCGATATCGGCGTCGAGCCGCAGGCGGTCGGCGTGCGAGGGAGCCTGGACGAACTGGTTTCGGTCGAGCTCGGACGACAGGCGACCCAGCAGCGTCTTGTGACGAAAGAGCGCCGGGAGCACACCCGGGGCGCCCGCACCGAGTGACTCAACAATCACCCGCGCGGACGACTGATCGAGGTCGAGGCCGTGGTCGCGGGCCTGCGTCGTTGCTAGTTCGGCACCCCCCCGGTCTACCTCGCGTGGCAGAAACCGCGCGCCCGTGCGGGTGCTCATTGCGCGTCCGCTCACTCGACGCCGCCGACGCAGGCACAGGTGCAACACGTCCCGCACTGGGCGGGATCGACTCGTGGGCCGCGGACACATGCCCGGCCCATCTCGGCGACGGAATGGGCGTCCATCACGCCGCCAACGCCGCGGAGTCCATCACGAAGGAATCTCCGCTGACGATGAGGTCATCGCTGCTCCCAATTGCGCCGACAAGGCCATGATCCGTCACCCAGCGCACGCCGCTCATCGCGCGACTGTTCACCCGATGCGCGATCTTCGCCAGAGCCTTTGTGAACCCTCCGCTGCCACCACCCGCACCTCCCAAGATGCGACTTCCGCTCGCGCAAAACCGTCACTTATTTTCGTTGCCGCCGACGGACATCTGCGCCGTCTGCGTGCTGCTCTACGACCCGCTCGTCATTGAGGCCCGTTCACCGGGCACCCCAGGGCGGCCGCGTGCTCGTACCGAGGAGGTCCACCCAGGATCGACGCAAACCCGCGATGCAGCCGCCCGTAGAGGATGCCCGGACGCCGATGCTCAGGGTCGCGCTACGCCGTCGCTGGCTTGCGTCCGCGGCCGAGAACCAACAGGCCGACGATCAGCACGAGGACCGAGGCGACCAGCGCGACGAGGCTGTGCGCGACCATCGCCACGACCACCGTGACCCCGGTGAGCAGGATCGCCAGAGGCAACGTCACCAGCATCGTCACGAAGCGGGACGCCGATCCCAGGAACGGCAGCACGTTGAGAAAGGTCGAGACCGGACCGAGGAAGAGCAGCATCCCGATCCACATCATCAGGAAGCCGACGATGCGGCCGATCCAGCCGACGGCGGTGTTCTCCGCGGCGAGTGCCTGAATGGCCTGCGGGCGCTCGCCCGAGAAGACGCGCAGCCAGGAGGTGCCGTCGATGTTCAGAGGCTTGATGCTCCCGGCGCGGGCCTGTCCGAAGGTAGTGACTACCGTGCCATTACGCAGTGCGGTAAAACGAACGCGCACGTCACCGAGATGAGGCGCGTCAGGCGTGCCGGTTCCAAGGAAGAGGTGGTTGCCCGTCGGGACCGCCTCGAGGGCCCGTCCGGTGCGCAGGATCGCCGTGGGAGGCAGCACCGTGTCGGGCTCAAGTTGGACGTTGGCGATGTCGAGGTTCCAGCTTGCGACGGCGGCGCGAGGGGCGACGAAGCGGGTCGAGGGCACCCCGAGCGGGACGTTGTCGTGGTTGGCAGGGACGCGAAACTCGCTCGCAGGCCGCGGGTTGGCGGTCCAGTCGGTGCGGTAGGTGTACGTCGTCTGCGTGTTGCTCGATCCGCCGGTCTGGTTGGATGTTCGGCCCGACTGGCTCTCGACCCACGCGAACTGCTCGACGTCGCGGCGCAGCGCAATGAACGGACCGGGTGCGACAAACTCCGGGTCGCCGAGGAGTTCGGTGGATGTGATTACGCCGGTGACGCTCACCGCCCGCCCTTCGAAGCCCGCGGCGCGGTCGGGCGTGGCCACTTGCGTATCGGCCGCGATCTTCGCCCAGTCGGTGCGACCTTCAGTCAGCCACAGCACCGCGAACGACGCGATGAAGAGCAAGATGCCGACGGGAATCCCCAGCAGCGAGCGGATGATGTTCTGCCCAAAGCTGGAGTGCGTGGTCTCGGTGAAATGGTCTGCCATCGTCGGTGTCCTGAGGTTCCTTCTGGTCGCGCGGATGCCGCTCCGCTCATGCTCGCGCATGATCGCTCCCTTCTGTTCGTGGCGGGGGTTCCGGTGCATCCCGCGAGGCCCCGGCGTACTCCCACGGGGATGAATAGTCGTCCGCGCGCGCTGGTCGTCGGTCTCTCGGGTCTCTCGTGGTTTGCGGGCTGCGCTGATCCGTCGCCGACGCCCGTCGATGCATCGTCCGCAGAGGTCGCGACGGACGCCGGGGCCGAAGCCGCCGTCACGCCGAAGGTACGGGACCTCGCGGACATGCCGGTGCCCGAGAGCGTCGTCGCGGAGCCCGGCGTGCGCCGCGAGCGCTTCTTCGTCGATGCCCCGTCGCCGCCGCCCAACCCGGCCTCCATGACTGCCACGCCGGCACTGTTCAATCGGGTGCCGGTGCTGCGGTATCGCGCGGACGTGATGCCCGCAGTAGCGGTGCGCGCGGTGGTCGTCGCGATGCCCGGTTTCCTCGGCGGCGCAGGGTCGTTTGATCCGCTCGCGCGAACGCTGGTGAAGCGCGCTACCACCGCGGGTGCGCCCGTCGAGGTGTGGGTCATCGACCGCCGCGCCAACCTCCTCGAAGACCTCCGCGGGATGAACGCCGCCGATCGACTCCGCGATCCGGAGGTCGCCGCGGGCTATTACAACGACCAGTCCGTCACCATCGGCGGGGCAACCTTCGCGGGCTACCGCACCACCAACGACCCGACCCTCGCGTACATGAGCGAGTGGGGCCTCGCGACGACGCTCAACGACCTGCGCGCCGTCATCGCCCGGGTGCCGCAGTCCCGCAATCACGTCGTACTGCTCGGTCACTCGCTCGGCGCGACCATCGTGGAGTCGTATGCCGCCTGGGACTTCGACGGCGTCGGTGGATACCGCAGCCTCGCGGGCCTCGCGGTCATCGATGGCGTCGCGGGAGGCGCCTCCGCGAGCGAGTCCTCCTGGCGCGCGGGCTCCATGGGCGGGCCCTTCGGTCCGACCGCCGGGGTCGATTCGCTCCGCCGCGCGGGGCCGTACTTCACGGCGCTACCCATCCTCGGAGTCGGGGCGCTCGCCACGTCCGAGATCGTCGCGCGCCGCGCTGCGCTCACTCCCGCCGCGGTGGTCGCCGACCCGAGCCGCGACCGCGTACTGCGTCTGCTCTTCAGCCTCACGGTGGTTCCGCCGCTCACCAACGGCGCGGCGCTCGGGCTCGCCTTCGACAACGCTTCGTGTCCGCTGGCCTTCGCGCGCATGTCCATCGGGCAGCCGACGGATGGCCCGCTGCGAATGGTGTCCAATCCCTTCGCGCCGGGCGAGCAGCTCACGGTGCCGAGCGGCCGCACGGAAACCTACGCATGGACGGACGCGCCGATGAGCACTCCACCCGAGTTCACGCCGCTGGCCAACGCGGCGGCGGCATGGGCCACGACGCCGACCAACTTCGGCGAATGGTACTTTCCAACGCGCCTCTCGCTCGACGCGTCCGCGGTGGGGGACCTCCGACTCGCGGCGGACAGTTGGCAGGTGCGGGAGGGTATTCGCGCGATGCACGGCGCGGAAATCGATGTGCCGGTGCTGGCCATCGCGGCAGGGCTGGTCGGGCGGGCAGAGGCCTTCGAGGGGCTCCGCGCGCGGCTCGCTCCGGCCGTCGGTACGGACCTCCCCGCAGGGGGAAGCGACCGCCGCGGCGAGCAGGGATTCCATTCGTTGTTCGTGCCGGGGATGACCCACCTCGACCCGCTCACCGGGGCCGACGACGGGACGCGCAACCCGGTGCCGGGCCTGCTCTCGACCTTCGTGGCGGACAACACCCGCGGCACGGTGACGCTCGCGCCGTGAGCCCGCGCGCAGCGGTCACTGCGGCGGGTTGATCCAGTTTTGGAGGATGTCGCAGCGGTCGCGGCGTAGTTCGGTGGCGAGGCGCGCCCGGGCGCGGGAGGCGCATCCGAAGACGGCCTCTTCCGCGAAGGCACCTACAACACCCGGTCGCGCACCTCCGACGGCGTCCATCGCACCTACAACACCCGGTCGCGCACCTCCGACGGCGTCCATCGCACCTACAACACCCGGTCGCACACCTCCGACGGCGTCCATCGCACCTACAACACCCGGTCGCACACCTCCGACGGCCTCCATCGCACCTACAACACCCGGTCGCACACCTCCGACGGCGTCCAGCGATGGCCGTTCGTGGGGTGATCTGGTAGTGCCCGTTCGCACTCGATGGCCCGAAGAACCCGCAGCGTACGGACCCAGGTCGTAGCGGGCTTTGCCACGTTGATCATCGCGTTCGGCGCGGTGGCGGGATGGTCGCTTCAGCGGCAGCAGCGCACGGTTCGGTCGCTGCGGGTCGCCAACGAGGTGTACCTCCAGCTGACCGCCACGCTCGGCGAGGATCGCGGCAACCAGGGCCAGCTCGCCACCGTGCTCGATCGCCTGGTGGACGAACGCGACCGGGTCGGGTCGCAGTTCTTCATCGCGGTCACCCGGCGCTCGCGTCGCGGGAGGCTCGCCGGGGCTCAGTCGGTGGTGCAGCGCAGCCTGGCCCTGGTGCTCGACCCGGATGATCGTCGGCTGCTCGAAGAGACGGCGCGCGCGCTGGTGGTGATCGATCGTTTGTGGGCCGAGGATGAGCCGCTGTTTGACGGTCTCCTGCGCACGCTTCTGGGCGCTGACCTTGCGCGGGCACGACGCGAGGAGATCGACCTCCGCGACCGCGAACTACAGAGCAAAGAAGCTCTCTCGCGGTTGATCAAGGGCTTGCAGTCGCGGGTTCGGGCGCTCTCCGATGGGGCCGAGCGGCAGCAGTCGCAGACGTTGCGGCTGACCCTCATCGCGACCGCGGTGGCGTGTCTACTGGGGGTCCTGACAACGCTGCGGGCGCGGCGGGCGCTCGATCCATTGGCGCGCCTGCGAGACCGCGCGCAGGCGGTGGCGCGTGGCGAGCTGGGCACGGTGCAGGTGCCCGCTGCGGAGGATGAAATCGGTGAGTTGGCGCAGGAGTTTGAACGCATGGTCGGCGCGATGGGGGCGCGCGACGTGGCGCTGCGCGAGGCCAACGAGAAGCGCCTGCAGGCCGAGCGGCTGGCGGCGGTGGGGCGCATGGCGGCGCACGTCACCCACGAGGTGCGCAACCCGCTGTCGTCGATGGCGCTCAACGCCGAGATGCTGGGCGACGAGCTCGACGCGCTGGGCGAGCCGGGGAGCGAGTCGCGGCGGCTGGTTCGCTCGATTCAGCGGGAGATCGACCGGCTCACGCGGCTGACGGAGGAGTACCTGCGGGTGGCAAGGCTGCCCACGCCGCGGCTGCAGCGCGAAGACCTCGGTGCACTTGTGGACGAGACGCTGCTCTTCGTGGCGCAGGAGATGAGCGTCGCGGGTGTCGGGTTGACGAAGGCGATCGAGGCGGCTGTGCCGACCGTGCGCGCGGACGAGTCGCAGCTGCGGCAGGCGATGCTCAATCTGCTGCGCAACGCGCGTGAGGCGATGGATCTGGCGGGCGTCGCGTCGCCGCGGGTGGTGGTGCGCGTGACGGCGCGTGTGCAGGACGGCGTCGCGGGCGCGGCGGTGTGCGTGAGCGACTGTGGGCCGGGGCTGAGCGAAGAGGCGCAGGCGCATTTGTTTGAGTTGTTCTTCACGACGAAGGCTCGGGGGTCGGGGCTGGGGCTGTCGCTCTCCAGGGAGATCGCCATCGCGCATGGCGGGAGCCTCTACGCCGAGCGGGCGACGGGGGCCGACGGGGGGGGCGCACGCTTCGTGTTATGGCTGCCCGCCGCCGGCGACGACGGGACGATGGAAGGAGCGAGCGATGCGTAAGGACGGTAGGGAACTCGACGCGCTGCGACCGGTGAGCCTCGAGACCGGGTGGAAGCGCCAGGCTGACGGCAGCGTGCTCTACCGAGCGGGCGGCACCGTGGTGCTCTGCGTGGCGAGCGTCGCGGAAGGCGTGAAGGACTTCATGAAGGGCCGTGGCGAGGGCTGGGTGACGGCGGAGTACCTGATGCATCCGCGCACGGGCCCCCGGCGGCAGAACCGCGATGGGTTCAACGGCCGACCGTTGTCGGGCCGATCGCAGGAGATCGCGCGGCTCATCGGGCGGGCGCTGCGCTCGGCGGTCGATGCTGCTGCGCTCGGCGAGCGGACGATCACGCTCGACTGTGACGTGCTCGAGGCCGACGGCGGCACGCGCACCGCGAGCGTGACCGGGGCGATGGTGGCGATGGCGATCGCGCTCGACGGACTGCGCGAGCGTGGCCTGCTCAAGGGGCGGCCGATCGTGTCGCTGGTTGCGGCGGTGAGCGCGGGCGTGGTCGAGGGTCGGTCGATGCTCGACCTCTGCTACGAGGAAGACCGCGACGCGGCGATGGATGCGAACATCGTCGCCACGGAGGCGGGGGCACTGGTGGAACTGCAGTGCACCGCCGAGGGTGAGCCGGTGGCGCGGGCGCAGGTCGACGGGCTGGTCGATCTCGCGCTCGGGGGCGTCGCGTCGCTGGTGGCTGCGCAGCGTACGGCGCTGGCTGCGGCGGGCATCGATCTCGCGGCGCTGCTTCGCTGAGCGCAACAAACAATCGCTGCCAGGAGATGGTCCGAGTGGGGGATACGCGGGTATGCATCCCACACTGGAGCGATGAGTCCTCGGCGCGGATTTGGGTGGCTCGTGGGTCTGCTGCTGGCGGTTCCGGCGCTCGCACAGCCGCGCCCGGACAACGCGCGTCCGCCGGATGCGTCGGTGCCTCCGCCTCGTCTGGTTCGTCCGGCGCGATCGGCCGATGCCGGGGTGGCCGACGCCGGCGTGTCACCTCTCAGCCCACGGGCAATGACCCGTCGCGGCACCGCCCGGCCAGTCATCGCGCCGCCGCTTTCGCCGCTGCCTCCGGAGCCCCGGCGACCGCGCGATCCTTGCGACGAGACCCTCCGAGCGTCTCAGTTCGACGACGTGAACGGCGCTGAGCGCGCGTACGGACCCTGCCGTCGGCGCGTCACCGGGAGCGGCCGTGTGCTCGTCGATAGCGACCTGCGTACCCTGGAGGACGTCACCGCTGCGCTGCACTCGCTGCGCCGCGCGGACGGGCAGTTCTGCATCGCTCCCGCTGCGCCTTTCGACCTCAGCCCGTGGCTCGCGGGCGCCCGAGAGGTGCGCAGTTGCCTGTCCTCGATGGACCGCGTGATCTCCTCCGAGGAGACCATGGAGCGGCTCTTGCGCTCCGACCCGTACGCCAACGGCCGCATCGTGGCGATGGAGTCCCTCAACCCAACGGCGGCGCGGCGCTCTCGTCGCGGACGCCGCCCAGAGCCAGCCGTGGAGGCCGAGATGGTCAACCTTGCCCGCCTCGTCGGGCGTCAGTACATGCGCACCTGTCGGTGCCTCCGCGGACCGCAGCCTGACAGCGCCACCGCGGTGCGCGCGATGCGGCTACCGGCTGCGATCGAGACGGTGTTGCTGCGCGGTCTGCAGGAGCGGGGCGACCCGGTTCCGACCCCATGAGCGCCCGCCCGCTGCTGCTTGCGACGGCCAACCCCGGCAAGCTACGGGAGTTGCGCGCGATGCTCGGCGACATGGCCGTGATCGGCCTCGCGGACGTTGGCATCGACGACCTGCCCGAGACGGCCGACACCTTCCTGGGCAATGCGACGCAGAAGGCGGTCGAAGCCGCGCGCCTCACCGGGCTCGTCTGCCTCGCGGACGACTCGGGGCTCTGCGTCGATGCCCTCGATGGGGCGCCGGGGGTGTTCTCCGCTCGCTTTGCCGGACGCCACGGCGACGATGCCGCCAATCGGGCGCTCCTGCTCGAGCGCCTGCGCGACGTGGCTGACGACCTTCGTACTGCGCGCTTCCGATGTGTCCTGGCGCTCGCCGACGCTGCCGGCGCGCTCGAATCGCGGGTGCTCCACGCGGAGGGGGAGTGCCACGGAAGCATCACACGCGCGCCTCGTGGCGACGGCGGGTTTGGCTACGACGCGCTCTTCGTCCCGATCGGTGAGACGCGCACGATGGCGGAGCTCCCCTCGTCATGGAAGCACCAGTTATCGCATCGAGGTGCTGCACTGAGGGCGATGCTGCCGATACTTCTCACCTATATCGGCTCGCACTGAGTCGGCTTCTGGCTTCGCGCGGGGAGGCCAGAGATAGTTCGGCCACGATGGCCGCGACCACCAGTCAGACTCTTCCCGTCGGTACAGTTGTCGGCGGGCAGTGCGTGATCGAGCGTCACCTCCGTAACGGCGTGATGACCGAGGTCTATCGGGCGCGCCGGGAGGGGAGCGGACCACAGCGCTTCGAGATCCGGCGATTCACCCTGGTGGCCTCGAGTGATGCCCTGCGTGCCGTGCGCCGCGAACTCGATCGCATCGAGTCGCTGCACCTGTTGGCCATTCCCGCGCTGGTGGATGTCATCGACGACCCGGTGGGCCTGTTGGTGCTTACCTCCACCGTCGCGGAGGGGGCCACGTCGCTACGCATGGCTCTCGACGCCGCGGGTCCGCTCGCCCCAGAGGAGTGTGTCCGCGTCGTGCGAATCGTCGCGGGCGTCCTCGACGTGCTGCACGGTGCCTCGCCGCAGGTGCTGCACCGCCGACTCTCGCCGGAGACCATCACCCTCATCGGCTCGGAGCGGGAGGTGCGGGTGGAGGAGTGTGGCCTCGCGCAGGCGCTCGTGGGCGCGGGCCTCGTCAACGCCAGGTTGCCGCTGCAGGCGCGGCAGTACCTATCGCCCGATGAACTCCTGCAGCGCTCGTCGGCGCGTGGGGACATCTTCACGCTCGCCTCGATCGCGTTTGAGTGCCTCACCGGGCGATCGGCTTTCCTCGGGGCGACGGAGGCCAGCCTGTCGACGGCGATCTTGCGAGGGGTGCGGCCGATGGTGAGCGCGCTGCGGTCGGATGTGCCGGCGGCGGTCGATGCGGTGCTCGCTCGCGCCTGGTCTGGAGACCCATCCAAGGGTTTCCTGTCGGCCGCAGCCCTGGCGGACGCGCTCGCCACGACCCTCGGGGTCACCGCGACTGCGCCGACGCTCGCGACGCGTACGGAGCCTTCCTTTGCCTCTCCCCCGGCGGGTGCGCCGATGCTCAGCCGATCCGATCTCAATCTCAAGAAGGCGACCATCCTTGGGGTCGGGATGCCCTCGCGCCCGCAGGTGGCTCCCTCCCGTCCGAAGCCGTCGGAAGCCGAGATGCGTGCACTCGAGGAGTCGTCGCCGATCACTCCGACGCGGACGCGCCTCGTCGGGGGTCGGCCGCAGATGCCTACGCAGAAGGTCGATGTTCCGCGCATCCATCCGCCCGGGACGGTTCGGGTCGTCGATGACTCCGAGCGCCCGACCTTTCCGCCGTTCCGCGTTTCGTCGGGGGTGGCGGCCATTGCGCCCAATCTTTCGAAGAACTCCGACTTCTTCGACTTCGCCGACGTCGAGAGATTCGACATCCCGACTGCCCACGAAATGAACCCGGTCAGCGGTACGTCTCCGCAGCATTCATTGGCGGTGCCGCCGCCGATTCCGCGCGTGCCTTCGCGCTCGCCGACGATAGTGCGCACGAGCGTGCCTCCGGCGCTTTCGCTGCCCGAGCCCGCCTCCTCCTCGACGGAGATCTCCTTCGAGTTGGACGTGGATATCCCAGCTTCGGACATCGAGGATGTCGGCGCGGACACATGGATCGCGCGCTCCGAAGAAGTCAGTCCACCGCCGTTGCCGGCGCTCCCGCGGACACAAGCGATCTCTTCGGCTCCGGAGTCGGCGCATGAGGTCGCCCTTGAGCCCGCGCCTTCGACTGCACCCGACCTCTCGACCGACTTCGACTTCTCGATGGACGATTCACCGTCGATTCCAGCCTTCACGATCGCGTCCGATGCGCCGCCCCCGACGGTGGTCACGCCGATCGTCTTGCCGGTGATTGTGCCGATCGCGCCGCCGCCGCCGCCGCCACCGGTCTCCATTCCGCCGCCGATAGTTCCGCTGATCGAGCCCGTGGCGAGCGCGACCTCCTCGGACGCCCGTCGCTTTGGTACGCCGAGCCAGAGGCCGCCACCGTCCAACCTCGGCAAATGGAAGATCATGGGCGCCTCCGTGATCGCTGCTTCCGCGATCGTTACGGCGGGACAGATCTACCTTGCGAGCATCGTCCGATCGTCACCGAGCGTCGTCCAACCGGTGGTGTCCGTGGACGCCTCCGCAGTCGTGCTCGCGGAAGTCGGCGCGGCGCCACAGGCCGAGGACGCATCGGCAGCGGTCGTCGCAGTGGATGCGGGCACCGCGCCGTCGACCGCCACCGTGACGGCAGACGCCGCGGCACCCATCGCGGCGGCGGGATCGGACGTCCAGGTCTTTGGTGCCAGCCATGATCCGCCGGCAGAGCACCCCAGCCGTCGCGACCTCGATCGAATGAAGACCGCGCTCGCCTCGCGGGTCCGTCAGTGCATCGGCTCGGCCTCTTCGCGGCACTTGCGGATGACGTTGACCTTCGAGGGATCGACCGGGCGGCTGCGTGATCTGCTCATCCTGGGCAACTACGCGCAGCCTCCAGTGGGCACCTGCCTGGAGAACCTGGTGCGGTCTCAGGCGGTGCAGCCCTTCACCGACTCGGAGTTCGAGACGAACTTCAAATTCTCCGCCCGCGACGAAGAAGACTGACTCGTCAGCGTCCGACGCGAAGTCGACGGGTTTGCTCGCGGAAAATCACGGCCATGATCCGGTCGCGATCCCGCTCGCGGATCTGGGTGAAACGGATCGCGACCAGGAGTTCGTCCCCCACCAGGACGTTGGTGCGGAGAATCTCCCCCCTTGTGGGAATCTTCGTTGCATCGGGGAGGTCGAGAACCAGATCGATGCACTCGCCGACGTTTAGTTTGAACTCTTCGCCGATGAACGAGACCCCACCTGCTCCGACGTCATGCGTTTGCGTCTGCACGAAGGTCGCGATCGGGTCGTCGATCGCAGGGGAGCGAACTCCCACCAGGATCGGCGGCTTCTTCATCCGGAAATACTGCCGTCGCTGAACCCGGATGGTGCCTGGCAGAACCTTGAAGCAAACTGAGTTCGTAGTGGCGATGCCGATCTCGGAATCGGACGCGCGCGCGCGCAGGATCGGCACCTTCAGCGGACCCTCGGGATCGGCGATGTAGAGGTCCAGCACCCGCTGCTCGGCAAGGAAGGAGACGGTGTCACCTTCGATCGCGGGATGGCACCAGATCCGTGATCCGCTCTGCCAGGTCGAGTCGATGACGAACGGCAAAGCGCGTTCGGCCTCGCATTCGATTTGCACACGCGCTCCGGCTGCGAGGAACGCGAATGGGTCCAGGGCGCTCATTGCGTTTCGCGGTGAATCTGGAGCAGGAGCGCCCAGCGCACGGGCTCGAGGAGGTCACGAAACCGCACCCGCCATTGCCAGTGATCGCTGCCGGCGAACCCCTGAGTCGATCCGAGCATCACCCCGGGGAGCACCAGTGATTCGCCCTCCGGCAAGATGAGTTCGATATGCAGTTCCGACTCGAGTGGGGGAGGCGAGGTCGGTGTGAGAAGCGCGAGGCCCCCGAGGCCAAGGTTGAGCACTTCCCCGGTGGCGCTCATCGCCGTCCCGGCAACGCCCACCCGGGCTTGCAACCCGAGGCGCGGTGCCCGGTAGGAGTTCCGCAATTGGCGGACTATCGTGCCTTCGAGCACGTCGAGGCTCACCCGCCAGGGCTCCTGGGTGAGGCTACGAAACTCTGTCGGGACGATCACCTCCGAGGCCTCCGTACCTTCGCGCGAGTGGAGGCTGGTGAGCAGGTAGACCCGCCATTCGACGAAGGCTGTCGCGGCCACGACATCCTGGTCGTGATCGAGACGAAGTACGACGACTTGCGCGGCCGGATCGACGGACTCGACCACGCACGCGACCCTTCCTCCGTCGCCGAGATCCATCCTCATCCCGAAGCCGACTGCGAGAAAATCGAATGGGTTGACGGTAGAGATGACCAGACCTCCGCTCAACGAGCCCGCGAGTGGGGAGCACCGATGCACACTTCCGTGGTGGTGCCGGTCGGCATTACCAGGAGGCGGATGCGATGAACCTCTGCTCTGGGCAATTGCCACGGATCGCGCAGGGGTGTCGAGCGTGCGTTTGGCCTGATCCCGCGTTGGGAGTCACGCCCGCGGTGCGCCTTCTCGAAGGGCTCTCCTCCGGCGAATCAACGCCGCCGCTGCGCCGATGAGCCAGAGTGGCGCCGGGCCGCTCCGGCGTGTGCTGCGTCCCGGTGCTGTGCAACCGCAGTTGGGGTCGCTGGAATCGACCAGGAGCCCGCCCGAGGCGTCGATGCTCGCATCCAGACCGGCGCCCGTGTCGCCCGACGGGCGATCGATCACCGAGGCGTCAGTCACGCTCACATCCACCGTGGCGACATCCGGGGTGCCGGCGTCCATGCGCGGCGCGCGCACGCACTGGCCCTCCAGGCAGACCGAACCACCGGGGCAACTGATGCCGGCGCAACGATCCGCTGCGCAGCGACCAGAGTCGGCGTTGCAGCGTGATCCGAGCGGGCACGTCACGCCGTCGCACGGTGCGATGCATCGCGCGAGCGCCCCGCTGCAGTCGACCGTCGAACCGGGCGTGCAGCGAAGTCCGTCACACCCGGCGGCGCCGCAGCGGCCCGAAGACGCGTTGCAGGTCTGGCCGTCGGCGCACGCAACGCAGGGACAGTCGGGCGCGCAACGCCCCGCCCCGCAGTGCTGGTGCGTCGGGCAGAGCACGCCGGAGCAGGGATCGATGCACGCCCCGCCGCGGCACACCTGGCCGACGGGGCAGCGGGCGCCGTCACAGGGGTCCTGGCAGCCCGTTGGCCCACAGACCTGACTGAGCGGGCAGGTGGTGCGCGCACAGGGAGTCGGGAGGCAGAAGGTGGTGCCGCCGTCGCCATCGATACAGGTCTGTCCGTCGGGGCACGCGCCCTCGACGCACTGGGGCGCGCAGAGGCCGTTGATACAGGTGGTATTCGAGGGGCACTGGGTGACGATGCCGTCGCAGTTGACGTCGCGCAGCGTGGCGCAGGACTCGATCGCGGCGGGGTTTACGTCGGCCTGCGCGTCGTCGCAGTCGTTACCCCCGCAAGCGTGGTCGCGGAAGCCATCGGCGTCGCGGTCGGGGCAGATCGCGGTGTCGTCCTCGTTGAGCCCCGCCACGGCGTCGAGCTCGGCGTCGAAGGACCAGAACGTACAAGCAGGAGCGGGGTTGCCGTTGTTGCCCGCGACGATGGAGGCGTACCGGAACGTGAGGCCGCAGGGGAGGGCGAACACCTGCACGAGACCGTCGCGTTGGGTGGGGTTGCTGAGGTTTGGCGACAGGGGGGCGCCGACGGCCTGGCCTGCCGCGATCACGTCGGGAATCCATCCCTGAAGAAACACGCGGGTGAGCACGGCGGGGTTCCATCGGGCGCCATCGGGGTGACCTGCCTCTGCGACGAGTGCGGCGTCGGGGTTGTTGGACAGCCACACGCTGTACTCGAGCGACTCGCACGGCAGCGGTGCGTGGTCGGTGTACGGAAACACCGCCACCCGGTTGCCCTCTCCGCCGAGGTCAAAGATCGCTCCATGCTGCGGCAGAAACATCGCCTGCTCGCCATCGCACACGCGCTCGCCGTCCGGGTGCGGGGCGGCCCCGATGTAGAACCGATCGACCTCGCCGTTGTAGCAGTCGAGGTTGTTCATCGTGTCTTCGAAGCGGTGTTCCCACCCGAAGTGGTACGCAGCATCGGTCGTGAACGCAGGCGGCGGCCCCCCCGCGGGCGCGCAGAATCCCAGCGTCTCGGTGCTGCCGTAGTAAAGCCAGATGCTGTTGCTGTTGTATGAGCGGGTGACTGCGCGGTTGATGTCCGTTGCCGACGTCGAGGCGCCGCGGATCAACTGCCCGAAGCCCAGCGAGCGCGCCTCGTGTCCGTCCGCGGTTTGAAACACCCCGGCCCGCCGCTCTGCCACCGGGAGCGAATCGAAGCACGCCGTGCCGCTGACGAGACACTGGCCGCATGCTGCATTGGGCGTCGCATCACTGCACGTCGTGCACCTCCCGAGGATGGGCTGTGCCCCGCCCTCTCGCGGCGCCACCAGCACCCCCGCGCACATCGCGATCACCGCACCTAACAAGCATTTCCAATCCATTTGGTCACGCTCACACGGTGCTTGGCACGGGCGCAAGCACACCCTGCCGACGATCGACTGATCCCTTTCGCAGGCGCGCGTCGCGATGGCCTCCGTTGCAGGGCATCGCCGGTCTTCGCGGTGATGCGCCCTCGTGGTTGTGCGCACCCGATCGCACCGTTTGGCTCGGCCTCGCATCCCCAGCGGGAGCGATCACGCCCACCGATGCCTTCCGCGACGCTCTCGATGCTGGTGCGCTTCAACCCTCAGTCTGCCGGGTTCGCACGCCTCGTGGACTCCTCGAACTCGACTCTCGACACCGGCATCGACAAGCTTGGCGGCGGGGTCACTTTCTACCCGGTGGGCACCTTCGCCGCGGGCAGCTTCACCCAGATCGAAGACGCCTTCGTCACGCTCGCTCACTCCCGCATCGAAGGATCAAGCCGATTGATCGTTGCATGGAAAGCCTCACAACGAAGGATCAAATCTGCTCATCGTTGCATGAGTAGGGTCATATCGAAGGATTCAGCCGCTCCATCGTTACATGAACAGGTTCTGATCGACGGATTGAGGCGTCAAATCGTTGCATAAGCAGGGTCTGGTTTGGGGTTCGGAAGCTCTAAACGTCGGCAGTGGCGTCAATGGTCGTCGTTGGGTTTAACTCCCCGGTGGAGCCCCATCGTCGGTGTCGAGCTTGAACTCGCGACCGCGGACCTTGAGCTTCTTCATGGTCTCTCCCGCGGCGCGGTCACGCACCGACACTTGAACCGCCGCAACGTCGATGTGCAGCGCTACATCCGTCCCGGCGCGTACCCACACCACGGGAGGGGCCGTCGATGGCACCGGGGCACCCGACGAGGAGGAGCGCCGCGAGGGCCGCCAGACCGCGAGGAAACTCATCGACGGAAAGCCACTGCGAGGCTCAGGGACGCGAACTCGTCGACGAGGCCACCGGCGACCCAGCGATCGCCGGGAGAGGGGTTGAGCGCGAGGAAGAAGCGACGGTACGCGGCGACGGCGCGGAGTTCGAGGTGCGAGCCGATGGCCCAGGCGACGCCGCCGCGCAGTTCGACGGCCGCACCGGAGACGTTGGGGAACAGCCGGTCGGCGAGGTCACCGAGCTGAAAAGGCAACGCCGCCGAGGATCCCAGGAGCAGCGCGAGGCCAGGCGTGAGGCGCAGGCGGGCGTCGACGTCGAGCGTCGCGGAGGCGTACGAGACGCTCGGGACGCCCGGGTCGTTGGGGTCGTCCGGGGGGTGAAGGGTGAACTGCCGCAACTCGACGCCCGCCCCGACGAGGAGGCTGTGCGGACCCACGGGGAGCCGCCCGCGCAGGCCGCCCCGCAGGTCGAGGGCCGCTGTGTCGTAGGTGCGACCGAGGGAGTCCGACGACGAGATGCCCACCGCGAACCCCACGCCGGCGTAGAGGCCGAGGTGTGCGAGCCAGCCGTCGGTGCCGTGGGCACCGGGAAACCATGTGGCGTCGAGGGTGATCCAAGGCGCGAGGGGGAGGGTGTACGGGCGCAGTTCGCCGAAGATGTCGTCGCTCCAACGGAGCGCGCGATGGGTCAGTTGCACGCCCACCGCGACGTCGAGCGCGACCGGGAGCACGATCGGCACTGGCGGGCCTGACAGCACGGGCGGAGCGATCGGGGTGGGAGGTTCACCGAAGGGGTCCGGGCCCTCGTTGAGGCTCGCCGGGGGGGCCAGGGCGCCGGGCACCTCGATTGGCGGCGGCGGCGCCCGGCGGGCTGGAGCGACACGGGCGGGGCGTCGGCGCTGGGCGATCGCGGGCGAGGCGGCGAGAGATCCGAGCGCGAGGGAGACAACGCCGACGGCGAGGAGGGTCCGGTTCATCCGCGTGGTCTTGTCCAGACGTAGCCGGCGAGCTCGACGGACGCGTATCCGAGCCCCACGGCGCTGTCCCGTTCGGGACCGCTCGTCGTGTAGAAGTTGTCGCCCGTACCCGGGTGCCGCATCCGGTAGAGCGGGGTCGCGCCACACACCGCGCTGGTCGCGATGAACCCGATGACCCCCTCCAACACACCGCCGCCCTCGCACCCTTCACGCGAAGTGTAGAAATGGTGGCCGTTTCCATAGCATCGGTAGAGCGCGACCGCGCCCGGGGCCCGCGCGGAATACAGGTAGAAGTAATCGTACGTCTCGACGCGGAAGCCGCAGCACTGAGCCTCTTCGCGGTTGGCGGTGTAGAAATGCTCCGGCCCGTTGCTGCGATGGATGCCCACCCGGCAGCCGTCGAGGTCGTCGCACGCGGCGTTGCAGTCGTCGTCGGCCAGGTTGCAGGTCTCGGTCCCACGCTGTCTGCAGCCACCGCAGTTGGCGGCGTCGCGCGTGAGGTCGACCTCGCACCCATCTGCCGGGTCGCGGTTGCAGTCGCCGCGTCCGGCGGCGCAGGTGCTCACCGCGCAGCGATGGTCGACGCACGCGGCCGCGCCGGGGCAGTGCGCCGCGAGTGTGCAGGCGGCGCACTGGTGCCGCACGAGGTCGCACCGGGGTGTCGGGCTCGCGCAGCCCTCGTCGTTGCGGCAGCCAGGCGCGCAGCGCAGTGTGACGGCCTCGCAGTGGTCCGCGGGGGCGCAGCGGTCGTCGGCAATGGTGCACTCGACACAGCGGCCCGAGAGCAGGTCGCAGACGGGACGGAGGCGGTCGGCGGTGCAGTCGGTCCATGCCGCGCAGCGACCGACGCGGGGCGCAAGGGTGTCCGTGCGGGAGTCCACGTCCGGCTTCTCCACGTCGGCGTCGGTCGGGGAATAGGGGGTCGCTTCGCTGCAACCAAGCAACAAACCGAGCAGTGCGACGGATGCTCTCGGGCTCTTCAACGCAGTAACTGCGAGATCGCGTCGCGGGTCTGTCCTCCGTTGAAACCGAAGGCGTCGACGCCCAGGCCCAGCGCCTGCTGAATGGTCAGGTGCACGCTCGCAAGGTTGCCATCGGGCATGTGGATGTGCGCGCCCGGCCGCAGTGCCCCAGAACCGCCCCCCGCCAGCAGTACCGGGAAATTGCCGACCTCGTGTACGTCTCCCGCGGAGAACTCGCTCGTCCCGAGCAGGACGGTGTGATCGAGCACGCTGCCGCCGCCGACGTCCGGTGTCGCCGCAAGGATGTCGAGCAGCCTTCGGAAGCACTGCATCGAGTAGATGGTCGCGCGGCGGGAGAGTTCCCAGTTTTCGTCGTGGCAGAGCTGGTGGAGGCCCGTCGTCGCGCCCACGTCCCGAAACACGGTCTGCGAACCCGGTCCGGTGAACATCATCGTGAACACCCGGGTCATGTCGCACTGGAGCGCGAGCGCGAGCAGGCGCGCCATCGCGTCGACCTTGTCGAGGAGGGCTTCGTTGCCGGCCGTGCCATCGAAGCCGCCCGCGCGGCCGGGGCGAGACGGCATCTGACACGCGGCCTGCGCGTCGGTGAGCTCGCGTTGGAGGGTGCGCACGTGTTCGAGGTGGGCGTCGAGGCGCTGCCGGTCGCGCGCCCCGAGGAGGCCCTGCAGACGTCGCGCGTCGTCGGCCACGGCGTCGAGCAGCAGGGCGCGGTCGGTGGTGTCGTCGGAGCGCACAGCGAAGAGCTGGTCGAAGAGGGCGTCGACGGAGCGGATCGGGAGGTTCTGGGACTCCTGATCGTTGTACGAGATGGCGGTCCAGGTGCCGTAGTCGTGGAAGCGGTTGTTGCTCACGGAGAGTTCCAGTGAGCGAAACCGCGGCGTCGTTCCGTAGAACCGCGGATGCCGCGCGATCACCTGGTCGAGTGTCGGGCGATTGAGCGCGAAGATGTGGTCAGGGTGGTGAAACCCCTCGGAGCGCGGGCGATCGCCCGAGAGGGCCACGGCGACGCCGCGCATGTGACCGTCGCCCTGGCCGCCCGGCGTCGCGGGGATGTCGGTCTTCGGCTCCAGGCCGGTGATAACGCTGACCCGGTCGGTCATGCTGCGCCCGGCCGCGTCGGGGCCGAGCGGCGCGAGCTGCTCGGACGGGGTCCAGCCCAGCGGGGTCGACGTCGGGGTCCAGCGGTCGGCGCGACCACGGGTGTTCCAGGCGTAGCCGTTGCCCCAGAAGAAGACGCCGTAGCGGCGGATGGGGCCGGGCTCGTCGGCCCACGCTTCGCCGTGGGAGTTGAGCATCGCCTCCAGAGGCGGGAGCGCCAGAGATACGAGCGAGCCGCCGAATACACCTCGGAGTAAAGTTCGGCGCGAGAGGGTGCGGGCCATCGGGTATTATCTCCCCTCGTCGGCGACGGTGCGGAAGCCTTCGCTCGCGACGAGCTCGACCAGTAGTTCGAGGAAGCGGTAGTTGCGCGCGGCGAAGCGCTCTTCCAGGTCGGCCAGCACCCCGGCCTCGGCATCGGTCTCGAGCCGGGCGGTGGCGAAACGGTACACCTGACGCACCACGCACGCCGCCACCCGCGGATCGCGCGCCAGGATCTCGCCCAGCGCCCGCGCCCCGACGAAGGTCACGCCGTCGAGGTCGCCCCGGGCGTCGACCGGGCGTCCCGACTCCATGGTGCGCCGTCGGCCGATGGCATCGAAGTCCTCGAAGCCAAGGCCGACCGGGTCTGTCCGCGAGTGGCAGCCTGCGCAGGCCGGGTCGCGGCGGTGGCGCTCCAGGCGGTCGCGGAGCGTGGGGCGCACGCCGCTGTCCCCCGCCTCCAGGTTGAGCGGAACATTCATCGGCGGATCAGGCACGCGCTCGCAGAGCAGCCGCTCGCGGATGTACCGACCCCGCGCCGTCGGCGAGGTGGCGTTGGGGTGTGCCGTCACTGCGAGGATCGCCGCGGTGGTCAGCAGGCTCCCGCGGCCGCTGTCCAGAGGCAGGTCGATGCGGGTGAAGCCCTCGGCCCCGGGGGGAATGGCGAGGCCGTAGAGGCCCGCGAGGCGCGCGTCGAGGAAGGTGCTGGTGCTCGAGAAGACCGCGCGAAAATCGCCGTCATGGGTGAAGACCACGTCCTCGACGAGGCGCTCGACCTCCTCGCGCATCGACGCCGCGAGCGCCGGCGTGACCTCGGGGTAGAGCGTCGGGTCGCGGGCGAGGCCGTCCAGGGCGCCGAGCCCGAGATACTGCACGAAGAAGGCTCGGACGGCGCTGCGCGCGCGGGGGTTGCGCAGGAGCCGGCGGGCCTCCGTGCGCAGGGTGTCGTCGCGGTCGAGCGCGCCCCGGGCGGCGGCGTCGAGGAGGGCGTCGTCGGGCACCGAGTTCCAGAGGGTGAAGGCGAGGCGCGAGGCCATCTCGTAGGCGGTGTAACGGCGTCGACCGGGCTTGCCCGCCAGCGGGGCACCGAGCTCGACACGGTAGAGAAAACTCGGCGACTGGAGCGCCGCGGCGGTGGCGTAGCGCACGCCCGTCCAGGCGTCGCGGGCGCCGAGGCGACGCGAGAGCGCGACGAAGCGATCGAGTTCTTCGACGGTCGCGGGGCGGCGCCAGGCCCGTCGCAAGAAGCGCTCGAAGTACGCGCGCACGCACGGCGCGTCGGGGGCGGTGGGCGTGCAGCCCACGAGGGCCACGCGCCGCTCGGGCACCGCGAAGGCAGCCTCGGTGAGGCGATGCGCCGCGGTCTCCCAGGCGCGCACCGTTCGCTCGGCGGCGGTGCTGCGCGCGGCGCCGATCGCAGTGAAGAGGTAGGGGTTGGTGTCGGGCTCGAGTGCGACGTCGGGGAGCCCCGAGCCAAGCAGGTCGCTCACTGCGTTGCGATACTGCGTGGTGGTGAGCGTCGCGAGCACCGGTCCGGCGGGCGCAAACGTCGGCAGCACCGCGGACGGGTGCTCGTTGCCCGCACGGGCCGTGGCGGTGTTCGCACCGGGCGACGTGGGGCGATCGCCGACGACGCCATTGCACCCGAGGAGGGCTGCGGCCAACGCGAGGCATCGGGGCAACGTCTGCACAGCCTGAGGAGTTGAACTTGCCGCGGTGATTGGTGTCAACTGATCGCGATGGTGCGGAGGTAGACCGTCGCGGGCGGGCGCATCAACCACACGCTGAAGTACGGGTTCGAGGTGGCCGCCGGGTGGGAGGTCATCGTGGACAACTTCCAGCTGCGGATCGATGGCGACGGGATCAACCACTACGCCGTGGGGCGGGCGATGGGGCAGATGGGCGTGCCGGGGTTCTTGGAAGTGCCAGGGGGTGCGGTAGGCGGTGCTGGGGCGGCTGCCGTGGTATCGGCTGTCGAAGTTCCAGCGGTGTCCGCCTGAGGGGTTCGCGCTGGAGGTCGTCGAGCGGAGCGTTCGGTGGTCACAGACGGCGAGCGGATGAACTGGCTGGGTGAGGAGTGGGTGTTCAAGGGCCGCGCGGTGACGTGCTCCGAAGGCGTTTCGCGTGCGCTGACCATCCCGGGGGATTCCAAGCGCGAGGTGATGTGGGCCGTCCGCGAGATCCGAGCGCGCGGCGCGGGTGCATGTGCTGCATGTCCGGAGGAGAACATCGGGGGCTGCGCCCCGGGGATTCAGGGGGACTCTGATACTGAGCCACCAGAGTCATCCCCCGACGGAGAAGGCGATGATTCGGAGTGGCCCGAGGATCTCGACCCATGAGGCTACATCCCGTTTCATCACGCTCCGCGAACGACGAGAGAGCGCAACGAGGGGAGCGTCGTGGGCCGCGTCGCGAGCCCCGACCCGGTGCTGCAGCTCCCGCTGTAAGTCTCCGCGCTCGACGTTGAGCATAAGCTCGGCGTCGGCCGCTCGACCGCGTACGAGATGCTTCGCGCTGCGTCCGGCAGCACGATCAACGATCCGACCTCAGGGTACTCCCTTCGGGTGCGCCTCGATGCCTGGCAGTCCTTCCTGGAAACGAAGTACCCCCCGATGTCTGACGTCCGACTATCCCTCCGCCGCCGCAACAACCATCCCTGTGGCCCGTGGATCGCTTGGGGCTACGACGCCGCTGGCCATCAGTGGAGCGAGTCCACGAAGCATATCGACCGTAAGACCGCCGAAGACATAGGCCGCGCCCTCGAACGTGACCACGCTTCCCCCGGTGCCGCAGCCGCGCGGGCGGCGACGCTCGCCGACGCAGTGACCCTCCTGCGCGCCAAGCGTCGCGCGCTTGCGAAGGCCGGGAAGCGGTCGGAAGCCACGGTGACGTTCTACGAGTTCAAGATCGGCCACTGGCGCCGCCTGCTCGGGGACAGGTTCCTCCTGTCGCAACTCTCCGCGGCGTCGATCGACAAGGTCATCGACGCCCGGCGCGAGGAGGGCGTCACCGAGCACACGATCGCCAAGGAGCTGGTCGCCCTCCGCTGCGCGCTCAAGCTCGCGGTGCGTGCCGGGCTCTGGCAGGACAACCCCGCGGCGGTGCTGCCGGTGCTTTTCGCGACGGAGTATTCGCCGCGCACCCGGACGCTCGCGCGGCCGGAGTGCAGGTGCTCTTCAGCGAGCTCGAGACCACCCCTGCCGAGATGGTCGACACGGGCGCCTGACTCCGGCCGGACTACAGGATCTCTTGGCCGCCGCCCTCGGAATCGATCCTGCTGCACTTGCAGCAAATGTGCAGCAGACCGATATGGGTTGGGCAGATTCGGGGGAAGGATCGCAAATGCTCGATATGCAAAAGGCCCGGAAAACCGGGCCTTTTGCGGTGGGACATCTCGGACTTGAACCGAGAGCCAATGGATTAAGAGTCCACTGCTCTACCAATTGAGCTAATGTCCCAAGGCAGAAAGTGCGTTTATCTCACACCAGAAACACTGTCAATAAACTATCTGTACTTCGGCGGTTCCGAGAGGGGTCAGACCGGTAGCCCTCGGATCCAAAGCGAAGGGTGCTTCCTTGCAGAGTCGCGATGCCAGGTCAAGCGATGAGTGCTGGTGAGCGCATCAAAGTGTCGCAGACGGTTATTCTCGTGGTGGTTGCACCCAGCACAGATGGTGCGGTCATCGCGTCGGCAACCCGTTGCCGGGCAAGGCCGAGAGTGATGCTCCCTGTTCTATCTGGGGAGGGTGACGCCCGCCGCGGAAAAACGCCTCATTGACCTGCCCGATGCCCTGCGTGCCTGGGCGCGCAACGACGCGACGGTTCGCCTTCATTTGGCGGTGCACGTCAACGCGGGGGTGCCGCTGGGCCACGCGCTTGCCCGCCTCGCCGACGCGATCGGCGAGGGTGGGGAGTGGGAGGTGCGGATGCGGCAGGAAGCGGGCGTGAGGCGGGAGAAGTTCGTCCCGTGGTGTGCGCGGGTCCATCCCGATGGACTGCGATGTCGTGCGCTCACGACGGTCCTTGTTCAACGGGTGCACGAGGGCGCGCCGAGCGGAGCGGTGGAGAGTTGCGAAGACTGCGCGCTGACGTACGAGCGCGAGGGGACGGGGCGAACAATGCGACGACTCGCAGCGCGTTAGCGCCGCGCATTACTCCGGAGAAGGGCCGCCCCATCTCTGCGAATGCGCTTGTCACTTCGCCGACGAGGGAGTCGCGACGTAGGGTTCTCCGCAGGGAGGCACTCAGCAACTTCGGACGGGCAGACCTCATCGCCGTAAGCGATGGCCTTGCATGTCCCCCCCGATTAATCGCGCGCTAGGAAACCCCCGAAAATACTTAAGTTCAGCGCGCCCGAGAGGGGTCGAACCTCTAACCCTCGGATCCGAAGTCCGATGCTCTATCCATTGAGCTACGGGCGCCAAGTGATAATTAAAAGGGGGTGACTGACGGGGATTGAACCCGCGACCATCGGAGCCACAATCCGATGCTCTACCAGCTGAGCTACAGCCACCGAACCAAGGAAAAGGCGTTTACCCCAGAACTTTCACGCTGTCATCAAACTGAATGAAAAAAATACGATGCAGGTGTCTTAGGCCGCCCAGAGCGTGATAGGGTCCCCTCACCTTCCGCATCGGCGGACGGGGTGTAGCACAGCCTGGTAGTGCACTAGCTTTGGGAGCTAGATGTCGTGGGTTCGAATCCCTCCGCCCCGACCCTTCTCGTTCGTGCCCGTAGCTCAATCGGATAGAGCAGCGGCCTTCTAAGCCGCCGGTTGCGCGTTCGAGTCGCGCCGGGCACGCCGAAAATCCCTAAGTTTTCACGGAGTCCTAACCCGAGTCGAGCTTGTGCGACCGACGTCAGCACTCGCCCCATGGGGAAGTTAAGGGTCAGCGTGTCAGCCGACCCTTCGATGTCGGATCACCGCGGCAGTGTCGGCCCGGGAGAGCATCGCGGCGAAGCTTAGAAACTGCGATCGTCCCTCAAGGCCTTCACGGCTGCGATATGCGCTGCGCGCGTGCAAACCGGCGTCGACAAGATGCTGCGCTTGCCTTTCGTGCTTGCTCACTTCGGACTGCTTCAGTTGCGGCGCTCGCATGCCGCCGCCGACCTCGTCGCGAACCAGCACGCTCTCGATCGGGCTCGGAACGTACCCGGCACGCACGTCCGATAGCGTGACCCGACGCCCCATTTTCGTTGGAATTATGGGAAGTAGCGGTTGATTACGCTGCGTCGTGAGGGCGACACGGTCGTCGCCACGCTCGAATTCCCAGCATCCGTGACCGGCGTCGCGGCGCTCGTTCCGACGACGGGCGCTTCTGCAGCGTTTAGAGCAAACCAGACTCTCGACGTCCAGGTTGCTGATGGAAGCGCCCGCGTTGTGACCGTCACCGCTACTGCTGGTGTGCGGTCGATCGTCGGGCCGACGCTGTTCCTCTCTAAGCAAGGAAGCGCGGTCCTCGACGACGTGAGCAGCCCCCCTCGGAGCGTGGACCAGCAGCCGCCTCGACCTCGGCGCTGACGCAGTCACGGCGACCCTGACCGCGGGCCATCCGTGCAACCGACATCAGCCGTGCGGACCGCCCGCAACACCAGGCGCTTCCCCGTTTCCTTCGACATCAGCTCCGTCGCTACGCGCGATCTTGCGCCCGTCGGCGTCCGGTTCCGCCTCGGGCGCGCTCCCGGCGTCGGGCGCCACGATCGTCGCGCACTGGCCCGACGCACCGGTAGTCACGCATTCGATGCCCTCGTCGCAGGGCCACACCTCGTCGAGCGAACCACCCCGTCCCAGCTCGCGACGCGCCCATCCGGCAAGCACACGCTCCGCTGCCTACGAGCACGCTTCCCTCGAAGTGCCCCGTGCAGCTCACGAGACTCGCGAGCCGGATGTGCAGCTACGCCGACTCGAGGCTGCGTACGATAACCCGGGGGGGGCAGTTCCGGTGTGCGACTCCTCGAGTAAGCAGAGCCGCGTGTGGGCGTCGTTGAGCCAGCCGGCACACATCACGATGTGGACGGTGTGATCGCTGACGCTCCCGGGGAAGTGCAATACGGAATCGCGCTGTAAGTCCAGTCGAACGCCCGATCGAGCATCGCGGCCGCGTCGGCGGGCGCCTGGGAGCGAATCGTCCCCTCGCTACAGTCCGCAGGGTGATGGCGCTCACGGCGCGCTCGATAGGCTCCGGGCCGGCTCCCGCGACGCAGCCCAGACTCAGCTAAAAGACTACGCATCTAGTGATTGCGTCGAGTCTCAACGTGCCATCTGCTCCTGCTGTGGGGGTGGGCAACTCCGAGCTGGGCGGCGTCAACGGCGCGACTTTCCCCCCCGTCTTTAGAGGTGCGACTGAAAAAATCGATCTCCCTCTAAATAACTGTACGACTCCCGAGCGATTGTCATGGTAAGGAACTCTCGCCGGAGCGGTCCGCATGGTCCCTATCCCCCCCCCTTTGGGGCTGTGCAATGGGCCGCTCCGGTTTACTTCTTGTTGTGTGATGACACGACAAGAGAACACCTATGTTGGCTGTCACTTGAAGTGCTCTCTACCTTCTGGCCCAACCCCAGGCAGCGGGGCCATCGGGATGATGCCCGGCCGCTTTGTCGTCGGCCACCAGACCAGGCCCTGCGAGCATTGCCTCCGGATCATCGAGGTCATCCAGAGTTGGGACTCCGTCTTTAGCCGGGTCGAGCAGGTAGAGCCGTCCGGCGGCGATCGAGAGAGCCACCGCGATGTTGGTGAACACGCGCCCTTCGGCTCTCATCCGCTCGACCTCCGGCCGAGTGAGGGTTGCGGTGTCCACGGCCCCAGGCCGCCGCCGCGCCACGCCCGGGCGCAATCGGTTGTGGGTCGCCCTGGCAATGGACTGCCGATCGTTTCGCCAAACCCGAGGGCGCACCCGAAGCGCATCCGATCGGCCGCTTCGATGGTCCAGGGTTGACGCTGACGTTGGCTCCACGGTGAATCGTCGCGTGTACCCATCAAGACGTCTCCGCTGCGAGCCGACCGTCTCCCGGGCGACCCTGGATACCTCCCTTCCGTTTGCCGCAACACCATCGGCCCGGGCAACGTGACCGTCGATCAACACAGCGCGACGGGCGCTTTCGGCGTCAGCGCAGGAAGGCTCGCGACCAACCGCGTGCACAGCATCATCGTCGAGGGATTCCCCCTAACGTGCAACGAAGGGATTCGCTGTCCTCACCTCCGCGCTGCAGGGTCGTCTGTCGGGCCGCGCGATGTGCACATACGCACCGGTCTCGGAATACTCACTCTTGTATTCTCCGCGGGCTGCGGTGTCGCCATCGAAGAGCCAGGCGACCTCGCCGACGCTGCGGCCGACGCTGCCCTGGACGATCGGTTTCCCGCGGACGATCGGCCGTCCAGCGACGCTGATGCCGGGCAAGACGTCCCGCTCGGTCGCGCCTCGTCGGCCGACGGCGGATGCTCTGCAGAGATGGCCCTCGTCGAGGGGCGCGTCTGCGTCGATCGCTGGGAGGAGCACCTCGAGGCCCGGGACCTCGACGGCGGAATCGCCGCATGGTCGCCGTACCTCAACCCGGGCACGCGATGGGTGCGCGCGGTGTCCACGGAAGGAGAGGTCCCGCAGGGGTACATCACCGGTGCCGAGTCGCGCGATGCCTGCCGCAACGCCGGTAAGCACCTCTGCGCACTCGCCGATTGGCTCGCCGCCTGCCGAGGGCCCGCCCGGCAGATCTACCCTTACGGCAACACGTATGTTCATCGCCGGTGCAACGAGGGCCGCACGCCGCATCCGGTGGTGCAGTTCTATGGCACCGCCGTCGGGGTATTCACCTTCGCCCGCATGAACGACCCGGGCATCAACCAGCAGCCCGACAGCCTGGCACGCGCAGGCGCGCTCACCGGGTGCGTCTCCCCAGACGGCCTCGCGGACATGGTCGGCAACCTCCACGAGTGGATCGATGACCCCGCCGGCACCTTCAAGGGTGGCTTCTATGCCGACGCGGAAATCAACGGACGCGGGTGCCTCTACACCACCACCGCACACAACCTCGACTACCGCGATTACTCCACCGGGTTTCGCTGCTGCGCCAACCCCCGTTGAGCGTTCCGGTAGCCTCGAAGCATTCCCTCGTTACGAACGCTCTCCGCGCGCCCTGTGTAGGATCCCCCCGATCGCGCCGATGTCCTTGTTCCGACCACTCTCCCTGTTGCTGATTTTTTTGATGATTGGCGGATGTCGCCGTCGGCCCGCACCGCACTGCGCGCGAGACGTGCTGCACATCGAGCCGACGCATGAGTCCTGCGATCCGGCGCCGCGCTGCCCCGACGCCGACGCTCCGGCAGTCAGTCTCGCGGACAACCTGGCCTACGAGCGCATCCGGGAGATCGCCGCCCGCTCACCTGCGGACATCGACCTCGGCGAGGTGAGCGCATGGATGTCCTACGCTCGCGACCCCGACGTGGACGTCCCGGGAGTTCTCCACCAACTCGACGCAATGGCAGCAGAGGTGCGCGGTGTGCTCCCGCGGATCTGCGATTCCCGCTGCCGCCTGCGCGCCCTCGTGAGCCACGTTTTCCACGTCTGGCGCTTCGAGGCGGTCAGCGATCCCAACGGTCTCTACAACGACCCTGACCGCGACCTCATCGACACCGTGCTCGAGCAGCGCCGGGGGTACTGCGAGGGCCTCTCCGTGCTGCTGCTCGCTCTCGGTCGCCGGCTCGAAATCCCCCTCGCGGGTGTGCTCCGACGCCAGCATATCTACGTGCGGTACATGGGCGATGGGCGACGCTGGGACGTAGACCTCACTCGTTACGGAGCAACGCCTTTACCTGATCCGGTATTGCCGTTGTGCCACCCAAGGGAGGGCCTCTACGAGCGCCCGCTCGACGCGCGTGAATTAGTCGGGCAGGTGGTCTCGGTGGTGGGTATTCTCGACGGGCTGCAAGCGCGCCGGGCCTGGCTCGACGCAGCGATGGCCTGGGCGCCGATGGACCCAGATCTGCGAAATAACCGCGGCGTCGAGCGCGAGCGCGACCTCGATCTCGCGGGCGCCCTCGACGACTACCGGACGGCGGCGATGCTGGATCCATGCGCGGCGTTTTACCGAGTGAACATCGTGGGAGTGCTGCGCCGTCTCGGGCGTGCGGCGGAGGCCCAGCAGACCCTCGCGGCGCTGGAGGAGGACATCACCCGGGGCGCCGCCGAGGACGACCCGCTCTACGTGTCCCTCGCTCATGGTGACCTCGCGCTCGAACACGGCGACGACAGCGCAGCGGAGCGTTGGTACCTGCGCGCGACGGTAGCCTCCGAGGGCGCGCCGGTAGCGCGGGAGTCTTTCGGCGTCGCGCGGCTGGTGCAGGGGGACGCGCAGGGGGCGGCGCAGGAGTTTCTCGCGGCCCTGGAGCAGGGGCCCGACCCGGACATTCGTATCTGGCTGGTCGAGGCGCTCGCGGTGTCGGGTCTGGCCGACCCACGGGTGGAACTTGACCGCGCAGCGCGGGACGGCGCGGCACTCGAGGATGTTCGGCTATGGCGGGCGGTGCTGGCCGAGCGCGAGGGGCGCGTGGACGACGCGATGAGCGCCGCGCGGGCGTGCCTCGACTCCGAGGGATCACGCTGCTCGCGGGCCCTGGTGGTGCTCGGCGACCTCGCGCGGCGGCGCGGCGACCGGGCGTGCGCGCGGCGGTACTACGAGACCTTCCTGACGTGCGGGCCACAGGGGAGGGACCGCTACGCGCGCTGGGTCGATGGTTCGGTCACCGAACGAATGGCGGCGATGGCGCGGGAGCCCTTGTCTCCGACCGGCGATGCCGACACCCTCCGCGCCGACGGAGGAGACTGATGACAACGAAAGTTCTGGCGGTATTGGGCGCAGGGATGCAGGGCACCGCGGCGGCCTACGACATGGCTCGCTTCGGTGCGGCGGCGGTGCGGCTCTTCGATCACGACGGCGCCCGCGCCGCGGCCGGCGCTGAGCGCATCAACACGCTGCTCGGGAGGTCCGTCGCGACCGGGGCTGCGCTCGATGCGCGCGACGGTGCGGCGGTGACCCGCGCGCTCGCGGGCGTCTCGGTGACGCTCTCGGGCTTGCCCTATTATCTCAACCTCGGCGCGGCGAAGGCGGCCATCGCAGCCGGGAGCTCCTTCGGTGATCTGGGAGGCAACACCGATGTGGTTTGGGAAGAGCTTGCTCTCGACGGCGAGGCGCGGGCGCGCGGAGTGAGCATCGTTCCCGACCTCGGGCTCGCACCGGGCATGGGCAATACCCTCGCGGCCTACGCGATGGGCAAGGTGAAGGGCGCGAGCCGGGTGAGCGTGCGCTGCGGGGGGTTGCCGCAGATTCCGCGGCCGCCGCTCGATTACAAGTTGGTGTTCTCCGTCGAGGGGCTGACCAACGAGTACTTCGGCCAGGCAGTGTTTCTCCGCGACAGCCGTCGCGTGGAGGTCGAGACCTTCGACGAACTCGAGTCCGTGCAGTGGCCCGGAATGCCCGCTCTCGAGGCGTTCACCACCTCCGGCGGCACCTCCACATGCCCGTGGACCTTCGAGGGCCGCCTGGAGTCGTACGACTACAAAACCATCCGGTACGAAGGGCACTTTGCCAAGGTGAAGCTCCTCAAGGACCTCGGGCTGCTCGACCTCGCGCCCATCGATGTGCTCGGCGCGAAGGTGGTTCCCCGGGAGGTCTTCCACTCGCTGGCGCGCGCGCGGTTGGCGTTTCCTGGTGACCGCGACCTGGTGCTGCTGCGGGTCACCTGCGCGGGCCCGGACGAGACGCTCACCCTCTCGCTGCGCGACGACCACGACGAGGCCACCGGCTTCACTGCGATGGAACGCACCACGGCGTTTCCTGCGTCCATCGTGTGCCTCATGATGGCCGCCGGCGCGGTGTCCCCCGGGGCGCATCGGCTGGAGTCCGCCGTCGATGCCGAGCGCTTCTTCGAGGCGCTGGCCGAGCGCGGGTTCCTGCTCACCGAGGAGCGCGTCGCGCGGGCTTGAGCCCATCGGGCGACCGGACTAGCTTCCGCCGCCATGGAGAACCTTCGGAGCTACCTCGGAGGCCGCTGGATCGTTGGATCCGGCGACCGCGTCGATCTCTTCAACCCGGCGACCGAGGAGGTCGTCGCAGGGCTCCTGCCCGACGGGCTCGATTACGCGGCCGCGCTCACCTTCGCCCGCGCGCAGGGCGGCCCGGCCCTGCGGTCGATGACCTTCGCGCAGCGCGGCGCCATGCTGAAGACCCTCGCGGGCGCACTCCACGCGCATCGCGACGAACTCCTCGACATCGGTATGCTCAACGGTGGCAACACCCGCTCGGACGCCAAGTTCGACGTCGATGGAGCGATTGGTACGTTGACGTACTATGCCGAGCTCGGGGCCTCCCTCGGCGACGCGCGCTGGCTCATCGATGGTCCGTCGGTCTCGCTCGCTCGCTCTTCCAAGGTCACTGCGCAGCACGTGCTCACCCCGCGCGTCGGCGTCGCGGTGCACGTCAACGCGTTCAACTTCCCGGCCTGGGGACTCGCGGAGAAGGCCGCCGTCGCGCTGCTCGCGGGCGTCCCGGTGTTCGCCCGCCCAGCGCCTGCCACCGCCTGGCTCGCCGCCCGCGTGATGGAAATCTTCGTCGCCACCGACGCCCTTCCGGTGGGGGCGCTTTCGCTCTCGGTCGGCGCTCCCGGTGACCTTCTCGACCACCTCGGCCCGCAGGACGTCTTTGCTTTTACCGGGTCAGGTAAGACCGGGGCGCTCCTGCGCGGGCGGCCCAACCTCCTGGCGAGCGGGACCCACGTCAACGTGGAGGCCGACAGCCTCAACGGCGCGGTGCTGGGCCTCGACGTCGAGCGCGGCGGCGACACCTGGACTCTGATGGTCTCCGACCTCGTGCGCGACATCACCCAGAAGGCCGGGCAGAAGTGCACGGCGATTCGGCGGGTGCTGGTGCCGCGCGAGCGCCTCGACGATCTGGAGGAGGACGTCCTCGAGCGCCTCGCGGTGGTGCGAACGGGCGATCCGCGGGCGACTGGAGTGACCATGGGACCGCTGGCAACGGCGGCGCAGTTGGAACACGTGCGCACGGGCCTCGAGCGGCTGATCGCGTCGGGTGCACGGGCCGTCGGTGGCGGCCCGGGGCGAATCGACGGCGAAGGGGTGGCCGCGGGCAAAGGGTATTTCGTGGCGCCCACGCTGCTGCGGGTAGACGACGCGGCGACCGGCGACGCGGTGCACTCGCACGAGGTGTTTGGGCCGAGCGCGACGCTTATTCCGTACGCGAGCGCGGGCGAGGCGGTGGCGCTGCTGGCGCGCGGCGGCGGCGGGCTCGTCACGTCGGTGTACAGCGAGGACCGATCCTTCGCGGCGGAGGTGGTGATGGGGACGGCGCCCTTCCACGGTCGCGTGACGGCGGTCAACGCCAAGGTCGCGGGCGCATGGATCGGCCCAGGCGCGGTGCTCCCGCAGTTGGTGCACGGCGGCCCGGGGCACGCGGGCGGCGGCGAAGAACTGGGCGGCGCGCGGGGACTCGGACTCTACCTGCAGCGAACGGCGATTCAGGGGTATGGGCCGCTGGTGGAGTTCATCACCGGGGCGGGTACACGGGTCGGTTGATTCCAGAACACGGACCGCCTAGAAGGGCGATCGGAGCGAAGCGAACATGTCAGTCGATCATCACGCCGCCATCGAAGACGAAGACTTCCAGCGCATGCGCGCTTACGACAAGAACTGGAGCGGGGCGAAGTTCATCGGCGTATTGTTTGCCACTCTCGCCGTCGCCCTCACGATCATCTACGGGCTCTCGAGCATGGGTTCCGGCTGATCGTTCCGAGTGTCGCGGGGCTTTGGTGCCCCGCCAATCACACATCGCTGATCAGTGGGTCCATTGGACTCCGACCATGGTCTGGCCGAATCCGCCGGGGAAGATTCCCGCGGGCGAGCGCGAGGCGATGTAGACGTTGGGAATTCCGCGCGAGTCGGTGAAGTACCCTTGGATGTTCTTCATCGTGAGCGTGACGCCCAGGCCGCTGCGCCGATGGGTGTATCGCGCGGCGAAGTCCACAGTCTGAAACGACGAGATCGGCCCGAAGAGCCCATCAGCGCTGGGAATCTGACGGTTATCCACGTCCGTGAAGTGTCGGCTCACGTACATCCATGATGCCTGCGCGGTGAGCCCCCACGGGGTCTCGAACCCGAGGGTGGTCATCATCGTGTGGGGCACTGCGTAGGGGACGAGGTTGCCATCCACTGCGCGGCGCGCGCCGTCGGCGAAGTTGCGGTCGCCCACTACGCGCGCATCGACGAAGGTGTATCGCAGGCCGAGAAAGACGCTGGTCGGCCAGTGCAGCACGTGCCCGAAATCGAGCTGCGCTGCGGCTTCTACGCCGGAGTGTCGGGTCTGTCCGATGGAAGCGAACTCCGTGTCTTCGCCGGAGACCTGGACGGTCTCGTTGGAGAAATTCATGAGGAAGGCGGTGCCCTCGGCGCGGAGCCAATTGCCCACCGATAGCCGCGCGCCGGCTTCGTAGTTGACACTCTCCTCGGCGGCCAGAAGCCGGTCGCGCGCGGAACTGTTGATCGTCGGAAGGATGCGCGGTGGCGCGTACCCACGGTGCATTCCGCCGAAGACCGTGACCGCGGGCCACTGGTAGCTGGCGCTCACGCCGGGGATGACCTCGACCAGATGGCTGTTCGAGCGGCGGTTGATGTCCACGCCCTGGTCGCGCCGCTGCACGATGTCCGAGAAGTAGCTCTCGACCCGAACACCGGGAACCAGGTTGAACCTCTCGGTGATGAACCACCGCTCCTGCACGAAGGCCGCGAGCGCGGTGCCGTTGCGCTCCTGCTCCGAGGCGAGCTCGCCCGAGCGCGAGAGGGCGCCGCGACCGAGAAGTACGCGCACGACGGAGTTCTCATGCAGCACGCGGCCGCCCACGTCGAGGTCGTGGCGGAATCGCCCCGTGTGGAAGCGCAAGCGAAGCCGCGGCTCGACGCCGAACACCTGGTAAGCGCGGTCGGACGAGAGCGACTCATCGCGCAGATAGATTGCGCCGCCGGGCGTCGAACGGTCGCCGACGATGCGGTCGTAGAGCACCGGCTGACCGGTCGCCTGTTGCTCCAGCGTGAGGCTCGGATTGGGCTGCGGCGAGCGGTCGTAGCGTTGGAAATCCCAGTCGCGGCTGGTGGTGTATCCGTACGCGATGGTGCGCAGTTGCACTGCGGTGCTGGGCGTCCAGGTGTGCGCGAGAGCGGCGCTGAATCGCTGCACCGCGAAGAGGTCGTTGGGTACCGGGTTCTGCCGCGGGTCACGCTCGAACATCGACTGCGTGAGGCCCAGGTAGGTCGATGCGGAGGTCTCGTCGTAGGCACCAAATCGGGCCATCAGCTCCTGCCGCGGGCCAAGCTGTAGAACCACCTTGGCGTAGAGGTCCGTCACCTCGAAGCCCATGCGCCGGAAGCCATCGCCCTGGCGGCGCAGCGCGCTCACCACGAAGCCCGCGTTGCCCACGCGGTTGCCGTAGTTGAGTTGACCCAGGAAGAACCCGCGATCCCCGGCGACGGTGCGCAGGCTGAACGTCTCTCGCAGCGGCGGCGCAGGGGTGACGTAGTTGATGACGCCGCCGACCGTGGACGGGCCAAACAGGACATTGCCCGAGCCGCGGATGACCTCGATGCGCCCCATACGCTCAACCGGCGGATTGTAATACATCTCCGGCTCGCTGTAGGGCGCGAGCGAGATCGGGATGCCGTCCTCGAGAATCAGCACCCGGCGGCTGCGAGTGGGGTCCATGCCGCGAATGGAGATGTTGGGCCGCAGCCCCATGCCCTCCTCGTCGCGCACGTACACCCCAGGAACACGCCGCAGCGCCTCGGTGGCCGACATCGGTTGCACGCGCTGTAACTCGCGCTCGCTCACCACCGTCGTCGCTCCCGGAATGCGCGCCATCGCCCGCGCCGAGGCGCCCACCACCGTGGCTTCGCTCAACGGATCCTCATCCGGCACTGGCGTCCGGGCGGCCGTCCCCGCAGCCTGCGATTGTGCCCAGACACTAGACGAAACCAACGAAAGAACCCCAGCCAGGAATCCACTTCTGACGGTGAAGGTGAGAATCATTCGCATGAGATCGGTGGAATGATTACCCGACCGCGTTGCGGTGGGTCAAGGCAGTGGGTGCTGGTATTCAGTGGGCTGAATCGGGGCGCGCGGTCGGGGGCGCGGGGCGGAGGCTTTGTTCGGGCGCGGTGCCACGGGCGAGGCTGAGTGCCTCGAGCACCTTCGGTGGCGTGGCGCTGGCTTCTGGGCTGTACGTCGGGTCGAGGCGCAGCAGGTCGCGGAAGGCGTCCGCAGCGAGGTCGCGCCGGTCGAGCGCGGCGTAGGCCTCGGCGAGGTTGCGCAGCGCGACGACACGCTGAGGGCTGGCGAGGTCATCGTGCGCGAGCACCCGCGCCCCGAGAGCGACGGCTTCGACGTAGAGGCCGCGGGTGACGAGTTGTTGCAGCGTCGGGAGTTCGCGATCGACCTGGCGCTGCGCGGTGTGGGCGGTGATGAGCGCGGCCTCCGGGCTGTCCGGCGCGTTCTCCCGGAGCACGAGGTCGGCGAGCGGGAGGATGAGCATTTGACCCCGCAACAGGCGCTGCGATGCGAGATGGTTGAACTCCGAGATGAACTGCACCAGCGCGCGATCCCCGTAAAAGCGGCGGGCGACTTCGAACATCGGCTCTTCGCTGTTGACGACATACCGGAGCAGGTAAGGCAGGCGGATCACCGCGCCCTCGCTGGGCGGGACGTTGAAGACCCCGCCGTTGATGCTCGCGAGGTATGGCCCGCGGCTCGGGTCGCCGAGGTGGCGGGTGGCGAGGCGCTCCCAGGTCTCCCCGGCGGCCACGCGGTGGTAGCCGACGCTCGGGATGGTGAGGTGCACCCCCGTCGGGAGCCCGGGGGTAGCCTGAAGTTGGAGGCAGTTGTTGGCGACGACCACGGGCTCGAGCGCGGGGTTGCCGTAGTAGCGCTCGGCGATAGCCGCGAAGGTCTCGCCGCGCGTGTAGATGTGAATCACGTCGGCGAACGCGGCGCGTGCGAGGAGCGCGCACGCGAGGGCGCAAGCGAGGGGGCTAGCGCGCACCGGGCGACTCCTCGGGGCGGCGGCGGAGGTCTACGTCGATCCAGACGGTCTGCCCCGGGCTGACCTGCACTGCGCGGTCTTCGATGGCGTAGGCCGGGTTGCGCAGTCGGATGAAGTGCTGGCCCGGCGCGAGCAGAATGGATCGGCTCATCGGGGTGCTGTCCACCAGGGTTCCGTCCACGACGACCTCGGCCCACGGGCGCGCGAGCACACGCAGTTGGCCCACTCCGAGGGTACCGGTGGGGCGGGGGCCGATCCATGTGGTCGGGTCTTGTTCACGGCCGCGCGACCACTCGAGCATTGCGAGGGCGCCCAGGGAGAGGGCCACGGCGGCGAGTTGTCCAGCCACCACCTGGCGCATGGGGTGGTACTTCGGCGGTGCCTTTGACCATGCGCTGGCCATCGGTCCGAGGGCGTCGCGCACCTCGCGATCGTCGATGAGCCCACACTCGCGGAGGTAGCCCACCAGCCGCGCCTCGTGGGAGATCACACCGCGGCGCGCGAGGTGCTCGTTGAGGTCGTCGCACAGGCTGCCGGTGCTGGGGTAGCGGTACTTCGGGTTCTTCTCGAGGCAGCGGGCGAGGATGCGCTCGAGCGTCGTGGGAATCTCGGGCCGAACCCGCCGCGGAGACACGTAGCGATCGAGGCGGATCTTCTGCATCACCGTGCGTCCGGGGTCTTCCTCGAAGGGTCGCCGGCCGGTGAGGGCTTCGTAGAGCACGATGCCGAAAGAGAAGATGTCCGAGCGGAAGTCCATCCGGTCGCCGAGCACTTGCTCGGGAGACATGTACGCGGGCGTTCCGACTACGCCGAGGCGGTCGTCGGCGGACTCGTTGACGTCGCGCGCGAGGCCAAAGTCCGCCAACTTGACCTCGCCCCGACGAGAGATGAGCACGTTGCCGGGCTTCAGGTCGCGATGCACGATGCCACGGAGGTGCGCGTACTCGAGAGCCCGCGCCACCTTGAGCGCGATGATGGTCGCGACGTCTGCCGCGAGCACCGTGCGGGGAGCCCGTAGCGCCGCGAGCGTCGGCCCCTCGATCAGCTCCATCACCAGGAAGGGCCGACCGTCGTCGGTGTGACCGACGTCGATGATCTGCGGGATGTTCTGGTGTGCAAGCGAGGCGAGCAGGGTGCCCTCGCGCTCGAACCGACGGCCGAGGGGCGAGGTCGGAGCGACGGAGCCCTTGAGCACCTTCACGGCCACCGGGCGATCCAGAGAGCGCTGAGTGCCGCGGTAGACTTCCGAGAGGGTTCCTTCGCCGATGCGGACGGTGAGGTGAACGCCGTCGGCGCCGAGGCGCAGCGTCGTGTCGCTCAACGGGCCGGGCGCACCGCGTTCGGGGCGCGCGCCCGGGCTCATTCGCTACAGGCCTCGCGCGGGAGCCGGCGGACGGCCTCGAGGCGGGCCGGAGCCTGGGTGCCCGCTGGCGTGCGACCGTGGCGCTCGATGAGCAGGCGCAGCGTGCGTTGGGCCTGGGTGCACATACGAAGGTTGGTAAACGCTTCGGCCAGCGTTGCGAGCGCCTCGGGCACGGCGTCGCCGGTGGGGTAGTTCTGCATCAGCCGGTTGAGCTCTTGAACCGCGGTGGCGGCGCGGTTCTCCGCAAGCTGCGCGCGGGCCACGAGGAGCACGGCGTCGTCTGCGAGCGCATCGGTCGCCGCGCGGGTAATCAGCGCCTGCGCGAGGAAGCGTGCGCGGGGGTAGTCACGTCCCTCGAAGGCCTGCCTCGCCATCGCGAGCAGCGCCGGATTCTCTGCAGGAACCTGCGACGGATCGACCATCGGGGCGATGCCCAGGCGGCGCTCGAGGGCCTCCACGCGGTTGGCGACCTGCGTTCGGGACTGGACGCCCTCGTCGAGTGAGTGGCGCAACTCCTCGAGGGTGCCCGTCAGGCCGCGGATGCGCTCCTCGAAGGACTCCATTCGCGCACCGAGGTCGGCGGTGTTGCGCGTCTGCGTGCGGGCCTGCTCGAGTTGCTCGTTGAGGGTACGCACCTGCGTGGTGGCGCGCTCGACGGCCTCGTTGAGTTGCTGGCGTCGCTGCTCGTCGTTGGTTTCCAGCGCGCGGAGGCGATTCTCCATCGCGACCCGCGAGCCCTCAAAGCGGGATGTGGTGACGCACCCACCGGCGCCCATCGTAGCGAGCGTCAGAGCAAGAACGAATCGAAACGAAAAAGGCTGCTGCATCGGTTCAGGGCCTCAGTCGGAAGTCCACACGACGGTCGCGGCGCATGCCCTCCTCGTCGGTGCCGATCGCGCCCTCGGATCCCTCGGAAGAGACGGCGATGCGATCGGGGAGCACCCCGAGGTTCAACATGTATTGCCGCACCACCCGAGCGCGGCGCTCCCCGAGGGCGAGGTTGAACTCAGTCGTGCCACGGCTGTCGCAGCGGCCGATGAGGGTGTAGCGGCTACCAGTCTCGCGGCGCAGGCACTCCGCGGCACGGGCAAGCGTTTCGCGCGCGGCGGAGGTGAGGGTGTTGTCGTCGAAGTCAAACAGCGGCGGCTCGATCTGGCACTGCGGACCGCGGTTGTCCGTCGGGTCAGATTCTTCCGTCGGGTCGGTCACACAGTGGCCGATTTCGCAGTGGTGGCCGGCGCCACAAGCGCGGGTGCCGTCGCACTCCGGGCGCACCACGCAGCGGTGATCGGTGCACACCTGGCCGACGAGGCAGTCGTTGTCACCGTCGCAGGCGTTGACGCCCTCCATGCAACGGCCCCGCAAGCAGGTCTGTTCGGCCCCGCAATCGGCGCCGCTGCGGCACTGTTGACAGTGTCGTTGCACGCAGAACTCGCGGTGACCGTCTCGCTGGCAATGCTGGTCGTTCTCGCAGTTCGGGTAATCGGGGCTCGTGCAGCCTCCGGCCAGAACGCCGAGCGCAACCCACAAAACAAACCACGTAAAACCCGTCCACGCGGCGTTGTGCTTTGACCGACCGTGAGCCACCACCGATTACCTCCTTCGGGACAGGTGCGGGGGTTAGTCTTGTTGTCGGCGCCTTGTCAACGTCTCGGCGTTCCGCTAGCGAGACCAACCCCCCACACCATGACCTTACTGCCCCCCGGTCCGTGGCTCGATCGCGCAAAGGCCGCGCGCATCCTCCGTCTCGCCTCCCCGGTGATCCTCGCGATGCTCACGCAGACCGGCGTGAACATCGTAGACACGTACTTCATCGGCCAACTTCCCCGGCAGGTGGCGTCCGATGGTCAGTTCGCGCTCACCCCCGCGCTGATGCTTCTCTGGGCGGTCGGTGGGTTTCTCTCCTCGATTTCCGTGGGAACGCTGGCCACTACGGCTCGTCGTTTCGGTGAGGCGAAGCACCTCGACGCCGGGGCGGTGCTCCCCAACGCCGCGGTCATCGCGCTGATCGGCGGGCTCGTCGGCACCCTCGGCGGCTGGCTGGCGCTCCCGTGGGTATTTTCCAGGTTGAGCGACAACGCCAACGTGGTGCTGCTCGGCGTCGGGTACGCCCGCTGGCGCTTTTTCGGTGTCGCCTCGATGGCCGGTACGGCCGCTTACAAGAGCTTCTATGACGGCATCGGGCAGACGCACCTCCACCTCGTCGCCGCCGTCGCGATGAACGTCGTCAACGGACTCCTCTGCTGGGTCCTCATTTTCGGGCGCTACGGCGCGCCTGCCATGGGTGTGTCCGGCGCCGGCGTCGCCGCGTGCGTCTCGTCCTGGATCGGCCTGCTGGTGATGGTTGCGTTCTCGCTCCGCCAGGCCGACCGAACGCGCTTTCAGTTCTATCGCAAGGCCGTCCTGTCCTGGACGCTAATGAAGCAACTGCTCAAGCTGTCGATCCCGGGCGGCGTGGCGACGACGGCGGTGATGACCGGCTTTCTGCTGTTCACCAAGGTGGTCTCGTCCATCGACGACGAGGCCATCCGAGCGGGCGCAGCGGCGAGCTTCAACGGCGCTGCCACCACGATCATCATCGAAGTGCTGAGCGCGACCTTCGTGTCGTGTCTCGCCTTCGGCACCGCCACCGCCACGCTGGTCGGGCAGAGCATGGGTCGCGGCGATCCCGACCTCGCGGAGCGCTACGCCTGGACGAGCGTGAAGCTCGGCGTGCTCATCTTCGGCGCCGTGGGAGTTCTGATGTTCGTCTTCCCCGATCGGGTTCTCGGGGTGTTCTCTCACGCGCCGCAGGTCATCGCAGTGGGCGTCGGGCCGATGAAGATCATGGCGGTGATGGGGCCCGTCATCGCGACGGCGATGATTCTCACGCAGGCGCTCTTCGGCGCCGGGGAGACCCGCTTCGTGATGATCGTCGAACTTGTGCTCCATTTCTTCTGCCTGGTCCCCCTGGCGTGGCTGCTCGGGCGGGTGCTGGGCCTCGGCCTCATCGGCGTCTGGCTGTCCGCTGCGGCGTACGGCTTCGCGCTAGCTTTACTGATGGGTGTAAAGTTCGGTCGCGGCGGCTGGAAAAAGCTCACGGTCTGATCTGTCGCAGAGCGGGTGTAGTCCGACGGGCGATTCGATACAGTGTCGCAACTCCATGAGACGTCGATACGCTGCGCTCCCCCTCGGAATGGTCCTGGTTCTTGTCGGTTGCGAGTTGGGCAACCCGGCAGTCGTATTCGGACCCGACGCGGGCGATCGCTCGCTGGACGTCGCTCAATCGGTCGATGTCGCCGCCGATGTGGGGGGCGATCAAGGCGTCGGTGACGACGCGATCGACGCTGCCGGGGGAGGAGACGTTGCCGATGTGACCGCGGGCAGCGACGTCGCATTGGATCTCGGGGACGACCTGGGAGCGTTGGACGCTGGAGTCGCGGACATTGGAGTGATCGACGTCGCTGGGCTGGACACGGGCACCATGGACGCCGGGTCCGCTGATTCGGGGGTGGTCGATACGGGTCCATTGGATACTGGACCATCAGATCTGGGATTCGATATCCCGACAAAGCCAGATACGGGTCCGTTGGATACGGGTCCGTTGGATACGGGTCCGTTGGATACGGGTCCGTTGGATACGGGTCCGTTGGATACGGGTCCGTTGGATACGGGTCCGGACGTCCCGGTGATTCCGGACACCGGTCCGCCGGATGCTGGGACCACGGTGATCACAGCGTATTCGGAGTCGTGCGCGGTTCCAGGGCCGGCGCAGATCACCGGGCCGGGGTCCTATGCGATCACTGGATCGACCGTGAGTCGGGCGAACGATCACCGCCCGAGCTGTACTGACGACACTTCCATTGGTGACGTCGGCTACCTCGTGCGGCTGTCCGGCTTAAGTCGCCTGACGTGGTCCGCGCGCCCTACCGGAACACCCGCTTTCACCCCGGTTATCTACATCACCCAGGGATGCCAGTCCCAGGCTTCGGGGGATTCGCGTTTCGTCAACGAGGTGGCCTGCGTCAGCAACGTCGGCGCCGACGCGCTCACCCGCGGCGGTGCGGTCGATCTCCCGGCGGGTGACTACTACTTCGTCGTCGATGGCGCGGCCAACGGCAGCGCTCCGACCACCGGCGCTTTCGAGGTGACGCTCAACGTGGTCGCCGTCGAGAGTTCGCGCTCGTACAGCGTTGAGCGGGTGACCACCCGTTCGTGCAGCACCATCCCGAGCGGCGCGAACATCATCAATGACGGTGATGACGTGGTCAGTACGATCCGCACGCTGCCCTTCTCCTTCCGCTACTTCGGGACGCCGGTGACGCGCTTCGCGGTCTACACCAACGGGTTGTTCACGTTTTTGCCCGACACAGGCAACGCCTGGTCGGCGACCACCTCGTGGCGCAATCACAGCATCACCTTCAACGGCCCGCCCGCTGGGATCGTGGCGCCGTTCTGGGACGACTTGATCGCCGCGAGCGGCGGTTCGAGCGATATCCACCAATGGGTGGACGGCACGATATCCGACCGCGTCGCGCACTTCTACTGGGAGGGTGTCCAGTTCTTTTGGAGCCGCAGCACCACTGTCACCTTCGAGGTGAAGCTGTTCGAGACCAGCAACATCATCGAGTTCGCGTACTGCACCGAGAGTCCGATGAACACGTACTCCCGCGGCGGCAGCGCCACCGTCGGTATCGAGTCGCTCGACCAGACCGCCGGGGTTCTCATCAGCCTCAACTCGAACACGGCCATCGCGCCGAACACCGGATATCGCTTCCTTCCGCGGTGATGCTCGCCGACGCGGTCTTCTCCCCCATCGGCGTCGTTCGCACGCCCTTCGCTGAGCGGCGCGAGGCCCCTCGGCAACCGTACGCCGCGGGAGAGGCACCCGGCACCATCGAGCTACTCCCCGGGCACCGCTACGAGGACGCCTTGCGCGACCTTGACCAGTGGACCCACCTCTGGCTGGTCTACTGGTTTCACCTGAATCGCGACTGGCGACCGACCGTGCTCCCACCGCGCAGCCGACAGGGCCGACGCGGGGTCTTCTCCACCCGCGCGCCGCATCGACCCAACCCCATCGGGATCTCCGTGCTTCGCATCGTGCGCGTGGAGGGACTGCGCGTGGATGTGCTCGGCGTAGACATGATCGACCAGAGCCCGGTGCTCGACATCAAGCCTTACGTACCCTTCGCCGACGCCATCCCCGAGGCCGGCACGGGATGGATCGCCGCCGACCCCGAGCCCGCATGGATGGTCGAATGGACCTTGATCTCCATCGCCCAGATCGAGTGGCTCGCGGCACAGGGCGTCGCGCTGCGTGAGTCCATCACCGCTGCGCTAGCGCTCGGCCCGCAGGCACACGCCTACCGAAGAATCCGCCGTGACGGGCCCCGCGGAACGCTCTCCCTCAAAGACTGGCGCGTTGCCTTCACCATCGATGGCCACTCGCTCCGCGTCGATCACATCGACACCGGCTATCGACCCGCGCAGATCGTCAGCGGCGAGGCACCCGCGGTGCACGTGGCGTTCGCGTTTCGTCACCCGTCGCCAGATACTCGCCGGTAAACGTCAGCGGCAGAAGCTCTCGCACCGTCACCACCTGCCGAACCTCGCCGGCCACCACCAGGGCTACCGGTAGATCAACCGCAAACTCCGCCATGATCTGTCGGCACGCCCCGCACGGCGCACCGGGCATCGGTCCTTCCGTGGCCACCGCCATCGCGGTGAACTCCCTCCATCCGCGCGCGATGGCGTGCGCGACCGCGTTGCCCTCCGCGCAGATGCAGAGCGGGTACGAGGCGTTCTCGACGTTGCACCCGCGGGAGACGCCTTGCGTCGTGAGAAGCGCGGCGCCGACGTGGTATTTTGAATAGGGCGCGTGCGCCCGTGCACGCATCCGTTCGGCGGTCTTCGCGAGCGCCGTCCAGCGAGGGTCGTCGGCCTTCACGCGAGCCCCCGCAGGATGGCTTCGAGCAGCGCAATAAACCGGTCACGGGCGAGTCGCGCTGTCTCTTCGACCTCGACGTGTGAGAGGGCGTGCGGGGAGACGCCCGCCGCGAGGTTGGTCACGCACGACATGCCGAGCACCCGCGCTCCCATGTGCCGCGCGGCGATCACCTCCGCAACAGTGCTCATGCCCACGAGGTCGGCGCCCATGGCCCGCAGCATACGGATCTCCGCGGGTGTCTCGTAGTTGGGCCCGAGGAGGCCCGCGTAGACGCCCTCGCGAAGGGACTGTCCGACGGACTCCGCAGCGCTGTGGGCGAGCTTGCGCAGAACCGGGTCGTACGCATCGGTCATGTCGGGAAAGCGAGGTCCGAGCGTCGGCTCGTTGGTACCCGACAGGGGCGAGCACCCGGTGAGATTGAGGTGGTCGGTGATGAGCGTGAGGTCGCCCGGACGGAGCGTCGGCGAGATGCCCCCCGCGGCGTTGGTGACCAGCAGCGTGCGAACGCCGAGGGTGATGAGCGCCCGGACATTGAAGACCACGTCGTCGGGGCTGTGGCCCTCGTACAGGTGGATGCGACCGGCGAGCGCTGCAATGACCGGCGAAGGGCCATGCTTCAGGCGTCCGATGACCAACTTGCCCGCGTGCCCCGGGACGGTGACGTTGGCGAGATGCGGAATCTCCGCGAAGGGGATGACGTTGGCTTCGACGAGGGTGTCTGCGAAGGCGCCGAGGCCCGAACCGAGTACGAGCGCAACAGAGGGGACGCGTGGGTCGCGCGCGCGCAAGGCGGCGACGGACTCATCGAGGCGGGCGCGGATGGTGTTCATACAAGGCAGAGTATTGACCGGTGACGCGCGCGGTGGAAGCGCCGAAGTCACTCGCGGCGGTGCGCGTGCACGACGAACGGGGACACGTCGATGGGCCCTTCGCCCTGCGCGTCGAGGACCGCCGCGAGCCCGACGAGTTCGCGCGCGCTCGGGGCGATGCGCCGGGCCGTGGCCACCGCCGCGCGGGCCTCGTGACGGGCGCCGCGGGCCGCGAAGAAGAGCGCGTCGTGGTACGCGCGCCAGAGGATGTACTCCGCGATGCGGGGCTCGCGGTCGGCGCCGGGGGTGTGCGCGAGTGCGTCGCGGAGACGCTCGATGGTCGCGAGGTGAGCGGGCGCGGTCGCACGCACCGCGGTGAGGGTGGTGGGCTCCGTGCGAACCTCCGCGAACGTTCCGCGGGGGAGGACGTACGGCACGGCGTCGAGGAGGTTGTGCGGATCGAGTTCGATGCGCACCGGGCGGCGCGTCGCGAGGTCGAGCAGGCCGCCCATGCGGGGCGATCCGTGGGAGAGGAAATCGCGCACCACAGGGAGCAGCGCGGCGTCCCGGGCGAGGAGGGTGTTGGTCATCCCGGGCCACGGGACAAAGGCCGCGGGGATCACCGTCACGTCGGGTCTCTCGCCATCGATAAGTTGCGCATACCGCAGCCGAAACGCTGTCTCCGGGGCGTACGCGAGGATGACGGCGCGCGCGGGCATCGTGCCGAGGTCCGCTGCGGTCATCACCTCGGTGGCGTCACCTCTGTCGCCGAGCGTCTCGTGGAGACTGAACACTCCTGCGGGGATGAACATCACCGCGGGCGCGATCACCAGCGCCGCGCGGAGCAGTCGGCGGCCGCGTGGGGAGGGCCCGGCCGGTGGGGGTGCGGCGTCTTCGATGCTGCGCCACGCCTGGGCTGTAAAGGCCGCGCCGAGGGAGCCGAGACAGAACACCGCGGGCACCAGATATCCAGCGGCGTCGGGGTTGTCGGCGACGAACCCGAGACCCGCGCGGGCGACGATGCCGAGGAGCGCGACGAGGCCCAGGCGACGTGTCCATGGGAGGTTGCGACGGGAGGCGATGAAGAGCGCCGCCGCCGCAGCGATGAGGCCCAGCGGGGTGAGCGATTGGCCGATCCAATCGAGGACGTCCAGGAGGTGCTCGCGGAAGCTGCCCGGAACACCCGCACCGGAGTTTTTCTGGAAGGCGCGCGCAGAGACGGTCCACACGAGGTCGCCGATGGTACGGATCCGCACGATGCTCGCGGCGGCCATGGAGCGCAGGCCCAGCAGTGCGTACGGCAGCAGGCCGAGGACGCCGAGCGCGGCCCACGGGAGAGCCATCCGTGGCAGAGCGCGGGCGCGGCCCTCGCGGATGCGGTCGGCGAGCGTGAGGAGCACAACCGGGGCAGCCGTGAGAGCGATGAAGTGATGGTTGGTTCCGCCGAGCGCAAGCGTGAGCACCCCCAGGCGCGTCCTTGTGGCGAGGGACCAGCCATTGGGTGCAGCGCTGATGAACACCGTCGCGGCCGCCAGCATCCCGGCGAGCGCGTAGACCTCCGCGCGACTGGTTTGCCGAACGAGCGCGATGCCGAGCGTGGCGCCGAGCGCGTGACCCAGCGCGAGCCACGGGAGCCAGCGGCGGCCCGTCACCGGGGTGGGGCCATCCACGACGGCGGTCGCTAGCGGCAGGGTGAGGCCGTAGGCGAGCCGACCCATCGCGCCGAGGCAGAGCGCTCCGAGGAGGGTGACCCGCAGTGCGACTGTACCGACCGGGATAAGCGTTGCGACGGCCGCGAGGGCGACGAAGAGCGGGTGCCCGGGCGGGTGCGTGACGCCGAGGCCGGCGGCGCACGAGGCGAGTTCTGGGGCGTCGTAAAAGCCCATGGAGTTGCCGCCCGCGAGGGTTCCCACGAGCGCAGGGATCGCGAAGGCGAGCACGGGGGCGACTTCGCGGGCAGTGGAAGAGCCGAGGGGGGGCGATGCGTCCGACACAGGGGGAACGCGAACGTACCCTCGAAGAGGGCTTTTGTGGCGACGCGCGGGGGGGCATCATCCTGGCACAACCGATGGAGCACCGACCGATGACCGCACGCGCGCTGACCCTCACCTCGATGATGTTGCTTGCGTCCTGCGCTACCACGCAGGTCCACACGGCCTACAGGTACGCGGCCAACGACCAGGCCACGATGGTCGCGGTGGATATCCAGCCGGGGCCGCTGCCGGCCAACGAGACCTTCAGCGGGAGCTACCACTCCGAGCAGATCGGGGACGTCTTCCTCGAGCAGACCGGCGACCTGGTGGTGGGGCAGTACATCTACAATCGCGCTTCGTGTCGGGCGACCGGGCGCATCGAGGGGCACCTCGAGGGCAACCTCTTGCACTTCAACTGGACCGAGAGCCAGCGCGCCTGCGGTCGTATCGCGCCGCTGTCCGGCAAGGGATACATGCTGTTCTGGGTCGACAGCGCCGGTAACGGTCGCACCAACGGCGAGTGGGGCATGGGCCAGAGCGACACCGGCGGCGGTCCTTGGTCGCTCTTCCGCGACCGCGTGCGGCGCGATCCGCCGACGGACGAGGCCTCCACGCGGGAAGGTCCGTTCTCCGGCGACAACGCCGCTGCTCGCTGATCCTACCGTCGCCGCTTACGTCGGCACGGGCTCTTTTCTACTTCTTTTCGCGTGATGACTGCAGAGCGGTCAGGTGGATCGCAGGATCTGTCGCGCACACGTCGAAGTCGTCGTTGATGTCGATGAGCAGGTCGTTGCGGCTCTGCGTGGCGGCGGGCTCACCGAAATCCGGCAGGGTCACCTGGCGGGTCTCCTCGAGCGACGACGCCGAGCGCCGTGGCACGAACTCCCGCTCCACATCGACGAGCCGGAGTACCACCGCGGTGATGTTGTCTTCGCCGCCGTGGTCGTTGGCGAGAGAGATGAGCACGCGGCACGCCACCTCCGGATCTTCGTGCACAGTCACGACTTCCAGCATCTCCGCGTCGGTGATCATTCCCGAGAGCCCGTCGGAGCAGAGGACGTAGATGTCGTCGTCGTGGGCCGTCTCGCCGAGGAGATCGACCTGCACGATGTCGTGCATCCCGAGGGCGCGCGTGATGACGTTGCGAGGAAGCTCATCCCGCTGCGCTGCCGGGAGGTCGGGCATCGTCCGCATGTACTCGTTGACGAGTGAGTGATCCTCCGTGAGCAGGGTGATCTCGCCGGCGCGCACCCGGTAGCAGCGGCTGTCGCCGACGTGCCCTACGACGACACGCCCTGACTGACGAGCGAGCAGAAGGCCGACGAAGGTGGTGCCCATCCCACGGCGCTCGGACGAGCGCGCGCTCTCCTCATAGATCGAGCGGTTTGCGACCTTGATGCCGGTGATCAGTCGGTTTTCTTCGACGGTGAGTGCAGGGTCGTAATGAAACGGCCACGTGGCGTCTTCGCGCACCGTGCTGTCGAAAAACGCCGTCACGGTGGTGGCGGCCAACTCCGAGGCGACTTCCCCCGCGCGGTGCCCTCCCATGCCGTCCGCGACCACGAACAACCCGTGTCCATGCAGCAGCGCGAAGCTGTCTTCGTTGTGCTCCCGCAATAGGCCGACGTCTGTTCGACCGGCTGCAACGACCCGCAACACCACTATTATTCAAGCGTTTCATCCAGACCCTTACGGTGTCAAGGCATCACCGGGAGAGTGCTAGCGTTCGCCGGTAGTCGTCCCCCCAATGCCGCACCAACGCGCACTCCTGCTGCCGCTCTTCTCCATCCTGGCCGCCTGCGAGCGCGCTCCGACGGAGCCGCGGGCGGCGATCTCCGTAGTGCCACCCGCGCGGCCCGCGGAGCCCTCGCTCGAACTCGCGGCAAGGGCCGTGTCTGCCGCCGCCGACGCCGCGGTCGCCCAGGTCTACGCGATCGGGGTGCCGACGCCCGCGGGAGCGAGGGCCGTGAGTTTTACCACGCACGGTAACATCGCCGCGGCCCTGATCGACGCCGAGCGTGCGTGGATCGGCCGTGATGGCGCCGAGCGAGCGCTGGCCTCGTGGGGCGCGCGGGGGGAGGTTCCCGATGCTCCGGGGCTGGCACGCCTGGTCGGGGCGATGGTGTATCCCGGATGTCGGGTGATGTTGGGCGGCGAGGCTCTCGCCCTCGGCGATGGCGGGTCCGTCCGCGGGCCGGCGCCGGCGCTGGGGCCTCACCCCGGGGGCGGTCGCGTCCTGACGTTTGCGTTTGTCATTCCCGAAGGCCAGGGCGGAGCCGGACTTCACGTGGCCCGCTGGCGCTGGACCGACAGCGGACTTCTCATCGAAGCGTCGCCGCATCCCGAACGTCGTTGACCTCCGTGGCCCCCGTTGGACAATGTCCCCCCCATGCTGGAGCGTCTTCAGGTCGAGTACGCCGCCCTCACCGACGTGGGGCGCAAACGCACCCACAACGAGGACTCGTTCAAGGTCGCTTCGGGCGAGGGCCTCTACCTCGTCGCTGACGGCATGGGCGGGCACAACGCCGGCGAGGTCGCGAGCGCGATGGCCGTCGATGTGGTGAGCCAGTTCTTCGTAGATACAAGGGACGAGCCGTCGATCTCGTGGCCCTTCAAGCAGGCCCGCGGCGAGCGCTACGACGCAGACACCCTCGGCATCGCGGTGCAGTACGCCAACCTCCGCATCTACGAGTCCTCCCGGGAGAGCGCCGAGCGTCGCGGGATGGGCACGACCTTCGTGGGTGCGCTGGTGCGGCACGGCGCGGCGTGGGTCGCGCACGTCGGCGACTCGCGCGGCTACCTGGTGCGCTCAGCAGGAACCATCGAGCCCATCACTACCGACCACTCGCTCCTTGAAGAGTATCGCCGCACGCGGCCCGACCTCACCGACGAGCAGCTTCGGAAGTTTCCCTACAAGAACGTGATCACCCGGGCCCTCGGGATGAAGCCCGACGTCGCCGTGGAGATGCATCGCCATGAGTTGCACCCCGGCGACGTGCTTCTCCTGTGCTGCGACGGGCTCACCGGGATGCTCACCGACCAGCGCATCGCGCAGATCGTTCACGAACACGCGTCCCTCACGGACGCCTGCTCCGCGCTCATCGGCGAGGCCAACCGCAACGGCGGGCTCGACAACATCACCGTGGTGCTGATTCGCGCTCTCCCGGCATGAACCCGGGGCGGATCTTGGTGCACCGTAGCGGGGCACCATGAGCGCTCCCACGGTCTCGTCTCGTTGCTTCGTCCTCGCACTTCTCATCGCGCCCACGGTGGGCCGCGCGCACGACTGGCCCTGCGCGAGGCACGATCCGCAGCGCACCGGCGCAGCTATCGGGCCGCTGCGATTGCCGGCGCCCGCGGTGCGATGGCGGCACTATCTCGGCGGGCAACTTCGGGACGACCAGTGGCGCGTTGCAGACATCGACGGCGACCGCGTCACGGACGTGGTCTTCGTCGCGAGCGGGAAGGTGATCTGCAAGCACGCCGACGACTCGCTGGTGTGGGAGAGCGACCTCGTCGAGGCGCGCTCCCTGGCAGGCCTCGCGGACCTTGACCTCGACGGTCGGACGGAGGTGGTCGTCGTCGGCGATCGGGGCGCGGTGCTCGTGCTCAACGGATCGACGGGGAGGGTGCTCTGGGAGGTTCCGCGAGCGGTGCGCGGCTTCGGCGCGAGCGTGCGTATGGGCGATCTCGACGGCGATGGCGGCACCGAACTCTACGTCGGGCAGTGCGTTCAGAGCACCATCGGGGCAGCGGTGTACTCCTTCCGTGACGGCTACGCGGCCCCGCGGACGCTCTGGCAGATCCCGTCCTCCGCCGATCGGTGCGGCTACCAAAACGACCTCCTCGTCGACATCGATGGCGACGGGATGAGCGAGGTGGTGATGGCCCAGGGGGACACCACCATGCGCGTACTCGACGGCCGCTCCGGGGTGCTGCGTTGGGAGGTTCCGGCGCCGATGTCCGGGAGCTTCACGCAGACGTCCATTCCGCTCGCGGTCAACGTCGATGACGACCCCGCGCGAGAGCTTGTGGTGGTCACCAACAACATCCGGCGCGGCGTCGTCGGGTACGGTGCCCGGCGGGTGGCGGTGTTCGATCTCCCGCGCCCAACGCAGTCGGCGGCGACGCTCCGGTGGGAGGCCGTGCAGGCCGAGCCCGATGGCGGCGGCGTCGCGTTTTCGCCCGACAGCGTCGGTGACCTCGACGGCGACGGGCACCCGGAGATCGTCGTTAGCTTCTACGACGGCGTCGCGCGGCGCTGGGACCTCACCATCCGCGACGCCTCAACCGGCGCAGTGCGTGCCAGCCGGCAGGGCTACGAGCTCCTCGGTGTGCTCCCCGCGAGCGCCGCCAACGCAGGCCGTCCGGTACTCCTCGGCGTGCAGGACGATCAGGCCGCCGCCGGGCTCATCTTTTCCGCGGGCGCTCTCTCCGTCCGATGGACGCTTCCTTCGCGCCGCCCGGCACTCGCCCTCGACGCTTCGCTCGCGCCTCGTCTCGGGTTCGCTCAGCGGCCCCTCGCGATGCAGCTCGACGCCGACCCCGAGCTTGAACTTCTCACCACCGTCTTTGACCCGTCGCTTCCCGCCGAGGCGCGCACGGTCACGACGCTCGTAGCCTATGACCTCAACGGCGCGACACCCGCCGTGCTTGGCACCCTCGAGGCCCCGATGGCCACGTCCATGCGGACCTTCCAGACCGGCGAAAACCTCTCGCGTCCGATCACCCAGCCGCTGGTGGTGACGAGCGACGGGTACCTCCTCGCGCTCGACGAGAGGCTCCGCCCGACCAACCGACTCGTCGGTCCGGAGTTTACCATCCCTGGTATGCGGGTCGGCGGCTACTACGCCGGCACGGCGATCCTCGGGCCCACGCCGGTCATCGGTTCGCTCCCCGGTGCGGCCGGGGCCGAGCGCGCGGTGCTCGTCCGCGACAGCCGCCCGGCGTTGCTTCGCCTCGACGTCCGGCGGGCGTCGCTCGCCTCGCCTCCGGTCGTGCGCTGGCAGCGCCCCCGTGCGGCGTGGCCAGTCATCGCCGACCTCGATGGCGACGGCGTCAACGACCTCGCCGCCCTCGACGGCCGCGCTCTTCTCTCCATCGACCCGGTGCAGGGGGCGGCGCTTCGATGGTCCATCGACGAGGCCGCAGGGCCGCTCGGATCGCTGACCGTGGGCGACGTGCTCCCGCTACGCCGCGCGGGCGAGCCCGGAGTGGACCTGGTGTTTCAGCGCGTAGATCCGGGCTTCGTGGTGCGCCCGTCGTCCTTCCGCGGCCGCGACGGCTCGCTCCGCTGGAACACCTTCTCGCGTACTCCCAACTCCGGCATCGGCAGCTTCGCGGTGGCCGACCTCTCGGGCGACGGCACCGACGATGTGATCACCGCGCTCGGCGCGCTCAACCGCATCGACGGTCGCGACGGCAGCGCCACTCCCGACGCATACGGCGTCCCGTACGGCGCGCCGATCGTCTCCGCATGGAGCGGCGCAACGCCCGAGGTATACCTTCAGGCCAGCCTCCGCGACGGGCTCCTCGATCGCGACTTCCAGCTGCGGGGCCAGCTTCCCGATGTGCCGCTCTCGGTCAGCGCCGGGGCCGTCCTGCGCTGCGCCGAGCAGCCCGCGTTCGCGCTCATCCCGCAGGGCACCGCAGAGCTGCGGCTGATCCGACCGCAGGACCTCCGCGCGGCGGGCGACCCTCCGGCCTCGGCGACGCTCGGGCGCGTGGTTCTTGCGGGCGGGCTCTCGTACCCGTCTCGCGCGATGGTCCCTGCCACGGCGCACGTGGGAACGCTGAGCAATGCCACCGCGGTGGCCGACGGTGATGGCGCGGGCCACCCGACGCTGCTCGTGGGCAGCACCGACGGATGGCTCTACGCCCTCGACGGCTGCTCGCTCGCGCTCCGCTGGGCTTACGATTTCCGCTACCCCGTCGGCGAGCCAGTGGTCGGCGACACGGACGGGGATGGCGCCGACGACGTGCTGGTCACGGTGGGCGATGGGTACCTCTACGCGCTCGGCGCACGCACCCTGGCGAGCCCGGTGGGCGTGCGCGACACGGACCCCAACGACGACGCGAGCGACGCCGACCTCGACGAGGTGGAGACCTTCGACACCGTCGCCGCGCGCTGGGAGACGACCCCGGGCGCGATGCGCTTCCAACTGCGCGTCACCACGCTGGCGGGCACTGCACTGCAGTTTCCCGAGTACACGGAGGTCACCGGCGACCGCGCGCGCCTGAACGGGTTGCCGCTACGCCTCGGCGGCCGGTATCGCATCGGGATCGTCGCGGTCGGGGCCGACGGGTCGAGCGCCGAGGCAGAGTCCGATGGCTTCACGGTCGTCGATCGGAGCCCGCCGACGATTCACATCAACGCCAACCCGTCAGCGTTTACGCCGCCGACGCAGACGCTCAACCTCGAGGTGACCTTCGAAGACCGCACGGGCCTCGCAAGCACCCGCGCGGAGCTTGTCGATCCGAGCGGCGCGGTCGTGCGCGTGCTCGTCGATGAGACGCTGCGATCGCCGCTCCCCTCGCGCAGCACCCGCTTTACCTTTGATGGTATCGCCCAGGATGGGACCAGCTACCTGCCCGCGGGCATCTACACGATTCGCGCGACGGCCACGGACACCCCGGGCCACTCCGCGACGGCCACCGGGACCTTCACGATGCTTCCGCGCGTCGTGACGCCAGGAACGCGCCGCGCAGACGACCCGGCGGGGTGCGCCTGCGTGGCCGGTCGGTCCGGGCGCTCGCCGCGGATGTCCTGGGTGCTGGCTGGGGTGGGGTTGCTGGCTGCGCGTCGTCGTCGTCGGTCAGGTCGTCGCTGACGCGTTGGGATCGAGCAGGGGGAGGCCCTTCGCGCGGCGGAGGGCACGCTCCTCGACGGAGAGGGCGATGATGGCCTCGCGAATGTGCTCTGCGATGGCCTTGTACGTCTCGTTTTCCGGGGGCATCGCGTAGAAGCGCTCGAGGTCGAGCGGCTCGCCAAAGACCATGGTGACGGGCTCCCCACGGCCGCTGAAGTTGCCGACCACCTGCTTCGCGAAGTTGTTGATCAACCCGAGCGTGAACACCGGGATCACCACCGGTCGCGCGCGGTACACGATGCTTCCCGTGCCGATGCTGGCAGTGAGCAAATCGTAAGGATCTGGCCCGGTGCTCCGGCGTCCCTCCGGGTGGTAACCGACGACGTTTCCGGGCACCTGCAGGATGGCATCGATGGCGTCGAGGGCGAACGCGTTGAAGCCTCGCTTGGCGGGCGCGCGCATGACCGGCGGATACATCGCCCAGGCAGACATCACCATGTTGACCGCGACCCCGGCCGGACCTTCGTAGAAGAAGTTCGAGCGCACGGGAAAGAAGATGCCGCGCGCCCACGAGCAGGCGCGGAGCATCACCGAGGAGATGCAGTAGAAGTCGAAGAAGCTCCGGTGGTTGCAGACCAGGAAGACCCCGCGGTCGGGACGCAGCGCCTCGAGCCGCTCAAGCCCCTGGGAGTGCACGAGGTGACGCGTGGCGTAGTGGACCCACGTCTGCCCGAAGGTGTTCTGAAACAAGTGCGCCACCCGCTTCAACGCAGCGCGGCGATTGACCGTGTCGGCAATCTCGAAACAGACCCGCTCAGTAAGGCTGAGGAGCTTCAGCTCCTGCTCCGTCGGACGTCGCATCGCTCCACCTTCGCATCCTGAGTGTGCCTCTCACAAGCGAGTCTGAGGCCCTTCCCTGCACCCCGACGCCCGTGGGAGAAGGGCGTCAACGTGGAGGCTTTGAAGTGACACCAACGAACACGGCTCGGGCGAACAGGCGATGGGTGTTGGGCTGCGCGTGCCTGCTCGGTTGCGCGACCACCGGGGTGACCCAGGAGGCCACCCTCGAGGCCTCCACGAACGAAGTGGCGTCGCTGCCCAATGGCTCGATGGAGACCGCGCAGCCGATGGTTCCGGGCGAGGAGCTTAGCGGTGTGCTCGGGTGCGGACAGGTCGCGTGGTACCGCGTGTCGATGCCCGACGTGCGCCCGGTGACGATGCACATCCTCGGGCAGGCGCAGGAGAACAGCCTCGGCGCCACCGCCACGCTCAGCGTGCATCTCCCGCAGGGCCAGGTGCTCGGCCAGCTTCTCATCCCCGTGTTTGCGCGCTCGCCCAACTGGGATCCGCGCGAGCAGCCCTTCGCGCCGCCGTCGCCGGGGGCGTACTTCGCGAGCGTGCGCCTCGACCCCAACGGCTGTCAGCGCGTCGCGTTTCGCCTCGCCCTGCGGTGACCCGCGGCCTCGCCCGCTGGCTGCTCGTCGGCGCGGCCCTGCAACTCCTCTGCGCGGTGCTGCTCGACGGACGCCTCCATCCCGACGAGATCCACCAGTGGATCGAGCCCGCCTCTCGCTGGGTCCACCACTACGGAACCATCTCCAACGAGTGGTACCTCGGCATGCGCAACGTGCTCGGCCCGGGCCTCGTCGCCGCGGTTCTCTCCCTCTGCCGGGCGCTCCATCTCCGTGGCCCCGCGCTCACCCACGGCGTCCTCCACGTCGTCACCGCGCTCGCCTCGCTGCGCGCTCTCCGCGGCCTCCATTCCTACATTCTCCGGTCTTCCTCCGCGGCCTCCGCCGATCTGGCGATCGCACTCCTCGCGTGCTCGGCGCCCTTCGCCAACCTGGCCTTCCGTCCGATGGGCGAGTCCCTCTCCGCGTTCACCGCCATGCTGGCCCTCGAGTCCTGGGGCGTCTCGCCGTTCTTCGTCGGCGCGTGGCTCGGCATCACCTTCGTGCTCCGCTACCCGTCCGGACTCCTCCTCGTCGCGCCCGCGATCGCCCTCCTGCTCCGTCGCGATCGCCCCGCGCTCCTCCGCGCCGCGGTCGGCCTCGCGCTCCCGCTGGCTGTGCTCGGCGTCGCCGATCGACTCGCCTGGGGCCACGCCTTCCATTCCGTGCGCGCCTACCTGCAGTTCAACCTCGTCGAAGACCGCGCGCGACTCGACTTCGGCGCTCGCCCGGCGTGGTTCTACCTGGCCTGCCTGCCGTTGTTTGTCCCGGCGGGTGCGTGGCTCGCGCTGCGCTCCTTCGACCGTCGCCGCGTCGGCCTCGCAGGGGCGATGGCGCTCGCCTACCTCATCGGAATGAGCGCCATCGCACACAAGGAGTTTCGCTTCGCCCTGGTGGCGGTGCCGTTCGTGACCGCGGCGCTGGTGACCGGCGCGCGCGCATGGTCGCCCGCGGCGCGCCGGGCGGCGATCGCGATCACCGCGGCCCAGTCCGTGGTGGTGTTGGCGGTGCTTTTTTTGAGCGGATATTGTCAGGGTGACGTGGCGCGGGCGTCGCGCTGGGTCGGCGCGCAGTCCGACCTCCGCGAGGTGGTGATGATCAACGCGACGCACCCCGGCCTCTCGACGCTCGGCCGCGATGTCCCGGTGTGGGGCGACCGACGCGAGCGACGCGAACGCACCGCGGCCCTCGTGGCGGCTCGGGGCCAGGGGTGGTGCCCGCCGGGGCGCTACCTCGTGTGCGACGAACACCGGGGACCGTGCTTCGACACGGCGATGCGCGCAGACGGATGCGCCGTCGTGGCGCGTCGCGGTCGCGCCGTGGTCATCGCGCGGTCGGCGCAGGGGTTAGCGTTGAGCGGGGCCGTCGGGTCGGCGGCGGCACTCCACGGTCGGGTGTTCGCGCCGTAGCGTCGCGACCCAGGCTTCTGCGTCGGCGCGCACCGCCCGATCGGGGTCATGGTTGCGCAGCCAGCAGAGGGCCGGAACCGCCGAGGGTGATCCCATCGCGGCCGCGCGCAGGCCGTGGAGGCGCGCGCACTCGAAGTCACCGCGGGTGGTGCAAAGCTGCGCCAGGATGCCCCGCACGTCCCCGGGGGCGTCGTCGCCGAGGGCGCGGACGACCCCATCGAGCAGCACTCTCAGCCGGGCGTGGTCGCGCCGCGCGAGCAGCGGGGCGAGCACCACGTGGTACGCGAGCGGATCGCCCCGAAGCATCATCCCGGTGACCAGTTCGTACGCCTCCGGGAGGTGTCCGTCGGCGACGAGGAGCTGCGCGGCCAGGGTGTCGCGCTGCACGCCGAAGACGGCGGAGTCCTCGGTCGAAGCGAGCATCGCCTGCAGCGACGCCGGGGGGATGCCGGGCACGTGGCAGCGCCACATTCGCTCGGCCTGGAGGTATCGGACAAACGCCGCGTCCGCGACGCCCGTGAGCGCGGCGATCTCCCTGCGGAGGGCTTCGCCGCCGTCGGCGCAGGCGTCCGGGGTGAGGTAATCCAGGCCACAGGGGGCGAGGCGGGTGACGGCTGCGCCATCGAGGCCCGCGCCGCGGCGGACGAAAGTAGTCGTGTGCGCATCGACGGCCACGGGGTACCAGCGAGAGTGGGCGCGCAACAGGTCGCAGGTCGCCACGTCGCGTTCGACCACGGCGGCGGCGGTGCCGAAGCGCTCGGCGGTTCGTTCGAGGGCGTCGGCTTGAAACCACGCAGCGCGAGCGAGGCCATACTCGGCGTCGTCGAAGTACAGGGGCGTTCGGGAGTCCACGAAGGTTCGTACGCGGCCGTCGAGCCAGAAGCCGAGCGGCGCACCGGAGGCGAAGGTCGTGAGGACGGGGGTTCCTCGCGGGGCACGCCGTAGCCACGCGGCGGCGGCGCGCGGGTACCACCCGGGGGCCAGGACCGTGGACGCCAACGGGGGAAACCATGCCGCGCCCGGAGCAGCAACGTGGTGCGTGAGAAGCCCCGCGGGGATCAACGCAGCGAGCGTCAGCAGCGAGCGCCCGCGAAGGGGCGTCAGCGCCACCAGGGCGAGCGCTCCCTCCAGGGCGAACGGCCCCGCGAGGATGCTCCCCTGGGCGACGCCACGAACCGCGGTTGCGACCAGCGCAGCGCCCAGCGCAGCGAGTCCCATCTCCCCCCATGCGACCTTCCGGGTGATGGCCGCGCCTGCGGTGCCCAGCGCGAGCAGCACGACGAAGAGGAAGCCCGACTCCAGGCGCAGCGGATGGAAGAACCCCCACGTCGGCGCGACCATGTCCGAGATGTGCCGCACGGCGTCGCCGCGGGCGTGCGACAGGACGTTGTGAAAGACCTTCGCACCGAAGGCGCTGCTCCCGAGTCCCAGCGCGAGGGCGGCGGCGGTGAGCGCGTGGTCGCGCAGGGCGGTGTCTCGCTCGCGGGTGCGCCACGCGGCCGGGAGCGCGATGAGCACGAACACCGCCGGCGCGAGAATGAACGTCGGATGAACCTGCGCCCAGAGCAGTTCGATCGCGACGAGGGCTGCGCCCCGGGCCAGGCGAGCGCGCCGTGCAGGGGCTTCGACGCACCACCGCCCGGCGAGCATAAACGTCGGCAACAGCACCATCGTTGCGCTCTCCGGTCGCTCGTCGAGCGCCTGGTGGGCGCCGGACATCACGATCGCCGAGACGAGGGCCAGCGCGCCTGGGTGCGGTTCGTCGCGGTTCGAGACGAGCAAGCGCACGACGCACAGCGCCGATGCGGACGCGAGGGCGATCACCAGCCAGGCGAGGGCGGTCCAGCCGAAGGCGCGGTGGAGGGCGAAGGTTGCGACGTCCCAGAGCCATTCCTGCGCGGTGCACGGTCGTCCGTAGGCCAGGAAGGCGTGTGGTTCGTGGACGACCCGGGCTCCCTGGCGCAGCACCGCCCGGCCCAGGGAGAGGTGCCAGAACACGTCGGACTCCCGGAAGGGCTGGGCTGCCGCGACGCCGGTCAGGGCCGCGAGGAGGAGGGTCCAGGCGAGGCGTACGGCGCGGGGGGAGCGCATAGGGGGGGCGCATGGGAGGTCCAACGACGGGAGGCCGTCAAGCGCGGCACGGCCTGTCGGCGGGGGTGCGCGAGCCCAGGCGGTGCTCTTGTCGGCCCTTGCGGTGTCCGCAAGCGTCGCCCGGTGCGTACCGGGTGGCCCTTGCGGACGCCGCGACCCCCGACCGGGACGTCACACCCCTGCCCTTGCGGTCGCCGCAGGGCCCGCTGGGTCCGTCACGGTCGGCCCTTGCGGACGCTGCAAGGGCCGACCGTGACGCCCCGGTCGTTGATTGCAGGGTCCGCAACCCCTGTCTGTGACTACGTGCTTGATCTGCGCCGTGTGAGCCGCGCACGATCGGCTCGCTCCACGGCGGCCAATCGAGGCTCTC
>CANJUR010000015.1 GCA_947477565.1 Deltaproteobacteria bacterium
CATCGAGCGCGAAGCTGCCCACGGTGACTCCCGGCTGCACCGGGGAGGCTTGGACCGCGACCGTCGCCTCGCCCATCGTGAAGGTGCCGCCGGTGACCTCCACCAGACCGCAGCCCGCGACCGTCGGCGTGCAACTCCGCTGGCCGCTCGACGTTGTCACCATGCATGCGCCGCTGACGCACGACTGGCCCGCAGCGCACGGGTTGCCGCACGCGCCGCAGTGGCTCGTGTTCGTCGCGAGGCTGACGCACGCGCCGACGCAGAGGCTCGTTCCGCTCGGGCACGACTGACCGCAGACGCCGCCGGAGCACGTCGCGCTCCCGCCCGTCGGAACCGCGCACGGAGAGCACGACGAACCGCACGACGTCACCGCCGTGTCCGACACACAACTGGTCCCGCAGAGGTGCGTGCCGCTGCCGCAGACGCAGTTGCCCATCGCGTTGCACACACCACTGACCGGCGACGAGCACGCCCCGGACGTGCGCGCCGAGGCCGAGCACGCAACGCTCCCCGCGCTACACGCCAGCATCCCCGATTGGGCGCAACCGCCGCTCCCGCCAGACGTGCACGCGCCACCAAGCGCCACGCAGCTACTCCCGCACAGGCTCGTCCCAGACGGGCAAACCGTCCCGCAAACGCCCGCCGAGCAGCTTTGACCCGATGGGCACGCGTTGCCGCAACCTCCGCAGTTCGAGGCGTCGCTCGCGAGCAGCACGCACGCCCCGCCGCACACCGTCGCGCCGCTCGGGCAGGACGCACCACAGACGCCGCCGGAGCACGTCGCGCTCCCGCCCGTCGGAACCGCGCACGCCGTACACGACGACCCGCACAACGTCACCGAAGTATCGGAGACGCAGCTACTCCCGCAGAGGTGAGTGCCGCTGCCGCAGACCACCGGAGTGCCCATGTCGGCCACGGCCGAATCGATCACTGAGCCGGTGTCTACCGTCGTCGCATCCGAAGTCGACCCGGCATCGACGACCGCCGTGTCCCCGGACGCCGCATCCAGCGAAGGAGTGTCCATCAACGTGGCGTCCACCCCATCGCCGCTGTCGGACCGCGCGACGCCCACGTCGCTCGTCGTCCCCACGTCCGCAGCCCGCAAAGGATCCCCTCCGCAGCCCGCGACCAGCACCAGCCACCCCCACTGTCCTACGGTCTTCTTCATATGGTTTTTCATCGGCGTCCTCCCCCGCCGACTACCACACAACCCCGCCTCGGCAATCACCTGGCACTTCCGCCGAGGATCCTCCCGACACCCACCAAACCAAGCCCGTCGCGCGTCGGTCTTGCGTCACCGCATCAACGCGCAAGAGGACGGCCTCGGCGGGGGATAAGCAATCCAACGCCCCAGCCCCTCTGGTACGGATCCGCAGCAGTCACCAACATTCCCTTATATGCGAAATTCCCCTTGGTTCGCGCCGTCGAGAGCACCCGCTCACCGCGCTGGAGGAGCCTCGCTGACCCAATCCAACGGCCCCGGCGGCGCCGACCCCGCGCGCACCGCGGCATTCTTCGCCACATCTGCAACGGTCTGCCCCCCACCCACTGCTCCCTCTGTTGCGACGACCGCCGCATCCGCGGCACTTCGGTCGATACTTCGAGGTGTTCCAGTACCCGCACGATCTCCGCTCGGTCGGTCAGCGCCGCGATCATCTTCATTCATCCGCCGCATCCGGGGCACCGCAGCGCGTCGGTCGCCCACACCCGCCACCGTCGTTGCGCCGACCTTGCTCTCCGCGGGTGCCTCCTATGCCCCTGCCGCCTCAACCAGCGTCAGCGGAACCACCGCCACCCGCCACGGCGGGTTCGGCGCCGCCAGCGCGCTCAACCGGGCCATGAACTCCATCGGGTTCATCACCCGATGCCGCGCCCCCGTCTCGCTGATGCGCCTCCCCCGCAGCTCGAACACACCCCGCGGCGCTTGCAGGAGAACGCCACGAGTCGATCGTGGCCGCAGCCCGCGCAGCGTGACCGCATGAACCCGCACGCGAGCACCCCGTAGAGCAGGAAGGCCTCGAACTCCGCGACGACGATCCTCCTCCTGCATGCGCTCAGCGAAGGCGGCGAAGTGCTCACGCACGGAATCGCGAGCGCCCACGGGCGCATGTCCACCGCCATCGGCCATCGATGGGTGGGCGCACAGAGCGAGGCGCGGGGCATCGCTGGTCGGCCACCCGCCGACACCCGCCGCCCGATTCCCATCGTGTCCCGTACGATTCCCGCCCCTTCTGCACCGTCTGTCTCCGATCCGCCGCGCTCCCGCCGACGCCCCCGCAGGTGATTCCCGCGGACGTTCGCGCGCAGATCGAGAGCCAGCGCTTCGCCCCGCTTCGCAAGGTGGTGTGGCGTTCGAGCGCGCTGGACTTCAGCTCTGATGCGCACCGAGGCGGAGACGAAGACCGTCGATCCACGACACCCCTTCGCGGCGCTGAAGGGTCTGCACGCCGCGCTTGCGCCGAAGGAGGCGGACACCACCGCGTCGCCGACGGCGTGGATGGAGTCGCTGATCGACGCGCCGCACGGGCGGTTTGCCTTGAACCCCAGGGGCCAGGTGCTGCTGACGCCGGAAGGGGAGGTTCTGGCGTGGCTGGTGGCGGGCTCTTCGGTGACGCTGCCGGACGTGCACCTGGAGACGTCGCCGGCGCTCGCGGCGCTGGGCGGCGGGGCAAAGGTGCGGCCGCTGGCATGGTCGCGCGACGAGGTGCAGGCGCTGCTCGCGCCAGTCGAAGCGGCCGCGGGCGAGGCCGTGGATGCGGCGTGGTGGCGCGGACTCAACCACCCACTGCCGCAGGGCCTCGGGTGCGCGCTGACGGCGGAGGTCGATGGGGTACTGGACGATCCGGCGGCGGTGGACCGCGAGGCGCTGGCGGCGCGAGGGCTGGTGCTGGGAGCGCGGGTGGTGTTCGCGCGGGCGCTGTTGAGTGCGGAGGCGGCGGAGCGGCGCGGTCGGTATAGGCTCCGCCGCGATGAACCTCCGCGGAGCCTCGGTTGCTGTGTACTGCGGCTCGTCGCCGGGCCACGACCCGGCCTTTCTCGCGCTGGCGACGGAGCTTGGCCAGGCGCTCGCGCTCGCGGGATCGGCCGTGGTGTACGGCGGCGCCTCCGTCGGTCTGATGGGCGCGGTGGCGGACGCTGCGCTGCGGGCGGGCGGCCGCGTGGTGGGCGTGCTGCCCGAGAGCCTTCGCGCGCGGGAGTTGGCCCACGGCGGGCTGAGCGAGCTGCACATCACCGACGACATGCACGCGCGCAAGCTGAAGATGGCCACGCTGGCGAACGGCTTCGTCGCCCTCCCCGGCGGCTACGGCACCTGGGAAGAACTCCTCGAGATCGCCACCTGGCGGCAGATCGGGCTGCACCGGAAGCCCCTCGTGGTGATCAACCACGACGGCTACTACGACCCGCTGCGCGCGCAGATCGACCGGGCGGTGGCCGCGGGCTTCATGGCGCCGACGCTGCGCGGGTTCATTCGTTTCGTGGGCGGGGTGGTCGCGGCGATGGAACACCTGCACGGGTATGAAGCGCCCGCCGACGAGCACGGGAAGTTCGCACCTCGGTAGGGGCTACGGGAGGTCAGCGTCGTCGGACGCGGCGTTCAGCGCGTGGCGCTCGGACTCCAGTGGAAACGAACGGTTCGGTAGCCCTGGCCATCAACCCGGCCACCTACGCCTGCGGGGCCCCGGGGCGGCCCTCATCCCCCCTGTTCACGCTCACTGTTACGGCGCCGTAACAACAACGTTCTTAGCGGCAAAACAAGGTAAATCCTTCCCCCCGCGCCAACCATCACCGCCCCGCGGATCACCCCTTTCAGCCGCCTCGCCCCTGCACGCTCCGGCGCAGCTCCGTCACCCACGCGGCGATGGCGTCGAGCTCCGCGTTCAGCGCCTCCTTCTGCGCGTCGTCCATCTTCCGCGCCACCGCCGCCGCGCGCCGCTGCGCCGCCGCCGTCGCCACCGCCCCGCGGAAGCGCTTCACCTGCCCGATGAGCCGCGGCGCCGTCAGCCGCACCTTCGACGGGTGCCCCTGCTCCTCCCGCAGCGCACCGACGTACGCGCGCGTGTCCCGCTGCGTGAGCTTCATCGCCGTCACGTGCTGCGCGGCCTTCCGCATCAGCTTCTCGTCGTCCAGCGGGAGAAGCAGCTCCTTGCGACCGGGTTCGAGCCCGCGCCAGGCCTCGTCGGTGATGCGCTTGTCGCGCGCTGCGATTTGCACGCTCACGTAGAGCAGCCGGCGGTTGAGCCGCAGCGTCGGGCCACCCGCCCGCGCCAGCAGGGCGCGCCAGACGGGGTTGTCCGCGCGCTCGTCGAGGGCGGCGCTCGCGTCGTCGTCGAAGACCGTGACCAGCACCCAGCGGCCGAAGCCGACCAGGGCGTCCTCCATCACGTTGCGGGTCTCGTCGGCGCGCCGCAGGGCCTCCGCCAGGAGCTTCTTCTCCGGGGCAGTGAGGGTGACGTCGGACGCGGCGGCATGGAGGCTCAGTGCCCTGGTGCGAGTGGTCATCACCCGCGACGATACCAGCGCCGCGCGCTACATCCGAAACGACCGTAACGACCGCGACACCGCCGCCGCCGCCGGGTCGAACACCTCGCGGTCGCCGCCGGCCTCCACCACGAAGACCTTCCGCGCCCGAACGAAAACCGCCACCTGGTAGCGGTGCTCGCGCCCGCCGATGGTGGCCCCGTAGTGGAAGAGCACCCCCGGGATGCCGTTGGCGCTCTGCACCGGCTCGGGGTTTCCGTTGGGAACGTAGCCCTGGCGGCGCAGGCGCTCGTCCACCACGCGCCCCCAGAACTCGAGGTTGGCCAGCGGCTCGTTGCGCTCGACGCGCACCGCGATGACGACGCCGTCGGCGTTGGTGGCGCGGTAGTCGTAGCGCTCGTCGTCCTCGAGCTGGGCGAAGCCGTTGGGGGTGTTGAGATGAAAGCTCGCGCAGGCGGGCGCGAGCAGGGAGAGCGCGAGAATCAGCGGGAGGCGTCGGAGCGAGGTCATGGCGTCACCGTCGTCAGTTGTCGGTTGTCGAATGAACACTTCAGCGGATCTGCAGCAGCCGCCCGAGGCCGAGAAGCTCGAGCCACTGCACCGGCAAATCGAGCGGCCGCCGCACCGACGGACCCGGCAGCGGATCGGGAACCACCACCGCCTCCGAGCGCGCGTGCGCCGTCACGGTGACGAGCGAAAACGTCGCCCGTGCCCGAAGGAAGTGCATGCGACCTTCGATGCGGTCCATCTCCTGGGTGACGCGCTCGAGCTCCTGCTCGACGCGCAGCGCCTCGGCGACGTTGGCCGCGCGCGCAAGAAACTCCTCCAGCCGGTGCCGCACCGCCCGAAGGTTGGTCAGCCGCACCTCCAGGTCGTTGAACTCCTCGGACACGTCCTGCGCGTTGATGGAGCGGTGCAGAACATCCGCGAGTTCCTCCACGCGCCGCACCCCTTCACGAAAGCGCGACGACGGCACCCGCACCTGCACCTGCGCGTCGGTGCGCTGCACGAGGTAGCCGCCCATCGCATAGGCGAGGTCAACCACCCGATCGAGCGTGGCGGTGATCTCCGCGCGGCGCACGGAAAGGTCAACCGCGGCCGTGTAGATGAGCATCGGCGCGGGCGGCGTCGCCTCGGCGACGGCGGGTGTCGCGACGGTGTTGGCGGGCGTTCCCGTGGGTGGAGCGGGCGGCGTGGTGCGCCCAGCGGGGCCGCGAGCCGGCGCGGGGGTGACGCCGTGCGCGACGGTGTTGCCGAGAGCCGCCTGCGCCCCGCGCGAGGGAGGCGAAGGGGCCGGGGCCATCATCGGAGCGGACGCCTCGGTCTCTGGAGTGTCGGGCGGCGACTCCTCGGAGTCCCCTTCGCTGGACTCCGTGCTGGCGCTGGCGACGCTCGCCTCCTGCACGCTGGGCTGCGCCGCAGGGCTGGCATAGGAGGACGCCGACGGGGCGACGGAGCCTCGGGAGTAAGCTCTCCCCGCGGCGCACCCGCTCGCCATGGGGAGGCACAGGCTCATCACGAGCGCGACGGACGCGCTCCCCCTCGAACGACCCGCAGACGGTGACCGATCTCGCATGGCGGTGACTCCCACTCCTCCGCGCGAAACGGCCCGATGCGGCGCGCGCGGTCGCCCTGGAAACGCCCGAAACGCGACGGGCTTACACCCGAAACGGATTCCAGAACGAGCCCATCCGGCCGGCCGTCCATTCGCGCGAGCACGTCGCTGGGCGCTGCGCCGCCACGGTCGGTGCCGGGCTGACGGCGCTTCTGGCGGGCGTACTCATCCCGTTGCCGCCCTCGCACCACCGCGCGGAAGGCCGCCGCGTTGCGCCGCAAATCCGCCACCCGCAGCCGACCCGGAACCCCGGAGGGCACGCAGCGCCGCTTGAAACTACCGAACCAGCGCCACGCGCCGCCCACCGATGGTGAGCAGCGCCGATAACGCCGCAGCACTCACGCACTCTCCCCCGCGTCGGGCTCGCTCGCGGGCGCGGCCTCTTCGGTCAACGACACGGGAAGGCCCTCGCGCAGGCTGCGCACGGCCATCAGCGTGGCGAGCGCCGTCCCGTAGGTCTCCTCCCAGGAGATCGGCCACGCGCCGCCGTGGCGAACCGCCTCGATGAAGGCCTTGAATCCCGCGGCGTGACCACGGTCTTTGTGGGCCTTCTCGTCGGTGCGACGCTCACCCTTCCAGAGCGAGAGCGTGTCCCACTCGTCGATCACCGCGGTGCGCCCGCCGCCGAACACCTCGATGCGCTCCACCGGCCCCGCGCGGTCGCCGCCGGACTGGTAGGAGACGTTCGACACGCCCCCGTTGGCGTGGCGCACCGTGATGAACACCTGGTCGTCGGTGGTCTCCAGACCCGGGTTCATCGCGACGGACTCCGCGTAGACCTTCACCGGGCCGCTGCCCTGGAGCGCCACGCACGCGTCGATGGCGTGGCACGCCTCGCCGACGATGCGACCGCCGCCGATGTCCTCGTCCTGCGGCCACGCGTTGGCGGGAATCGCGCCCGGCGCGAAGCGGAAGCTCACCGTGCGCGCGCCCACGTCGCGGAAGAACCCGCGCACCCGGTCGAGCGCCGGCGCAAAGCGTCGGTTGAAGCCCACCATCACCATCGGGCACTCGCGGCCGAGGGACTCCACCGTCGCCTTCACCCGGGCAAGCTCCTCCTCGGTGATGCACAAGGGCTTCTCCACGAAGACGTGCTTGCCCGCACGAAGCGCCCGAATCACCAGGTCGGCGTGCAGGTCGTGCCGCGTCGCGATGAACACCGCGCGCGTCCCAGGGTCCTGGAAAAGCTCGTCGGCCTCGGTGGTGGCGAAGTCGAAATCCATCTTGCGGCCCGAGTGCTCGGCGTTGAGCCCGCGCGCCGTAGACAGCCCGCGCCACCGTACCGGACCGAGCTTCGCAAACGCCGGCATCATCACCAGGCGCGCGTAGTTGCCCGCGCCGATGAGCGACACGCCCAGCTCGGAAGATCCAGCGGCGCGCGGCGAGCGCAGCTCCAACCGCCGCGACGGCGCGGTCGTCTGCGCGGGATAGGTGAGCACCGCGCCCAACACCGGAGCGTTGCTGGTGATGAGGTCGTAGGCCTCCGCGGCCTGCGCGATGGCGAAGCGGTGCGTGGTGAGCTTCTCCACCGGCAGCTTGCCCTGCGCCATGAGGTCGAGAATCGCCTCCATGTTGCGCTGCGACGTCCAGCGCACGTGGCCGAAGGGATAATCGACGCCCTTGTCCTCGTACGACGGGTCCATGCGGCCCGGGCCGAGCGACGAAGACACCGTGAATTCAAGCTCTTTCAGGAAAAACGGAGCGCGCGGGAGGTTTAAGCCCACCACGCCGACCAGCACGATGCGGCCCTTCTGCCGGGTGACCTCCGCGGCAAACTCGATGGGCTCGTTGCTCGCCGTCGCGGCCGTGATGACCACCGCGTCCACCCCTTGCGCTCCCGCGAAATCGCGCACCGCCTGGCGCGGCGATCCGAGGCCCACGGCGTCCGCGCCGAAGGTCTTCGCCAGCTCCAGCTTCGCCGGGTCGATGTCCGTCCCGAACACCCGGCACCCCTGGGCCTTCAAGAGCGCCACGCAGATCTGCCCGATAAGCCCGAGCCCGATGACCAGCACCCGCTCGCCCAGCGTGGCGCGCGCGAGACGCACGCCCTCCAGCCCGATGCTCGCCACGCTGGTGTACGCCGCCTGCTCGAAGCTCACCCCCTCGGGGATGCGCGCCACCAGGTTGCGCCCGATGCTCACCACGCCGGCGTGCGGGCCCGCCGTGGCCACCCGATCGCCGGGCTTGTACTCCTGCACCCCGCGCCCGCACTCCAGGATCACGCCCGCGGACGAGTACCCCAGGGGCATCGGCTCATCGAGCTTCGCCATCACCTGCTGCGCGGTGGTGACAAGACCCTCGGACTTCATCTTCTGGAGCACCCGACGCACGTGGTCGGGCCGCTCGCGGGCCTTGCCGAGGAGGCTCTTGCGGGCAAGCTCGACGACGTAGCGCTCGGTACCGGCGGAGACGAGCGAGGCCGCCGTCGCGACCACCACCTGACCGGCAGCGGCCACCGGTGCGGGAATCTCGCGGACGCCGGTCTTGCCCGTGCGCACTTCCTGAACGACCTGCTGCATGAACGTCTCCTCAGCCGACCTTGTTGGCCGCGACCATCTTTGCCCACGAGTCCGCGAGACCGATGGTGCGGTTGAACACCAGCGCGCCAGGCTTCGAGTCCCGGGAATCCACGCAGAAGTACCCCATGCGCTCGAACTGAAACCGCTCGCCGGACGTCGCCTCCGCCAGCGACGGCTCGACCTTGCAGCCCGCGAGAACGGTCAGTGATTCCGTGTTGAGGTGATCTTTCCAGCTGCCGCCCTCGGGCACATCCATCGGGTCTTCGACCTTGAAGAGCCGGTCGTAGAGACGCACCTCCGCGTCCACCGCGTGCGCCGCGCTCACCCAGTGCAAAGTGCCCTTCACCTTCCGACCATCCGGGGCGTCGCCGCCCTTCGTCGCCGGATCCCAGGTGCAGCGCAGCGCGGTGATTTCCCCCGTCGCGGGGTGCTTCTCCACGCCGGTGCAGGTGATGAAGCACGCGTACCGCAGCCGCACCTCGCGCCCCACGCTCAACCGAAAAAACTTCTTCGGCGGGTCTTCCATGAAGTCCTCCCGCTCGATGAACAACTCCCGCGCAAACGGAACCTTCCGCGTGCCCTGCTCCGGGTGCTCCGGGTGCACCGCCGCGTCGAACCACACCACCTCGCCCGCCGGGAGGTTTTCGATGATCACCTTCAGCGGCCGCAGCACGCCCATCGCCCGCGGCGAGCGCGCGTTGAGGTCTTCGCGCACCGCGTGCTCGAGCAGCGTCACGTCCGCCACGCCGTCGCGCCTGGACACCCCGATGCGCTCGCAGAAATTCCGCAGCGCCTCCGGGGTGAACCCCCGGCGACGAACCGCCGCCAGCGTGGGCATCCGCGGGTCGTCCCAGCCGCTCACGTGCCCGCCCTCGACAAGCTCCTTCATGCGCCGCTTGGAGAGCACCGTGTACGACAGGTTGAGCTTGCCAAACTCGATCTGCTTCGGCTTGTGCTCCACCCCGATGGCCTCGAGAAACCACTCGTACAGCCCGCGGTGGTTGATGAACTCCAGCGTACAGATCGAGTGCGTCACCCCTTCGATGGCGTCGCTCTCCCCATGCGCCCAGTCGTACATCGGGTAGATGCACCACGCGTCGCCGGTGCGATGGTGCGTCGCGTGCCGGATCCGGTACATCAACGGGTCGCGCAGGTTGAGGTCCTTCGAGGCCATGTCGATCTTCGCCCGGAGCACGTGCGCGCCGTCGGGGAATTCCCCGCCGCGCATGCGCCGGAAGAGGTCGAGATTCTCCTCGACGGTGCGGTCGCGGAAGGGGCTCGAAACCCCCGGTCGGTGGAAGTCCCCGCGGCCCGCGCGGATGGCCTCCAGGTCTTGCGAATCGACGTACGCGCGGCCGTCCTTGATGAGCTTCTCCGACCAGTTGTAGAGCTGCTCGAAGTAGTCCGAGGCGTAGTAGAGCCGCAGCCCAAACTCGAACCCGAGCCACCGCACGTCCGCCTGAATCGACTCGACGTACTCGACCTCCTCGGTGGTCGGGTTGGTGTCGTCGAAGCGGAGGTTGCACACCCCCTGGTGCCGCTGCGCGAGACCGAAATTCAGAGTGATCGACCTGGCGTGACCGAGGTGCAGGTAGCCGTTGGGCTCCGGCGGGAAGCGCGTCATGAGACGCCCGCCGTTGAGACCCGCCGCGAGGTCGTCGCGCACGAGTTCATCAACAAAATTACCTGGACCACCGTCCGAACGCGGGGCCGTGCCTGGGGGGTTTTCGAGGTCACTCATAGTCTTATGGGGGGCGGACACTACGGCCCCATGACACTGCGCGTCGAGGGCCGCGCGCGCCCCCCACCTCGGCGATCGCCCACGCTCGGCAGCGCCTCTTCCACCATCGCGTCGGGGTTGCACCGCGCGGCAAATCAGTCGTCTTCATCGAGCACTACGCCACCCCGCCGCTCGTCCCCGCGTCGTGCCGTACAGCACCATGTTACCCACGGTATAAGGACGAGGTGTGCCTTCCGCAGATCACCCGTTTACCGCGCGGGAAGAGCCTTGCTGGCTGACGAGTAAGTCCTTGCGCTCGTTGCCAGAATAGTATCGCCACACCCCCTGAGAGGCAGCCCATGTACCGCCCGACACCGACCGACCGCCTTTACGTGTGCCCCGTGTGCGCCTCGGCCGCGAGCGCCCCGCTGCATGGGGGACAGGTTGCCTGTTCGCGATGCCGCGCGACCTGCACGCTCCCCGATCGCAGCGAGCTGCTGCGGCCGGCCATGATGCCGCCGATGCCGTCGGACGATCCGATGCGCATCGCGCAGCTGCGCGTTCAGGACGGGCGGCCGCGCATCCCGTCGCCGACGCTTCAGGCGGTGCTCGGGGGCACTGAGATTCAGCCCGGAAGGGAGCAGGAGGCCATGCTGATCTGGCAGAGCTTGCGCGCGCGAGCCCAGCAAGGGGACGTGGCCGCGAGCGAGGACATGTCGCTGCTCACGCTCCAGATCGCACAGCTCCCCTCCATGCAGTCACAGCCCGAACTCACGCAGGCGCTTTCCGAGAGCGCGCTCGACGCGGCGGTCCTGCCTCGTCACCGCCAGGAGCAACTCGGGAAGCTATGCCGGCTCGCCGCCGTACAGGGCGATCGCGCGCGCCTGCTCGGCCTCCTCTCGCTCATGAACCCGGCAGCGAACGATCTGGACAGCGATTCTGAGTACCGCGTTTCGGCGGCGATCGCGGCGGCAATGGAGCGAGACGGGAGAAGGATGCTCGCGCTTCTGGGACCCCAGAAGGACGCGATCCCGATCGATGATTCGTTGGATCCGCTGGCGTCGGTGCTCCGCGCCCACGCTTATGAGGTTCTCGGCGACGTGACTGCAGCCGCTCAGATTCTCCGTGAGCTACCCAACCCGCGCATGCTTCAGTTCATACAGGGGCACTTCGGTTCGCTGGGCCTGTGTCCGCAGTCCTCGGGAGCCTACGTGCAGGGAGAGACCCAGGAGGGCAGTCTGCGTGCGGCAGCAAGCGCTGGCGGCATCGGGATCACGTTCGGATTGGGCCTCGGGCTGGTTGGGCTCATCATGCTTGTGGTGGCAGCCGGAATCGCGACAGGCGGCGATGGCATCGAGGCCGCTTTCGTCAACGGCGGCATTGGGGCCGTGCTGTTCGTCATCGGGGCCGTCTTGTTCGTGCGTGGCCGAGCAAAGGGCCGCCACGCCGCATGGCTACGTGTCCACGGACTCCCCCTCGCCGCCCGCATCGTGAACGCTCAGCCCACGGGCACCATGATCAACGACGTGCCCATCTACCGCTTCATGCTTCAGGTCGCAGGACCGCAAGGACCCTACGCGGCGAGCTTCAACAAGCTGCAACGAGAGCACGAGGTCGCCCTGTTGCTGGGCCGGGACGTGCGCGTGCGCGCCAACCCCACAAAGCTTTCGGAGGTCATTCTTGAGGAATGACTCGCTGGCCGAGGTAAAGGGGATAAGCGATCCAACACCCCCGTCCCTTCTGCCAAGGATCCGCTCAAATTGGCGCCGTCGTGATCACCCGTTCACCGCGCTGGAAGAGCTCGCTGCAACGACCGCGACCCTCTCGTCAACGATGCCCTCATCACCCCGGCGGATCCGGAGTAGTCGGTGTCGTCACCTGCGGGGACGCGCGACGGATTCTGAGCGGGAGAACCGCAGTCTGCCCGTCCGCCACGAAGGCTTCCGCCACGGCCACGAAGGCTTCCGCCACCGCCACGAAGGCTTCCGCCACGGCCACGAAGGCTTCCGCCACGGAAATAGACATGGAATTCGGCACTTTCCTGACGCTCCCGTTGGAGGCCGGAGACCGCCGACGCGGAAAAGTGCATGAATTGCGCGGTAACGAAGGCCTCCCGTTGGTGGCGGAAGCATTCCGGCGTGTGACGGAAGGGTCCGCGACGGCAATTGGCCTGCTCCCGAAGAGCGGTCCGCGCGAACTCTGGATTCCGTAGTCCCCGGTTAGATCTCCAACGGCACTGCGGCTATCCATGGAACCCACGGAGGAACTCCGTCGCACCAACCGGGGGGAGGCGCTGCTCATCAAGACCGCCCTCGGAATGAAGCGTGTCCTCTGGTCAATTCCTCGCGACGCGTCGAAGCCAGCGGAACCTCACCCGGCGCTCGCGCGTCGACTCTGCTCGCCGCCTGTGCTTCGCTGCGCGGCGCCACCGATGTCCACTGATCTCTCCGACGACTCCCTCGCTTCTTCTGGCGTGACGCCGACCATCCACGGCCGCGGCGTCGAACGCCTCGACGCGGTCGTTGACCTCGTACACGCGCTCGCCCGGCCGCGGCCGATCACCGACCTTCTCGACGAGGCTCCGCGGCGGGTGGCGGCGGTGTTTCGCAGCGACGTGTGCTCGCTCTACCTGCGCGAGGGCGACGGGCTCGTGATGCGCGGCAACGTCGGATTCACCACCAGCGCCCTCGGCGAGGTGCGCCTCAACGTCGGCGAAGGACTCGTCGGCATGGCCGTCGAGTGCCTGCGCCCGGTGTCCGCCGACATCGCCCCCGACCACGCGCGCTTCCGCCCCTTCTCGATGCTCGGGGAGGAGCGCTTCCCGGCCTTCCTCGCGGTGCCCGTGCCGGGGCCGCACGGGGCCGCAGGCGCCCTCGTGGTGCAGCGACGCAGTGACACCTACTCCGAGCGCGACATCGAGCTGCTGATGGCCCTCGCGGGCGCCATCGCACCGCTGCTCGAGCGCGCCCGCATCGTCGCGAGCGACCAGAGCCCCTCCGCGCACCCACGCACCACCGGAACGCGCCGGGTCACCGTCCCCGGTCGCTCCGTGGTGGTCGGCCGCGCGCTCGGCATCTTGTCGGCGGTGCAGCGTCCATCGACGCGCTCGCCCGCGGGCGATGCGAAGGTCAGCGCGCGGGACCAGACGAAGGCGCTCGAACGGGCCATGCAGACCTGCGACGCCACCCTCGAATCGCACGCCCGGGAGGCCCACCGGCGAGGCATCGAGGCGGGCTTCCTGACGCTGTCGCGCTCGATTCTGGACGACGCTCGGCTGCGCGAGCGCACGCTCGAACTCGCCCGTGGACGCGGCCTCGGACAGGCGCTGGCGCAGGTGGCGCGCGAGGCCACACGCTCGGCGCGCATCACCGATGTCCCGCTGCTCACCGAGCGGGCGATGGAGATGTCCGAGTTGTGCGACGCGCTGCGGATGCTGCTCACGCAGGAGGCCGCGCCGGCGGTGCCGAAGGGGGCCGTGTGGGTCGGCGACACGGTGACGGTCTTCGAGCTTCTGCTGGCGGCGCGCACGCACCCCGGGGCGCTGGTTCTTTCTGGCCCGGTGGGCGTCGGGCGGGTGCGCGCCCTCGTAGAACTCATCGGCGTACCGACGGTCTGCGAGGCGTCGGGAATCTACAACTGGGCGAGCGACGGCGACGTGGCCCTGGTGGACGGCGACCACGGGCTGGTGCGCGTCAACCCATCGCGGCGCGAGCGCGACGAGGCGCGCGTCGAACGCAGCGAACCCGCCGAAGGCTGACCCTCAGCGCGACTCGTAGATCTTCATCGAAGGCAACTCGACGGCGGAGAGAAACCCTTTGCCTCCGCAGCCCGTGTCGATGGCCACGACCGCAGGGCCCGCCCAGACGTCCGTCGGATCATCGACGGTGTAGGTCGAGAGTGATTGCGGCAGGTCGAGGGTGCGCGTGTGGCCGACCACCACGCGCTTGCCCCGGTAGTCGCGAAAGAAAGCCTCGGTGCGCGTCCACAGCAGCGCCTCGGGCTTGAGCGCGTACCTCGGGTGCGGGTACTTCCCTTCCTCGTCGATGGTCAGGCCCGCGTGCACGTAGATGGCGTGCTCGTCTTCGTACCAGTGCGGCAGCGTGCGAAACCACGCGAGGGTCTCCTCCGGGAAGAAGCGCCCGGTGAGCAGCGCGAGTAGCTCTTCCTTCGTGCGCGGCCCGCCGGCTTCGCCGCCCGTGTACGAGCGCATCGTCGCGAGGCACCCGTTGCCCGGCGGCATCACGAAGCCCGGCCAGCCCTCGTCAACCACCTTCAGCCAGGCGTCCTCGTGGTTGCCGCGCAGGCACACCACGTTGCAGCCCACATCGCGGTCGAGCCCGCGCACCACCTCCACGACCTCCCGCGACCGCAGACCGCGGTCCACGTAGTCGCCCATGAACACCACGGTGTCGCTCCGCCCCACATCGGGCAGACGCGAGAGGAGCGTCCGGAGATGGTCGAGTTCGCCGTGGATGTCCCCGATTGCAAACGTCCGTCCTGCCATCACCGGGACACTACACCGGCATCGCACCGTTGACGCACCCCGCCCCTTGCCTGTTACGAACACCCCCATGACTGAGCCATTCGCCTTCTCCGCCCTCGACCGCCACGTGCACGGTGCGCTCGCTCTGCCCTCCGGCGCTGCCCCCGTCGGCGCCGTCATTCTCGTTCACGAGTGGTACGGCCTCAACGACGACCTGAAGCGCCTCGCCAGGCGCTTCGCCGACGCAGGGTTTCTCGCGCTCGCGGTAGACCTCTACGACGGACGCGTCGCGGCCGACGTGCCCGAAGCGATGCAACTCTCCAACGCGCTGCAGACCTCCGACGCGGTGGCGATCATCGCGGCGGCGGCGGCGGCCCTGCGTGCGCACCCGCGCTCCAACGGCAAGGTCGCCGTGACGGGCTTCTGCCTCGGCGGCGGCATGGCCATCGCGGCGGCGTGCGGTGCCCCTGGCCTCGTGGCGGCGGTGCCCTTCTACGGCATCCCGAAGGCTGAATTCATGGACTGGTCGCACTGCACGATCCCGCTCCTGGCGCACTTCGGCGCGAAGGACGCGTACATCCCGACCGCGGGTCCGCAGTCCGTGGCCGACGCAGCGCTCGCCGCCGGGCGCAGCTTCGAACTGCACTTCTACGACGCGGGCCACGCCTTCATGCGAGAGGGCGACCCGGCCATGTACGACGCGCCCTCCGCGGCGCTGGCGTGGGAGCGCACCGTCGCGTTCTTGCGACAGCACGCCGGCTGAGCAGCATCACCCCACGACGTCGAGCTTCGGCCCGCCGGTCATTCCCGCGAAGAAATCGTGGCCCTTGTCATCGACCACGATGAACGCCGGGAAATCCACCACGTCGATCTTCCACACGGCCTCCATCCCGAGCTCTGGATACTCCAGCACCTCGACCTTCTTGATGCAGTCCAGCGCCAGCCGCGCGGCCGGTCCGCCGATGGACCCGAGGTAGAACCCGCCGTGCCTCTTGCACGCCGCGGTCACCGCCGACGACCGGTTGCCCTTGGCGAGCATCACCAGGCTGCCGCCCGCCGCCTGCAGCGCCTCGACGTACGAGTCCATGCGCCCCGCCGTGGTCGGACCAAACGACCCCGAAGCGTACCCCGCCGGCGTCTTCGCGGGCCCGGCGTAGTACACGGCATACTGCTTCAGGTAATCGGGGAGACCCTCCCCGCGGTCGAGGCGCTCCTTGAACTTCGCGTGCACGATGTCCCTCGCCACGATGAGTGTTCCGGTGAGCGACAGCCGGGTCTTGATCGGGTGCCGCGACAGCTCCGCGCGCACTTCCGACATCGGGCGATTGAGGTCGATGTTGACCACGGCGCCGCCGAGGTCTTGCGGGGTGGGGAGCGGGAGGTAGTGCGCCGGGTCGTGTTCGAGCTGCTCGAGAAAGATACCCTCGCGAGTAATCTTCCCGAGCGCCTGTCGATCGGCCGAGCACGACACCGCGATGGCCACCGGGCACGACGCCCCGTGCCGCGGCAGCCGGATCACCCGCACGTCATGGCAGAAGTACTTCCCTCCGAACTGCGCGCCGATGCCGATGCGCTGGGTCATCGCGAGCACGTCGGCTTCGAGCGCCCGATCGCGAAACGCGCGCCCGAGCTTGTTGCCGTCCGGGGGTAGCTCATCGAGGTAGCGCGCGGAGGCCAGCTTGGCGGTCTTGAGGGCGTACTCCGCGGAGGTTCCGCCGATGACGATGGCGAGGTGATACGGCGGGCACGCGGCGGTGCCGAGCGAGCGCACCTTCGACTCGAGAAACGCCATCATGCTCTGCGGATTGAGCAGTCCTTTGGTCTCTTGATAGAGGTAGCTCTTGTTGGCCGACCCGCCGCCTTTGGCCATGAACAGAAAGCGATACTCATCGCCCCTGGTGGCATAGAGCTCAATCTGCGCCGGCAGGTTATTGCCGGTGTTGACCTCCTGGTACATGTCCAACGGGGCGAGCTGCGAGTAGCGCAGGTTGGTTGTGAGGTAGGTGTCAAACACCCCGCGCGCCAGGCTCTCTTCGTCGTCGCCGACCGTGAGCACGTCCTGGCCGCGCTTGCCCACGATGATGGCGGTGCCGGTGTCCTGGCACATCGGGAGAATGCCCCCGGCGGAGATGTTGGCGTTTTTGAGCAGGTCGAGCGCGACGAAGCGGTCGTTGTCCGACGACTCCGGATCGTCGAGAATCTTTCGCAATTGCGCGAGGTGCCCGGGCCGCAGGTGGTGGGCGATGTCGCGCATGGCCTCGCGAGCGAGGAGGGTCAGCCCGGCGGCCTCGACGGTGACAAACGAGCGACCCGCGGCCTCCACGGTGGAGACGTGATCGGTGGTGATCAACCGATACGCGGTGTCGTGCGGATGAACGTCCAGGAGAGGTTGGAATTCGAAGGTCGTCATGGCGTCGGCATAGAGCCCAACACGCCGCGACCGGTCAAGCGCGCGGGATTGATCGCCGGCGCCGCGTTGCCATCCAGATTCCGAGCGCGCCGAGGCCTGCCCAGCCGTGTGTTTCGCCCGCACGACCGGGCACTGCGCACCCGCAATCGCCTCCCGTCGTGCGCGGCGCAAACGGGTCGGGCCCGGTGTCCATGGCCGCTGCGTCCGCGGTCACGGCGGCGTCCATTGCGAGCGTCCCTGCATCGATGGTCGGCAGCGGCAGCGGGACGGTTCCGGGCGGCGGCGTCTGCGCGACCGGCAGCGCGCGTCGGTCGAAGTCGAAGCGCTCCGGCTCGCTCAGCGCCATCGTGGTCAGATAGAACAGCGTCGCCTCCCAGAGGTGCGGAATGGACACGCGGTTCTCCCGCCCGATCACGCCGCCGTCCGCGTCGCGCAGGGTAATAAACACCTCGCCCATCACCTGTGTGTCCGCGGTGATGATGTCTCGCGCCATGCGCACGAGAGCCTCCTCCACGAGCGGCCGCACCGTCGGATCGCCCCCGCGCGCCACGAACACCGCCGCTGCCAGCATGGTCTTCGTGAGGTAGGCGCCGCCTTCGGTGCCTGCGTCGCCGCGCAGCACGGCGAGCACACGCTCCATGTCGCTGCGCACCTGCCGCACCACCCGCGAATCGGTCACAGGAAACATCGCCGCGGGCCACACCATCCACGCCGTCGCACCGAGGGAGGACGATCCCGGGTTGCTCGCCGCGGCGCCGCTCACGTCGTTGACGAAGCGCTGCGTGGTCGGGTCGTAGAAGCGCCGCACGAGGGCGTCGCGAAGCTCCGAGGCACGGCGCTCCCAGCGCGCGGCGACGGCGGTTTCTCCCATCAAACGCGCGACTCGGGCGGCCGCTTCGAGGGAGGCAAACACGGTGGTTCCGCCGTGGAGGGTGGAGGAAAAGACGGCGTTGTCGTCCTCATTGGCGAGTGCGGCGAGCCCGGTTTCGGCGTCACGCCAGTCGGCGAGAAGGTCGGCGCTGCGTCGGATGCGCGGCCACCAGCGCGCGGTGGTGGTCATCCGCTCTTCATTGGACAAAAACGCCAGGTGCGTAGAGGCCGACCACACCATGAGTGCGGTGTTGTCGATCTCGAAGCGGAAGAATCCGCCCATCGCACCGGTGTTGTAATAGTTCATCTCCCAGGCGGCTTCGGGGTATTGCCGGGTGCCGGTGCGCGGGTCGATGGGCGGGCGCGGGTCTGTGAGCGGGTTGATTTCCGACTGCCCGATGGCGGTTTCGCGCGCGAGGGGGAGTGCCCAGTCGAGGCGTCGGGTGGCGTTGCCGGAGAGCCCGCCGACATCGAAGGCATCATCGAAGAAGGCCCCGTCGCGAGGCCAGTCGAGGCCATACGGCGCCTGCCGGGCGATGGAGGCGACGACCATCCCGGTGGTCGCGTCGGTGCCATTGAGCACATGAAGCATCGCTCGCCGCGCGGACCGCAGGATGCGGCTACGATCCTCCGCGGGGATGCTCTCGGGCAGGTGCTCAGGCACCGCGAGTGCGCCCGCCCGGCGAACCCACTCCGCGCGGTCGCGCCCGATGAGATCGTCGGGGGTCATGGAGTGGGCGACGCCGTAGCCTGCGCGCGCTTCTGCGGCGGTGGTGCCGAAGGCGATGAGCAGGCGGGCCTCGCCGGTCATACCTGTGATGGTAAACGGCACCCGCATGGCGCTGTCGTTGAGGTACGCGGCGACGGGGTTGCCCGCGAGCGTGTTGGTGTTGGCGAGGGACCACGCGGAGGGGGTGCTTCGGGTCCAGGCGCGGGCGACGGCGACGCGGGAGGGGCGCACCGCGTCGGGGCAGCGAAACCCGGTGGCGAGTCCCGGATCGATGGGCAGCGTGATGCCGGAGGTGCGAAGCGCGAGGACGTTATCGACCAGGCGACCGAGTTCATCGCAGAAGTCATCGCCTTCGCGACCGGCCTGGAAGGCATCGGCGCGGGGCTCGCTGCCGACGACGGCGTAGACGCCGCGGGCGAAGGTGGTGTCGAGCGACGCTGCGAGGGCATCGGCGTCGGTGGTGATGTCTCCATCGCGGCGCAGGAGGGCGTCGAGGGGGCCGAAGTGGTCCGCGGGGAGCACCGGCGCGCCGACGAGGGAGGGGATGTCCATGATGGGCGCGCGGTCCGTCGGGCGGAAGTGAACGAACGCCCCAAGGGTGCTGTCGTGCACGACTCCGAAGTCATTGCGGCTGTCCGCGAGGACGTCGCCGAAGGGGAGTCTCGGGATGATGTTTTGCGTGAGCCCGAGGTTGGTGTGCGCCATGAGGGCGACGCTGCGAATGGCCATCCCCGCGGCGTCGCTGGTGCGTGCGAAGCGCACGCGTCGTTGCAGTACGTCCGGGGAGGGGAGCACCGCGTCGTCGAGGGTGACGGTGAGTCCGCCGTCGATGCGGGTGTACGTCACGCGCGGCTGGAGCGAAGCCTCGTCGGCGTAGCCCGCCACCGGACGCCAGCGGGCGGGGTCGTGGAGCCACTCGACGCGGGTTCCGGCCGTGGTCTCCACGACGAGGCCGAGGGCGACGCCGAAGCCCTCGTGGACGCCAGTGCGCGGGCGCGTGCGGGCATCGACATCATTGGAGGAGAGGTGGGTGAGTTGATCGCAGCACGAGGGCGACGGCCAGGTGAGTACGGCGAGGTCGCCGTCGCGGGTGACTCCCGCGGTGAGCCGACCGTGGCCCGCGACCATGTGCACGGGCGACGCGCCGAGGGCGTGCTCGACGGCGCTGAGCGCGACGGGGCGGGGCTGGGCGGAGGCGACGGTATTGGCGAGGAGAAGCGCGAGGACGGGTGCGGTGCGGGCGCGGTGGATCATCGGGGATGGCGGGGGGAATATCACGGAGGGGCGGCCCGCCGAGGCCCTCGGGAGGGGTGAGGTGTCCTATCCCGCGGCGGCTTCGTCGTATCCGACCATGCGCCCCTTGGCGGGGTCCCAGAGCTTGAGGGCGAAGTTCGCGCGAATGTCCTTCAGATGGAGCGAGGTGCGCCCGGGGTTCTGCAGTTCGGGAATGCCCGCCATCGCCTCGGGCAGCCGATAGAACGGAATCTGCGAGTTGAGGTGATGAACGTGGTGATAACCGATGTTGCCAGTGAGCCAATGCATCACCGGCGGCATATCGAAGAAGCTCGACGACTCGAGGGCGGCGCGGGTGTAGCTCCAGCTTTCCCGCGGCTGCACGTGCACTTCCGGGAAGTTGTGCTGTGCATAGAAGAGATACGCGCCATACGCACAGGCGAGGGCCACGCACCCGATGACGCCAGTGAAGGCCGCGCTCACGCCGAAGAAATGAACCGACAGTGCGATGAGCGCGAAGTGCAGTCCCAGCGCCAGCAGCGCGTCCCAGTGCTTCTTTTGCGACTTGATAAACGGCCCCACGCACATTCCCCACAGAAACACCGTGAAGTAGCCAAAGAGTACGTTGAACGGCGAGCGCAGGAGCCGGTACATCTGCTGCTGCGCCGGCGTCGCCTTCGCGTACATCGCTGGAGTGAGCATCATGTACGAGCCGATATGCGATCCCACCAGCTTCGCGGTGTGCGCGTGGTGGTAGTTGTGCGACTCTTTCCAGACGCTCGGCGGTGTGAGAATCCACAGTCCAAACAGCGAGACGATGGGGCGACAGACCCGCGCCCAGAGCGCGCTGCCACGGCACATCGCGGTGTGCATCACGTCATGGAAGAGAATAAACGACCGCACCGCCACGAGCGAAGTGAGCAGCGTAAACGGGAGCCGCGCGTACCACGCGATCGGTAGCGCCGTGGCGAGCGCGAAGCACACCGCCCAGGCGGTCAGGGTGCTCGCGACGTGCCAGATGGAGCTGCCGGGGTTCTCCACGGCGAAGGGACGGGAGGCGTCGATGAGCACCTTGCCCTCCCGCGCGACGGGCTTCTCGACAATGATGTCCGATGAAATCTGGGTAGGGAGAGCGGAATCCATGGTTGATATGGCGGTCATATAGCGCCGAACTTCGCGAGGGAAAAGAACCCCATTCGATATCCCGACATCGCGCAATCAATGCGCCACCCGCGAAGGCTGCTACGCACCCCGATGACCGCGAGTTACGTCGAGCGTCATGCCCTCGCGCGCGGCCACGGAGCGCTCGAATACCTGCTGCGCGCGGCGTTCTTTCGCGACCACGGCGGCGTCATCCTGGTGCGGATCATGGTGGAAGAGCACGTACGTCCCGACCCGCGCGGCCTGCGCGAGGCGCGCGCCGTCCATCATGGTGCTGTGTCCCCATCCCCGGCGGGAGCCCCGCCCGTCGCCGCCGTCGAGTTGCTCGGGCGTAAACTGCGCGTCGTAGATGAACACATCGGCGCCGCGCGCCAGATCGATGATGGCCTCATCGTGGAGCGATGAGCTCTCTGTGTCCGTCGCATAGACCACCGAGTGGCCCTTCCACTCGACGCGCCACGCAAACACCCCATCGGGGTGATTGCCCTCGATGCCGTACACCACCACCCCGTCGCCCACGGTGACCCGCTGACGCTGCTCGAGGTCATGGAAGGTGAGCGCCGCCTCGATCTCCTGGAGGTGCACTGGGAAGTACGGGTCGGCCATCTGGCCGCCGAGGGCGTCACGAACCGTGCGCCCCGCGCGCTTGCCGGCGTGAAGAACGAAGCTGCTCTTCGGGTTGAACGCGGGAGCGAAGAAAGGGACGCCCTGGATGTGATCCCAGTGGACGTGGGAGAAGAAGACGTGGGCGCTGATGGGGCCGTCGTGGCGGAGGGTCTCGCCGAGCTCCCGGAGCCCGGTGCCGCCGTCGAGGATGATGCGATCATCGCCCGCGAGCACTTCGACGCAGCTGGTGTTGCCACCCACAAGAACCGTGCGCGGACCCGGAGTAGCTATACTACCCCGGACCCCCCAGAAGGTGACGTCGAAGCCATCGTGGCGCACTGTACCGAGGGTTCTAGCCCTCCACGGCGCGCACGGTCAACGAACGATCTACGCCTGCGAGGCGGACTTAACGCGGCGGATAAACGCGCTCATCGTCTCGTCCATGTGCGGCGTCGGGAGCGCGCGCTGATCTTCCACGCCGAGGCGGTTGGCGGCGCCGGCGAGGTAACCGCAACGGAGCGCGGAGCGACGGCTCATGGCCTTCACCGGGCGCTTGTTTAGCGTCGTCGTGACGAACACCCAGGCGGACTTGTCGGCGGTACGGAACTTCGGCTTCTGCATGACAAACCTTTTGCGAATCGAGGGAGGGCGGTAGGTACCCGAACCCCCGCGCCCCTGTCAAATGGCTGCGCGGTGAGATTGGGGTGTTCTGGTGAGGTGAAAGAAGCAGCGTTTGAGGTCAGATATCCAGGTTGCGGGCGTTGAGGGCGTTCTTCTCGATGAAGGCGCGGCGCGGCTCGACCTCGTCGCCCATCAGCAGGGTCATGACCTTGTCCGTGGCCGCGGCGTCTTCGACCCGCACCCGCAGCATGATGCGCTTCGCCGGGTCCATCGTGGTCTCCCAGAGCTGCTCGGCGCTCATCTCCCCGAGCCCCTTGTAGCGCTGGATCGTCGCGCCCTTCTTCCCGCGCTCGTCGATCAACTGGTGCATCTGACCACCGTGCACGATGGTGTGCGTCTTCGACCCGTCCACCAGCGTCCACGGCGCCGGACCCAGCGCCCCGAGGTGATCTTCGATGGCGCTCAGCTCGCGCACCTCCGGCCCGTCCAGGAAAGTCCAGCTCAGCGTGGTCGTGCGCCCCGCGGTGCCCGCGCGCACGCGAATCAACACCCGGTGCCCGCCGTGCTCTACGTCGTCGTCGAGCGTAAACCGCAGCGGAAGTAGCTCCGGCGAATACGTAGTCATGTATTCCTCGAGGCGCTTCATGCCCTCCGCGATGGCCGCTTCGTCCTTGAGCGTCTCCCGCGTGAAGGCGCGCGTGCGCACCACCGCGCTCACCACCTTAGGCTCGCAGCGCAGCTCCATCCGCTGCAGCAGCGTCTCGCCGCGGTGCAGCTCCATCGCCAGCGCGTGCAGGGGGTCGCCCTCGATGGTCACCGTGTCGGACTTCAGCACGAGGTTCTTCGTGCCGACCTTGATGACGTTGTGCGCGAGCGCCTCGTCGTCCTTCACGTAGTCGATGGTCTTGCCGCGACGCACGCCGTAGAGCGGCGGCTGCGCGATGTACAGGTAGCCCTTCTCCACGAGCTCGGGCATCTGCCGGAAGAAGAACGTCAGCAGCAGCGTGCGGATGTGTGACCCATCGACGTCGGCGTCGGTCATCAGCACCACCCGGTGGTAGCGCAGCTTCTCCAGGTCGAGCCGCGGGCCCGGCGTCGTCGAGCCGCTCTCCTCCTCGGAAGACTTCGGATCGCCAAACTTGTCCGGTCGCACGGTCACCCCGAGCGCCGTGATCAGCGTGCCGATCTCCTGGTTGCCCAGCATCCGCTCGAAGCGCACCCGCTCGACGTTGAGAATCTTCCCTCGCAGCGGAAGAATCGCCTGCGTCTTGCGGTCGCGCCCCTGCTTCGCGGAGCCACCGGCGGAGTCACCCTCGACGATGTACAGCTCGCACTTCGACGGGTCGCGCTCCTGGCAGTCTGCCAACTTTCCCGGCAGCGAGCTTGCGTCCAGCACGCCCTTGCGATGCACAAGTTCGCGCGCCTTCTGCGCCGCTGCGCGCGCCTGCGCCGCCAGCACGCACTTCTCCACCACGCGCTTGGCCGCCGTGGGGTTTTCGTCAAGCCAGCGCGAGAGGCGCTCTTGCAGGATGCCCGACACGATGCCCGACACCTCGGAAGACACCAGCTTGTGCTTGGTCTGCGAGCTGTACGAGGGGTTGGGGTGCCGCACGGAAATCACACCGGTCAGGCCCTCGCGCACGTCGTCGCCGATCAGGGGCTGGTCCTTCAGGGGCTTGAGGTAATTCTTCTCGGCGCCGTAGGCGTTGATGCAGCGCGTGATGGCCGTCTTGAAGCCCGAGACGTGCGTGCCACCGTCGCGGTTGTGAACGTTGTTCGTGTACGCTTGGATGGTCTCGTACAGGCTGTTGGTCCACTGCAAGGCGATCTCGACGGTGACGATCTTGCCGCTCTCGAGGGCGTGTTCGCCGCGCAACGAGATGGGCTCCGCGTCGGTGAGCTTCTCCGCGTTGAGAAATTTCACGTAGTCGCAGATGCCGCCCTCGGAGTGAAACTCCTGCGTCGGCTTGTCCGTGCGCTCGTCGGTCAATGTGAGCGTCAGACCCGCGTTGAGGTACCCAAGCTCGCGCAGCCGATTCTCCAGAATCTCGTAGGAGAATTCCGTCATCGTGAAGATCGTCGGGTCGGGCCTGAACGACACGATGGTGCCCGTCTTCGAGGTCTCCCCGATGACCTTCAGCGGCGCCTTCGTCACGCCCGCGGCAAACTCCACTTCGTGGATTTTTCCCTCGCGCCAGATCTCGAGCCGCAGCCACTCGCTCACCGCGTTGACCGCGCTCACCCCGACGCCGTGCAGCCCGGAAGACACCGCGTAGTTGTTCGCGCTCTTGAACTTGCCGCCCGCGTGCAGGCTCGTCAGCGCAAGCTCCGCAGCGCTGATGCCGTGCTTCGTGCTGATGCCCGTCGGGATGCCGCGGCCGTTGTCCGAGACGCGCACCGAACCGTCGGCGTGCACCGTCACCTCGATGCGGTTGCACACCCCGGCGAAATATTCGTCGATGGAGTTGTCCACGACCTCCCACACCAGGTGGTGCAACCCCGACCCGTCGTGGACGTCGCCGATGTACATCCCCGGAACCTCGCGCACCGCCTGCAGGCCCTCCAGCTTCTCGATGCTGTCGGCCCCGTATTCAAGCCCCGTCGGTTCATGTGCCATGTCGTAATTTCCTCGAAAATTGCAGGGATTTTCTCTAGCAGAACCCCCCCTTGAAAACAATGTCAGATTATGACCATCACCCGTCGCCGGGGCCCACCGCGCCATCGGTCACGGTGAAGCGCCGGGCGCCCGGGAGCAGCGCCGCGATGGCCGGGTCGGTGGTGGTCACGAAGACCTGCGCGCCAAGGGCGGCGACCAGCTTGAAGAGCCGCGCGGTGCGTTCACGGTCAAGTTCGCTCGACACGTCATCGAGCAACAGCACCGGGATGGCCCGGGTGCGGGCCTCGAGCACGTGGAGTTCGGCGAGGCGCAGCGCGAGGGCGAGCGCGCGGGTCTGCCCCTGGCTGGCCACGATGCGAGCCGGCAAGCCCGACCAGGTGATGGCAAGGTCGTCCGCGTGCGGACCAAGGGCGGTGCTGCGCCGGGCGAGGTCGCGAGAGAGGTTCTCCGCGAGGGCGGCGGTGAAGACCACCTGGTCGCCAGAAGCACGCGGCTGGTAGCGGAGTTCGATGGCGTCCGGGCTGAGCGCGACCTCGTCAAGGGCGCGGCGCGCGGCGGGAACGAGGTCGTGCGCGAGCACCGAGCGGGCCCGAACGAGCGCGCTGCCGTAGCGGGCCAGCGGGAAGTCGAAGGCCTGGATGGCCCTGGTGTCGGGGTGCCTCTCCCGGAGCAGCACGTTGCGGGCGCGGAGGGCCTTGCCGTAGGACTTCAGCGCCTCGCCATAGCCGTCCACGGCACGCACCAGGATGCGATCAAGGAGGCGTCGGCGTAGCTCCGGCGGGCCGCGCACGAGGTCGAGATCGCCGGGGTGGAAGACCACGCACGCGGCGCCGGCGAAGTACTCCACTGCACGCTCCGGGCGCTTGCCGTCGAGGGTGATCTCCCGGGTGGTGCGCCCGAGACGGAGGCGGTACTCGCGCGCAGGGTCCGGGCCCGCCACGCGGAGCAACACCTGCGCTGCCTTCGCCTCATGGCCGATGAGTTGCGTGCGCGTGGCGCCGCGAAACGACCGCAGCGAGGCGGCGTAGTCGATGGCTTCGAGGATGGAGGTCTTGCCGTGCCCGTTGTCGCCCAGCAGCACGTTGCCGCCGGGCGAGGGGAGAAGCTTCACGTCGCGGAGGTTGCGAAACCCATCGACGCTGAGCTCGGTGATTCGAAGCGGAGTCACGACGAAGCGAGAGGTTACTTCAGATGCGCATCGGCATGATGACGCCCAGATAGTCGTCACGACCCACGGGCTTGATCATCCCGGGGTCGAGCTCGCCGGACAGCTCGAGCGCGACCTCCTCGGAGGTGAGCGCGCTCAGCGCGTCGGTGAGGTACTTGCTGTTGAACCCGATGGTGACGTCCGGGCCCTGGAGCGAGGCGTCGATCTCGTCGCTGCCCGCGCCGATTTCTGGGTTTTCGCTCGTGATCAGCATGCGCGACGAGTTGACCTGCAGCTTCACGCCGCTGGTGCGGTCGGAGGCCACGAGGGACACCGCGCGCAGGGCGTCGAGGAGGGCGGTGCGCGAGGCCGTCACGGTGCGGTCCGTGGCCGACGGAATGACCTGCTCGTACGAGGGGAAGGCCGCGTCGACGAGCTTCGACGAGAGGGTCATCCCGTCGCGCTGAAAGAACACCGGACCCTGCGAACTCGCAGCGCCGATGCCGACGGTGAGCGGCCCGGAGGTGGCGTCTTTCTTCTCCGCGCGTAGCTCATCGACCATGCGCTTGAGTTCGTGCACGGCCTTCGCGGGGATGAGCAGCTTGCTCTGGGCGTTCATGCCGCTGATCTTGCGTTCGGCCTTGGAAAGCCGGTGGCCGTCGGTGGTCACCACGCGAAGCACCTCGCCGGCCATCTCGAAGAGGGCGGCGGAGAGGTGCGGGCGGGTGTCGTCCGGGGACATGGAAAATTGCGTGAGCGCGATGAGTTCGGCGACGTCGTCGGCGGGGATGAGCGTGAGGGTCACCTTGCTCGGGTCGGGCAGGGTGGGGAAGTCTTCGCCGGGCATTCCGCTAAGGTCGAAGCGGCGCTTGCCGGACTTGATGCGCGCGGAAAAATTCTTCTCCACGGTGACCGTGACGTCACCGTCCGGGAGCACCTTCACGACGTCGAACACGTGCCGCGCCGGGAGGGCCACGGTGCCGCCCTTGCGAACGTCGGCCTTGCAGTGGGCTGTCACCGCGAGCGTCAGGTCGGTGGCCGCGAGGCGCACACCGGACGCGTCGGCCACGATCAGCACGTTGGTCAGGATGGGCATCGCCGACTTCTTGTCGGCCACGCTCTGCACCCGGCTCAGCGCCCGTACGAACTCCCGCTTGTTGACCACGAACTCCATCGCTCACTCAGTCCTTCGGTCAGGCTCAGCGTCCCGACCCCGTTGCTTCCGGTGTCTTCTTCTCTTGTTCAGGGAGAATTGAATTCAATTAAACAGTCGTAGAAATAGGTCCTGTGGACACAGTGGAAAACACCGTTCTGGCTATGCCTGCCAGCCGATGCGCTGGGGAAGCCGACCGGGGCGTCAACTGTTGAACCGCAGGGGACGAAACGCACCGTACGCCATCCACAGCCCTGTCCACAGTCCTCGTCACCAGGGAAGCACACGGTGCCGCCCACAGGGTTGTCCACAGCCCAGTGATCATCGTCGGTTTCAGGGAAATCATCGTGCGGCGTACTCGCCCACCCCGACCGTGACCTCCATGGCCGGGGCGGCAAAACCCAGCTTGAGCGAGATGGACTCCAGGGCCGCGGCGACCTCCAGGTCGTCCAAACGAAGCCTCGTCACCTTGCGCACGGACGACATCACCGTGGTGTGGTCCTTCCCGTTGAAGCGCGCGCCGATCTGCGGAAACGACGTCCCGAGGTGCGTGCGCGCAAGGTACATCGCCACCTGCCGCGGGAGCGCGACCTCCTTGTGGCGATCCTTCCCGGTCAGCTGAACCATCTTGATGCGGTAGTGCTCGCAGACCGCCCGCTGGACGTCCTCCACGGTGGTCACCGCGGGCTTCGACCCGATGCGCAGGGTCTCCCGCGCCAGCGCTGCGTCGATCACCCCGCGCCCGTTCAGGCTCGCCCGAATCGAGAGCTTCATCAGCATGCCCTCAAGCTCGCGCACGTTGCTCCCGGCGCTCGCGATCAGCGCCGCGGTCTCGTCGTCGAGCTTCATCCCGTCCTGCTCGGCCTTCTTCCGCAGAATCGCGATGCGCGTCTCCAACTCCGGCGGATACACCTCCGCGACGAGCCCGCTCGCGAAGCGGGAGAGCAGCCGCTCGGCCATGCCCTGGAGATTCTGCGGCAGCACGTCGCTCGTAAGAACGATCGGGATGTCCTTCTGGTAGAGCGCGTTGAAGGTGTGGAAGAACTCCTCCTGGGTGCCCACCTTGCCCGCGAGAAACTGCACGTCGTCGATGAGAAGCCCGTCGCACTCGTTGCGGTAGCGCGCGCGAAACTCGTCCATTCGCTTCTGCCCGATCGCCGCTACGTACTCGTTCATGAAGCTCTCGGCGCTCATGTAGACGATGTGTGCGCCAGGCTTCTGCTCGAGTATCCGGTGGCCAATCGCGTTGGAGAGGTGCGTCTTGCCAAGGCCCGTTCCGCCGCAGAGAAAGAGCACGTTGACGCGCCGACCCGCGATGTTCGACATGGCCTGCGCCATCGCGTGGGCGATGTTGTTCGACGGGCCCATCACGAAGGTGTCGAAGGTGTACTTGGGCGAGAGCCCGCAGCCGGCCGATCCGCTGGCCGCGCCGGGGTTCTGCACGTGCACGGGGGCACGGGTGGACACCGGCGGGGCCATGGTGCGCGCGGGTGCTCTCGGGGCCGCGGACACACCGGGCGACGCCGCCGGGGGGGCGACGCTCGACGCCGCTGCGGTGGGGCGAGGCGCCGGGCGAGGCAACGGGGGCGGAGGCCTCGGAGCGGATCGCGGCGCGGTGGAAGCACCGCTCTTCGCGCTGGCCGCCCAATGGATCACCCAGGTCTTCCCGGTGAAATACTTGAGGGTCTCCTCGAGGACCGGGACGTAGCCCTTGGTCACCCACTCGCGCGCAAAGTCATTGGGGGCGCGAAGCAACAACACCCCGTCGGCCGCGTCGAGGGCCTCCAGGGGGCGCAGTAGCTTGTCGATCATCTGCTCGCCGACGCGGCCGCGCAGCGCCTCGAGCACCTTGTCCCAAAGCTGGTTGGCCTCGTCACCCACGGCGGTACAACATCCTGTCCACAGCGTTTTCCACAGCCCCGAACCGACCGGGTCTGAATGGGCTCCAGCATCGTGGAAGTTGTCTGCCAGCGCGAGAAATCGACGAGATCACTCAACGCCTCGGCAGGGAGTTGTCCACAGGCCCACCGGGGGGGCTGTGGAAAACCCGGCGGGAAGTGGACAGCCCCGGGTCGGCGTTCTATCCGCGGAGGTCTATGGATCTGCCTGTGCTCGCCCGATCGTTGTGCTGCGCGACCGCGCTGGCCCTGATCCCATCGGTCGCGCTGGGGCAGGTGCAGTCCGCGCCGGAGACCCCGGTCACCACTCGCACCATGGCCCTCGGCGGCGGCACCCACGCCATCGCGCAGAGCACCTCGGCGCTCTACGTCAACCCCGCGGCCATGAGCATGTCCCGCGTCTATCACGTAGACAGCGCGATTCTCTTCGACCCATCCGCAGGCCGCTGGTCGTTCGGCGGCGCGATCGTCGATTCGACGCGCACGGTTGGGGCGGGCCTCGCCTACCACTACTCCCTCATCGACGGCGACACGCGCAACCACGACGTCCGCATTGCCCTCGCCGCGACGCTCACCGAGGGCGTGAGCATCGGTCTCACGGGCCGTTACCTCGATTACATCGGCACGCCCACCGCCAACGGCGTGCGGGGCATCGCGTACTCGGGCTTCACCGTTGACGCCGGCATCGCCCTGAAGCCGTGGTCATGGCTGCAGTTGGGCATTACCGGCTACTCGCTGAGCAACCCAGAGACGGCCCTCTCGCCGCTCTCCATCGGCGGCGGCATCGGCATCGTTCCAATCGACACGCTGCACATCGTGGCCGACACCGTATGGGACGTGAACTCCTTCCCCAGCGGGCCCCGCGCGCGCTGGTCAGGCGGCGTGGAGTTTCTCGCGAGCCGGGTTCCGCTGCGCATCGGCTACACCTACGACGACATTCGAATCAACCATCCAGTGCACCTCATCACCGCGGGACTCGGGTACATCGACCAGATGTTCGCGGTGGAGGCCGCCCTGCGGCAGGAGGTCTCCGGCGGGTCGCAGTCCACGCTGCTGCTCAACGTCCGCTACTTCCACCGACTTTTGTAGTCCCCGCAAATACAAGACCTGGTATTCCCTCACCAGGCCAGCACGATCTTCCCGACGGTCTCGTCGCGCGCCATGCGCCCGTGCGCCGCGCGAACCTCCGTCATCGGAAGCACCGCGTCCACCACCGGGCGCAGCGCCCCGCGCGCAAAGCCGGGCAGCACCGCGTTCGCGAACCCGCGCGCCAGGGCGATCTTTTCTTCGAGCGGGCGGCTGCGCAGTACGGTGCCCTTGATGGTCACCCGGCGGGAGAGCGCGAGGCCCATCGGAACCGTCGCCGTGGCTCCGCCCATCGTCGCGAGCAGCACCACCCGCGCCCGCGGCGCCACGCACCGCAGGCTCTCCGCCAGGTAGGTGCCGCCCACGAGGTCGATCACCACCGTCACGCCCGCGTCTCCGGTACGCGCCAGAACCGCGTCGGCGAAGCGCCCCTCCTGCGCCAGAACCGCCTCCTCGAGGCCCCACTCCGCGCACCGCGCCAGCTTCGCCGCGCTACGCCCGGTGCCGATCACCCGCGCTCCCATCGCCTTCGCCAGTTGCGTCGCCGCGGTGCCCACGCCGCTCGCCGCCGCGTGCACCAGAACCACGTCCCCCATCCCCGCCTCGGCCTGCACCAGCGCGTCCCACGCCGTCGCAAACGCCTCGGGAATCGCCGCTGCATCGGTGAGCGCCATGCCCGCCGGTACGGCCATGAGTTCGCGGTGGTGCACCACCAGGGCCTCGGCCATGGCCCCGCCGCCCACCAGACCCATCACCCGGTCGCCCACGGCGACGCCCCGTACCTCCGCGCCGAGCGCCTCGACCACGCCCGCATATTCCAGCCCCGGGACATCCGACAGCACCCCGGGCGGCGCTGGGTAAAGTCCCGCGCGCTGCATCAGATCGGCCCGGTTGAGCCCCGCGGCCGCCACGCGCACGCGCACCTCGCCCGGCCCCGGATCGCGCAGGGACACCTCCCCGAGATCGAGCACCTCAACGCCACCAGGCTCCCGGATGCGCACCGCGCGAAGGGTCTTCATCCGCGGCACTCTACCGCTCGCGTACCTGGGCTGCGATGGACTGCACGATGTCGTTCATCGCCGGTGTGAGCGGTCGGCGGCGAGTGTTGTGCAGCGCCCGTCGCGCGGTCATCACGTCGCCCGTGCGAGCCGCAAACCAGGCGTTGCGCAGGTGTCCCGACGGATCGCGCGGACGCATCTGGGTCATCGCGTCGAGCTGGTGCGCATCGGAGGTGAAACCCGTCGCCGTCTGCCGCGCCATGGACCCGAGCAGCAGCAGCAACGCCAGCGCGCAGCCCGCCACGAGGGTTCGCGTCGCTGCGGAGAGCGCGTGGATCCAGGCCGGCGGTGGGGCGCGAAGTATCGCCACGGTGAGCAGCCCCGCGGCCCCGGCGAGGTAGCGGTCGAACCCATACGCGAGCGTGTCGGCGCGCAGCACCAGCGGCAGCACGGAGAGCACTGCGCCCAGGACGAGCACCGCCGCGCCGCGGGCCCCGCGTCGCCAGAGGAATACACTCACCAGTAAAGGTAGCGCGGCCGTGAGGCCCTCGGCGGGGGTGAGCGGGAGGGAGAGTTCCCAGTGCGGCAGGCGCAGGGCGGTCTCCGTGGGGACGAGCAGCGCGCGGGTGGCGATGGATACCGCGCGGGGTACGCGCCCGGCCCACAGGGCGAGGTGGGCGAGCGTCGGGCGGACTCCGAATGCGACGACGGTGGCGAGCAGCGCGCCGAGGGCGAGGGCGAGGGCGGCGCGGCGGGCGCGGGGAGAGGACGGCTCCAGCGCGGCGGCGAGGGCGAGCGCGGCGGCCGCGGGGCCGAGCCCGGGCGAGGCAACAATACCAAGTAATGTAAAGATGGCGCCGAGGGCCGTGTACCGGTGCTCGAGAGCGAGCGCGAGGGCGGCCAGCGCGGCGACGGCGAGGGCTTCACCGCGGGCGGAGAGGTGGCCGAAGGACTCCACCAGGGAGGGGTGCAGCGCGAAGGCGCCGAGCACGAAGGCGTGCCAGGGGTGGACGCGGTCGCCGGGGTGGCGCGCGCGCAGCAGTTGGAGAAGCAGCGCGATGGCGAGGAGGTACAGGGCGAGGGAGAGGAGGTGGTGCAGGAGCACCGCGGTGACGAAACTGCCTGGCGCGAGTGCGGCGGTGGCCTGGAAGGAGATCTCGACCGGAGGCTGCCAACGGTGTGGCGGGGAGAAGATGTCCGCGCGGGGAAACGGCCGACGCAGCGGGACCATCTGGAGGTCGTCGAGCAGCGGGTCGCCGGTGAGCGCCGGCCACGCGCAGAGTGAGACCGCGGTGCAGAGCAGGAGCAGCAGCACGGGGCGACGCACGCCCGAAGGTATCGCGAGAACCCAATCCCAGAGGCAGGAGAATGGGATTCCCAACAGCGGGGCACTTCTGGAACACTCCGCGCCCGTGGCCGCTGTTACCCTGCGAGGAATCCGCAAGACGCTCGGTGCCAACCTGATTCTGCGGGGCATCGACCTGGCGCTTACGGATGGGGAGTTCGCGGTGCTGGTCGGCCCTTCGGGCTGCGGCAAGAGCACCCTGCTTCGCACCGTCGCGGGTCTGGAAGAACCCGACGCCGGCAGCATCCTGCTCGGCGACCGTGACGTGACCCGCGCGCCCCCGCGCGACCGCGACATCGCGATGGTATTTCAGAGCTACGCGCTCTATCCGCACCTCACGGTGCGGGACAACCTTGCCTTCGGTCTCAAGCTCCGCCGGGTCGATCCGAAGGAGATCGCCGCGCGCGTGAGCGAGGTGGCCCGCATGCTCACCATCGAAGCTCTTCTCGACCGTTTTCCCCGGGAGATGTCCGGCGGCCAGCGGCAGCGCGTCGCGATGGGCCGCGCGGTGGTGCGTCGGCCGCAACTCTTCCTCTTCGACGAGCCCTTGAGCAACCTCGACGCGGCGCTGCGCGCGCAGGTGCGAGTGGAGATCAAGCGCCTCCACGCCAGCCTCGGCGCCACCATGCTCTACGTGACCCACGACCAGGTCGAGGCGATGACCCTCGCCGACCGCCTCGTGGTGCTGCGCGCCGGCGCCATCGAGCAGGAGGGCCCACCGCTCGAGGTCTACCAGCGCCCCGCCTCGCGCTTCGTCGCGGGCTTCCTGGGCTCCCCCGCGATGAATTTCTTCACCGGTGCCGTCGACGCCACTGCCCGCTTCGCCGACGCGAAGGGGCTGCGCGTGCCGATCGACCCCGCGCGCTTCGACGCGCTCCCGCCGGGTCACCCGGTGGTCATCGGCGTGCGCCCGCACGACGTCATTCCCGACCCCGATGGCGCCATCGATCTGCACGTCGAGGTGGTCGAGCCGATGGGCTTCGAGGCCTACGCCCACGGCACCGTCGGCGACGTCCCCTTCGTCGCCCGCCTCGAGGGCGGCGCCGCTCTCCCGCGCCCCGGCGAGCGCCTTCCCCTCCGCGTCCAGGCCGCCGCGGTGCACCTCTTCGACCCGACGACGGAGCGATCCCTCGACGCAGGCCGGTCGTGACCGGTCGCCTCTGCCGGGCCCTCGGCCTCGCGCTCTTCCTCGCCGCGCCGTCGGTCTCCGCGCAGCACCTCACGCTCTGGCACGCCTACCGCGGCGCCGAGCAGACCGCCCTCGACCAGGTGCTCGACGCCTGGCGTCGCGCGCACCCGACGGCCACCCTCGACGTGCTCGCGGTGCCCTTCGAGGCGTACGCCTCCAAGTTGGAGTCGGCGATACCGCACGACCACGGCCCGGACGTCTTCCTCGACGCCCACGAGCGCCTCGCCAGCTACCGCGCCCTCGGCCTCGTCACCCCCGTTGCCCGCGCCGCGGAGCCCACGTTTTCCGCCGTCGCCGCGCGCTTCGACGACACCGCCGTGCGCGCCCTCACCGCCGCGGGTGACCTCTACGCCTTCCCCCTCTCGGTGAAGTGCGTCGCGCTCTTCTACAACCCCGCCCTCTGGACCGACCCAGCGCCCCCCGCGACGCTCGAATCCATCGAGGCGTTGCGCCCCCGCCTCGGCTCGGAAACATACCCGCTCGTGTATGAATCCCAGGGCGCCTACTTCCACGCGCCGCTGCTTCACGCCTACGGCGGCGCCATGCTCGACGACGCGGGCCGCTACACCTTCGTCGGCCCCGCGGCGGAGCGCTCGCTCCAGCGCGTGATCGCGATGACCCGCGGAAACATCATCCCTGACGAGGCTTCCGGGGCCCTTGTGGCGCAGTTGTTCGCCACCGGCCACGCGGCCACCGCCATCTCCGGTCCGTGGCTCGCAGCGGACCTCGGATCCAGCGTGTCCTTCCGCGTGGCCCCGCTGCCCGCGCTCGCGGACGCCGACGGTCGTCGCATGGAGCCGTACGCCACCGTCGAGGGCGCGTTTGTGTCGTCGCACACCCGCGACGCCGCCGCGGCCATCGCGCTCGCGGAGTCCCTCACGGAGGTGCCCGCAGCGGTGGTTCGCGCCCGCGTCGGTCGCCAGGTGGTCGCCACCCGCGACGCCTGGACGGCCGACCCGGAGCTCGCCCGCGACCCTGTTCTCTCGGTATTTCGCGAGGCTGCGGCGCACGCTCGTCCGATGCCCACGCACCCGCACATGCGGGCGGTGTTTGAGCCTGCTCGCCAGGCGATCTTGAAGGCGCTGCGGGGTGATCGCTCGCCGCGCGTCGCCCTGGAGGAGGGCCTGCATCGCTTCACGGACGTGACCCGCCCGCTCCCCCGGCGGCGCGACGCGACGCTCGCGCTGCTCCTGCTGGGGATGTTCGCGCTCGGCGTGGTGCTCAACGCCCTCCGCGGCTTACGTGATCCGGTATTCCGTCGGGACCTGCGGCGCTCGCTCCCGGCCTATGCGTGGGTGACCCACGCGGCGGTCACGCTGCTGTTGCTTGTGGTGGTCCCGTTGGTGATTGGCGCGGTCACGTCGCTCTACGCCACGCGGGAGGGCCACTCGTATTACGTGGGCCTCGCCAACTATCTCGACATCCTCACGGCGCGCGGCGGCCCGCTGTTGGCCACCGGGTCTTTCTATCGGGTGTTGTTGGTCACGGTGCTCTGGACTGTTGCCAACATCACTTTGCATGTCTCCATCGGAGTGGCTCTCGCGCTCTTGCTCTCCCGCCCGCTGCTCCGGCTGAAGGCTCTCTATCGGGTGTTGCTGATCATCCCGTGGGCTGTTCCTTCTTACGTGACCGCGCTCGCGTGGCGGGGGATGTTTCATCGCCAGTTTGGTGCTGTAAACGCATTGCTTACGGCTCTCGGGGGAGAGCCTGTCAGTTGGTTTGCGCGCTTCTCCACGGCCTTCGCGGCCAACGTCACCACCAACGTCTGGCTCGGATTCCCTTTCATGATGGTGGTCACCATCGGCGCGCTCGCGGGTATCCCGAAGGACCTCTACGAAGCCGCCGCGGTCGATGGCGCCACGGCCTGGCAGCAGTTCTGGAAGGTGACGGTGCCGATGCTCCGCCCTGCCATGGGACCCTCCGTGGCCATGGGCGCCGTCTGGACCTTCAACCAGTTCAACGTGGTGTTTCTGGTATCCGGCGGCGAGCCTGACGGCGAGACGGACATCCTGGTGAGTGAGGCCTACCGCTGGGCCTTCACCCGACAGGCCCAGTACGGCTACGCCTCGGCCTATGCCGTGCTCATCTTCTTGATTCTCTTGCTGGTGACACGCCGACGCTCCCCGGAGGCGATCCCATGAACCGCCGCACTCCCTGGTGGGTCGAGCTGCTCGTGCACGCCGCGCTGCTGCTCGCGGTGGTCTTCGCGCTCTATCCCGTATTGTGGGTGCTCACGCTCGCCCTCTCCCCCAGCGGAACACCCTCTCCGCACGCCATTCCGTGGCCCGAATCGGTGTCTCTCGACAACTTCCGCGCGGTCGCGTTGCAACACGACGCCGCGGGCCGCTGGCTCTTCGGTCGCCAACTCTTCAACTCGGTGTTCGTGGCTGTCGCCACGGCGGTGACCTCCGTCGCGCTGGCCACCCCGGCGGCGTATGCCATTGCCCGCATGCGCTTCGCGGGAGACCGCACTGGCATGCGCGTCCTACTGGCGACACAGATGTTTCCGGGCGTCGCCACGGCGGTGCCTCTGTACGTCATCCTCGATACGCTCAAGTTACTCGACACGCGCGCCGGGCTGGTGCTCGTTTATGCGACCACCGCGCTGCCCTTTGCGATGTTCCAATTACGCGGTGCCTTCGAGGCGATTCCGCGAGAGCTTGAGGAGGCCGCCATGGTCGATGGCGCCACGCGCTGGCAGGCTTTCATCAAAGTTGTTCTCCCGGCGGCGCGACCCGCCATCGCCGTCACCGCCCTCTTCGCGTTCATGTCCGCATGGAACGAATTCATCCTCGCAGCGACCTTCTTGTCCCATGAAGAAGCCTTCACGCTCCCGGTGGCGCTGCAGCGCTATGTGGGCGAGCACGACGCCGACTGGGGGCGCTTCGCAGCGGGCGCCATCGTCGTGAGCGTGCCGGTGATGGCGGTATTCTATGCGGTGCAGCGGCACCTGGTGGGTGGGCTCACGGCCGGTAGCGTAAAGGGCTGACGACCTCCTCCGCGATCGAGGTGGTGGCTGCTGATGTTGTTCAGTGATTCAGAAGCGAAAGCGCGGGGGGAGGTCGGAGTCGGGAGAAGAAAGGGTGATCAGACCTGCGCGTCAGCGCCGGCGTCGCCGCTGATGGTCTTCTTGCGGGCAGACTTCTTGGCGCTGATGCCGAGGGCGTACTTCGCCGAGCGGCGCTGGCCGATCTGCGAAACGTGGAGGCTCTTCTTCAACTTATTGAGGGCGTAGTGGAAGGGTCCCGGGTCAACCATCAATGTCCTGATCATCTCTGATGCGGTGATCTTGGCGCCACCCTTGAGTGCATCGAGAATCTGCACCTGGAGGGCTTCTACTTCCTTCTGCGAACTCTTCGGACCACGCTTCCTGCCTTTATGATTCGCGGCGGGAGCGACCTGCATGGCGCTCGCGGACTTCGGGGGGCGACCGCGACGCTTCGGGGCGTTTGCGGGAGGCGATTGGCTCAACGGCGCGCCGCCGCCGAGGCTGGTCACCACGGCCTCGCGAAACACAGCGAGGAGCTGCACGGCGAAGTCATTGAGGATGCGATTAATGTCGGTTTGCATATCAGCCATGGATCACCTCTCAACGCGGGACAGTCTCCGCAAGTGACAATCAAGTCAAGGTGCATTGTCAGGCTCTGTTGATCCCTGAACAGGGATGCGGGGAAACCATGATCTACCGTTAGAACACTTGTTTCATTGTCTATCTGCGAACCCCCGGCCCCGGCCCCGCAAGTGGGGCTCATCGTTGCCCTCATCTTTTCGGGCTATGCGCCGAAGCCCGCGCGACCTCACCCCGCGCTGCCGCGCGCCCCCTCTCCCAGGAGGGTTCACCTCGGGACACATCTCACGATTCGGCTGTAATTCTTGCTGATTCGTGCGCTCGATGGGTGGTTGGCGTGGCCGGAGGGCGAGCGCCGGCTGCGCGTTCGCAGACGGGCCTTCGGTCCTGCGATCACTGAAGCCTCAGGGCAGGGAGGGCAGAAACACCACGATTCTCGAAACCTCTCTCGCACCGCGACGAGCGACGAACGCATGCGCTGCCGCTCGAAGGCCTGGAAGTGCTGCGCGTGCGAAACGAGGTGCTCATCACGGACGTGGCTGGCGTCGTCGCAGGAATCAATGGGGGCGCGCGGTCGCGCGGGCTTCGATGCATCGCCGGAACTCTGGCATCCCATCGAATGCACGTTGCCTCGTCCGGACGTGTTGAAATCGCTAGAGAATTCGATGTAACGCTCGCTATGGGGTCAACCATCAGATCTTCTGCGGGTCGCGCCCCTCCGGTGGGATCCCCCCCAAAAGGAGATTCAGGGGACTTTTCTCCGTGGCTCCTTCGGGCGCTTCAACGAGGGGCGGGGTTGGGGTATCGTGCCCCGAACCGACGGCGCAGGAAGCCGCGCGGACAGACAGACGACGCGAAAGGAAGCGGGACGCATGAGCGATTCGGTGGACAACGGGGCGACAAACGACGCAATCGCGTGGCCCACGGTGCTGGAAGAGCCCTTCAAGGCCGAGCCCGCGGGATGGTCCTTCGCGGCGACCTCCCGCACTCCGCCGCTGCGCTTCGACGCACCCGGCCTGGTCGTCACGCTGCCCGGCGGCGAGACCTCCGTCGCGGCCTACTGGTTTGAGAAGCAGCACTTCGGGGATTTCTCCGTGAGCGTCAGTATTGCCCTGCTCAGCGCCCAGGAGCCCACGCAAAGCTATGCGGGCATCAGCTTTCGGGCGAAGAGCGACAAGGACAACTATCGGGTGTTCATTGATGGTGAGGGCTATTATCGCCTCACTCGCCGCGTTGCCAACACCAGCACCGCGCTCATCGATTGGACACGCCACGAGGCCCTCAAGGCTGGCGTCGGCGAGGAGAATCGGCTCCGTGTGGTGGCTACCGGCGGGGAGATCATTCTGTACGGCAATGATGTGCGTCTCGTCACCGTGCAGGACGACACCTTCGGCGTCGGCCACATCGCACTGCAGGCGCAGGGCGGCAGCGCGGAGAGCGATAGCGCGACGGTGTTCGCGTTTCGCAATCTCGAGATCGCCACGCCCTAGAAGGGCGAACTGAAGAGCCCGTACACCTGATGATCCCCGTCGGCCATGAAGCCCCGCGCGTAGCCGATGCGCGCGGAGAACGGGATGATGTACCCCGCCACGATATCGACCAGTAGCTCCGCGCCTGCGCCCACCAGCAGGGTGCTCGGATCAAAGCGGCCGAAGTTCGCGTTTCCCGCGTCTACGAACACGTCCCCGGAGATGCGTTGCAGGAAGATCGGCAGCGTGGAGACGCCGCGCTGCGTCTGCCAGATGGGGAAGCGATACTCCGCGTTTGCCAGCTGAAACTGGCTCCCGCCGCGCACGTACGGGGGATACCCGCGCAGCGCGATGCCGCCCGCCTGGACGCCATATCGAAAGGCGTCGATCCAGTTCTGTGTGGAGAAGCTGGGGAACCCGCCGACGGCGAAGACGCCGCGCTCGCCGCGGTCGTTGGTGCCAATGCCTGCGCCGAAGCGCAGCGCGAGGACGTGCCTTCGGCGGTCATGGCTCCAGGGCATCGGGATGTACCCTGTCACCGCTGCGGAGGCCTCAATGCCGCCGACGCTGCTACCGATGAGGCCATCGAGCACGCGCACCGTCGCAAACGCCGAGACGCCTTGCTGATTACTGATGGAGTAAGCGAAGCGCTGTGCGTTCGACCAACTCCATGCGAGTCGCAATCCCGCTACCCAGCCTTCGAAGGGAAATACTGGCGCAGGGGTGCTCGGGTCGCTGTTGCGGCTGAACTCCGGGAGTCCCCCGAAGGCGCGCACCCACTGGGCGTCGTAGGTCATGGACATCACATGGGTGTCGAATCGACTCGGAAACGCGATGGAGATTTCGCTCTCGCCACCGAGACGCTCGGCCGCCCAGGTGGGATTGACGCGCCCGATGCGGTATCCGCCGCCCGCATCGACGGTGCGGTAGAGCCGCAGTCGCACCGTCGGGCGCATTCCCCGGTAGGTGTATCCGAGGTCGATCCACGGGTCGCCGCGCACGAGGCCGACGCCCACGCGCGCGCTCCAGGAGTGACGGCCGACGATGTCTGTCGACTCGGTGCGCACCGCGAGCTGCGGCCCGAAGCCGTCCGTGGTGAGCTCCGCGGACCACGTGCGCGGCCGTAACGTGGGCCACGGGTTGTACGCCGTGAGTCGGGTGGGAAAGTCCGCGACGGCGTCTTCCGACGGGTGCGGATCGCGCGCTTGATCGCGGCCGAACGGGTCCGTCGTGACGACCTCCGGGTCGCGCCAGCGGGCGGGGTCGAAGGGTAGTCGCAAGAGGTCATAGCCGCGGTGCGAGTAGCCCAGATAGACGAGCGTGCGGCCGTCTGGGCTGACGTTGGGTTGCCACGCGCCGAGCACGCTGTTGGTCACCTGGCGTACGCGCCCGGTGGCCACCTCCATCGCATAGAGGTTGGCGATTCCGGTGCGATCGGAGGACCAGAGAAGCCATCGCCCATCGGGGCTGTAGGAGGGTGACGTGTCGAGTGCGCGGTCGTGGGTGTGTTGCGTGAGGGCGTGCGTGGCGCGGTCGACGGTCCATAGGTCGCGATAGCCGCCGCGGCGCCAGAAAGAGAACGCCACGGTGCGCCCATCGGGGCTGTAGCGCGGTGCGAATACCTGCTCGAAGGGGCGCGGATGGACCAGTATGCTCGGGTGGCGGTCGGTGAGGGACATCTCCACGAGGCGGGTTGTTCCGCGGTGGTTGATTGAGAATACGGCGTGGTCGGCGTCCGGGTGGACGTCGGGCTGCTGCGCGCGCCAACCGTCCGTGAGGCGCTCGTCGGAGGTGACCGAGAGGGCGTGGTCGTCGTTGCGCGCGAGGCTCCAGCGACGGAGGTCGTGATAGAGGTAGAGATGGCGGTGTACGTCTGTGTCGGAGACCAGCAGGGCGTCATCGCCCCAGGGCGCAAAACCCGAAGGACCAGCCACCCGATCGAGGTCTGTCGGAGTGGGAATAGCACCTGTGGATGAGTCGAAGACGCCCGCGTCGAGGGCCCTCAGGCGCGCAGCGGACTGCCCATCGGAGCTTTCATAGATGAGCGTTCCATCGGAGAGAAAACGCGGATTGCGGACATACTCGCCCTGCGCCGTGAGGGCGGTGCCCTCTTCGAGGACATTGGCCACCAGGGCGTCGCGCTGTCGCGTGTATCGGGCGATCGTGTCGCGCCGGAAGTCTTCATAGATCTCCTCCCAGGTGGCGCCTGTGACACGCTGGATTGCGCGGTTCAACTGCCAGGGAGCGGCCATGGAACCGTACTCGCGACTGAGCGCCCGGAGGCTGTCAGCGCCGTAGCGTTCGGCCACGTAGCGCATGAGAAATGAGCCGTAGAGGTACCAGAGGTTGCCGTGCGGCCAGCGGTTGGGGCCGACGGTGAGCTGGTCGAGGGTCTGGAAGTTTCCCCCGAGCGCATCGGCGCGAAGATACGTATCCCAGGTGGCGGATCGCAGCCGCCCGCCGCGAGTGTGCAGGCTCTCTTCAAACACCGCGAGCCCTTCAAGGATGAAGCGCGGCTGTACCTGGTTGGGAGCCCATTGCTTTCCAATGATGGTGTTGACGATCGCCGGGATACCCGAGATCTGATCGGCGTGGAGAATATGCGCGTACTCGTGTGTGACGAGGTTCTCCAGCCAGTCGTCGTATTGCTCCAGAACCGAGAGGTCGTCGGGCGCCGTGACGAAGAGCTGGAGGGTGTTGAGCGGAAGGGCCGTGGCGCTGCCGTTGGCGTCGTCGGTGCTGTCGCGCAGAACGATCTGCGTCAGCTCGCTCTGACGCCAGCCGAGCGGGACCGCGAGGCGCTCGACGGTGTGTTCGGCGATGACCGCGACGCGGCGCGCGAGGGGTTCCATTGCTTGATAGAAATGGATGCGGAAGTGCGGCGTTTCGAGGGTGCGCCATTGCAGGCGAGCGTCTTGTTGGGCATGGACCGCGGCGGGGCTGAGGGCGAGGGCGAGTGACAGCGCGCGGGCGCGGCGCGTCATGGGAGGGCGGCGGCGTCCCGTGGGGTGGCGGCGGTATCGACGGCGGCGTCGCGCACGGGGTCGGGCGCGGGGCGGTGCACGCGCTCGGTGGAAAGCCAGGTGATGGCCGCCTGGGCCTGGAGGGCGTCGTCTTCGAGCTGGTCTACGGAGAGTTCGACCTGGGGCCCGTTGGGCCACGACCAGCGGGCGTTGATCTGCGATTGCCGAGAGGTGAGGCAGAGCGGGAGGTGGCCGCGGCAGCCGGGGCCGATGCGTCGGGCGCTGCTGATGGGCGCGCCGAGGGAGCCGCGGGTGAACTCCAAAAGCCGATCGTATTCGCGGAGGAGGATGTCTTCGTCGTCGGTGCGTGTGGCATCGACGGCGACCGAGCAGAGGGCCGCGCCGCAGAACTCGTAGGTGACCAGCACGCGGACCGGGAGCGGCGTGAGTGCGGCTTCGCAGAAGAGGTACTCGCCGGACGGGTGGCACGGGATATTGGCCGTGCGGTGCAGGGCGGCGACGTCCGCGACGGTTTGGCCGAAGGTCACGCCGAGGGCGCCCGCAGGGGCCGCGCGGTCGCGAATCAACGTGAATGTGGCCGCGTCCGGGCGGTCTGCGGCGGCGACCGATGGTTCGGTGGACGAACGATCGGAGCGCGGCACCAGCGGGACCACCACACCGAGGGCGGGCTGCGGGTTGCGCGATCGGCACGCCGCGAGGGCGAGAACGAGAACGAGGAGATAGCTGCGGCAGCGCATGCGGGTTGCGACGGTATCACCATTGGGTGGTCGAGTTCGGCGTCGGCGCGGGCGCGCGGGGTTGTGGTGGCCTCCGCGGGTGGGCTACGGTCCGCGGCTGCGATGAAGAGCAACGACCCGACAGTGGACCAGATCGTGGCGATGGTGGTCGAGCGACTGCGAAAGCAGGGCGTGACGGCAGGGCCGGGGGCGATCGAGCGGGCCCTCGCGGGCGGGCTCGGCGGAGGTGCGCCGACGGTGCGCATCAAGCGGCGCGGGGTGTTCGACGACGTCGATACGGCGGTCGCGGCGGCGCGGCGGGCGTACGAGCGCTACGAGCAGATGCCGATGGAGACGCGCCGCGCGGTGGTGCGCTCGATGCGCCAGGCTGCGATGGGAGTGCTTGAGGAGATGTGCCAGCGGGCCGTCAAGGAGACGAGCCTCGGGCGCATCGAAGACAAGCGGATGAAGAACCGCGCAGCCATCACGAAGACTCCGGGGCCGGAGATTCTCGAGCCCATCGCGGCCAGCGGCGACGACGGACTGATGATCACCGAGCGCGCGCCGTACGGGGTCATCGCGGCCATCACGCCGTGCACCAACCCGACCGAGACGATCATCAACAACGGCATCGGGATGGTCGCCGGCGGCAACGCGGTGGTGTTCAACACGCACCCGCTCGCTCGCGAGACCTCGGCCTGGTACGTGTCGCTGCTCTCCGACGCGATCGTCGCCGCGGGCGGACCGGAAGACCTGCTGTGTTGCATCGCCTCGCCGACGGTGGCGAGCGCGCAGGCCCTCATGCGGCATCCGGGGGTTCGCATCGTGGTGGTCACCGGCGGCGGCGCGGTGGTGACCGAGGCGATGAAGTCCGGCAAGCGGGCCATCAGCGCGGGCCCGGGCAACCCCCCTGCGGTGGTCGATGAGACCGCCAACCTCGAGGCCGCGGCGCGTGGCATCGTGGCGGGCGCGAGCTTTGACAACAACGTGATCTGCACGTGTGAGAAGGAAATCATCGTCGTCGCGTCGGTGGCCGACAGGTTCAAGAAGGCCCTGAAGGAGAGCGGGACGCACGAACTTACGGCGGGCGAAGTGCGCGCTCTTGAGCGAGTGATCCTGACGGCGGACGGGCACGTCAATCGGGAGTTTGTCGGGCGCAACGCCAACGTGATCCTGCGGGCGATCGGGAAGAGCGCGCCGGACGATCTGCGACTGCTGTGGGCCGAGGTTGATGAGAAGCACCCGTTTGTGCAGCACGAACTGCTGATGCCGGTGCTGGGGCTCGTGCGGGTGAAGGACGTCGATGAGGCCATCGCGACGGCGAAGCGCGTCGAGCACGGCTACGGCCATACCGCCACGATGTGGAGCACCAACATCGAGAACCTCTCGCGCATGGCCCGCGCCATCAACACGTCGATCTTTGTGAAGAACGGCCCCAACTATAACGGCATCGGCGTTGGCGGCGAAGGGTGGACCTCCTGGACCATCGCATCGCCCACGGGCGAGGGCCTGACCACCGCGCGCACCTTCACTCGCGAGCGGCGTTGCACGCTAAAGGACGCGTTCCGGATCGTCTGAGCGGGGGGGCGGAAAAAAGGGGGGCGCGCGGAAGGAGCGATGGCGCTCTGCCCGCTCAGCGCGGCTTGCGCGAGAGGAGCTTCCAGACCTTCACGCCGTCGCGCGCGGTCATCGGGGTCACTTCGAAGTAGTCGAGCATGATCGTGCGTACGGAGCCGCTGCGATCGAGCTTGATGTCGCAGCGGTCGCCGTTGATGCCGACCACCTGGGCGTCGCCGAAGGTCGGGTGTTCGAGCACGTCGCCGACGGAGATCTCCGGGGTGACGTTTTCGTCGATGGCGCGCTCCTGCTTGGCGGGCATCGCATGGAGCTGCTGCGCGGCATCGGCGAGCGATGTGGGCTTCGTCACGACCTCTGGTGTGGGCGTCGGAGCGGGCGTCGGGCCAGGCCGGCGGGCGATCATCACCGTGGGCATCGGAGTCGGGGCGGCCTGCGCGGCGGCCTCTGCGCGCTCGGCGGTGGTGATGCGCCGCGGTCGGACGCTCTCCCCGATGCTGGTGGCGGCGATGTTGGACGGGGCCAGCGGGCGCGGTGTTGCGTTGGGCGTGGACGATCCGGCGCGCCAGGTAGGGATGCCGGTGGTTTCCGGCGAGCGCTCGAGCGAGAGGTCGTCGTGGAGGAAGAGCGTGAGCTCGACAGCGACGACCTGGGCCTCGATGAGTCGACCGCCGATCAGTTCGACGCCGTTGCCGGTGTCGCGCGCGACGGCGGCATGCAGGTAGAGGTCGGGGTGGCCTTCGCGGGTCGAGAGGTGTCCGTGGAGCGAGACCAGCTCGAGGCGACCGGTAAAGTTGCGGGCGTCGCCGTAGGTGCGGGCGCGCGCGTCGTAGGAGTCCAGGATCACGGACTCGAGAGCACCGTGGCCCTGCACCGTGGCGACGGTGATGCGTTGGGTGGTGATGAGGGAGGCGAGAGACTCCGCGAGGTCTTCGCCCTTGTTGAGACGCACAACCAGCGAACGCACCGACTGAGACGAGGTGACCAGCATGGGTAGGCGCCCGTGTAAGGGACGATGGCCCCGGGCGCAACCGCCCCGACGTGCATGCCGGAAGAATGTCGCTGGGCGGGCACTGCGTGGCGGAATTTCCCCGTGGCTAGAGCTCGGGCAGCGGAACCTCGACGGCGTGACCCGCTTCGATCTCCAGGACAACCTCGCGGGTGAGCACCTGCGTGTCGCCGACGACCTCGATTCGCGCGCGCCACCGCCCGGTGGGCAACGTGCTCGGCGCGTTGACGACGGCGAGGGAGCTGCCGGGCTCGGCTCGGCGCTCGATGCGGCGCAGCGTGGATCCGTCGGTGTCGAGCAGCTCGATGCGCAGCGCGCGCACGTCGAAGCCGCGGCGGGCGATGGGGTGCAGGTCGGCGTGGAGGATGACGTCCCGCGGAGCATGGCCGCCGAGCTCGTTGCCCACGACCACGACGCCGAGCACCACGATGGCGGCGGCGAGCACCCGGCGCACGCGCGGGGGAATGGACGACCAGAGCTTCAACACGGTGGCGCACCCTAGCAGACGGCGCACGGTGCTATCACCGCAACCCTATGCTGGGACTCGTCTCCACGACTGATCCGCGCTGGGTCGAGGTGGCCCTCTCGAACCTCGACGCGGTGCTGCTCGACCACCTGCACTGCGAGCTGAAGGCGGCATCCAACGCGACGGCGATGGTGACCCGCTACCCGATGCACCTGCGGCTCGCGCGTGAGCTCACAGCCCTTGCGCAGGAGGAGCTTGGCCACGCCGCGCAGGTCTTCGAGGCACTCGCGCAGCGCGGCGTCACGGCCACTCCGCCGCCGGAAGACGTCTACGCACGCTCGCTGCAGCGCGCGCTGGCGGACAAGCGCTGCGAGCCGCTGCTCGATCGGCTCGCGGTGGCGTCGGTCATCGAGGCGCGGTCGTGCGAGCGCTTCGGGCTGCTCGCGACGCACGCGCCGACGGAGGTGCTGCGCGGGTGGTACCGCGAGCTGTTCGCCTCCGAGGCGAGGCATCATCGGTTGTTCGCCTCGCTGGCAGAGGAGATCTTCGGGGAGGAGCGCGCCCGGGACCGCATCGGGTTCCTGGTGCAGCGGGAGGCGGAGATTCTGGCGGGCGCAGCGCCCCTGCCGCGGGTGCATTGAAGGGACGCGCGGCCCCTCCGCGGGAAGCTCAGAGGCCCATGAGCTTGGCGATGTAGTAGCGCAGGGTCTCGGTGGTGCCGCCGCCGAGGCGGAAGAGCCGCTGGTCACGCCACGCGCGGGCGATGTGATACTCCTCGATGTAACCCCAGCCCCCGTGAAACTGCAGCATCGAGTCTGCCACCTCGCTGGTTATGTCGCCCACGAAAGCCTTGGCCATGGAGATCAGCTTGGTGGTCTCGAAGCTCACCGGGCCCTGATCCACGTAGCGCTCCTGATTGTAGGCCTCCGCAGCGCGGTAGGTCAGCGCCTCGCAGGCCTCCAGCTTCGTCGCCAGGTCTACGATCTTGTGCTGCCACACCTCGCGCTTGATGATTGGCTTGCCGAACGCGGTGCGGTCGCGGCCGTAGGCGATGCCCTCCTCCAGGATGAGCTTCGAGCCCGCCGTCGCAGACGCAGAGGCGATAAGCCGCTCGCTCTGGAAGTTCTGCATCAGGTAGCGAAACCCTTCGCCCTCCTCGCCCAGCAGGTAGCGCTGCGGGATGCGGCAGTCCTCGAAGAAAAGCTCCGCGGTGTCGCTCGACCAGTTGCCGATTTTCTTCAGCTTCTTGCTGACATGGAAGCCCTTCACGTCCGTGGGAAAGGTCACGATGGAGATGCCCGCGTGCCCCGCCTCGGGCTGCGTCTTCAGCATCAGCGTGATGAAGTCCGCGCGCGTCCCGTTGGTGATGAACGTCTTCGACCCGTTGATGACGTAGTCGTCGCCGTCCTTGCGCGCCCAGGTGCGCATGCCCGCTACGTCCGATCCGCAGCCCGGCTCGCTCACGCCCAGCGCAGCGATCTTCTCCCCGCGCAGCGCGGGCTTCAGGAACTCCTCGATTTGCTCCGGGCTCCCGAGGTCCGAGAGCACCGGCGTCGCCATGTCGCTCTGCACCATCAGCGCCATCGGCACGCCCGCGGCGCCGCAGCGCGGTAGCTCTTCTGCCTTGGCGATGGAGTACCAGTAGTCGCCGCCGCTGCCGCCATGCGCCTCGGGGTAATGAGCACCTAGGATGCCCAGCTCGCCGGCCTTCTCGAACACCCAGCGCGGGAAGAGTTCGTCCTCCTCCCACTGGTCCATGTGCGGGCGCAACTCGCGCTCGCAGAAGTCCCGAACCGTCTTACGAAACATCTGGTGAGACTCGGTGTACGGCGTCGCCATCGTCGCTCTCCTCGGCCACTGAATGGCCATTCAGGAGAAGCGTAGTTGCGCCGCCCCCTCGCGAGCAAGCCGCGCGGGCGTCAGTTCTTTGAGGTTCGCCCGCCCAGCACGTCGGCGAGCTGCGTCGCCGCCTGCCGCACCAGCGGAGCGACCTGGCCGTAGTCCATTCGTGTCGAGCCGATGACCCCGATGGCTCCGGCGCCGAAGCTCGTCGCGACCAGCGAGAGGTCGCTGCCCATGGTGTTGTCGAGCCCGCCGAACAACACCTGCAGTCCCCGCGCAGCCATGGTGCGATCGAGCAGGTCGAGCAGCAACTCCTGGTCTTCGAGCGCGATCACCAGCTGCCGCGTAGTCTCCGCGCTCGCGAACTCCGGCCGCGCGATGAGCTGCGCCGCGCCCTCCACCAGCACCTCGCTCGGCGAGTCGAGCGCCGCGAGCGCCTGCTGTCCCAACGCCAGCGCCGCGCGCTCCAGCCGATCGCGCCCCGCCCGCCCGGCCTCCAGCTCCTGGGCCAGCGTCGCGCGCACCTGCGCCAGGGTCATCCCCTGCACCTTCGCGTGGATCATGTTGTTGGCGCGCTCGAGATCCGCCGGGCTCAGGGTCTCCTCGACCGCGAGCACCCGGTTTTCCACCGCGCCGTTGGTGGCGACCACCACCGCGAGCACCTCCCGCGGCCGCAGCGCGATGAACTTCAAATCCCTCAGCACCCAGCTCTCCCCCGGCGGCGGCCGCAGGAGCGCGGCTGATCCGCTGAGCATCGCGAGCACCCGCGTGGTGTGCCGCAGCGCCGCATCGAAGCCCGGATCGTGCGCCGCCCAGAGGGCCGCGCTCGCCGCAGTGTCGTCCCCGAGGCTCTGGCCCTCGGCCACGGCGATCATCGCCTCGGCGAAGACCCGCAGCCCCTTGTCCGTCGGGACGCGCCCGGCAGAGGCGTGCGGCTTGGTGAGGTACCCGCCGCCCTCAAGCTCTGCGAAGACCGAGCGCACCGTCGCGGGCGACATCTCGAGTTCGTGCAGTCGGGTGAGGGCCTTCGAGGCGACGGGCTCTCCCGTAGCGATGAAGTCGCCGACGGCTGCCAGCAGGATGCGACGCGCACGGTGAGACAACATCGGTGGAATGCTCGAAGGATCAGCCGCAGAGGGCGCGGCGTCAAACCTCGCATCCGTCGCGGACTTCCCTACTTCCGCTTGCGCCACTCGGTGCGCACCACCCACGCGCTCAGCGCGATGATGAGTCCGACGAGCCCTGCGATGGTGGCCCGCAGCCCCGCCGCGCTCGCTCGCGCCACAGCGAACGGACCCACCGTTGCCAGCACCGCCACCCGCTGCGCCGTCGCCCGCCGCCGCGTCAGCACCACGGTGACGTCGTCCGCGCGCAGCCCCGCCACGGCGCCCGCCACGAGGCGCTGAACCGCTGCGACATCCACGTCTGCGCTGCAGCGCAACAACACCGCCGCGCGCGCCCGCGCCCCACCCTCGTCACCGGACAGGGCGTCCGTCTCTGGCATCGCAACATGCACTCGCGCATCGACCACCCCGTCGAGCGCCCCGAGCGTCCGCGCGATCTCGCCCGCCCGCGCGTGCTCGGCCCGCAGCGCCTCCTCGGCTACGCCACGCAGTAGCCCGCTGCCGACGTAGGTCTCTGCCACGCCCGCTACCTCCCGCCGCGGCAGCGACTCGTCCGCGAGGGAGGTCACTGCCCGCGCCACGTCGTCCCGCGCCACGCTCACGGTCCACTGCCCCGCAGCGCCTGTTTTGTGCGCGGCAACGCCCGCTCGGTCGAGCGTCACCATCGCGCGGTTGGCCTCCCCCTCCGCGGTCGCGCTCACGAGCGAAACCTCCTCGCAGCCCGCGAGCAGCAGCAGCCCCACCGCGGCGGCGCACCCTCGCGCGTGCGCCACGATCAGAACCCGAAGCCCCAGCTCAGCCCGATGCGCGGCCCGCCGAAGGAGCGCCAGGAGAGCGACCGCACCGTGCTCGCCACGCAGCCCCTCACGCCCGACGAACCGTTGTTGACCGTGACGCCCATCGCGTGGCCGTTGCCGCCGATGGCGATGCGAAGCGTCACGTTGCGGGCGCTGCCGTCCCCGAGGCAGCCGGCGAAGCGCGACAGAGCACTGTTGAGCGGACGCACGATTTCGGCGTCCGAGAGGGTTCCGCCTGCGGGGCCGCCGGCGCCGGCGAAGTTGAAGTCGATGGCCTGCGCCATCGCGGATTCGTAGGTCATTGATCCGCCGCCATGCCCACCGCCACCGCTGGAGTGCCGCGCGGACGGCGGCGGCGGTGGGAGAAGCACGATGTTGGTCGTCTGCACCCTCAGCTCGCCGCGCGCGATGAGGCTATCGATCTCCGCCGCCGATCGCCTGTGTCGCCCACCCGGCCCCACCGTGAACCAGAACACCCCGCCCACCATCAGCAGCGCTACGCCGATGGCTCCCGTGATGATCGCCTTGCCCTGCCTGGCCTGCCCCGCGTCGGCCAGCGCGTCCTTGGTTGCCGCCTGGCGCGCGTCGATGTTGCGCTTGTCCGTCGCGGTCTCGACGAACTCTACGTACTGCGCCCAGGCGCGCAGCGGGCGTCGCTCGCCGGTCTCCATGTTGGTCACCGCGTCGTCCGCGAGGGCCTCGTGCCGGATGATCGCCGCGATGAGTTCGCGCGCCGACAGCGGCCCGTGGTCGAGGCCGCCGTGGGAGAACATCCACCGGTCGGCGTCGCCCGTCGTCGCCGCCTGCAGCAGCGACCCGAGGTCGGCGTCGGAGCCGTGCGCCGTGTCGGGCAGATCGAAGATCACCGGGATCTCCACGTCGTTGGGGTACTCAAACACCACCGGAATCTCCCCCGGCGCGGGGCGCTTCGGCACCACCGCGGCCTTGTCCGGGGAGACCACGGCGCCGAGGGCGTTCTGCACTTCCGCCATGCTCTCGAAGCGGTCGGCAGGGTCTGGTGAGACGCAGTTTTCGAGGATCACCTCGATGGTGATGGGCAGCCCCGGCGCCGCCTCGGACAAACGCACTCGTCGGTCGAAGGGCTTGTTGGTGAGCAGTTCGTAGAGCACCACGCCGACGGAGTACACGTCCGAGGCGGGCGTCGGGGTTTGCCCGTTGCGCACCTCCGGGGCCACATAGCGGGTGGACACGGCGTCGAGGAGCACGAGCGGCGTGAGGAGCCCGAGGCCCGCGAGGCGCACGCGGCCGCCGTCGAAGCGGATGATCTCCGGCGCGATGGCTCCGTGCGCGACCCAGCCGTGCGCGGCGTCGAGGGCGGTCGTCACGTTGGCGACGAACTCGTACGCCTCGATGGGCGAGTGGGGCCTCGCCTCGCGGGTGCGGGCGTCGATGATGTCCGTCAGCGCGGAGTCGCCGAGCCGCTCGGTCGCAACGCAGAGCGCTCCGTCCGGGAGCACGGAGGTGCCGAACGGGGCGATGAGCCCTGCATGCTGCACCGACGCGGCCGCGCGCACAGACTTGCGGGTGGCTTCGATATGCGCGTTCGGCAGTGCCCCGGCGGGGATGAGCCAGAGCGCGACGAGACGCTGGGTCTTCTGGTCCCGCGCGTGGTGCACCGAAAGCAAGCCCAGCTTTGTGGCGAGCCCCTCGACCTTGAAGCGTCCACCCACCACGGTGCCCGGGGGCAGCGCGTCGTCGTCGTCGTGCCCGTCCATCACCATAGCGACGGCGAAGCTACTCCACGTGCGCCCTTCGCGGGAACAAGGTTGCGGCCCCTCCGCCGTGGCGTTCTCCGCCCGCGATGAACCATCAACCTTGTGCGGGCGGGGCCGGGGGTGGTGACTCTCGGAAATACGGTAAAACAATGGTTCTGACGGTATTTCAGGGTTTCCTCGCATCCCTGCTCATGGACAGCGGCGGGTCGTCCGCAATGGTTCCCATCCGCGATCGTCCGCCCTCCCCTTTAGGGGTAAAGGGGCCCTCAGGTCGCGACGACCGCGCGATCGCGCCCCTCGGACTTCGCCGTGTACAGGGCGCGGTCTGCGCGGGCGGCCCATGCCAGGCTCTCCTCGCCCGTCTGAAGCTCGGCCACGCCGATCGAGATCGTGACCGAGATGAGCTTCTTCTCGAACTCGAACCGGTGCTGTCGGACCGCTTCGACGAGCCGATCGGCCGCGCTGCGTGCCCGCTCGAGCGAGCCGCCCCACAGCATCACCACAAACTCCTCGCCACCATACCGGGCGACGAAATCTCGTCGCGATGGGAAGGTGCGCACCATCACATCTGCGACCTCCCGCAGCACGGCGTCACCCGCGAGGTGCCCGTGCGTGTCGTTGACGTTCTTGAAGTGATCGATGTCGATCATCAGCAGTGAACTCTGGTCGCCGAAGAGCCGGCGCATCGCCATGGCCTGCACGCAGCGCTCCTCGAAGGCCCGGCGGTTGAAGAGCCGCGTCAGCGGGTCGATGGCGCTCTCGTGCCATGCGATCTCCAGCTCCTGCCCGAGCGTGGCGACCTCCGTCTTCAACTCCTCGACGGCCTTCTCCTGCCGGAGCGCCTTGTCGCGCCCGATCTGCTGCATGTGCGAGACGACGGAGAGCACCTCGCGGCGGATGACCTCCGCAGTGCCATCCTGGGCGATCGTCTGCAGCCGAATCATCTCGTTGCCGATCAGGTCGTCGGTCTCGTCGCCGCCTGCCACCACTCCGTCGAGCGCTCTGAGGGCGGCCCAAAGTGATTGGTGCAACGCGCCCACCGTGCGCGTGACCGCGGCGCTCTCCTCGGTGCGCTTCTCTGCGAAGAAGCGCCGCACGCCCAGGAAATCACGCCGCTCGAGGGGCAGCGGGGCCGTCGCCGCGTTCTCGCCCGGGCGCAGCGACCCGACCAGGATGTGCTGCGCCCAGCGCTCGCACTGCCGCCGTACGGTGTCCATGCGCACGTTTTCGATGTCGAACGCGCCCTTGCCGTACTCCCGCAGCAGCCCGGCCAGCGTGTCCATGACCCGCATGAGCCCCGATGATTCCTCCGGGGCAGGGAGGGCGGGTGCAGCCTTCGGTTCTTTCTTGAACCAAAACATCGGAACCCAGCAAACCAGAGATCGCGCCCGCCGTCGATGTCGATATTCTTCCTGAGTATCCAGTGACTTCACGCTGCTCGTGCGGTCACAAGGTGCGCCTTGTTCGGGAATAGGTTTCAATCGCCCTTCCATGAGCAGTGAAGATTCTCCCTTCCGCCCGGGACTATTCACCGGCCGGGTCGCGCTAATCACCGGGGGAGGCACCGGTATCGGCCTCGCCATCGCCGATGAACTCGCCGCGCTCGGCGCCGCCGTTGCCCTTTGTGGGCGTCGCATCGACCCTGTCACGCTCGCAGCGGAAGCCCTCGTCGCGCAGGGGCACCAGGCGATGGCAGGCTCTGTCGATATCCGTCAGCCCGAGGCCATTGACGCATTCGTGCAGGCGGTTCTCGCCCGGTTTGGGCGCATCGACGTGTTGGTCAACAACGCCGGCGGGCAGTTTCCATCGCCCGCGAAGCTCATCTCCCCGAAGGGCTTCGAGGCAGTCGTGCGAAACAACCTCCTGGGGACGTTCAACGTCACCAGCGCGGTCGCCAACCTCGCGATGATTCCGCAGCGCAAGGGGCGGATCATCAACGTCATCGCCAACGTCGCACGGGGCTTCCCTGGCATGGCCCACACCGGCGCGGCTCGCGCGGGCGTCGACAACCTGACCAAGAGCCTCGCCGTCGAGTGGGCCCCCTACGGCATCCAGGTGAACGCCGTCGCACCCGGAACCATTCGCTCCACGGGCACCGACCGCTACCCCCCGGAGCTCGTCGTGAAGGCCGAGCAGCAGACCCCCGCCGGTCGCCTCGGGAGCCCCGCGGAGGTCAGCCACCTGGTGACGTTTCTCGCGAGCGACGCCGCTGATTACGTGACCGGATCGACCTTCTACATCGACGGCGGAGCCTCGCTCTGGGGCGACATCTGGGAGCTCGATCGTGACTGACCTCGTCCTCGTGACTATCCCTTTCAGTCACTATTGCGAGAAGGCCCGCTGGGCCCTCGACCGCGCGGGCCTGGCCTACGAAGAGCGTGCTCACCTACCCATCGCGCACTACCTCCCAGCGCGCCTCGCGGGCGGCGGCAAGACCGTGCCCATCCTCCAGACGCCCGGGCGCGTGATCACGGACTCGACGGACATCCTCCACTGGATCGACGACCGGCTCCCGGAGGCGCAGCGCCTCTTCCCGGCCGATCCAGGCTTACGCTCCGAGGTAAGCCGCTGGGAGGAGCGCTTTGACGCGAAGCTCGGCCCGGCGACCCGCCGTTGGGCCTACGGGCACCTGCTCCCGGACGGTGAGAACACCCAACGAATCATGCAGAAAAACGTCCCTCGCATCGAGGCCCTTGCGGTGCGCGCAGCCTTTCCGTTGGCGCGCGCGCTACTTCGCCGCGGGCTCAACATCCATCCCGAGAGCTGCGCCCGCTCACTCGCTCGCATGCACGAAATCTTCGACGAGGTGTCCGCGGCGGTGTCCGACGGGCGGGAGTTTCTCGTCGGTCCGCGCCTCTCCGCCGCCGACGTGGCCTTCGCCTCGCTCGCCTCGCCGGCGCTCTTGCCCGACCGCAACACACGCTGGCTCTGCGCGCGCGCCGCGCTCCCCGTAGCGATGCGCGCTGAGGTTGACCGCCTCCGCGCGACGCCCGCCGGCGCCTACGCCTTGCGGCTCTATTCGCACCACCGCTGATGCCCTGCATCACCGCGGAATCCGCCGTCGACCTGGACCCCTCTGGCGAGCGCGTCACCCTGCTGCGCGACGGCGTCGAGGCGCTGCCGGCGATGCTGAAGGCCATCCGCGCTGCGCTGCGCGAGGTGGTGCTGGAGATGTACTGGCTTGACTCCAGCATGGCGGGCAAGGTGGTCGTCGAGGCGCTCACGCAACGCGCTCGGGCGGGCGTCGCGGTGTATCTCATCTACGACGCCATCGGATCGCTCGGCGTCGATGGCGCCATGTACGACGACCTCCTGGCGTCGGGTGCGCGGGTGCTGGAGTTCAACCCCATCGCCCCGTGGCGGCGGCGGTTTCGCCTGGGGTGGGTGTCCCAGCGCGACCACCGGAAGATGCTGGTGGTGGACGAGCGCATCGCCTTCGTGGGCGGGCTCAACCTTGGGCTGCCGTGGCTCTGCATCGCCGACGGAGGCGGCGGCTGGCGCGACGACGTGGCTCTGGTGATCGGCCCCACCGCCGCGCGGGTGCGAGCACTTTTCTTCGAGACCTGGGCGCGGCAGGGGGGCGAGTGTCCGAAGAACCTCCGGGTGTTCACCTCCCGCGAGCGGGCGCAGGCTGCGCGGGAAGAGCTCGGCGTCTCCACCATGAGCAGGGTGCACCCTCCGGTCGCGGTGCTGGGCCACGACGCCTGGGGTGCGCGCTGGGCGATCCGTCGGGCGTACCTCTCGCGCATCCGCAGCGCTGAGCGTCGTGTGCTCATCGCGAACTCGTATTTCATCCCCGACATGCGGGTGAAGCGCGCGCTGAAATACGCTGCGCAGCGGGGCGTGGAGGTGCGCGTGATCGTCCCGGGGACGAGCGACGTACCCGCGGTGAAGTACGCCACCGAGTGGCTGTACACGGACCTCATGGAGGCGGGCATCCACGTGCACGAGTGGAAGCACGGGATCCTCCATTCGAAGACCCTGCTCGTCGATGATTGGGCGACGACTGGGAGTTACAACCTCGATTACCGATCGTTTCGTTACAACCTCGAGGCCAACCTCGCGAGCACCGATCCGGCCTTTGTCGCCGCCGTCGAGGCCTCCATGCGGAAAGACCTCGCGGAGTTCACCGTCGAGGTCGAACTGGCGAAGTGGAAGCGGCGACCGACCTTCGACAAGGTGCGCTCGTGGAGCTTCTATCTGCTCCGGAAGATGCTCTAAACGGGCTTATGGAGATGGGTGCTCGGATTGCCAGCGCGTCGGCGGATATGGCAAAAGTCGGTCACGGCATTGGCACGGTGGAGCGTCGAACAGACATGAGCGTCATGCGGTCGAAGACAGTGGTGATCGCGGCGGTCTGGGCGCTCGGATGCGCGGACGAACCGAAGGCGTTTCGTCCCGACGCGGGCGTCCGGGACGTGGGCGCTGCGGACACCGGGGCGCGCGTCGATACGGGCGCCGCGGTGACCGAAGACGCGGGCTTCGCGGTCGATCGGCCACCCGTGCAGACGATGCGTGATTTCGTGCGTCCCGGCGCTCCGACGGACTCGCCGACGCGCTTCGATGGCGGTGACAACCCTGCCGCGGCTCCGTCGGTGGTGTATCCCGAAAACGAGACCATCATTCCGCCCAATCTCCCTTCTTTCGAAGTTCATTTTCGAGCAGGGACGGGGAATGACCTCTTCGAGGTTTCCTTTACCGGCGCGGTGACCGTCGCGCGCTTCTACACCCGCTGCGACGCCGTCGGCGGCGGGTGCTCGCTCACCCTCAACGAGACCGACCTCGCGCAGGTGGCAGACGCGGCACGCGGCCGCGGAAACGTTACCGTGACCGTCCGCGGCACCCATTCGCCGGACGGCTCGACGGAGGTCGGCGCGGTCGGCCGTTCGACGCCCATCACCCTCGGCGTGACGCGCGACTCGCTCCGCGGTGCCGTGTACTGGTGGGCCTCGTCGGGCAGCATCGTCCGTTACGACATGGGCACCGCGGGCTCGCGGCCAGAGCTGTTTCTCCGCGGTGACGTGTTCAACTGTGTCGGCTGTCACGCGCTCTCGCGGGACGGCACGCGCATGTGGGCCGGGCGCGGCCCCATTCCGGGCCTCCTGGCGACGCCGATTATCGATGTGGCGACGCGCAGCGCCCTGGGCACTCCCTTCAACGCCAGCTTCGGTACTTTCTCTCCCGACAACGCCCGCTACCTCGCTTCCGACGGCGTCCGGCTCAACCTCCTCAACGGCGCCAACGGGATGCCCGTCCCAGGCCTCGCGGGCGGCACCATCGGATCGATGCCCGACTGGTCCCCGGACGGCACGCAAGCCGTATTTTCCCGCCCGCAAGTGGTTCCGCCTTTTGCTCCGACGGGGCACTCCGGGGCCGCCGACCTGATGCTCATCCCGTGGTCCGGGACGGACTTTGGCGCGGCCACTACGCTGCTCCGCAGCACTGGCATCAACAACTATTATCCGTCCTTCTCTCCGGACAACCGTTGGGTACTCTTCAATCGCGCCACGGGGGAGTCTTCAAGCAACCTTGGCGCGCAGCTCTGGGTCACCCCTGCGGCGGGCGGCGAACCCATTCGCTTGATTCGCGCCGACGGCGGCGACGCCAACGGCAATTCCTGGCCGAAGTGGACGCCCTTCGTCGAGCGCACCGGCGGCGAGGTGGACGAGCCCCTGCTCTGGTTCACCTTCACCAGCCGACGCGACTACGGCCTTCGTATCCAGCAGCAGGGCCGCGAGCCTGCGATGCGCACCTCGCAGCTCTGGATGGCGGCGTTTCGCCCGACGACGCGCGGCAGCGACCCGAGCACGCCGGCGTTCTGGCTGCCGTTTCAGAACCTCGACCAGGGCAACCACATCGCCCAGTGGGTGCCCGCGCTGCAGCGCCAGGAGTGCGGTACAGGGATGGTTTGCGGCAACAGCGAGACCTGCATTGGCGGTCGCTGTATCGGTGCGCCTCCGTGAGCACCAACGCGCTGCACGAGTGGGCGAAGGCGTATGTGTTGTCCGATGAGTTGTCGGTAAAGTTCGCGCCCCCGCCGCCGCCTTCCGTTGCCGAAAACGACCCGCCGGCGTCCGCTTGTCCGGAGCTGCGGCCCGGGCACCCGGCGGTGTTTCGCCGCATCGAGCGCGCAGAGAAGAGCCCGAAGGCGGGTGCGCTCCGCGATCCGAAGAAGCGTGCGTGGTTGTTTCATACGTTTATGCACCACGAATTGCAGGCCGCGGAGTTGATGGCCTGGGCGATCGTTGCATATCCCGATACGCCAGTGGCCTTTCGGCGGGGACTGGCGAATATCTTGTTGGATGAAGTGCGGCACATGGTGCTGTACCGGGAAGCGCTCGAGTCCCTGGGCTGCGCGCTCGGGGATTTCGGGGTGCGCGACTGGTTTTGGCAGCGGGTTCCGGCGGCGAAGAAGCCGGCGGAGTTTTGCGCTGTAATGGGTCTCGGACTCGAGGCCGCCAACCTCGATCACAGCCGGAGATATTCCCAATGGCTGCGCGCGGCGGGCGATCCGCGCGGCGCCGACCTCCAGGATCTCATCGGCGACGAAGAACTCCCCCATGTGCGGTTTGCGCTGCACTGGTTTCGCCGGTTTGCGGGCGCTACGGATTTCGCCACCTGGTGCGCGCACCTGCCGCTGCCTCTCTCGCCGGTTCTGCTCCGTGGCCTGCCCCTGGACGTCGATCGTCGCATCCGCACCGGGATGGACCCGTTGTTCATTGAGCAACTCGCCGCGGTGCGCTTCGATCCGATGGCCTCGCGATCGTGAGCCGCGAGCCCCGGCTGTGGGTGCTCAACTTCGACGCCGAAGACGAGCTGGCCCGGCCCGGCGCGATGACGCCTTCGCCCACGCTTCGCCCACGCTTCGCGCAGCTTGCGGCTCGCACCACGCTGCTCGCGCCGAACGATCATCGACTGGACGAGTTTGCGCCGGCAGAACCGACATGGCGGGGCATGGCGGGCGCTGCGTGGTGCCCGACGCCGCGGGCGCTGCGGGCGCTCTCTCGGGCCGGTGCGCGGCTGCCTGCGGCGCCCACGGCGGATGTGTTGCGCGCGGCCAATCACCGTCGGCTGATGAACGGTCGGCTGGAGTCTCTGCCGGGCGCGCGGTACGTGCACACGCGCGCGGAGTACGAAGAGACCGTCGCGCGGGCGTCGATCACTGGGTCATGGCTGTTGAAGCGGGCGTATTCGTACAACGGGCGCGGGCGCTGTCGCTGGCGGGAGGGGGCAGACGATCGGCACGTGGCGCGCTGGGTCGATGCCGCGCTCGCGACCGGGGAGGGCCTCCAGGTGGAACCTGAGGTGCCGCGCACGCTCGATCTCGGATTGCACGGGGAGATCACCCGCGCGGGCGAGGTGCAACGAGGGACGCTCACGGTGCAGCGCGTCGACGCGTTTGGCGCGTGGGCGGCGACGGAGATCAGCCCACCCGGGACGCTCACGGAGGCCGAGACGAGGCTACTGGAAGATGCACTGCGGGAGGTGGTGACGGCACTGCGGGACGTGGGGTACTTCGGCCCGTTCGGGGTGGACGCGTACCGTTGGACGGGTGGATTTGTGCCGTGCTGCGACGTGAACGCGCGCTACACGATGGGCTGGGCCGTGGGGATGTCCGGCGGCTGAAGCGCCGCTCAGGCGAAACCAAAGAGAGCGCACGCGTTGGTCGTGGTGACCTGCGCGATGTGCTCGACGGTCTGCCCGCGGAGCGTGGCCAGGCACTGCACGATCACCGGGAGGTCGCCTGGTTCGCAGCGCCGATCGGAGCGATCGACGCCGGTCGGGAGCTGATCGGGCGCGTCGGTCTCGACGAGCATGCGGTGGTCGGGAACAGCCTTGGCGCTGTCGATGGGGCTGCGCGCGCGCGGTCGGGTGATGGCGCCGCTGAAGGAGAGGTGGAAGCCGAGATCGGTCCAGGCGCGGACGAGGTCTGGGCCGCCGGAGTAGCTGTGCACCATGCCGCGCTTCGAGGGCAGCGGCACCGACCGGAGCAGCGTGAGCGCGAGGGCGTGCGAGCGCACCACGTGGAGCACCAGAGGCAGGTCGAGCGCAGCAGCCACCGCGACCTGCGCGAGGAATACATGGCGTTGTAAGAGCGGATCGACCACGGCGGGGTCGAGGGACGCGTCGAGGCCGCACTCGCCGATGGCGACAACCCGGTCGCGGTGGGCTTGCACGGTGGACGCGAGATCCTTGAGTCCGCGGTCGAGAGCAGGGCGAGAGAGCGTGAGCAGCGCGTGGGGGTGGATGCCGAGGGCGACGACGCGCTCGCCGGGGAGGGCGCAGTCGAGGGTGGCGCGCCAGGTCTCTGGGCGCACCGCGGGGATCACCGCGCGGGTGACTTCCCGGGCGCGAGCGCGCTCCCAGACGGCGTCACGGTCGGACGAGAATGCATGGAGATCGAGGTGGCAGTGGGCGTCGACGAGGGGGCCGCTCACGAAGGGTTCACGCCGGTCGCGACGGCGCGAGCGAAGGCCTCGCGGACGGCGACGGTGGCGCTCACCAGACGACCGCGCACTACGTACGCGTCGGATTCCTTGCGTGATCCTGCCACCTTCAGTGTGAAGGGGTGGGCCTCGTCGAGGGTGCCTTGCGCGGGCGCGCCGGGCGGAAACGGCCGCGTCGAGCGCACCGTCACTTGAATCGCATTCACCGCAACGACGGTGGCCTCCCCTTCGCCGGACCACCGCACATGACCGTTCAATGCATCCTCCGCTTGATGGCCGCGCGAGCCTCGCGGTCGCCTTCGCGGCGCTTGATCTCCTGCCGCCGATCGGCGCCATCCTTGGCGTGCGCGAGGCCGAGTTCGAGCTTCACCTTGCTATCCTTGAAGTAGGCCTTGAGGGCGATGAGCGTGTAGCCCTTCTGGGAGATCTTGCCGTCGATGCGGTCGATCTCTGCGCGGTGCGCGAGGAGTCGTCGAGCGCGCTTCTCCTCCTGCTTCGCCCCGGTGGCGAACTTGTACGGCGCGATGTACGCGTTGATCAACGTGAGCTGCCCGTTGAGCACCATCGCGTACGTGTCGCCGAGCTCCATCTTGCCCGCGCGGAGGCTCTTCACCTCCGGGCCCGTGAGCACGATGCCAACCTCGATGCGTTCGTCAACGGTGTAGCGCATCGAAGCGCGACGGTTCTCGGAGATGAGCTTGTACCCGTCAGCGGGGCGCGGCGTGGCCATAACCAAGCGGCGGTGTAGCACGACCGCTCACGCAACGTGCGTTCTCTGGCGTCACGACAAGCGCCCATGCTCCACCCCTCGCTTTCCGGTTTCACTGCGCTTCTCCGCGCCCTCGCCGACCTGCTCGCCCCGCACGGCTGCGTCGCGTGCAGCGAGCCCGTCACGGCGGAGGCCCTGTGCGATCTCTGCGCGGTCTCGCTACTCGATGCGCCCGATCCGTTGCCCGGCATCCTCGTCGCCCACGAGCACGGCGGCTCCCTCGCGCGTGCAGTTTACCGAGCCAAGTATGACGGTGACCCCACCCGGGCCTCGCGCCTCGGCGCGCTGCTGCTCCCGCTCACGGCGGGGCTCGCGCGGCCGGTGGGCTGCGTGATCCCGGTGCCGTTGCACCCGCATCGGCTGCGGCAGCGCGGGTACAACCAGTCCCTCGAACTCGCCCGCCCGGTGGCGCGCGCCCTGGGCTGCCCCCTGTGGGCCGATGGGCTCGTCCGGCTGCGCGATACGCCCACGCAGACCACGCTGGCGCGGGCCGAGCGTGCGGCCAACGTGGCGGGGGTGTTTCGCGTCGCGGGGCGAGCATCAATCGTGGGTGCGCACGTTGTACTCATCGACGACGTGGTGACCACCGGGGCGACCATGGGCGTCGCGATGGCAGCGGTGCGCGCGGCGGGGGCGTCGTCGGTCACCGGGCTCGCGCTCTCCCGCATGCCCCGCTGGGACGCAAAGGGATAAGAGTTGCCCTGAGCGATCGCTCCGCGAACCCGTTACGGCCTATTCAACTTTGGAATGCTGACGGTTACGCCAACGCGATCAGCGTCCGCCGAGCATCGACTGCGCGAGGGATTGCAGCGCGCTGCTGCCGCCCGCCTGCTGCCCGAGCTGGACGAGTTGCCCGAGCTGCGCAGGCGAGAAGGTGGGCTGGCTGGGGGCCTCCCCGTGGTTCGCCCCGGCGAGGCTGCTCGCGATGGTCTGCACCTGCTGCGCGTTGAGCCCGCGCTGCGCGAGTTGCGCGAGCTGCGCGAGCTGGAGCGCGTTGAGATCCATGGGTGCAGGTGTGTTTGCGGGCGCCGTCGGCGGACGGTTTGCGGGTGCCTCGGGGGCGCCTCCGCCGAGCATCGAGTTGGCCATCTGCAGGGGGTTGATCACCACCGGCTGGGCCGCCTGCGTTGCCGGTGGCTGCGCGGTCGCACGATGGCGCCGGGGCGTGCGGCGCCGCACCGGTGCCGCGGTGCTGGGGCGCGCGGCGGTCGGGGCTGCCTGGGCGTTCGCTTCTCCGAGAAATGCGAACACGGCGGCGAAAGCGAGAAAAGAGAGCTTTCGGTAGAGCATGGAGTGGGAAGAACGATGACGGCGCGGTGTGTACGGCGTCAAGGTACCGTCGCACCCACGGTGATCGGCTTCAGGCGCTGTCGCCGTCGCCCGCAGTGCGACGGACCCAGAGCATGGCATCCGCGCGTCGCTCGCCGGGCGCGAGGTGCCGTGACAGGACGCCGGTACGCCGGTAGCCGGCCCCGATAAACACCGCGCCGAGAAGCGGGCTGTCCACCGGGGGCATGGCGAAGGTGCAGCCGATATCGCGCGCCTTGAGGGCCTCGTGCAGGCCGTGGAGCGCGCCGGACAGCACGCGCGCCTCGTCGGTTTTCGTGGGCACCAACGGGATCTGCACATAGGCGTTGCCGAAGGGCTCCTGGAGTTCGGCGGTGACGACCTGCACGGTGGTGCGCCCGCGCGCGACGACGTGCAGACGGTCACCGGAGCGGAGGAAGCGCTCGTCAAACCAGGCGGCGGTCTTGCGGTTGCGCGCCGGTGCGATGCCCTGCGCGGTCGCCTGGAGGTCGTTGAGAACCTCGATCTTGAGGCCCTTCACTGCGGTGATTTCGACTGCCAGCTTGCGGGCCTGCACGAGAATCTTCTCGGCGGCGGCGGTGTCTGCGGGCGGCGTGAGGGGTGCGCCGTCTTCATCGACGAGCGGCGGATCGCTGATCACGCGCCCCATCAGGTAAGCGTCGGAGCGCTTGTAATACCCGGGAATGGTGCCCTCGCGGGCGAACCCGACCTTGGCCCAGCCGAGGCTCTCTTCCTTCTCGACAAAGGTATAGATGCGGGCGATGCCCTCGCGTCGGGCGAGCTCGTCGAGGCGCTGCTGCTTCAGCGGGAAGTTGCCAGCGAGGAAGTCCACCAGGCGCGCGGTGCGCTGCCGACGGTTGACGATGAGGCTGACGTGGATGCCCTCCCGTCGATACGAAACCTCTTCGATGACGGACCGTGGGTTCGTCTGGATCTGCATGGACATCGGCAGTGCACCCCGCTGTTGCAGATCGCTGGAAAGGCTTCTCTCCGGCGCCGCTTCAGCTTTTAAGTGACTCTTTAGTCAAGGGCTTTTATGAAGTCAACAAGGTTTTGACAGGGTATGTCAGCTGCTAGTGCGTGGAGTTGAACTTTAGATTCATATGCACGGTAAACCCTTCGTCCCGGGTGGGAGACGAAGGGGCCGTGTCAGGCGGTCGGACGGGGGCGAAAGGGAAATTCAGGAAGGGACGAGGCGGGGGAAGGCCAGGCGCAGATCAGTGCGCGGCGGGCGCTGCGAGAGCGGCGTCGATGCGGCGCTGAAACTCCTCGAAGGGGAGCGCTCCTGCGAAGAACTTGCCGTTGATGAAGAAGGCCGGGGTGCCGATCTGCGCGCCGGATCCGTCCGCGGCGGCCATGTCGGCGCGGATGCCGGCCTGGTGCGTGTGGCCGTCGAGGGCCGCTCGGAAGCGGGCCATGTCGAGCCCCTGCTCCGTGGCGTAGCGCTCGAGGTCGGCGCGCTCGATGTGCTCCTGGTTCTCGAACAGGTGGTCGTGAAAGCGCCAGAACCCCTGGTTGCCGCGCTGCGCGAACGCCTCCTGGGCGGCCTCCGCGGCGAGCATGGCGTTGTTGTGGAAGGGGAGGGGATAGTCACGCCACACGAACCGCACCTGGGTGGGGTAACGCGTGCGGATCTGGGCGATCTGCGACGCGACGCGCGAGCAGAACGGGCACTGGTAGTCGGAGAAGTGCTCGATGACGACGCGGGCGTTGGCCGGACCGAAGTTCGGGGCGTGCGCGTTGGGGCGAACGGTGTAGACGCGGTTCTCGTCCTCGGCGGGGGCCGCCGGGGTGGGGGCCGCGGCCGCCGCGCCGCCGCCGGTGCGGCGGACGGTGGTGTCGGCTTCGGCCATCATGCGCTCGTAGAGGTTGGCGCGCGTGGTGCCGGGGTGCGTGCGGAGAAACTCCTCGGCCTTGGTCTTGACCTCATCGATGAGGGTCACGAAGGCGGCCTCGGGCTGCGCGCCGACGAGGCGGCGGCCGTTGACGAAGAAGTGCGGGGTGCCATTGGCCTCGACCTGCTGCGCAAGGGCGTGGTCAGCGTCGATCGAGGGGATGTGCGTGTGCGCGGTCATCGCGGCGGTGTAGCGAGCGATGTTCAGGTTGGCCTGGGCTGCGTACCGATCGAGGTCCGGGCGGTCGAGCGCCGTCTGGTTACCGAACAGGATGCCGTGCATCTGCCAGAAGCCTGCGCTGCCGCGTTGGGCAAAGGCCTCCATGGCAAGCTCGGCGGCCGGGCGGGCCTTGTCGTGGAAGGGGAGCGGCTCGTTCTTCCACACGATGCGGATGTCGTTGCCGTAGCGGGTGCGAAGCGCGTCCATGGTCGGGTTGACGCGCGAGCAGAAGGGGCACTGGAAGTCCGAGAAGACCACCACGGTGACGAGGGCGGTGTTGGGGCCCTGCACCGGGGAATTGCCCACCGGAATACGGAGAACCTGCGCCGGATCGGGCTCCGCCGGCCGCGCGGGCGGGGTCGGGTTCGACGGGGCGGGCGCCTCACCCGCGACGGGGTCGGCCACCATGTTGGCGTACACGCGGTTGCGCGGCTGGATGGTCCGCGCGCGGGCGAGCACCTGGTCGATGATGGTCTTGAACCGATCGAACGGCTGGGCGCCGGTGACCTGGGTTCCGTTGATGAAGAAGTTCGGCGTGCCCTGCGCGCCGACGGCCGTGGCGAGCGCCTTGTCGCGATCGATGGCGGCCACGTGGGTGTGGCTGCTCATCGCAGTGCGGAAGCGAGCCATATTCAGGCCGATCTGGCCCGCGAGGCGCTCCAGGGTGGCGGTGTCGAGGTTCGTCTGGTTCTGGTAGAGCAGGCCGTGCATCAGCCAGAACTTGGCGTTGCCGCCCTGGGCGAAGGCCTCCATGGCGGCCTCGGCCGCGGGGGTGGCGTTGTTGTGAAACGGCAGCGGCGCGTTCTTCCACACGATGCGAACGTCGTTGCCGTACTGCGTGCGAATCTGGCGGAGGGTGTCCTCCACCCGCGTGCAGAACGGGCACTGGAAGTCCGAGAACTCCACGATGGTGACGAGTGCGTTGGCGGGGCCCAGCGACGGCGATGTGCCGACGGGAACCCGCACGGCATCGACCATGTTGGGTCCGTTGGCGGTGTTGGCGGAGGCCTCGACGGCGACGTCGCCGCCGGGCTCTGCAGGTGCCTTCGAGCCCGTGATGTTTCCCACCACGAACCCGAGCACCAGCGCCATGATGATGGAGATGGCAGATGCTCCCTTGCTCACAAGATCCTCTGTTCCATGGTCAGTGATTCGTAGGAGGCGACGCGCGACGCTGACCGTCCTCACGCGGAACCTTATTAGGGAAGAAGACATTCATGTGCCCAGTGCGCGGGCGCTCTCTGTTCCCACCACGACGACGCACCGGACACGTTCACTGGCGTCAGTGGTGAGAGTTCCATGGCGCGGTGCGCGCAGACCTGTCGACGGATCGACCGATCGCGACACCCGCCATTGCAGTCAACGCATCACGGACGATGGGCGGCCAGAGAGGGCCACGGTACGTACTTGGTGAAGAATTGACTGCAGTCAGGCGCTGGGCGGGCGCCAGGGAGACCGCGCCAGACCTGTCCGCGGACTGCCATGGAACTGCGCCGCCGGGTCGAACACATCGACCGCCTGCGGAGGGATTTCTACGATATTAGAAGTGATTTCGACCGGCTCGTGATGCATGTCCCAACGGCTCTGGTGCCGCGGAGCGTCGGGTCGATCGACCTGACAACCGGGCTGCGTGGGATCACTGCAAAGAGTCGGTGCCTGCGAGCGTGACGGGAGCGCCGGGGCAGCGAACTGCTTGCCAGTCTTCACGTGCGAACTCACCTGGTCGTTGGCCACCGGGCGGTGACTCGCAAGGATGCCGTAGCATCGGGCCCGCACCTGCTGCGCAGACGCCAGCCCACCCGTGAACATCACGGCAAAGGCGGCGCAGAGGGCGAGGAGGAGTGGACGCATCCGGTGTTTGAGTTGCTGGGACTAACCGATCGTGGACCGTTGCGCAACCACCGGGGTCACGGGAGCTATTCCCAACAATATTCCTACAAATAAACACAGGGGACGAACCGCAGCCAAAGCCTTGGATCGTCCCCTGAGGAGGAAGCAGCGCCCGCCGCGCCATCGCGGAGGGGGGTGGGAACTTACCCGCGGACCCTGGGCACTGAACCTACATTGGAGAGACGAGATTGATGATTGCCCATTGTGTGTCTTTACCTCCCGCGGCGATGCCGCAGCCCGAGGGACGCTGGGAGTGATCCCAGTCCACATTCCGAGCCTTCGAGTGAAGTGGAGCCGGTACGCACCATGCGCCCGCGCTCGAGTTGCATCGCCAGGAACACTCGCGTGTTCAGGACCATTCCCGGGTTACACATCCACCCGGCGACCTCCGCGGTGAACTCCTCCGGACCCACGCGGTCTACGCCCTTGCAAAGCAAAACCGTCATGAGTCCATGACAAGCGCACAACGTTCAAAACAACTGTATCACTGCGATGAGCAGCGCGCCACGAGACTTCCTGGAAGCCTGTGACGCACCCTGTCCTTGCGCATCCATAGGATCATCGCTCAAGGGCACAAGTTGACGAGACAGATAATGTCACCGCTAGTGACAGGGTATGTCCTTCATGAGATGGCGCTCGCTCGTGGAAGTCTCTAGCTTTGCGGTCATGAACACCGCGTCGCAGCCCCTCTTCTCGACTGCACACTACCGCTGGATCGAAGGTCCGCCGGGGCTGCACCCGCGCGCCGTGGCGGTCGCATCAAGGCGGGCATTGGTGCGAGAGCGCTTCTACACCGCGGTGCTACCCGACCTCGCACGCCGTGGCGTCCCGCGGCAGGTGCGCGGCATCGGGGTGCGCGGTGGGTCGTCGAGGGCAATCTGGTCTTCGTGGAAGATGCCCGGCGAAGAGCGCGTGCTGTGGGCGCTGCAGGTCAGCACCCGCCAGGTGCGCGGCGCCACCGGGCATCGGACGCCCGCCAACGACGGCTACGTCCTGGCCGCCTGGGGCGACGGTCCCGTGATCGCGTGGGCCAACGATCTTCCCGTCGTGCGTGAAGTACTGCGCGAAGCGCTCGCGACGCTGCCCACCTGGCTGTGCGGCGGGGTGGTGTCTGGTGATGCGACGCTGCCGCTGCGCATCGTTCCGGTTATGGCCGACGCAGGGCGCGCAGCGTGGTCGGATCGAGGTTGTGCTTCTTGAAGAGTTCGCGGAGATACCGACGATCGACCCCTGAGCGCCGCGCGGCTTCGGACAGGTTGCAGCCCGCGCGCTCGAAGAGCTTGAGCAGGTAGTCGCGTTCGAAGCGCTCCACCGCGGCTTGTTTCGCATCCTGAAAGGGCACCTCGGCCTCCACTGCCGAGCCTGCCGTTGCAAGACTCATTTGCAGGGTCTCGGGCATCACGAGATCCTGGTCGTCATCATCATCCAGACTGTTGATCACCGTGCCCGGGGTTGGACTCAGCATGACCGCGCGCTCGATGACATTGCGTAGTTCGCGCACATTTCCCCGCCAGGGGCGCGCCACAAGCAATGCCATCACCGCCGGGGAGAGCACTGCGCCGCCCACCGCGCGGGCGAAGTGCTGCGCGAGCGCAGGAATGTCTTCGACGCGCGACCGCAGCGGCGGAACCTTGATGCGCCCCACTGCGAGTCGGAAGAGGAGATCCTGGCGGAAGCGACCGGCCTGCACTTCCGCTTCGAGGGCGCGGTTGGTCGCGGCTACTACACGGACATCCACGTTGCGGTAACCGTCACCCCCGACGGGCTTCACCTGTCGCGCTTCGAGCGCGCGCAAAAGGGCGGGCTGCAGTTCGAGCGGGAGTTCGCCGATCTCGTCGAGGAAGAGGGTCCCGCCGTCCGCGCGGCGGAAGGCCCCCTCGGTGGACCCGACAGCGCCGGTGAAGGCGCCCTTCACGTGACCGAATAACTCGGAGGCAATGAGGTTGGGGGACACTGCCGCGCAGTCAAAGACCACGAGCGGGCGCCCGGCGCGTGGGGATTGCTGGTGCAGCGCGCGTGCGATGACCTCCTTGCCCGTGCCGGTTTCACCCTCGATGAGCACGGTGAGGTGCGACGGCGCCATCTTCGCGATGCCGGTGCGTAGCCGGTGCATCGCCGGCGAGTCGCCGATGAGTTCGTTGCGCTCGCCCCGCGCGACCGCCCTGGCCGGTGCGATCGTCGGTGGTGGGGCCAGGATTGCGGGCGAGGTGACGTCCGTGAAAGGCGCGTCGTCACCCACGCGGATGCTGATGGTCACCTGCTTGCCGAGCATCAGCGTGACCTCGCCGGTCACCTTGAGTTCGCGGATGCGCGCACCCTGGTAGTGGGTGCCGTTCTTGGTGTCGAGATCAACCACCTCCACTCCGTGCGGATAGATGCGGATCTCGATGTGGACTCGCGATACGAACGAGTCCTGGATGACGATCTCGTTGCCGACGTCGCGGCCCACGCGCACGACGCCCTCGCGCGCACGAAACGGCGACGGAACCCCTGGTGACACCACCTCCACGTAGCGCGTCGGCGGGGGGCCCGCGCGTCGGTTCGGCACCGTCATCGTCCGGTCGTTCTCGCTCATCCGCGCGAAACCTATACCCCTCTCAGAGCCACTTCTTGTAGCGGAACCACAGCCCCATTGAGCTGCCCACCAGCACCATCAGTCCCAGCGCGAAGGGGTAGCCGTATCGCCAGTGAAGTTCGGGCATGTGGTCGAAGTTCATCCCGTAGACCCCGGCGATGAACGTGAGCGGCAGCATGATTGTCGAGACCAGGGCGAGGGTTTTCATCACCTCGTTCATCCGGTTGGACGTCTGCGAGAGGTACGCGTCGAGGGCGGCGGAGAGCAGTTCGCGGTTGCCCTCCGCGAGGTCGACCACGCGCACGAAGTGGTCGTGGATGTCGCGGTAGAAGGGCAGCGCCCGCTCGGGAATCTGTTCGAATTCCCCACGCGAAAGCCGTTGCAGTACCTCGCGCTGGTGCATCGCCGTCCGCCGAAGGCGCTGCAGTGCGCGCTTCAGTCGGAAGATTCGCGGGACGATGTCGCTCGAGGTGCGTTCGACCACGTCGGTCTCGAGAGCGTCGATCTCCTCGTCGAAGGCTTCGGTGACTGGCAAGTAGAGGTCCACCATCCGATCGATCACCGCGTGGGCGACGAAGGCCGGACCGCGCTCCATCATCTTTCCGTTGCGGGCGAACTCCTCGGCTACCGCTCCCGGGGCCTTGAGTGGTCCCCGGTGGTGCGTGAGCAGCCAGCGCCGCGAGAGCACCACGTCGAGCTCCACGGTGACCACGTTCTCGATGTCAGCGTCGGGGCACTCCACCCCGTGGATGACCATGTAGAGGTAATCGCCATAGTCCTCGACCTTCGGGCCGGGCCGGTCGAGGAGAATGTCTTCGACTGCGAGCGGGTGCAGCTTCAGGACGTCCGTCAGCAACGCACGCAGGGGCTCTTCGATGCTCGTCGTGTCGATCCAGAAGGTCTCTTCGGAGTCCAGCAGGCCGCGCACTTCCCCGAGGTCGGCGGTGCTTCTGACCCCGGTGGCAGTGCGTACATGGATCGTCGTGGTCATCTGTGCTCGTCGCCACGATAGCCGATCGTGAGATGGGAGATGCGGCCCTCCTCGGAGGGGTGGTACGGTCAAGAGAGGTGACGATGCCTGACGAGCGCCGAACCCCCGGTGCCCCAATCCGAACTGCCTCTTCGCCGCGCGACACGGTGGTCGATCGCGTGGCCAATGGGACGCCGGAGTCGTTGCGCACCATTCCATTGGAAGATGGCCGTTCGCTCCGAGACGAGCTGCACCACGCCATCAAGGACGCGCGGCGTCCGTCGGTGGTGGTGATGTCCGGCGGGGCGGTCGGGGCGCGGGCGCGGCTCTCGGGCAACGCGAGCCTCGGGCGCGACCCCACCTGCGAGGTGGTGCTCCCGGACTCAGGAGTGTCCTGGCGGCACGCGCGCATCGAAGACCGCGGCGACGCGTGGGTGCTCGTTGACCTTGGGAGCACCAACGGCTCGCAGGTCAACACCACCCGGTGCTCGGAGAGTCCTCTGGCGCACGGCGACCGCATCACTCTTGGGCGAACGATGGTGCGCTTCGAGATGCAAGATCCGCTCGATCAGGCCTACGACGAGCACCTTGAGCGGCTGCTGCACATCGACGACCTCTCGGGGCTCTTTGTGCGGCGGCGCTTCGACATGGAGCTCGCCCGAAGCCTCGCCACAGCGACCTCGCTCGGAAAGAGCGTCGCCCTGCTGGTGATGGATATGGATGGCATCAAGGCCATCAACGATCGCCGCGGTCACCTCTTCGGGGCGTACACCATCGGAGAGACTGGGCGGGTCATCGGGAGGGTGCTCGGCGATCGGGGAATCGGGTCGCGGTTCGGGGGCGATGAGTTCTGCGCGCTGCTGCCAAACCACGATCAGGATCAGGGGTTTGCGTTGGCCGGGGAGATTCTCGCGGCGGTCAATGCCCACGCCTATGTCCGGGAGGCGGTGACGCTGCATCCGGGGATCTCCATCGGCGTTGCGGCCTTCCCGAAGGACGCAGACGATGCCGAGAAGTTGTTTCAGCGCGCCGATGAGGCGCTCTATCGGGCGAAGCTGGGAGGGCGCAACCGAGTGATGCGCTAGTCGGTGCGTCCCGGTCCCGCAACGAGAGCCCGCGACGACGGGCGGTGGATGGTGAGCGATGTTCGAAGTCCGATGCCCAGGCTGCCAGAATCCCTTCGAGCTCGACGAGCGTCGCGTTCCTCGCAATGGCATGACCATGCGATGCCCAAAGTGCCAGACCACCTTTGTGGTCAAGCGCCCGGAGACCGTCGGAATTGGGGGAGTGCCGCCAAGCCCTGACGGAGAGATGCAGGTTCCCCTCCCGATGCCCTTTGCGCCGCATCCCGTGGGGGCGAAGACACCGCCGGTTCCGATGTCCGGTGCGATCGGAGCCGGCTCCCCGCCACCCGTGCCCGTGCGAGGACCCGCGGCACGATCGCAGTTTCCTGTCGAATTCACCCCGGAGGTCGGTGGGCATTCGCCCAACCCAGAACCCGATCACTTCCCCAGCACCAACGACTCTTCCTGGGAACTTTCCGACGACCTTCCCGTCCCGACGCACGATGTCGGTCTCCCGATGCCAACCGAGCCCGAAGCTCGACGTCGCAGCGCTGCGTCTGGCTTTCCTGGAGCTTCGCCCCCGGCGGAATCCAACGCCAAATCCACTCTGACCATGCTTCCCGAACTGCGGCCCGAGGTTCAGGCCGTGACGCGCCGTCCATCCCCGCAGCCGATCCCGCCGGAGGAAGTGGGTCTGCCTGGCCTCGTCGCCTCGCTGCCCGTCGTGGTCGCAGGCTTGCCCGCTCTCTATCAGGGCAATGTGGGCCTCCCGCAGTTGGCCGCGAGCCTCCCGCAGATGGCCGCGGGCCTCCCGCAGACAGCCGCGGATCTACCGATGAACGCGGCGGAGCTTCCGATGGGCGCGGCGGGATTTCCGATGAACGCAGCGGAGCTTCCGATGGGCGCGGCGGAGCTTCCCGGGTTCGAGCCGGACATGACGGCGAGTAATTCGCGGCAGGTGGTGCTCGGGCGCGTCAACGTCGAGCGACGTGCGTTCAGCATGACCGACGGGGATGATCTTCCGTCGCTCGCGGGAGATGCTGCTCTTCCATCGGTACGGCCCCAGGCGCACCCTGCCGTGCGCGAGGAGTACAAGGCGCCGCTCGATGACCGCAGCGAGCGCGGCTCGATCCACGGGGGCGTGAACTACGGCGAACTCGACCTGGGCGACGTCATTGGTCAGCCGATGCCGCCCAATGCTCCGGTGGCGAATACCGTTCAGGGTAATCCGTTTCCGCAGCAAACCCGGGGGACGGAAGTCGGTCAGGAGTTCGACGCGCTGACCGGGACCGCGGCCCGGCCGCACGGTGGCCCCATCGGGGGGACCTCGCAGCCGTCGAACAAGGCCGCGCCGAAGAAGGAACCCCGTCGGCTGACTCCGATGAGCGAGGGGCCACGGCGTCCGTGGATGCAGTACGCGCTGTACGGCACCCTTGGCATGCTGGGAATCGGAGTGCTGGGCGGCGCTGCGCTGGCGACTACGGAGTACGGCGCGTTCGGAAAGAACTGGTTCGACGAGCAACTCCACGGGCCCGAGCGGCACGCCGCGGCGACCCGGGTGATTCAGTACGTCGATCGGCTGCTCGAGCACGACACGTATGACCGTGCGATTGCGGGTCTGCGGCGTCTCGAGCAGGCGCTGGCGCGCGTGCCGAAGGAGCGCGAACTCAAGGCGTACATCGTCTACGCGAACAATCTGGTGGTGCTGCGTTTCGGGGCTGATCCGTCGCGCACAGGCCGCGCTCGCACGCTCCTGGCAGAGTTGGTGGAGGCGCCGCCGGGGATGCAGTTTCTCGCGCTGGCGAAGGCGTCCGAAGCGCTGGCGCGGGGAAACGCCCGAGGGGCTCTTCAGCTCGTGCGCAATGATCCCAACGGGCGCGACCTCGCGACCATGGCTGCGGGGGCGCTCAACGACAACGCGCAGTGGCTTCGCTACGCCACCGCGGGCCGGCAACGGCACCCCACCTCGCGTTCGCGCTACCTTCTTGCGCAGGCGTACCTCGCGACCGGCGACGCCGTGGCGGCGCGACAAATGGCCGAAGAGACGCTCCAGCACGAGGCACAGCATCCCGGCGCGCGCGTGCTGCTGGCGCGCATCCTGGGGCAGCGTGAAGAGGGCCAGAACCGCGCTCTCGAGCTACTGCAAGACCTCGTGGGTACGACGGCCCGCGGCGCCGCGGTGAGCTACGCCTCGCCGACCGAGCGCGCGGATGCGTGCGTGGTGGCCGGGCAGATCGAGATGGCGCGCGATCGGGTCTCCGCCGCGCAGACGCGCTTCCAGCGGGCGCTCGAGCTCGAGCCGCGCAGCGCGACGGCGCTGGTGGGCATCGGGTCGATTTTGTACCGGCAGGGTAATTTCACCGATGCGCAGGCGCGCTTCCGCAACGCCCACAGCGCTGATCCGCAGAACCTCGAGGCGACCATCGGCATCGCGCAGTCAACGCTGTCGCTCAACCAGCCGGCGGAGGCCAAGGCGGCGCTCGAGCCCGCAGTGCAGGAGCATCCGAACGACGGGCGGCTCCACTACTGGCTGGGCCGCTCTCTCGCAGCCACGGGCGACCAGCGATCGCTTGCGCAGCAGTCATTTCGCGAGTCCATCCGGCTGCAGCCGGACAACCTGGATGCGTACGTCTCGCTCTCCGAACTGCTCATCGCGATGCAGCGCAACGACGCCGCCGACCAGGTGCTCGTCGAGGCCCGCTCGCGGGTGCCCGACAACGCGGCCATCCACCGCGCGCTCTCGCATGGCCGCCTCGCACGCGGTGACATCAGCGGCGCCGAGGAGGAGTTGCGCACCGCGCTGCAGCGCGACCCGGAGGACGTTCGCGCCCACTACGCCCTCGGCGACGTGTACCGCCGGATGCAGCGCCTCGATGACGCCACCCGGGAGCTCGACACCGTTGCGCGCATCGACCCCGACTATCCCGGTCTCGCCCTCGCGCGCGGCCGCCTCGCGGAGGCTCGAGGCGAACTCCCGGAGGCTCTCGCGACGTTCCGCGAGGCGCTGGCCCGCGATCCCACCAATCCGGAGCTGATCAACCGCGTGGCGGCGACGCTCGTCGCGCTTGGCAACTTCGGCGACGCCGACCAGATGCTCCGCTCGGTGGTCGTCAACCAGCCCACCAACGCCGAGGCGCAGTACCTCATGGGCCGCGCTCGGCTCGGCGCCGGTAACTATGTCGATTCGGTGCACTACCTCGATCGGGCAATCGAGCTCAACCCGCAGCGGGCGGAGTTCAAGGCCTTCGCCGCGGAGGCGCACCGTCGGTCGGGCGACATCGTGCGCGCGGTGCAACTCGCGGAGGAGTCCATCCAGCTTGATCCTGCATTTCCGCGCGGGTACTGGGTGCGCGCGGAAATCAGGGTGCGCCAGGGCGCAGCGGCGCAGGCGCTCGTGGACATCAACCGCGCGACGCAACTCGACGGAACCTTCTGGGACGCCTACGCGACCTGGGCGGACATCGACGACGCACTCGGCCGACGCGACGACGCGATCCGGCTGTATCGGGTCGCCATCTCGCACGATCCGCGGCACGGCGATTGGTTCTACAATCTGGGTCGGTTGCTCGGCGACGCGGGACGCGAGGGCGAGGCGCGGGCGGCGTTGCTGCAGGTGCGCTCGTTGGGCGCAGGGCTCAACCCGACGCCGAGCTGGTTCGTTCAGGGCACGCGGCAACTCGCCGACCTGGAGCGCGGGGGTAACTCCGCCGAGGCGCGTCGGCTTTACATCGAGTACCTCCGGATGGTCCCACCGGGGAGCCCGTCGTCGGTCAGCGTGCAGATCATTCTCGGAGAGATGAGCGAAAACTGAACGCTGATCGAGAGAGCGCCCGCTCGGGTGTGGGTGCTCTCTCCGTGTCCCCGCCCCCACTCCAGTTTCGACCGCTTCGGCCCGTCGCACCACCCTGTTTGAAGGGCTGGGCTACTCGGTCGTGCGGGCCGCAGCGCGGTTTTCTTCGCGCATGGCGCGGCTGCGGTTGAGGGCGTTGTCGCGGGCCTCGTAGGCGCGGACGATGCGCGCCACCAGCGGGTGTCGCACCACGTCGATGTCGGTAAACGTGCAGAACGCGATGCCTTCGGTGCCCGTGAGCAGCGCGGCCGCGTCGGACAGACCCGACTTGCGTCCCTCGGGCAGGTCAACCTGCGTGACGTCGCCGGTGATCACCGCCTTCGAGTCGTACCCCAGCCGCGTCAGAAACATCTTCATCTGCTCGGCCGTGGTGTTCTGCGCCTCGTCGAGGATCACGAACGCCTCGTTGAGCGTGCGTCCGCGCATGAAGGCCAGCGGCGCGACCTCGATCTGTCCCCGCTGGATGAGTGCCGTGGCCTTGTCGAGGTCCATCATGTCGTGCATCGCGTCGTAGAGCGGGCGCAGGTACGGATTGACCTTCTCCGCAAGGTCGCCAGGCAGGAATCCCAGCTTCTCGCCCGCCTCCACGGCCGGCCTCGTCAGGATGATGCGCTTGACCTTCTTCTGCATCAGCGCCGCGACCGCCATCGCCATCGCGAGGTACGTCTTCCCGGTGCCCGCGGGGCCGATGCCAAACACGATGTCGTGCTCGCGCAGCGCCTCGATGTAACGCTTCTGCGCGAGGCCCTTCGGCGCGATGATACGGTGCCGCGCGCTCACCAACACCACGTCCTGAAACACATCCCGGAGCTTCAACTCGGGGTGCTCCTTCAGTAACCGCACGGCGCGCGCGACGTCGTTGCCGTTGATCTCGTTGCCGTCCCGAATCGACTCGCAAAGTTCGGTCACCACGCGCTCGGCGAAGGCCACCTCCTCCGCCGACGCCCCCTGGATGTGCACCTGGTTGCCGCGCTGACCGAGGGTCACGCCGGTCTCCGCCTCGAGCACACGCAGGTGCTCGTTGCGCGGCCCGCACAACGCCACCATCAGGGCCGGATCAGCGACATCGACCTGCGCGCTCCCACTCGGGTTGCGCGCGCCCTTCGGCCCCGAAGCATCGATTTTTGCCATGCGACTACAGCACTAGCACGGCCCCGACGCTCGCGCGGTCGGGTATATGTCCGGGCATGATCCGCGCGGTGGTGTTCGACCTCGATGACACGCTCTTCCCGGAGGCGGCGTACGTGGCCTCGGGGTTTCGTGCGGTGGGAGAGGCCCTCGCTGCGGCAGGCGCGCGGGGCGACGTCCTCGACGAAGCGCTGCGGCAGTCGGGCATCGCGTCGGCGGTGTCGTGGTGCGTGGCGCGCTACCGCGAACACCGGCCGGACATCACCCTCTTCCCGGAAGCCCTGGAGGTGCTGGAATATTTACGCGGAAAGGTAAAAACCGGGCTGCTCACGGATGGCCGGCTGGTCGCGCAGAAGAGCAAGGTGGCCGCCCTCGGGCCCGCGACACGCGTAGACGCGGTGGTCTACAGCGATAGCTTCGGGCGGGAGAACTGGAAGCCGAGCGCGGTGCCGTATCGGGCGGTGGCCGAGGCGCTCGGGGTGGCGCACGATGCGCGCGTGTACGTCGCCGACAACCCCCAGAAGGACTTCATCACCGCGCGAAATCTCCGCTGGCGTACGATTCAGTCGGCGCGCCCGGGGCAGACGCATACAGCGGCACCGCCGAGCGCGGCGCACGCGACAGACCTGCGCGCAGCGCTGGCGGTGCTCGCCGGATGGATGGGCTGACGCGACCCGTGGGCAACGAACGACGCAAGCTCCCGCTCTTCCCTGAGCTGATGGGAGGCCCGACGTGGCCGCCGGCGCCGCACCTCGATCAGGCGCGCCGCGGTCTCGGTGGCCGCTACGCCGACGACGTGGACGCATCGCTCATCGGGCGCTTTGTGCGGGCTGATCCGCATGAGGGCGTGGCCCTCTACGCGGACGCAGCGACGGTGGACGTGCTGGTGTCCGCTGGCGTGGTGCGGCGCATGGAGCGCGCGCGAGTGAGCGTGATGGACGACGTTGAACTGTCGCCGTTGCGGCGGCGGATGGCGGACGACGTGCGGCGCTACGCGGCGCTGCCGACCGGGCGACGCGCACGCTTCACGACGGAGACGGGCGCCGAGGCCGAGGGGTTGCTGCTCGAGAAGTGCCGCTATGGGGCGCTGGTCGCGCTCGATGATGGACGCGTCGTGGCGCTCGGATTCAGCCGCCTGCTCTGCACCGTCGCGCCGGGCTGAGCGCGTCCCGACGATCACCCCGCGAGCAGCAGCGCCCGCGCCTCGCGTGCCGTCGGCCGCTCGTCGGGGCTCTTCGCCAGGCAACGTTGGAGCACCACGTCGATGCCCGCAGGCACCGACGAATCGACCGCGCGTGCGGACGGCACCGGCCCCTCGGCGATGGCAAGCATGACCTCCATCGCCCCGCCCGCGTAGAGCCGCCGCGCCGTCAGAAGCTCGTAGAGCAGCACCGCCGCCCCGAACACGTCACTGCGCCCGTCGATGATCCTTTCGCCGGTCACGACCTCCGGGGCCATGTATCCGCGCGTCCCTTTGAGCACGCCGCGCTCGGCGTCCTCGCGCCAGCGGCTCGTGGCGATGCCGAAATCCAACAGGGACACCGTGCCGTCGTCGCGGGTCACCACGTTGCCCGGCGCCACGTCGCGGTGCACCACCCCGAGCGCCCGTCCCGCCTCGTCGGCGCGTGCGTGCACGTGGTCGAGCGCGTCGAGCAGAGCGGCGATCCAGGCCACCGCGGCGGACGGCGCGACCCGCCCGGCGGCCATCACCGCATCGAGTGGCTTACCGGTCACGTAATCCATCGTGAGGTGCGGCACCCCGCTGGCGTCACGGAATTGTTCCCGCAGGACCGGGATTGCCGGGTGCTCGAAGCGACCCAGCAACAGCCCCTCGTGCTCGAACATCGCCACGAGCACCGGGTCGTAGGCGCAGTGCCGGTGCATGCGCTTGAGCACCCGCGTCACGCCGTCCGCATCCTGCGCCAGGAACGTCTCTGCCAGCGCGCCTACCCCCAGGCTCGCGCCCACGCGCATCGTCGGTGGTTGTGTCATCCCGAGTCTGCTCCGATCACCGCGCCAATCACCGCGCGAGTATACTCGACCCCGTCGCGCGCGTTCGCTGCTCCCATCATGGCCGCAGCCAGGTTTCGCGCCGACCCAGACCATCGCCATGCGGCCGTCACTCTGCCTGTTTCTCGCGCTCGCCGGACTCGGCTGCGGTGCCTCGGTGACCCCCTCCACCGCGCCCCCGGCTGACGTCCCCAGCACCGCCGCGGATGTCCCCGTGGTGCCGGACGTCCCGCCTCCTCCGGTGGATGTCCCGGTGGTGGCGTTAGACGTTCCGACCGTGCTGATGGACCTCGCGCTCGGCGAACCCTGCGAGCGCGATGCGCAGTGTGCGTCGGGCGTGTGCGCGCAGACCCCCGGCGTTGTGTCCGGCTGCGCCCAACCGTGCACCGACGACGAGGCCTGCCTCGCAACCAGCAGCCTGCTGGCGTGCGTGCTCGACCGGGCCCCCGGCGGCGGGCGGCTCGTATGCGGACAGGTCGCGGGCGCCAAAATCGACCGCGCGGGCGCGTGCACCCTGGACACCGAGTGCCTCTCGGGCTTCTGCCTCGACGACCTCTGCCACAACGCCTGCGTCGATGACTCCGTCTGTCTCGCAGGCTGGCACTGTGGGGCGCAGCCGGTCGGCGCGCGCAGCGTGCAGGTGTGCCGCGCCACCCCCATCATCGGTGTCACCGTCGAGGACTTCGTGCTCTTCGAGGGCCTCTCCACGGTCGATCGCAGCACGATGCCGCTCGACGTCGTGGCGCCGCCCGATACCGTGTCGCTCACCTGGGTGACGCAAGATCTCGCAGGCCCGGACCTCTTCGCCAGCGTCACCAATGTCATCGCGCCGGATAGCCGCGCGCTCGTCGATCGTCGCTCCTGGAGCAGTCTCCGCGAGCAGCAGATTCGGACGATTCCGTCGCGGCTGCAGATCAACGGGGCGACGTTTCCGGGGCGGGACATGGAGCCGATGGTGCCAGGGGTGTTTCGCTCGGCGCACGCGCTGCTCAACAACCGCACCGGTACGCCCGTCGCTACCCGTCGGATGCGCGCGCTCGTTCGGGTGAAGCGCGCCCCCGGCGGCGTCGCGGCCAACGGCTGGACCCTGCGGCTCCGGGTGATTATCAGCGGCGTCGTCGGGCTCAACGCTACCAACGCGCCCACGAATGTGCGGCTACAGAGCGCCTTCGCCCGGATGCGCGCCATCTACGCCACCGCGGGGGTCAACCTCTTCGTCGATGGGTACGCCGACCTGCTCCCGGCGGACGCCGCCCGTTTCGCCACCCTCGACAGCACCGATGAGTTGCAGGCGCTCTTTCAGCGCACCGCGGGCATCACTGGCGACGTTCTGCCGATCTTCCTCGTGCGCGGAATCTCCTCCGCTGCGGGACTGGAAAACGCTATCGGCATTGCGGGCGCCATCAACGGCCCGCCGGGAATCTTCGGCACGGTGTCGTCCGGCGTGGTCGCTAGTTGGGACAACACCTTCGGGCGCAACGACGACCTGCTGCCCCAGGTGCTCGCCCACGAATGCGGCCACTACCTCGGTCTGTGGCACTCGATGGAGCGCCTTGCCGCCTGCACCACGGCGGGTCAGGCCGACTGCTCACTCTGGGGCGGCGTCGATAACCTCACGGACACCCCGGCCACCATGGCCGGAGCCGCGCGCAATCTCATGTACTGGACCACCAGCGGAAGCAATGAACTGCTGTCCGCCGGTCAGGGATTGATGATGCGGGGCAACCCCATCATTCATTGATGGGGAGGAAAGTGCTCAGTCGCTTTCGGACACTTCGCCCGCGAGGAGTTGTCCGATGACGGGCGTCTCCGCCCCGGCGAGCCCGTGCAGGCTGCGCAGGTGGTGGATGAGCATCGCGCGGTTGTCGGTCACCGAGAGGTTCTGCAGTTCGAGCGCGCCGATGCGGTCTTCCGGGGTGAACGCGGGCTCCTCGACGCGCTCCATGGAGAGCTTCTCCGGCGCGTAGGCCATGTACTCGGCGCGCGTCGCGAGGAGGGTGTAGTCCTCTCCGCGGCGCAACTCCACAGTCACCTCGCCGGTGACCGAAGGGGCGATCCAGCGGGTGAGTGCGTCTTTCAGGAGGTTGGCTTCCGGGTCGTACCACTTGCCTTCGTACAAGAGACGCCCGAGTCGGCGGCCGAGAGTGGCGTAGAGGTCGAGCGTGTTCTCGTTGTGAATCGCCGAGAGAAGCCGCTCATACGTGAGGTTGAGCAGCGCCATTCCCGGGGCCTCGTAGATGCCGCGGCTCTTGGCCTCGATGACCCGGTTCTCGATCTGGTCGCTCATCCCGAGGCCGTGCCGCCCGCCGATGCGGTTGCACTCCAGGAAGAGGTCGAACTGCGACGAGAACCGATCGCCGTTGAGGCTCACGGGCAGGCCCTTCTCGAAGCCCACGGTCACCGTCTCGGCCTCGATCGCCACGTCCGCGCGCCAAAACGCCACGCCCATGATCGGCTGGACGATGCGCATGTTCTTGTCGAGAAACTCGAGGTCCTTGGCTTCGTGCGTGGCGCCGAGGACGTTGGCGTCGGTGCTGTAGGCCTTCTCGGTTCCCATGCGATAGGGGAGGCCCTGCTCCAGGAGGTATTCCGACATCTCCTTGCGACCACCAAGCTCATTGACGAACTTCGGGTCGAGCCAGGGCTTGTAGATGCGCAGTTCGGGGTTGGCGAGAATGCCGTAGCGGTAAAACCGCTGGATGTCGTTGCCCTTGTGGGTTGAGCCGTCACCGAAGACGTTGACGCCGTCTTCCTTCATGGCACGCACGATCGCCAACGTGGTGACCGCGCGGCCGAGCGGCGTGGTGTTGAAGTACCTCCGTCCGCCGACCGAGAGGTGGAAGGCCCCGCACTGGATGGCCGTGAGACCCTCGCGCACCATCGCGTCGCGACAGTCCACCAGGCGTCCGGCGACGGCGCCGTGGGTGATCGCCGTCGGCGGAATGTCCGCCGGGTTGGTCTCGTCAGGCTGCGCGAGGTCGGCCGTGTAGGCGTGCACCTTCATACCGTGACGGGACATCCAGGCGACGGCGCAGCGGGTGTCGAGTCCGCCGGAGTACGCGATGCCCATCGGGGTGCCGGCGGGCGGCAACGAACGGTAGATCCTGCTCATGGGCGCGGCCCTTAGCACGACCCCGAAGCGGCGCGCCACGGGGGCCACGCGCACATTGACGCGGTTGACGCGGGGAGACGAAAAACCAGCGGTATCGGGGTCTTGACCCTGAGGCATCCCCTCGTTTTTCATCGAGGAGCGTCGGTGTTTGCACGAGCCCCCTTCCCCGCTGCCGCGCGCCCTACCCCCACCAGTGGGGGCAGGGCTCAGGGTGCGGACAGGTTCGCGATTGCACTGCAGACGTGGGAGCCC
>CANJUR010000016.1 GCA_947477565.1 Deltaproteobacteria bacterium
CCCTCTTGGGAGAGGGGGTTGGGGGTGAGGTTTCGCAAGAGGGATCGATCCTTCGAGGGCGTGGCCTTATCAGGGATGCGGCGAAACCATGATCTACCGTCAGAACCCTTGGTTCACCTTCTCTACGCGAGCCCCCACCCCCAGCCCCGCCCCCACAAGTGGGGGCAGGGAGTTCGGAGCGACAAAATGCTTCTGCAATAGATATTTCTGCACCCTCCCCCACTTGTGGGGGAGGGCAAGGGTGGGGGCTCGCGAGCCCCACCGGTCACTTCCGCCGTCGGGTATGAGCGGTGGCTGTCTCGACCCCATGGGAGCCTCCGTCTTCGATCCAGCGGCGGTCCGCGCGCAAGCTCAGTTTCCTCGGCCCGCGCTTGTGCGACGGTTTCCGGGTCTGTGTTTCAGCAGAGTTACGAGCGTTCCCCGCAACCCTGGTAAGGCTGGAATTCGCACCCCGATCTCGGTCGCAAAGGCGAGTCGTTTGTGCAGATTTGCAGGCGATGCGAACCCACCTCCCAGCTCTGGCCGTTCTCCTTTTCTCCCATGCGTGCACTCCCTCGGCGGAGAGTTCGCCCGCGGCGACGTGCAGCGTGCCGACCGGCGCGGGCACGCGCCACGGCGGAGACGACATCACCACCGACGTGACCTGGAGCGCTGCGGGCAGTCCGCACATCGTCACCTTTTCGCCCACGGTGCGGCCCACCGGCACGCTGCACCTCGAGCCGTGCGCGACGGTGCTCTTCGAGGCCGGCGTCGGAATGCAGATCGCCGGGCGTCTCGAAGCGCTCGGCACCGCAAGCCGACCCATCACCATGGCGGCGAGCGACGCGGCGCGGCCGTTTGGCTACATCGAGGTGCGCGGTGGGTTCGCCGACCTCGCGTACGTCACGTTGAACAACGGCGGAGCGCCGGGCCCCAACAGCAACGCCATGCTCGACGTGTGGGGCGCCTCCACGCCGCAGCGCACGCAAAACGCCCGGCTTCGGCACGTCACCATCGTCGGATCGGCGCAGTTCGGGCTCACCCTCGAGCGCTCAGGAACGCTCACCGACGACTCCACCGGGCTGACCATTCGCGGTGCCGTCGGGGGCCCCATCAACGTGCGCGGCCCTGCTCTCGCGCACGGCATTCCCGAGGGGACGTACACCGGCAACACCGTCGATGAGATTCTGGTCATGGCGACCTCGGAGATGGCCGAAGACACCACCTGGCACGACCGCGGGGTGCCATACCGAATCGGCGACACTCAGGGCAACGGCATGGATTTTCGCGTGGGACTCAGCACCGGCAGCACCCTCGCCACGTGGACCCTCGAGCCCGGCGTGAACATTCGCGTCTCCCCAGCCGGGCGGGTGCGCTTCCAGGCCAACGCCGCTGCGATCAACGGTTCGCTCATCGCGCAAGGCACCGCAGCGAGCCCCATCGTCTTCACCTCGGCGGTCACGCCCGCGGTGGCCGGTCAGTGGCGCGGCCTGGTGTTCGAGGCTACCAACGCCGCGTCCACGACGCTCGATCACGTGGAGATTCGCTACGCGGGCGGACCGAGCCAGGCCAATAGCTTCCACTGCCAACCAGGCAGCCCCAACGGCGCGTTCAGCGCCAACGAAGACGCCGCGCTGGGCGTGTTTGGTCAACCCACGGGCGCCTTTCTCCGCAACTCCACCCTCGCCGACAGCGCGGGCGACGGCGTCAATCTCGCCTACCGGGGCGACTCCGTCGATTTCCTCGCGGGCAACACCTTTACTGCCGTTCGCTGTCGGCAGACGCTGCCGCGCTCCCGCACCGGCGCCTGCCCGTCGCCCGTACCGGACTGCCCGTAGCTCGGAACCGCGGCCCCCTGAACGGTGACCTCGTGGCAGAGGCTCACTCCGTCCGCGCTGGCTCAGCGCATCATGACGACGCGGATGCGCTGGTTGTACGTGTCGGCGATGAAGAGTCGGCCTGCGGTGTCGGTCTCGACGCCGTAGGGGCGGTCGAGCAGCGCAAGGGTGGGCGAGGCGCCGTCGCCCTGGAAGCCGCGCATGCCGCAGCGGCCCGCGACCGTTCGGATGTTTCCGTCGACGCCCACCGCGCGCACGCAGGAGTTCTGCGTGTCGGCGATGTAGAGCGTGCCGTCGGGCCCGACCTCGATGTCCGTGGGCTGGTTGAGCGTGGCCAGGGTGGCCGGTCCGCCGTCGCCGGTGGCGCCGACGGTGCCGGTGCCCGCGATGGTGGTGATCACCCCGGCGGCGTCCACCCGGCGAATCGCGTTGTTGCCCGTGTCGGCGATGTAGAGGTTTCCGCGGCTGTCGAAGTCGATGCGCCCCGCCGGCGAGGCCGCCTGGCCCACCGGGTTGCGCAACTGCGCCATCAGCGCCGAACCGTTGTCCCCGGAGTACCCCGCCATCCCGGTGCCGACGACGGTATTGATGACATCCATCCCGTTGACGCGCCGGATGCGCTGGTTGGCCTGGTCGGCGATGTAGACCTCCCCGGACGGAGAGATCGCCACGCCCACCGGGAGGTCGAGCACCGCGCTCAGCGCCGGGCCGCCGTCGCCACCGAAGCTGCGCCCGCCAGTGCCGCAGAGGTCTTCGATCATCGATCCCGCGGTGCCCACGTCGCGCACCCGCTTGATCATGCTGTTGTGCCACGCGGCAATGAGCATATTGCCCTGCGCGTCGAAGGCCATGGAGGTCGGGTGGTTGAGTCGCATGCGCAGCGCAGGAGAGGGCATCCGAGGCGTTCCTGGCGGCACGGGCAGGTCTTCGCCGTCGGAGAGTTCGCCAGTGCCAACGACGGTGCGCACGGTGCCGTCCGGAGCCTGCTCGCGGATGACGTGGTTGTTCCAGTCGAGGAAGTAGAGGCGGCCGTTGGGGCCGAGGGTGATGTCCTGCGGGAGGTAGGTGCGCGACGAGGTGCCGGCGACGTCGTTGGCGCCGACGCCCGCTTCGCCGTTGCCGATGATGGTGCAGATGGTTCCCGCACTCGGCGTGCAGCGCATCGGACCTACCGGCGTGACCGGCGTGTCGTTGGTGATGCCGCAAGTGCTGGCGAGCGCGTCGTCTTCGGTGCGCACGTCCGCGCACGGGTCGTGGGTGCAACTCGCGGCGACGACCGCAAGGAGGGTCAGGGAGAGGGGAGACAGCGTCGGCATCGATCGCTCCATGGAAGTCATCGCCAGACCCGGCGCACGCGGTCGTTGAGCGTGTCGCAGATGAAGAGGTTGCCCTGCGGATCGAACGCGATGCCGTGCGGGCGATAGAGGTCCGCCGCGAGGGCCGGACCGCGGTCGCCGCCGTAGCCGCGACGCCCGGAGCCCGCGACGGTGGTGATCACCCCGGTGGCGAGGTCTACCGCGCGGATGCGATGGTTGTTGGTGTCCGCGATGTAGAGCCGACCGTCGGGGCCGAACTCGAGGTCCTGCGGGAGGTTGAGTTGCGCCATCAGGGCGGGGCCGTTGTCGCCGCCGAAGCCCAGCGCGCCGGTGCCGACCACGGTGGTGATCATCCCGGTGGCGAGTTCGATGCGGCGGATGCGGTTGTTTCCGGTGTCCGCGACGTAGAGATTGCGGCCGTCGCGGTCGAGGGTGAGGCCGCCTTCGGGTTCGGGGTTTTCCCCCGCTTGCCAGTTGAAGGTCGCCATCATGGCGGGGCCGTTGTCGCCGCCGAATCCACGCATCCCGATGCCCGCGAGGGTGGTGATGGTCTGCGCGGCGAGGTCGAGGCGACGGATGCGGCCGCTGCCCTGGTCGAGCAGGTACATCACCGTGCCGGACGTATCGAGCGTGCCCTTGGAGGGCTGCTTGATGCGGGCCATGGCGAAGGGTCCGTCGATCCAGCCGGGGCCGCGGCCGAGGGGGACGTAGGTCATGCCCGTGGCAGGGTCCCAGCGGCGGATCTTATGGTTGTGCCAAGCCACCACCAGGAGGCGTCCATCGGGCTGAAACATCAGGTCTGTCGGGTGGTTGAGCGCCACCGTGGTGCCGAGCGCGCCGGGCTCCATGAGGTCGGTGTTGTTGGGAGGTCCATCGCCCGGCTCCTCGACCCCCATGATGGTCTCGAAGGTGCCGGTGGCGGTGACACGACGGATGCGGTGGTTGTTCCAGTCGAGGATGAGGGGTCGGCCATCGGGCGCGAACTCCATGTCCATCGGCCAGTACATCATCGACTCGCGAAGGGACCGGTTGTCGCCGTTGAAGCCCGCCACGCCGACCCCGGCGTACGTGCAGATGTTGCCCGGCGTCGGGTCGCACCGGGTGATCGACTCCGGCGTCACGATGGTCGTGTGCGGAATCGCCTCGCCGAAGCGGTAAATCACCCCACGTGCGAGGGCGCTGGTCTGGAGGTCACCCCCGACCGTCCAGATGGCGCCCGTGGGATCAACCCAGACGGCGTGGAAGTCGAGTTGCGTGCGGGGCGGGCGCGCAACCTGCCGCCAGGTTCCGCTGCGGCGCTGGAACAGGGCGCCGGCGTTGCCCACCGCGAGGGCGGAGCCCGTCTCCGGGACGAACACCCCGCTCAGGCGCGGCGCCGTCTCGATGGTGACGGCGCGCCACGGGGTCGATGGGCCGTCGGACTCCAGCACGATGCCCGACACGTTTCCTCCGACCGCGTAGCGCTGCGCGCCGCGGCCGTGCACCGTGAAGAGCGGCCCGCGACCAGACTCCGGGACAGCCTCTTGCGCCCAGGCCGAGCCGTTCCAGTGGAGGAGCGCGCCGTTGGTGCCGCAGACGGACACGTCGTTGGCGGCGCTGCCGTAGACCTTGTACCAGATGGTGTTTGCGTTGAGCCCGCCGGGGGCGTCCTGCGCCGTCCACGCGGTGCCGTCGAAGTGCCAGAGCACGCCGCTGTTGCCGTCAACGTTTCCGCCGACCGCCCAGACATCGCTGGCGCTGGCGCCCCAGACGCCGAAGAGCGTCGGGGTGATCGCGGGCGTGGTCATGCGCTGCGTGACGCCGCTGGCGGGATCGTAGCGCAGCACGGTGCCCTCGCTTCCGACCATAAAGACCTGCGTGGGCGAGACGCCGTGCACCCACCAGAGGGTGCCGCGGCGGGTGCCGGTGTCGATGCGGGTCCAGCGCGTGCCGTCGAAGTGCAGCGCCTGCGGACCCGTGCCGTCATTGGCGTCCGCGCCGACGGAGTACACGTCCGTCGCAGAAGTTCCCCAGATGGCGAGCATCGCGCCGGGGAGGTCGGACTGCACCGCCTGCCATTGAAAACTCGGAGGGATCACGTCGCCACACCCCGATGCGACCGACCCGACCGCTGCCACCATCAGCGCGACGGCGCCGAATCTCGTCCCCATACGAAATGTCATCGTTGTTCCTTTGGTCACGCGGGCACATCGAGGCGAGCCCACCGGGCCCAATGCGACAAACATAGACCAACTCTTCGATGCCGTAGAAGGTCTTCCTCGGACGCCGGTCAACGCCGACCAAACCTGGGTTTGCTCAAGCGCGGGGGACGGGAGGCAAGGTCGATTGCAGGATGTTGAAGGTCAGCTCGAACACCGCACCGAGATCCGAGCGGGCGACCAGCTTGCCCTTCAGCTGACGCGACAGCGCGCGCACGAGTTTGAGCCCGAGGCTCTTGCTTGCGAGGAGATCGAAGTTTGCCGGGAGCCCGGGCCCGTGGTCGCGCACCGTAAGCCGGAGTTGCCGCGGCAACGGCATGATCTCCACCAGGACGTCTTCGTCCCGGGGGGAGGCCCCGCCATCGGAGGGGATGCCGTACTTGAATGCATTGGTCAGCAACTCATTCAGGATCAGACCGATGGGCGTCGCGTTCTCGACCGCGATCTCGATCGGCTCCGCGACGATACGAAGCCGCGCCGTTGGAGCGAGCGTCTGCCGGAGACTGTCCGCAAGCTGCTCGGTGTAGGCCCCGAGGTCGATGCGCTCGAGCGAGGTCGAGCCGTAGAGGTGCTGATGAATCAGCGCCATCGAGCGCACGCGCTGCACGCTGTCCGCGAGCATGGAGCGAGCAGCATCGGAAGGCATCTCGTTCATCTGGATGGTCAGGAGGCTCGAGACGATCTGCAGGTTGTTTTTCACCCGGTGGTGAATCTCCTTCAGGAGTGTCTCTTTCTCCCCCAGCGACTCCTTCAAGCGGGCCTCGAGCTGCTGCTGGTCGGTCAGCCGATCGGTGCTCGTCCGCACGTTGGCAGCCAGCTCATCGCGCTCCCGCCGGAGTTCGCTCTCACGATTACGCGAGGCCGTGATGTCGCGCACGATAAGCACGAGGCGACCGGGGCCGTTCCAGTCCATCACCATTCCGCGAAGCTCCACGACAAGCTCGGTGCCGCTGCGACGCACGAGGGTGGCAAGCTCATCGATCAGGGGGAGCCCTTCGCGCATCCGATCGGCGGTCGTGACAAACCAACGACGACACTCGGCCTCGCTGAAATCGGGTTTCAACACCCTCATCGAGGCCCCGATCAGGGATGGGTACTCCCATCCCAATTCGGTGAGCGCGCCGACGTTGGCATCGACGATGCGCCCGCGATCGTCGAGCACCAGTAGCGGGCCGAGCACGTTCTCGGTGACCGTGCGCAGCCGCTGCTCGCTGACGAGAAGGTCTTCCTCGGTGCGCGCCCGAGCGCCCAGATCGTCGAGACGCCCGTCGATGAGGGTGTCCAACAGCGTGAGGCGGGATTCGAGCGCGGCGACCTGCGCCGCCACGTCGGGCGACGCGATCGGGAGCAGCTGCGCCAACGCTCGCGCATCGGCGATGGGTACGCTCAACTCCCGCCGCACCTCCGCGATGACGCCCGAGCGCGACGACGAGCGACGCTCAAGGGAGATGTCACGAATGACGCAGACGACCTGATCCTGGACATCGACGAGGCGCGACATGCTCGTGCCGCCGCTGACGATTTCGCCGGCCAGTCGCACGAAGCGCAGCTCGCGCCGGGTCGGGCTCTCCTGCCGTTGAAACGTGTTGGCGAGCATCGCGGAAAAGATTCCCCGGTCCACGGGGAGCACGAAGGCTCCGAGCGGTCGGTCGATCACGATATCCAGAGGCCGACCGAGCAGGCGACCGAGCGCCTCGTTGGCGCGCACGCTCTTTCCCTCGCGATCGAGCAGCATGAGCGCGAGCGGTGAGTCCTCCCAAACCCGGCGATAGGCGAGCCCATCGAGATAGCTCTCCGCCATCGCCGAGAGAGCAGCGAGACGCTCGTGATCCTCGCGGGTCCACTGCCGCGGCTGATGGTCGATCACGCAGAGCGAACCGACCGCGCTCTGCCCCGGGCCGCCGAGCAACGGGATACCCAGGTAGGCGCGCACGAAAGGGCCGCCAAGGACCAACGGATTGCCCGCGAACCGCGGATCCTCGGAGGCATCGGGCACCGAGAGCGGAGTGTCCGAGTGAATCCCGTGGCCGCAGAAGCTCTCGGCCCGCCCGGTCCCCTCCGCATCGATGCCGAACTTCGAGAGGAAGTACTGCCCCTCGCCGTCGATCAAGGTGACCAGGGCCATCGGCGCATCAAACATCCGGGCCGCAAGAGCTGTCAGCTGGTCCAGAGTCTCGTGCTGCGCCCTGCCACGAAGCCCGAGTTGAACAATCCGTCGGGTCCGCTCGGACTCGTCTTCGGGGATCGGTGCTCGGCTCCAGTCACTCATATCCAGGGATGTCCGTATCTCGTGGAATTTACAGTGACTTTCATCATAGTCATGTCCCCGGGCGACGCGGCGGCGGCCCCTCGACTCGCGGCGGCGTGCCGACGATCGGCAATCGTCGGTGCGCCGCAGAAGCAGCGTAGTGCGACCGCACCATGTCAGCCATCAGGTCGATGAAGGCCGGTGAGTCATTCACCGCCCGCGCTCGCGTCATCGCAAGACCGATGGCGTCGCAGGTCGCGCGCAGCTCGTAGTCGAGGTCGTAGAGCACCTCGACATGATCGCAAACGAACCCCAACGGAGACACCACCGCGGCCTCCAGACCCTTCGCCCGCTCGGCCCTCAGGTAATCGTTCACATCGGGTTCCAGCCACGGGTCTTCGGGTCGCCCGCTGCGCGACTGAAACACCACCGCGTGACCGCTGCGCCCGAGGCGTTCCATCACCAGGCGGGCGGTGGCTTCGAGGTTCGCCACGTACCGGCTCGCCGCAGCCATGCTCGTCGGGATGCTGTGCGCCGTGAACACCACCCGCGCCCCCGGACGCTGCTCTGCCGGCAGCCGACTGAGCCCCTCGGCCACACTCTGCGCGTTGGCGAGCACCAGGCCCTCGTGGGCGTACCAGTCGCCGACGAAGCTCACCTCCACGTCGGCGAGCCCGCGCGCAGCCAGTTCCTTTCGCGCGTCCGCGACGTTGACCTTGTACTGCCCACAGCTCGAGTAGCTCTTGTGCCCCGCGGTGATGAAACCCACCGCCCGACGCACCCCGGCACGTGACATCTCCGCCAGCGTGTCCGCCAGAAACGGCCTCCAGTTGCGCATCCCGACGTAGACCGGCAGCGACGGACCGTACGCCTCCAGCCGCTGACGCAGGCCCGCAGCTTGAGCGAGCGTGAGCGCCGTGATCGGCGATACGCCGTCAAACAGTTCGTAGTGGTGCGCGACCTCCGCGAGGCGCTCTGGGCTCACCCGCCGCCCGCGCAGCACGTTGTCGAGAAATGGCCGGATGTCCCCGAGGCCCTGCGGACCTCCGAAGGACACCACCAGCACTGCATCGAAGGGTCGCTGCGTGTCAGTTCGTTCGTTCATGGATATGCGACGTCAGATGCTCAAACGTCGGCGTCGGAAGCGCGGGTCCACCCGGAGTCCGCCATGATCCGCGCCCCGAGGCGACGCCACTGCGCGTGCGCCATCGGGAGCAACCCGAGCGCCTCCAGCAGCGAGCCGACGGTCTCGCCCTCCATATCGCCCGCCACCGCGACCAGCTCCTCCGCGATCGTCGCCCGGAGTGCTGCGCGCTGCGCGTTGTGCGCCACCACCGCGGGGGCCATCGCGTCCACCTCCGCCCACGCCACGCGCCGTAGCCTCTTCGCACCGTTGGCCTCGGTGCCCTCCAGGGCCTTCGCCACCGCAGCGCCCCAACGCTTGCCCAGGGCCTTCGACGTCTCATCGCTCTTCAGCCGATCGGCGATGCGCTGCTGCACGTTCGCCATCGCGCCATCGACGAAGTCCCCCACGCGGTCCATCAGCTGCCGCTGAATCTCCTCGCCCACGCCGCCCAGCATCTTGCCCGCGGCCTTCGCGCCGAAAGACAGCGCCCCGCGAAGCATCCCGCCGCCCACCGCTGCGGCCCCTCCCCCGGCGCTCGCCTTCTGCACAAACGACGTCAGCGCCTCGGTCAGCGTCGCTTTCAACTCCGTGCGCACCCGCTCGCTCGCGACGAGCTCGTCTACCATCTTCGTCGGCAGCGGCTTCGGCCGACCTGCGCGCTCAACGATGCGCGCCGCCGCCCCAGCGGGCAGCCAATCCTTCAGTTGCACACCGCTCTTCGCCGCACGGTCCATCAGCCGGTCGCGCAACGGAACCCCGAGGCGGGCGTTCCAGTATGCGATGCGCTCGGGGTCGGCGAGCAGGTCGAGCGCCGTCAGCGCCTCCGCGGGGTCAATAAACACCCCCACAGGCTGCGCGCACAGGCGTCCGAAGGAGTCGTCGAGCAGGGCGAGGAGATCAGCGTCGGGAGCGTCCATGGGCGCACGTTGTACCGCATCGTGCGACGAGCGCGAACGCCCCGAGTTACCGACTGAAAGCGCCCGCGAACGAAAACGCCAAGACATTTGCGAACCAGCTGGAGAGCACCCTTCAGCACTTCTAAGCGCCGGGCGATGTCGCCCCCGAACGCGGCGGGAAGAAAGCGCCGGTCGTGTTCGTCGTCGCGAATCGCCCCGGCAGGCGTGGCGGTCGGGACGCTCATCGCCACCACCGCCCCGACGAACGGCTCGAAGAACCCACGAGCCCATCGGGCGGACACCCGAGCCGACGGCGAACGCGAGGTGCTCCGATCCGCCGGGGTTGACCTGGAAGTGCGCACGCCGGGCGACGACCATCATCGCGGACGGCGGAGAGATCGTAGAGCACCCCGCGAGGGGAGAGAGCAGCAGCAAAAGCGCGGGGTAGAAGCGTCGAAGGTGGGGGGGTCATGTCTGCGACTCGTCGCAACGCGCATCCCTGGTAAAGGCTTTAAAATACGTTGGATTCATGCAGCGCGCACGTGGTCGCCGCGGTGCGCACAGAACGTGACGGTCAGCCGTGGAGTTCGCGTGCTCGCAGCGCGAGGCCGCTCGCGACGGAGGTGAGCTCGTCGCCCGCGCGCAGACGATCCTCGCCGAAGCGGTCACGGAAGATCTTTCGCACCGCGGGCACCATCGAAGTACCGCCGGTGAGAAACACCCGATCGACCTCCGCGGCCTTCACGCCGGTCTGCGCGAGCAGCCGATCGATGCAGCCGCGCAGGAGTTCGAGGTCGCCGGCAATCCAGCGTTCGAAGTCCTCGCGGGAGATCGGCAGGTCGATGTCCACGGGGTCGTCGGTGAAGCGGAGGTTCACGCTCTCCTCGCGGGAGAGCTTCACCTTGGTGCCTTCGACGGCGCGGTGCAGGTCGAAGCCGAGGTCGTCCTCGACCAGGTGGAGCAGCGCCGCGAGCGCCCGGGGGTCGGGGCACTGGTCGCGCATCTCCTTCACGAAACGCAGCGTCTCGCGGCTCCGCAGAAACGACAGGTGGTGCCACCGCCGGACGCGCTCGTAGATCCACGCCGGAACGGGGATGTCTTTGCCGTCGAGGTACGAGCGGTACTTCGTCCCCTTGCCGAGCCGCGGCGACACCACCGCATCGACGATTTCGCCGTCGAACACGTCGCCCGCCAGCCCGACCCCCTCGGTGCCGAGGATGCGCTTTGCCGACGGGTCTCGCCGCGCCCCGGGGCCCACGCGTACAAGACAGAAATCGCTGGTTCCGCCGCCGAAATCGCCGATGAGTACGAGCTCGTCGTGGTCGAGTCGCGACTCGTAGAAGTACGCCGCGCCGACGGGCTCGTACTCGAAGGTCACGTCCTCGATGCCCGCAAGCGCGAGCGAGGCGCGCAGTCGGTCGAGCGCCCGCTGCTCGTCCGCGGGGGTATCGGCGTTGGAGAACTTCACCGGACGCCCCACCACGAGGCCCTTCACCACGGAAGACGGATCGCCCAGCGCGTCGCCGCACTGCGCACGCAAGCCGCGAAGAATCAGCGCGATGAGTTCTTCGAGGGTGTAGCTGCGCTCGAAGACGGTGGTCGAGCGGAGCAGGTCTGTCGCAAGGTACGACTTCAGTGACTGAATGAGCCGCCCCGGAATCTGCGCGTCCCGGTAGTGCTCAAGCGCCTGCGGACCAGCGTAGGCGCGCACCCCGTGGCGCGTGTCGCCGTCGTTCGGATCAAAGAAAAGCACCGAGCGAAAGGTGCTGCTGGGCCCCTCGCGGGTCGCGAAGTGCACGAGGTCCGATCGGCCGTCGGCGTGGGCAAGCGAGAGGGCGCTGTTGGTGGTTCCGAAATCGAGGCCGATGAAGCGGTCCATGAAGAATGGCCTCCGGTGGGTGCGATTCGCGCGTCCCGTCGCGAGAAGGGTCGGGCGGGATAGCAAAGCCCCTCCGCCAGGGCAACACCCCTTCGCCGCGGAGATGTGAGCTAGTCTGCCCAACACCTCCGTGCGTGCCCGCTGGATCGTCCTCGCCCCGCTCTGCTGCCTCGTCGGGGCGCTCACCGCGCTGCGCTCCTCGCCGGTCGGTGCGCAGCACACCGGCGGGAGCTTCGGCAGTTCGCGCTGGGGCAGCGGCGGCAGCGGCGGCTCGGCCCCCACCAAGACCTGGGGCCAGAAGACCGGCGGCGTCTCGCGGCCCTCCTGGGGCAGCACCTACCACCCGAGCGCCAACCGTCGCCCGCGCTACAACCGCAACCGCAACGGCAACGGCGGCGAGTGCGCTGCCTCCCTCGCGATGATGACCCTGGGCCTCGTCGGCGGCCTCTTCGTGAGCCGAAGCGCGCGCCGCAAGAGCCCATGAGATTTTACGTTCACCGGTAAGCCTGTGAGCCTCACCCTCGACCGCGTCGCCCGCGCACTCCGCTCCTCACCCGACCGATGGACGTACGAGGGCGAGGTCCGCTGGCGCGCCGCGGTGGCGGTCATCCTGCGCGAGCGTGACGGTGCCGTGGAGGTGCTGGTCATCCGCCGGGCCGTGCGCGCGGGCGACCGATGGTCGGGCCACGCCGCGCTCCCTGGTGGGAAGGTCAGCGAGGCCGACACCAGCATCGACGACACCGCGCTGCGCGAGACCCGGGAGGAAGTCGGCCTCGACCTGCGCGCCCTCGGCGCCCGGCGGCTCGGCCAACTCGACGACCACCCCTCGCTCAAGCAGCGCAGTTGGGCGCGCTTCACCGTCGTCCCGGTGGTGTACGCCATCGAGGGTGATCCGCCGTTGACCCTCGACGCGCGCGAAGTCGCCGAGGCGATGTGGATCCCTCTCGACGAGGTGCGCCGCACGCAAGGCTCGATGCTGTGGTGGTTTCGGCCGCTCAAGGCCATCCCGGTGAAGCTCCCGATGCGCCTGCCGCGGTGGCAGTGGCGCGGGCTCACCATCTGGGGCCTGACCTACGGAATGCTGCGGGAACTTCTGGATCGGGCAGACACGGCAGCACCCTGACTTTTACCGGTGAGGGTAAAGTCAGGGCCCGTCTCGCGGGGGGGGGGATTCAGGTCACTTCTTCGAGGAGTGGCGACGGCGGCGGCGGAGCGATGGGATCGCCACTGCGAGGGCGCCGAGGCAGAGCGCGAGGAGACCTGGCGCGTCGGTCACGCCCGGGTGGACCGAGCACGCGAAGCCGTCGCCCGCGTAGGTGTATCGGGCAGCGACGACGCCCGCGTCAGCGACTCCCGCGTCGGCGACCCCCGCGTCAGCGACCCCGGCGTCAGCGACCCCGGCGTCGGCGCGCGGCACGCAGCGACCCACGGAGGTGTCGCAGACGGGCAGCGTCGGCTCGGAGCAGTTGGCGTTCGGATCAGCCGAGGGCAGGGCTGCGTTGATGCGGTTGGCGCCGTCTTCGCGGAGGTCGCTGTCGGGCACGCAGTCGTTGTCCGAGTCGCGGTCAAGGAAGTCGGGATTGTCCGAAGCGCCGTCGGTGTTCACCGGGGCGTTGAGGTTGGCGCCGCCCTCGTCGCGGTCGAGGTCACCGTCGCCGTCCGAGTCGAGGTCGCGGTAGGACGGCAGGCCGTCCACGTCGAAGTCGTCGTCCGCGGTGGGGTCGAGCATGCGCTCGACGCGGGTCGGGATGCCGTCGTTGTCGTCGTCCGGATCAAGCCAGTCGGGGTTGTCCGTGCCATCCGTGTTGCGCGGCATCGCGAAGCCCCCGGGAAGGAGTTCGTCGCGCGTGAGCACGGTGTCGTTGTCGTCGTCGGGATCGTTCGCGTCGATCATTCCGTCCATGTCGGAGTCGCGGGGCATGGCGCTGCCTGCGGTGCCCAACTCGTCGCCGTCACGGATGGAGTCGCCGTCCGTGTCGGGGTTGTCCGGGTTGGTCCCGATGCGCACCTCGACGTCGTCGGGGATGCCATCGCCGTCGCGGTCGCCACCGACCGTGGTGGGACCGCAGTTGCCCGTGAGGCGGTTGCACACCATGCCTGCGCCGCAGTTGCTGTTCGGGTCCACCGACGGGCGCGCCGGATCAACGCGGGCGGTGCCGTCTTCGCGCGAATCGCTGTCGGGCACGCAGTCGTTGTCCGAGTCGCGGTCGAGGAAGTCCGGACCGTCGGTGCTGCCGGTCGCCACGTCGCTGTTGACGGGCATCGTCGGGACGACGCCAGACTCGTCGCGGTCGAGGTCCATGTCCCCGTCCGAGTCGAGATCGCGGTACGAGGGCGTGCCGTCCATGTCGAAGTCGTGTCCGACGGACGTGTCGCGCGCCTCCTCGACCGCGGTCGGAATCCCGTCGTTGTCGTCGTCGGGGTCGAGCCAGTCGGGGTTATCGACCGTGTCCGTGTTGCGCGGCGCCGCGAACCCACCCGCGCCGAGTTCGTCGCGCGTGAGAACGGTGTCGTTGTCGTCGTCGTTGTCCCGGTAGTCCGAGGTGCCATCACCGTCGCTGTCGCGGGGAGACATCCCGCCGCCGGTGCCGAGTTCGCTCACCGTGGGGATGCCGTCGCCGTCGTCGTCGGGCTCGCGGAAGTCCGGCGTGCCGTCCATGTCGGAGTCACGCGTCGGCCCCTCGGTGAGGTCGGGGAGGGTGTCGCCATCGGTGTCGAGCGCCGTGCACGCCATCGCGCTGACGGCCTGGAAGCGGATGCCGTCGATGGCGAAGTCGTTGCCGCGGTCGGTCGGCTCGTTATCGACCACGCGGAACACCGTCGAGCCCGAGCGCGTCGCGCGGTGGATGCCGCCCACGAAGTCCCAGAACATTACCTCGCCGTTGGACGGGCGCAGACGGAGCTCCGGCGTCACCGGGGTGCCGTCGACGGTGATCACGAGGCGGGCGGTCAGCTGCCCGCGCGGGATGTTCTCGCCGCCCCAGTCGGCGACGTTGAACTGCACCACGTAATCGCGGCCCGCCTCGACGAGCACGCTGGCCTGGTAAGCCGTGCGGACGCCGATGCCGTTGAAGAGCGCCGCGAAGCCGTCGCCGTTCGCGTCCGCCCAACGCACGCCGCCGAAGGGCGGAAACTCGGGGTTCCACCCGGAGGGGTTGTTGGTGACCGTGAAGTTTCCTTCCGGCCCGCCGCCGCCGAACCCGTCCCTGACGTTGCGCGAGTCGTCGAAGGTGTAGTCCGACGTGAAGCCCACGCGGCCCAGGACGAAGTCACCGTTGGGCGCGAGATTGCTCGTGGTGTCGCGGCAGCCGAAGCCGAACTCCACCCGGCACGCCGCGCTGCAGCCGTCGCCGTCGCGTGCGTTGCCGTCGTCGCACTCCTCGCGAAACGACCCCGCTCCCGCGCGGATGGAGTCGCCGCAGAGGGCCACACAGGCCGCGCCCGGGGTGCTGCACCGGAAGCCCGGCTCGAGGATGCAGGTGGTACCGCAGCCATCGCCGCCCGTGCGATTGCCGTCGTCGCAAGTCTCGCCCGCGTTGACGGCTCCGTTGCCACAGGTGATCGGCTGGGCCCACGCGACTTCGGACGCAAGCACTGTCATGGCGCCCGCAAGTCCCCATATCGACCGATGAACTTGTCTTCTCATCAAAGTTGAAGCCTCCACAAACGATGGTCCGTCGCCCGCGAAGAAAACACAACGCACAGCCCCGAGGCCAAGAACCACCAATATCTGTTCAGGGATTCGCAGCCCGTCGCCGCCTCGGATCGCCCCTTCGGCATGATTGCCAAAGCGCAAATGCGAAGCCCGCGAGTGAAAATCCGCGAGGCATCGATGTGCTCCCCGCGCGGCAGCCACAGGCGCTCGACGGCGTCGGGGCGATTACCGCGCCGCGGTCCGTAGACGCGTCGAGCAGCGTGGGCGGAACGAGCGCGCGACGCACCACTGCCCAGCGTCCCGGACACACGTCGTGCGCGGGAGTGCCTGCAGGGCAACGGCCCGGCGGCGGACCGATGTCCGCGACCGACAGCGCCGTCACAAAGGGCGCCTCCCCATCGCTGCGCAGTAGCAGCGGACCGTTGGCGACGAACACCCGACAGGCCCAAAGCACCCCATCGCTCCAGCGCAGGCAGTCCACGGGCTCACCCGAGAAGCGCGTCGGCGCAGCACCGTCCACGGAGCGCCACACGCCGTCGTCGGGCCCGCCGGCCCACACGCTGCGGCCGTCGTCGGAGAGGGCGAAGCCCCGCATCGGGCCGCGCGTTCGAAGCACCTCGCGCAGCGTCTCGCCGCCGTCGTCGCTGCGAAAGAGCACCCCGTCGCCGTCGGCGGATCCAGCGTCCATCGTCGCGCCCGCGGCGGTGGCGCGGAGGTACAGCACCTCCGGGCGGCGACCATCGACGCCGGAGACGTACACCCCCGTGGCTTCGCCGAAGCCCGCCGCCGCGCGTACCCAGTGGACGCCGCCGTCGACGCTGCGAAAGAGCAACGCGCTCCCATCGGCATCGAGCGTCCCGCTGGCGTAGAGGCGCAGCGGATCCGAGCCCGCGACCTCGATGGTCTGCAACACCACGCCGACGAAGCGATCGCCGACAAAGTCGAAGGTGAGACCGTGGTCCAGGGAGCGCGCCACGCGGGAGTCCGGCACCGCGCTGCGGGTCACCGCGAGGGCGTAGGTGACTCTGCCATCGACGGAGGTCGCGAGGTCGCGGACGGTAAGGGATTCGAGGTCCGGCGAGCGCCGGAAGGTGCAGCCGTCGCGGGTGGTGAGGAGGCCGTCTTCGAGCGCGACGAGCATCGTGCCGTCGGCGGCAAACACCAGCGTTGGATCATACCCGTCCCCGTATTGCAGTGCGTCTTCGCACCAGTACTCCCAGCGCCGACCGCGATCGACGCTGACCACCAGGCCGAAGGTGGTGCGTGCGACCAGGAGATCCCGGTTGGGACCGGGGCCCTGGTGAAACTCTTGAGCGCTGGGGAAGCGACCGTTGCCGAACGCGGCGGTGGTCGCAAGAAGGAGGAGCGCGGTCGCCAGGACAGCGCGGCGAATCACACCGAGAATGAACTCCCGCAGCCGCAGGTGCCCTTCACGTTGGGATTGCCAAACTTGAAGCCCGCGCCGGAGAGGGACTCGACGTAGTCGATCTCCGTGTTCTCCAGGTACTGAATGGACAACGGATCGACGAAGAGCTGAATGCCCATGCACTCCACGATCTGGTCCATGTCCGTGGCCTTCTCGTCGAAGTACAGGTCGTACTGAAAGCCCGAGCAGCCGCCGCCCTTGACCTGCAGACGGAGCCCCTGACCCTCGAGACCCTCCGCCTTGGCGATCTCCCTGACCTTGTTTGCTGCGATCTCGGTGAGCGTGATCATCGGTGTCTCCTTTAAACCCTCACGGCCGCCTCTGCGACCGTCGTCGTCGTCCCCTATCTAACGCACGCCTCGCACCCGGTCCAGCGAAGCCACTTCCAGCGATCACCCACGCCGCGAGCGATCACTGCACCCGCAACCGAACAACGCCCTCCCCCGCCGCGATGCGCAGTTGGCACCCCAGTCGAATCGTCGGCCCCTCCTTCAGGTACGTGAGCAACTCGTCCTCCCAGTTTGTTCGTGGCTCGCACAACTCCATTCCCTCGGTCACTTCGAGCCGACAGATGCCGCAGTTGGCGTGCCGACACGAAAACGGCACCCCCGCCCGGATGTCCCGATCGCACGCCTCCAGCACCGACACCCCATCGGGATAGTCCACCTCGAACCTCGTCCGCTCGAACACCAACCGCGGCATCACCACAACCCGGCAGCAGTGACGCCCACGTCGGCCCCGAAGCCCCGCTCGCTCGATGCCTCCGGGTGGATGCGCTGCGTCCACACCCGATTGTTCGTGGGCAATACCATCGTCGCACCAGCCTGACGGTACGTATCCGCACCACCGCGATCGAGGAAGATACCCACCGTGGGACGCGCGAAACGCCCGGGATCTGTAAGCGATTCGAGCGCCGCGTTGCCGAGCGACAGCACCGCCGCTGCGTCGTAGACGTCGTCGCCACCCTCGTCCGCGAAGAGGCCCGCGCCGTTGGCGTTGCCCGCGCCCAGCGCGAGGTTGGGCACATGGTAGGTGTCCATACCATCGCCGAGACCGAGGAGGATCCCGAGCGAGAAGTCATGCCCCGCGCCGCCGGTCATGTTCTCCCGGGCGCTGTCCTGGTTGTGCACGTCGCTGCCGCCGCCATCGACCAACGCGCCGAACGCGAAGTGCGCCGCGGCCCCCTGGACGTACCAGCGCGCGCCGTAGTGATCGTCCCCGGCGCCGTCGAGCAGCAGACCCATCCCGCTCCAGTACCCGGTGCCCTGCGCGAAGACCCCGGCGGTGTAGCGGTCGGCCCCCGCCCGGTCGCGCAACACCCCGATGCCACCGGCCATGTTGGTGCGATCCGGGGCGCTGTCGCCGCGCCGACCGAAGCCCGCACCCTGGGTGAAGCTCGAGTTCGACATCGGGCTCTGCGCCGACGGGAAGATCACCGGCGTCACCCTGGATTCGTACACGTCGTCGCCCGCCCGATCGTGCAGCAGCCCAACCCCCTGCACGTAGCCGAAGCCCTGCGCGTACGACCACGCCGTGTACCGGTCGCGGCCGCCGCCGTCGAGCATCACCCCGATGCCAACGATCGCCGCCCCCTGGCCGCCCGCCTCGATGTCGTAGCGATCGTCGCCGCCGTCATCGAAGAGCCCGCCCACGCCGAGCGCGCCGAAGCCCTGCGCCATTCGCAGCGCGCGATAGCGGTCGTTGCCCGCGCCGAGGTCGTAGAGCAACCCAACGCCCAGGCGACCAGCACCCTGCCGCGCCGTCCGGCTCATCGAAGCACCGACCGAGCCGCCAGCGCGCACGCGCCCGTCTGCGTCCGACGCGAGCGTCTCCGGCGTGTCGAGCGAACCGGGCACCTCGAGGTAGCCGTAGGTGTCGTCGCCGGCGAGATCGATCGCGATGCTCACGGGCTGCGCCGGATCCACGTTGGCCCCGACCTGCGCCTCGTAGGTGTCGTCGCCGCCGAGGTCGAGCAATAGAAGCGTGCGGCGAAACTCCGTCGCGGTGTACCGGTGCGCCGCGCCGTCGCGAATCACGATCTGCCCCGCAGGCGTGTCGGCGGTAAAGCTCACCCCGGTGCTGCCCACAAACGGGAGCCAATCGATGGACTCGATCGTCGCCGCGAGGTCCACGGACTCCCGCGCCGGCAAGCGCACCTCGCCGAGCATCACCGCGAGGTCTTCCGGGTCGGCGAAGTTGGCCCGCTCGTCCGCGCGGTTGGTCGGCAATACCAGGAACGGTAAGATCTTGAAGAGGTGCGTACGCTCCTCCGGGCTGGGGAAGCGCTCGAGTCCACGGTCGCGCGCCTCCGCGGCGGTGAGCGCTGCCCGCAGCACCCGGGCCACCGCCTGCTGGAGCGCGAGGGGTACGTCCGCAGCGTCGGCCACCGCAGGCGCACGATCGAAGGTCGCACCGTCGCGCACGGCCCAGCGCTCCAGCGCGTCCACCAGGGGCTGCTCCCCCGGGGCGGTGAGCGTCGGCGACGGCGCAGCGAGCGCATCAACTTCGCCCGAGAGCCGCAGCCCTGCCGCAGCCCGCAGCGCCCCGGAGAGGGTCGCGCCGACGGCGTCGATGCTCGGTCCCATGGACCGGGCCCAGCGCGCGCCGGCGAGCCAGTCGCGGTGCACCCGATCGAACACCGGCAAGCGGAAGCGGTCGCGCGTCACGTACGCCCCGAAGGCGTCGAGCGTGGCGGCGCTGAAGAAGAGGTTGCAGCGGTCCCACGGGGCTGCCGGATCGGCGCGCAGCGCGAGGTCAAGCACCTGGTCGCGGGCCTCAAACCCGCAGCGGCACCCGTCGGGCACGCAGACCGCTTGCGTGAGGTCGCAGCGCGAGGTCGCACCACACTCCGCGTCGGCCGTGCACGCGACGGTGCAGAAGCCTCGCAGCGCAGGGCTCGCGGGCATCACGCAGCGCAGCCCTGCGGGGCACATCACCCCCGCGTCGCCGCCGCAGGGTGCGTTGAGCCCGCGGGCGTCGAGCGCCCCGACGCCGCACGCGTCCGGCCCGATGCGGTCGTCCGGAACACACGTTCGGATGGCCGTCCCATCGGAGGCGCGCCCGTCGCGGCACCGCCGAGCGCCGTCTTCGCAGTCGGCATCCACGAGGCACGCGCCAAGGCACACGTTGCCCGTGCGGCCGACGGAGGGCCGCGTGGCGTCGAGGTCCACGCAGCGATCGTAGCGGCCGACGCACCCCCCGGCAGGACACACCGCCCCGCGCCGGCTCTCCATCGGAACGCACCCCGCGACAGCGTCCGGCGTACATACGCGGTTGCCCGCGGCGTCGTCGCGGCAGGTCGCCGGGACCGCAGCGGCGCAGCGCTCGCCCAGCACCGCGCAGACGAGGCGGCACTCGCGCAGACCCGGGGCGCGCGTGGCATCGACGGCGACGCAGACGCTCCCGTCGTCGCCGCACTCGGCGTCGGCGCGGCAGGGGCGGCAGGTGCGCGGCGGCGCGGCGATGATCACCGGAGCAGGCGCATCGACGGCAGGCGCATCGACGGCAGGCGCATCGACGGCGGACGCATCGACGGCGGGCACATCGCGGCCGGCATCGGTGGGCGGACGATCGGTCGCGGGTGCGTCGTCGCAAGCCACGGCGGAGCCAAGGAGAAGGCCGAGGAAGAGTGCACGCATGGGGTTGGGCGTCGAGGGTAGCAGCGCGGCGTGGGGGTGACATAGAGTGCGCCGCCCCGCGACCGGGACTAAACCCCCGACAGCGCGAAATGGCCGAGAAATGACGGAGACAAGTGATGGATGAGATGCGACCGGACGCCCCGGCGATCGTGAGCGAACGCGAGGCGAGGGACCTCGCCGTGATGGCGCTCGACGCCGCGGCGTGGTCGGCGGAGAAGGGCGAGCGGCCGGATGGGGTGGTGCGGTGCGACGCGGGGTGGTTCCGGCGGGTGGAGTTGCCGCGGGTGCGCGACGCGGTGGAGCGCGTGCTGATGGGCCGCCACCCGGACCACGGGCTCGATCTTCTGCTGGAGGTCGGGGCGCTCGATGCGCTGCTCCCGGAGGTGAAGGCGATGGTGGGCTTCGGCGACGGCGAGTGGCGTCACAAGGACGTGTGGAAGCACACCAAGCAGGTGGTGTTGCAGGCCGTTCCGCGCACGGAGGTGCGCTGGGCCGCGCTGCTGCACGACATCGGAAAGGTGAAGACCCGGCGCATCGAGGCCAACGGCGATGTGCACTTCTTCGGGCACGCGGAGGTCGGCGCGTCGATGTTCGACCGGATGCAGCGGCGCATGCCGATATTTACCGGCGAAGAGGCGCTGTCGCGGTCGGTGCGGTTTCTGATTCTCCATCACCTCCGGGCGAGCGCGTATGAGCCCGGGTGGACCGACTCCGCGGTGCGCCGCTTCGCCCTCGAGATGGGCGACGGGCTCTGCGACCTGCTCGACCTGTCGCGCGCGGACATCACCACCAAGCGGCCCGAGAAGAAGAAGCGCGGCCTCGACGCGATCTCCGAGCTTGCCCGGCGGGTGCGCGCGATCCAGGAGATGGACGCCAGGGTGCCGCCGCTGCCGAAGGGACTCGGGACGGCCATCTCCGCACGCTTCGGCGTCCCCCCGTCGCCCGCCCTCGGCGACCTGATGAAGGTGCTCAAAGACCGCGTGGACGAGGGGATTCTCGAGGCCCAGCGCGACAACGACTACTACCTCGACTACCTCGCCGCCGAGAGCCTCGTCCCGACGAAGTAACCCCGCCTCAGCCCGTCTGCGTCGCGCCGTCCGGCAGCGCAGCGTCCTCGAAGCGCTCCCGCACCACGTTCCAGACCCGCGCGTGGGCGCTCACAAGACCCCGCCCGCGGTCGATCTCGTAGACGTTGTACGAGGCCATCTGCTCGGGGTCGTGGTGCAACAGCGAGGCGCTCGTCGCCCCGAGTCGGTGAATCACCCCGCCCCGATCGCCGGTCAGCTTCTCGTGCCCGCGGCGGTGCCAGTGGCCGTGCAGCGCGAGCACCTCGCGGCCGTCGTCGAGCGACGCGCGGAAGTCCACCACGTCGTCGAGCCCGCGCATCAGCGATCGCAGCCCCCCGCGCGGATTCACCACCGGGTGGTGGCTCAGCACCACCGCCACGCGCGCCACGACCTCCGGGTGCGCGAGCGCGTCGCGTAGGGCCTGGCGCTGCGCGTCTCCAAGGTGACCCGAGGAGATCAGCGGTATCCGCGGAACCGCCGACGACAGACCGATCAGCGCCACGTCTTCGCGCAGTCGCACGAAGGGAAACCGGCCGCCGGGGAGATCCACCGCGAGGTCGAGGTCGCTCGTGATGTACTTCGCAAAGAACTCCCCAAAGCGCCCCGCCCGCCGAGAACCCTCCGTGTAGAGGTCGTGGTTGCCCGGGATGACACTGACCTGCGACGGGTCCATCCTGAGGCGCTCGATCATCGCGCGGGCGGCCTCAAACTCGGGCTCGAGCGCCAGGTTGGTGAGGTCGCCGGTGACCGCGACGTGGTCCGGCGCGAGCGCGCGGAGGTCGGCCATCATGGCTTCGACGATGCCCGGGCGGTGCTTGTGCCCGCGCTTCAAGCGGAGGTTGATCCACCCCGTGAGCCGCTTGTTGAGCAGCATGCGGTGCAGCGGGACACCCCGCAGGTCGAGGACGTGCGGATCAGACAAGTGCGCCAGGATCATAGACATCGCAGGCGCGACCCTACCCTGAGGAGCCCTGCTCTCGCCCGCGCCCATCACGGTGATAGGGTCCGCCCCATGAATTCTCGCATCGACCCTGAGCGCCTCGCCCGCCTCCGCGCCCACATCTTCGCCCTGGCCGGCATCGCCATCACCTCCGTCGCCTCGGCGCAGACGCCGCCGCCGACCAACCGCCCCATGCCGCCGGTAAGCCATCCGGCCCCGACACCCACCGTCAACCCGCCGATGCCGCCGCCCTCCGTCAACCCGCCGCCGACGATGCCGCCGCCCTCCGTCAACCCGCCGCCGACGATGCGGCAGCCGCACATCAGCCCGCCGGCGCATCCGCCGACCCCGCCGACCCCGCCGCGCCACCCCCGTCGTCGCGCCCCGCGTCCGCCGCAGAGTGCGCCGCCGCGTCCGATCACGCCGCCCGGCAACGGCTAAACCCGCCCTGAGGGCCATCAGCTTGTTTTTGGCCGTGCGCACGACCCGGACGGCCGTGCGCACGACCCGGACGGCCATGCGCACGACCCGGATGGCCATGCGCACGACCCGGACAGTGGTGCGCACGCCGCGTTGACAGGGCTTCGCGGGCGGTGGCGATATGCGCCGGCTGACGCGGCTTCACGCGGGCAACAGCGAAGGGTTGAGCGATGGACAAGGTCTTTGCCGACGCAGACACAGCGTGCGCGGACATCCCCGAGGGCGCGAAGGTGCTCGCCGGGGGATTCGGGTTGTGCGGCATTCCCGAGAACTGCATCGGCGCGCTGCGGAGCAAGGGGACGCGCGACCTCTGGGTGGTGAGCAACAACTGCGGAGTGGATGACTGGGGCCTCGGGCTGCTGCTTGGCAACAAGCAGATCCGGAAGATGACCAGTAGCTATGTCGGCGAGAACAAGGAGTTTGAGCGGCAGTTCTTGAGCGGGGAGCTGGAGGTGGAACTGGTGCCGCAGGGGACGCTGGCCGAGCGGCTGCGGGCTGGAGGGTCTGGGATTCCGGCGTTCTTCACCCCGGCGGGCGTCGGGACGCAGGTCGCCGAAGGTGGTCTGCCGATGCTCTACGGCCCCGGCGGAACCATCCGCAAGGCGAGCGAGAAGAAGGAAGTCCGTGTCTTTGACGGCCGCGACTACGTGATGGAACGCGCCATCACCGGCGACTTCGCCATCGTGAAGGCGTGGCGCGGCGACCGGCACGGCAACCTCTTGTTTCGCGCTAGCTCGCGCAACTTCAACCCGCTCTGCGCGATGGCCGCAAAGGTCACCATCGCGGAGATCGAAGAGCTGGTCGAACCCGGGCAGATCGACCCCGACCAGGTGCACCTCCCCGGTGTGTTTGTGCAGCGGGTGTTCGTCGGCAAGGACCACCAGAAGCGCATCGAGCGCCGCACCGTGCAGAAGGGATGAGCGCCATGCTGACCAGGGAACAAATCGCCCGCCGCGTCGCCCGCGAGCTACGCGACGGCTTCTACGTGAACCTCGGCATCGGCATGCCGACGCTCGTCCCGAACTACGTCGCGCCCGGCGTCGAGGTGGTGCTTCAGAGCGAAAACGGCGTGCTGGGCGTAGGCCCGTACCCGCATGCGGACAAGGTTGACCCCGACCTCATCAACGCCGGCAAGGAGACGATCACCGTCATCCCGGGCGCGAGCTACTTCGACAGCGCGACGAGCTTCTCGATGATCCGCGGGGGGCACATCGACCTGGCCATTCTCGGTGCGATGCAGGTGAGCGAGACCGGCGACCTCGCCAACTGGATGATCCCCGGCAAGATGGTGAAGGGCATGGGCGGCGCGATGGATCTCGTGCACGGCGCCCGCCGCGTCATCGTGATGATGGAGCACTTCGCCAGGGACGGCGGCCTGAAGATCGTGAAGCAGTGCACCCTGCCGCTCACGGGCCGCAACGTGGTGCACCGGATCATCACCGACATGGCCGTGATCGACGTGACGCCGACGGGGTTGCTCTTGAAAGAGCTCGCTCCCGGCGTGAGCGCGCGCGACGTGCAGGACAAGACCGAAGCCATCCTCCGCGCCGCGCCAGACCTCTGCGAGATGGAACTCTGACCCACCGCCACCCCGCCGCCCGCGCGCTTCTTACGGCGTCGCGGGCGGGCTTCGCTCGAGCACCACGAACTCCACGCGACGGTTGACCGCGCGCCCCACGGGGGTGGCGTTGTCTACGAGCGGCCGCGTTCGCCCATAGCCTCGCGGGACGAGTCGCGTGCGAGCGATGCCCCTGCCCGCGAGCCAGTTGCAGATGGACTCCGCGCGGCGCTGCGAGAGCCGATAGTTGTACTGCTGGTCGGAGCGATCGTCGGTGTGGCCCTGCACCTCGAGGCGAACGAGTTCAGGGTGCGCCTCCAGCACCGCGGCGACCTCGAGCAGGAGCGGCGCGCTCTCCGGCAAGATCTGCGCGTGATCGATCGCAAACCGCGGCTGCTGGGTGATGACCACGCGATCGGCGCTCACATAGACGTGCGGACAGCCGTGCGTGGCGGGGTCTGGGGATGCAGGGCCGGCGTCGTCGGGGCAGTGATCCAGGGCATTGGCGATGCCGTCGGCGTCGCGATCGGGGTTGGGTGGCGGTGCGGGTGGCTCGACGACGGGCGGAGCCTCTGGGACGGCGCGCTCGACAAACGGACATCCGCGGCGGCGAGAGTCGGGACGCACTCCGGCGGGGAGTTCGGGACAGAGATCGTCGGCGTCGGGGACGGCGTCGTGGTCGCGGTCGGCGACGGCGAGGGTGGGTTCGTTCGGCTGCGGGGCATATCCGACGAGGCCGAGCACGCGGAGGTCGGCGGAGCCTTCGCCGTCGAGGAGGCGAGGTCCGGCGGCGAGTCCGAAGGCGAGGCCCGTGCGGCTCACGTGATGGATGCCTGCGAGGGCTTCAAGGGAGAGCGCGCCACCGGCGAGGGGCGAGCGGAGCAGCGTCTCGAAGCTGGTCTCGAGCGTGACGAGCACCCGCGGAACAATCGGGAGGGTGACCCCGGCGCGGGCGAGGAGTTGGTTCTCCCAGCCCGGGCGGAGTGCGACGCCGAGGTTGGCGGCGAAGATGAAATCGCGCGCGTTGGTGAGTTCGAAAAGAACGCGCGGGACGACCCCGACGGCGCCATCGCCCGCATTGGCTGCACCGCTTCCGGTGGGGATCAGAAGTGTTGCGGCGAGGGCGAGACGCCCGGCACCACGGCGCGGGAGACCCAGGAGGCGGACGCGCGCATCGACGCGGAGGTCGCCGGGCGCGAGGGCGGAGTCGGCGCCGGCGAGTTGTTGTGTGGCGACGACGGGCATCACGACGCCGAGTTGCACGCGATCGAAGAGTCCAACGGTGGCGGCGAGGTGGGCTGTGACGCGGTTCTCGATGGGCACCCCGGCGAGGGCGCGGGCCCAATCGACGGCGAGGAGGGCGCCGACGCCGAGGTGCGGCGGCACGAGGGCGCGCTCGGTGGCGTTGAGGTCATCGGCGGAGGGTGGAGCGGCGTAGCGGCTGACGGACCAGCCCTGCCCCCCGGCGACCACGGGCAGCGCCGAGAGTGCGAGGGCGCAGACGATCGGTCTCACGGTGTTTCCCGGGCGGCGGCCTCGGTGATGTCGGCTGCATCGGCGCACACCTCGGTCTCCAACGACGCTGCAGCGCTCGGACCGCCCAGCACTCGCAGCGGCACCCGGAAGCACCGCGCCCCTTCGGTCGCCCGCCCTGCGTCCACGAGACGAACCTCCGCGACGGATCTTCCGGCGGGGCTCCCATCGGTCCACCGCAGGCGGGCGTCGGCGCGCAGCACCCAGCGGGCGCCGGGGGAATCATCGCCGTGGTCGTCGATCTCGAGGTCGAGTGCGGGCAGCACGGCGGACTCCGCGACCACTGCTTCGAAGCGCGCGCACGGCATGGCCACCAGGACGCGAGCGCCTTCGCCGGTCGCGCGGCGCGAGAGCACGTACACCGGCGGGTCACGGGTGACCTCCACCGTCGCGCCATCGGGGAGCGCGGCGCGGGTGCCCGGGGCGAGCCTTTCGGCGCTCTGCGTGGGGCGGGCGACCTGCGGCGCGGGGTGCTCGAGCGCGAGTGCGGGCGCGGTGGACAGGGTGATGCGCAGGCCCGCGGGGAAGACCTCGCTGCCGCGCCCGGGGACGCCGGGCGAGACCGCGAGCGCGCCCGACGGGCCGGACAGGGACAGCCGATCTGCGAGCACGGGAGCGATCGACGCGGGGCGCACGAAGAAGCGCAGTCGCATGCCGCGCGGGGGTGCGATCACGGGCGCGCATTGGCGTGCGGAAGCGGGCATGGTTTCAAGTTCGATCCATCCGGCGCGGGCGCGCACTCGACGAAGCGTTGCCCCGGCGGCGACGATCACGCCGGACGCCTGATCATCGGCGCGGGTGCGGAGGGTGGTTCCGTCGGCGACGCGCACGAGGCGAGCGGCGGGGCGCGCATCGGCGGTGGGATGCGGAGCGGAGGCGCAAGCGAGCGGCAGCGCCGACGCGAGGAGGAGGTTCACGGTGGGGCGCATGGGAGGGTGCGTAGGGTATCGTCAGGGCGCGCGCTGACGCCACGAGGACGGAGGGTCAGGGCTACACACCCCTCGCGCGACGGCCGCCGAAGTGATATCGGCGACACCCATATGGGCGCACAGTGGAAGCAGAAGGGTCGGGAGCTCGCGGCCAACGCCAAGGGCAAGGTGATGACCAAGCTCACCAAGGAAATCATGATCGCCGCGCGGGAGGGGGCCGATGCGAGCGGCAACTCGCGTCTGCGCATGGCGCTCGACGCCGCGCGCAAGGCGTCGATGACCAAGGAGACGATGGAGCGCGCCATCAAGAAGGGCGCGGGCATGCTCGACGAGGGCTTGTCCTTTGACACAGTGAACTACGAGGGCTTCGCGCCCTACCAGGTGCCAGTGATTGTGGAGTGCCTTACGGACAACCGTAATCGCACTTCATCCAACGTGCGCATCCTCTTCAAGAAGGGGCAGATCGCGGCGGCGGGCGCGGTGTCCTGGGACTTCGCGCGGCTCGGCGCGGTGGAGGCCACTCCCCCTGCGGGAGGGAATGTGGACCCCGAGGAGGCGGCCATCGAGTGCGGCGCACAGGACCTCGAAGCCAACGACGAGGGCGGCACGATCTTCTACACCGAGCCGACGGACCTCGATCTGGTGTCCAAGGCCCTCGCCGAGCGCAAGTGGACGGTGTCGTCTGCGAAGCTGATCTGGAAGGCGAAGAACCCCGTGAAGGTCGATGACGCGCAGCGCGTCGAGGTCGAGGCCTTCCTCGCTGCCCTCGACGACGACGACGACGTGCAGACGCTCTTCGTCGGTCTCGCCTGATCCACCGCCCTCTACGCCCCCGGGTCGCGCGTCGCGGCCTCCTTCAAGAAGACAGCCTTCAGCGCCGCCACGTTGATCGCCGCGCGCGCGGCCTGATCGTCTGCCGACTCGCCGGGCCGCCGTGGCTCGCGGTGGTCGAAGTAGTACTTGATCTTCGGCTCGGTCCCGCTCGGACGGAGCATCACGCGCGCGCCGCCGTCCAGTTCGAGTCGCAGCACGTCGGAGGGAGGCAGTCCGAGGGAGTGGTCCCCCGTCGCGTCGCGCCGCAACCCGGTCGCGAAGTCCGACCACGCCACCACGGCGCGTCCGCCGAGCGACTCCACCGGCCGCGATCGAAACGCCGCCATGATGTCTGCGATGCGCTGCTGACCGGCCGCGCCGGGGGCCACGATGTTGTGCTGCGCCGACACGAAGAGCCCGTGCGTGGCGTAGATCTCTTCGAGCCGATCGAGGAGTGTCTTCCCCTGGGATTTCAGCGCTGAGGTGAGCGCTGCGAGAAGGAGCGCTGCGGAGACGCCGTCCTTGTCGCGCACCCACGGGGTCACCGCGTAGCCGAGCGCCTCCTCGTACCCAAACAAGAACATCGCCCCCGAGCGCGCGGCGGCTTCGATCGCGGTGTGGGCGATCCATTTGAAGCCGGTGAGGGTCTCGACGTAGGTGGCTCCGTAGGCGGCGGCCATCACCCCGAGCAGGGGCGAGGAGACGATGGTGGTCGCGACGATGCGCGGGCCCGCGGTGCAGCGCAGCAGGTGGTCGCCGAGCAGCGCGCCGACCTCATTGCCCGTGAGCGGCCGCCAGCGCCCGGCCTCCGGAACCGCCGCCGCGAGGCGATCGGCGTCCGGGTCGTTGGCGAGCGCGAGGTCGGCGTTCCTGGACGCCGCAAGGGCGAGCAGGAGGTCCATCGCGCCGGGCTCTTCCGGGTTGGGAAACCGCACGGTCGGGAAGCGCCCATCGGGCTGCGATTGCTCGGGTACGGAATACACGTCCCCGTAAGGCTGGAGCACGGCCATGGTGAAGCGGTCGCCCACGCCGTGCATGGCGGTGTACGCGATGGTCAGCGGCGCGGACGGCACGCAGGTCTGCCGCACGAGGTCGAGGTAGTCGGACTCCACCGCCGCGCCGAGGGGCTCGTAGAGGGCGCGCTCGCGGGCCTCGGATTCGTCGAGCAGTGCGATCTCGGACAGCGCGCCGATGGCAGCGATGGCCGCCGCGATGCCTGCGTCCACCGGCGGAACAATCTGCGCCCCATGCTCCCAGTAGACCTTGTAGCCGTTGTACTCGGGCGGGTTGTGGCTCGCGGTGACCATCACCCCGGCGGCCGCCCCGAGGTGCTTCACTGCGAATGCCACCAACGGCGTCGGAACATCCCGCGCGAACACCCGCGCGCGCACCCCTTCGCCCGCCAGCGCTGCCGCCACGTCTTCCGAGAATACCTTGCTCCCGCGCCGTCCGTCGTAGCCCACGACCACGCCGCGCAGCGCCGCGTCGGCCACCGTTGCCTTGAGAAACCTCGCGAGCGCCGCGGTGGTTCGCAGCACCACTGCCCGGTTCATCCGGTTGGGCCCGGCGCCCATCACTCCGCGCAGCCCTGCCGTGCCGAACGCCAGCGCGCTCCCAAACCGATCGGCCAGCGCTGCCTCGTCGCCACTCGCGAGCAGCACCTCCAGTTCCGCCTGCGTCTCCGGATCCGGGTCTTCCAACATCCACCGTCGCGCCGCGCGCCGAAGCTCTTCCCCGTTCATCGTTCGTCCTCCATCGGGCGCCACCGCGCCGCCGTATTTTTACCGACCTGTGTAACTTTTCTGTGCAGACGCAAGCGCTCCAGATGGGCTCGCGCGCTCTTCGCCGCCACCGGCCAGAGCCATGCAGGCGTGTCTTCGTAGGCCCGCACGACCACCGCGGTCAGGGTCTCCGCACCGGCCGCCACCGCGCGCCGCACGCGCTCCTCCCGCGCCTCGCGGTGAGCCACGTAGGCCGCCAGCCGCGCCACTCCATCTCCCACCGGGTCGCCATGCGCCGGCAGCAGCGTCGTCGGACCGAGCGCCGCCATGCGCTGCAGTTCGGTGATGTACGCGTCCATGTCTCCGTCGTCGTCCGGATCGATCACGATGCTACTGAGCGACGAGAGCATGTCGCCGACGATCATCCACCCGGCGCTCCGCTCGAAGAGGCAGAGGTGTCCCGGAGCGTGTCCGGGGGTGTGCAAAACGGCGAGGTCGAGTCCTACGGGCGCGCCGAGGTCGGTGGTCTCCTCGTCGATCAACACGTGCACCGAAACTTTCCCTGCGAGCTTTTCACGGGTGCGAATGTGCGCCATCAGCGGCACTCCAAAGCGCGCGCACACGGCCGTCGCGCCGCCGATGTGATCGGGGTGATGGTGCGTGGCGATGACCCCGAGGAGGCGATGACCGCGCTGCTGGCGAGCCTCGATGAGGTCGTGGAGGCGCACCTGCTCGGGGCCGTAAGGCGAGGCGGGTTCTACGAGGTAGAAGTCGCGCCGACCCACAAAGAAGCTGTTGGTGTGCGTGGCGGGCGGCAGCGTCGGGGTGCGAAGCGGCAGGCGCTCGACACCGGGCGCGGTGGTGTCCTGGAGGCTATGGTCGCTCATCACTGCACCCGGTTAGGAACCTATCACGCCCCATGGGCGGCCTCTCCTGATGGTACGGTCGCGAATCGTGAAGATCACGTTCTGTCGGAGTGGTTGCCTCGCGCTGGTGGTTGCCCTCGGCTGCCGTGGTTCCGGTACTTCCCTCGACCCCGAGGACGCGTCCGCCATCGACCGCGCCGCAGCAGATGCGGCGATCGTTCGTGATGCGAACGATCTCGGCGCGCCCAGCCCGGACACCTCGCCCAGCCCGGACACCGCCACCGGGATGGACGTGCCAACGGGCATGGATGGGGTCGCGAGCATCGACGCGCCCGTGGACGGACCCGGCCGCGATCGCCCGCTGCCACCATTCGATGCCCCGCTCGCGATGGACCTCGGCACCGACGCCAGATCGCCGACGGACGTGGGAGCGCGCGATGTGGTGCGCAACGACGTGGGACCGCTCACGGCGGGCATCGGTGAGGGTCTCTCTCCCGACGCGCGCCCGGAGGTGCGGGTGACTTGTAGCGGGGTGGTTCCGCCAATGCCGCGAGTGACGGCGGGCGCGGCGGACCGCTTTGTTCTGCGAGGCCGCGTGGTGACGCCGACTGGGGTGCTCGCCCCGGGAGAGGTCTTCATCACCGGCGGAACGCTGACCTGTGTGGCGGCGAGTTGCGCCAGCCGAGCGGGCTACGTGGGCGCGACGATCATCGAGACCGGCGGCATCATCGCGCCGGGGATGATCGATACGCACAACCACCCGCAGTACAACTTCCTCCCGCCGTGGCCGCCACCGCGCCGGTTTACGCGCTCGGATCAGTGGCAGTCGGTGCCCGAGTATCACGACTTCACGCAGGTGCTGCGCGACAACGAGAACCTCAACAACAACACCTGCGCGATGGTGAAGTGGGGCGAGCTACGCGCGCTCATCGCCGGGACGACGACGATTCAGGGCGGTCCGAACCTCAACTGCGTGACTCGAACGCTCACGCGCAACATCGAGTCGGGCAATGACTTCGGGGGCGTCGACACCCACCGCCCCAACACCCTCGGCATCGCCACGGTGAACCCCGCCGACTCTCTGTCTCTCCGCGCTGATATGGATTCAGGCCGACTCACTGCGTACATCCTTCACTTGAGCGAGGGCATCGATGAGCCTGCCCGGCGGGAGTTCGATCAGCTCACGGCGCGCAACCTACTGACTCCTGCGATGGTGATTATTCACGGCACCGCCCTCGGCGCGCCGGAGTTCATGCAGATGGGTGCGGCGCGCTCGAAGTTGATCTGGTCGCCGCGCTCGAACATCATTCTTTACGGTCGCACCACCAACATTGGCCTCGCGCTCGATGCTGGAATCACCGTCGCCCTCGCTCCAGACTGGTCTCCATCGGGCGGTCCAAACCTCCTCTCCGAGCTACGCTACGGCCGTTATGTTTCGCAGGAGGCGATGGGTGGTCGGCTCGGCTCGCGCGACCTCGTCGAGATGGTCACCTCCCGGGCGGCCACGGCCGTGGACCGGCCGCAGATCGGATCGCTCGTCGAGGGCCGCTACGCCGATGTGATGGTGATCCCCGACCGTGGCTGCGACGCGTACGACAGCCTCATCGACGCGCCGACGGCGGACGTCCGCCTGGTGGTTCTCGGAGGCCGCCCGGTCTACGGCGACGCCTCGCTTCTCGACGCCCTCCCGGATGCTGCGCGCGCGCGCTGCGAGCCCGTCACCATCTGTGGCCAGTCGAAGACCATCTGCGTGGCGCTGCCCCCGTCCGCTTCGTATGTCCTGATCCAACAGACGCTCGCCGACATCGAGGCGCAGCTCCGGGTGTTCACGACTCCGTACCCTCTGGCGCCCCTGTGTCCTTGACGGGGGCCGGGCCGCACGGCTAACCCTTCGCTGCCATGCTCGAAAACGAACGCCTCTTGGGAATGCTCCGGGCCCTCTCCGACGTGAAGGAGGAAGGCGGCGTCTTCACCGCGCCGGACACCGCCCTGTTGACGCTGCACGCTGGCCACGACGGCGTGCCGCTCACCGTCACGCAAGTCACGACCGCGGTGCTTAGCGGTCCACTCTTGATCGCGCAGACCACCAAGGGCCAACGCTACGTGCTCGACGCGAGCGACGTGTACGCCCTCGCGCAAGAATCGTCGCCGACCGACCGCGGTGGCCGCAAAGCAGGGTTTTTCTGAGGGATAACAGGGAGGGCCTCCGCCCGGTCACGGGCGGAGGAATCGAGGAGGGAATGCCTGTCTGACAGGCACCGTCAGGTCACGGGCCGACGCGCACACCCGCGTTGACGCCTGCGTTGAAGGTCGGGACCGCCACGGCCGCGTTGACCCCCACTCCGTAGGCCGGACGAGCGTACGCGGGCTGCGGTTGCTGGTACTGCGGCTGCTGGTACTGGGGCTGCGCGACGACCACGGTGTTGTAGCCCGGTTGCACGTAGCCCGGCTGCGCGACAACCGTTGCACCGCCATAACCGCTCTGGAAGAACGGAGCATTCGGCTGGTAATACCCAGGCTGGTAATACGTGCCTCCATGGTTGCCGCCCTGATAGTAGACCGTGTTGGGTTGAGCCACGGTGGCGTATCCGTACGAGCCGTAGCCCGGACGCGCCGCGACAATGCAGCCTCCGAGTGCGTAGGCCGCGCCGGTGACGCCGACGGCGAGGAGGATGGATCGGGTGACGGTCGTGATGTTCATGATTTTCACAGTACCACCCCCCAAAGAGTCTTTCCAACGCGTGCACGGCAACCGTGGAGGGTGGGCGGGGACGCGCGGCGCGGGGGGGGTAGTGGCTGCGACGGCGACCGATCCGTTGCGATGGTACGCGCAGCCACCCGCGGCTCTTCACGAGCATGGTGAACCTTTGTGGGGGACTCGTGCTGAGACCGGGGAGCGACGCCCGTATCGGGATCAGTTGCCAGCAAACGCCTGAACGCCGATCTCGCCGCCGCCCGAGTACATGATGACTTCGATCTGGAAGGTTCCTGACCAGTTGAGGCAGAGCGGACGCTGAAGTCCGAGCACCGGGAAGTTGTCTGTCGCAACGTCCTGATCGATGACATTCCCGCTCATGTCGCGAAGGCGGAGGTCGAGATCACGGACGCCCGCACCACCGACGCCGATGACCCGGTAGCAACGACCTGCCTGCGCATCGACGGTCACATACTGTCGCTGCCCCTGCCCCATCGACGAACGGAAGAGTTGCGTGATCGGCGTGTAGCCAGCCGCGAACTGCCTCGCCCGGAGGGACATATTGTACGAAACGAAGTCCTGCTCGGCGTAACCGTTGGTCACCCAATTGTTACTCACCGGACCGAAGCCGACGTTGACTCCCACGCCAACCCCCATACCGACACCGGGCGGCGCGGTGTACACGTTCGGTTGTGCAACCGCGAACGCGGCAGGGTTCTGATAGACCGGCGCGGGCTGCGCAATGACAGTGGTCTGAACCGGTTGCACCGCGATCGTCGAGGGCTGGACGTTGATCGTCCCCGTGGTGCCATAGCCACTCGTCCCGCGGACAACGCAGCCCGTCAGGGCGAGGCCAGCGATCACGGTCACTCCGACACGCAACAGGGTCAACACGGAGGCTTGAGTAGACATCGTTAGGGTTCTCTTTCGGCGGGGTCGTACCGTGACTCCAGGCCCTCAATCGGAGGGACCACTGCACTGTCTGCCGACCGTCGCCGCCCAACGATCGCGTTCGTCACTCTCGCGCCAACAGCGGTCGAAATACAACCGCCCAAAACCCTATGGGTCGCGCGTTCCGAAAATCGCCGTTCCGACCCGCACGACCGTCGCTCCAGCGGCAACTGCTTCCTCCATGTCGTGGGTCATGCCCATGGACAAATCGGGAAGCAGCACCTCGCCCCCATGGGCCTCGCGCAGCCCACGCAGCGCATCAAACCACCGCCGCGACTCCACCGGATCATCCACTGCAGGCGGTACCGTCATCAGCCCGCGCAACCTCACCCCCGGCGTCCCCTGGGCCGCCGCGATCAACTGCGGCAGCGCAGCCAGATCGCAGCCAGACTTCTGTGCCTCGCATGCGACGTTTACCTGGATGAGTATTTCGAGGGTCCGCCCTGTCGCCGTCGCGCGCCTCCCCAGTTCTTTCACAAGCCGCTCGGAGTCAACGCTCTGCACTGTCGCGACCAACCCCGCGACCTCTCGGCACTTGTTGGTCTGCAGGTGTCCGATGAGGTGCCAGCGCAGACCCACAAGATCAGCGAGCGCCGCCGCCTTCGTGACCAGTTCCTGCACGTAGTTTTCGCCGAAATCACGCTGCCCGTGAGCGTAGGCCGCGCGCACCGCGTCGGGCCCGTGGGTCTTCGAGACCGCCAGCAACGCCACCGCAGACGGATCGCGTCCTGCCCTCCGCGCCGCTGCGTCCAGGCGTGTCCGCACGGCGTCGAGCGCGTCCTGCACTTTCGCCTCGGACGTCACAGCGGAAATCCCTCGAGGGCCTCTACGCGAAGCAGCACCTCGACCACTCGGTGCAGGGGGAGGCCCACCACGTTGGAATAGCTCCCCTCGATGCGCTCGACGAAAGCCGCGGCGAGCCCCTGAATGGCATACCCGCCTGCCTTGTCGGCCCCTTCGCCCGTCGCTGCGTAACGGCGCACTTCGTCCTCCGTGAGGCCACGAAACGTCACCGCCGTCGTCTCCGCGTACGCCGGGGCATCGAACGCGTCGGCCCCATGAAGCACGAACCCCGTCGTCACATGGTGCGTGCGCCCGGAGAGCAGCCGCATCATGCGCCGAGCATCGTCTGCGTCGCGCGGCTTGCCGAGAAGCTCACCGCCGATGTGCACGATGGTGTCGGCGCAGAGAATCCATCGAGGCGGGTCAGCCCGGCCTTCGCGGTGGAGCGCGTAGAGCACCGCGGCGCCCTTCTGCCGCGCCAGGCGAGTCGCCATCGCGTCGGGCCGCTCACCTGGCACCATGGCCTCATCCACCGGAGCGACAAATACCTCGATGGGTATACCGAGCCCCTCCAACAACTGGCGCCGTCGTGGCGACTGCGAGCCCAGGAGCAGTGGGTTGGCCAGACCAATTCGCGCAAGCATCAGCCGAGCATTCTTCCCTGGAATGGCGATTCGTCAACCGCGCGCGCGGCGTCCGACCACCGCGGCGAGCGATGGAACCACCTCGGACCGCAGCCGCGTGCGCAGTCCCTCGGTGATCTCCCGCGCCATCGTCGGCCCCTCGTAAATGAACCCCGTGTAGACCTGCACCAGAGACGCACCTGCCTCGATCATCGCCCAGGCGTCGTCAGCCGAAGCGACTCCGCCGACTCCGATCACCGGGAGGGCGCGGCCGGCGCGGGAGAAGATGCGAGACACCACCGCACGGCTGCGGCTCCGCAGCGGCTCCCCCGAGAGGCCCCCGTCGCCAAGAGCGCGAACCTCGTCCGAAGGGGTCGCCAACCCGTCACGGCGGAGCGTGGTGTTCGTCGCGACAAGACCAGCGAGCCCCTCGGCGAGCGCCAGATCAACCACGGCATCGACGTCCTCGTCCGCGAGGTCGGGCGCGATCTTCACCAACAGAGGGACCCCGCGATCGGCGAGCGCAGGGCGCACCGCGCGCACGATGCCAACGAGGGCATCGACGGACTGGAGTGAGCGCAGCCCCGGGGTGTTGGGCGACGACACGTTGATGACCGCATAGTCGGCAAAGGGCCCGAGGGCGCGAGCGCTGGCTGCGTAGTCGGCCGGCGCATCCGCGAGCGCGGTGACCTTCGACTTGCCCAGATTGACACCGACGATGACGTGGTCGGGCGGGTGCGCGGCAAGTTCCTTCGCCACGGCTGCGCAGCCGGCGTTGTTGAAGCCCATGCGGTTGATCACGGCGCCATCGCGGGGAAGGCGGAAGAGCCGTGGGCGCGGATTGCCGGGCTGCGCGTGGGCAGTCACGGTGCCGACCTCGACGAAAGAAAATCCCATCGCCCCAAGGGCGTTGTAGGCAACCGCACCCTTGTCGAGCCCAGCCGCGATGCCGAGCGGAGTCGGGAATCGGCGACCGAAGAGATCGACCGCGAGTGAACCGTCATCCGCGACGCCAAAGGTGCTCCGCAGGGCACTTCGTAGGAAAACGGACCTGTGCGCGGCCGCGAGCGCGTGCAAAGTGAGTTCATGCGCTCGCTCGGCGTCGAGTGAGAAGAGCGATGGGCGCAACGCGGAGCGGTAGAGCGAACCCACGATGCTCACGCGTCGTCACCGCAAGAGAGCGTCCGCTCGGCGAGTCCGCGGGACGGGTCGAGTTGCAGGATCACGAAGCCCGCCGGCGTCGCCAACGCGCTCCCGAGTCGGCAACTCGTCGCGTCGCTCGAGGACTCGTGCGCAACCTGCCGACGAGCCACATCGTAGACATGCAGCGCGCAGCCAAGTTCACCCTGTAGCGGCGAGTGGAGCAGCAGCACGCGATCGCCGGACACCACGGCCGCGATCAGGTCGTTGGTGAGAATGTTGGTGTCGATTCCGCCCGCAGGCCCGGTGAGAGGGACGAGGCGCAGCGCCTGCGAGCGCCCGCCCGGGCCCGCGCCGAAGTCTGCCCGCAAGCAGCCACTGAGGGGACACACCACCGGCCCAGCGCCCGACCAGGCGCTGCGACCGTCGGGTTCCAGAACCCACGACCAGGTCTCGTAGCGCCCGCCTACGGCCTCACCCTCAACCACGAAGCGGCCGAAGTCCCAGCGCGCGTGCAGGGTGCGAAGTGCCGCCGGAGCACCTGTCAACGGCCGCGGAACCATCCTGATTTCTCCCCCCGGACCGATCAGACTCACCCACGGCGAGCCCTCCGCCTCACCCTCCCGGCCGCCTTTCAGCCACACGACCAGCACGGCGTCTTCACGGGCCGCGGTGGAGATCGAACCCGCCTGTTGGAGAGACAGCCGATGCAACGGCCGCGGCTCATCGAAGCGCGCATCGGTGATCGTCGCGCGACCATCGAGTACTCCGAAAAACCCGCGGCCGGTCCACGCGACGCTCTGCGTGACGAGCGAGAGCGAAGTAGCGAGGGTGCCCTCGGAGTGGGAGTCTCGCCAGGAGAGCAGGCCGCTCGAAATGGTGCGCCCGATCACCCGCGGACCCTCGGGACCGCGCAGCAACCACGGTGCCTCGAGCGCCTCGAGCGTCGACACAAAGGGACTCTGTTCGAACGCGCAACGAGGGGGCGTCGCACGCGCTGCGGGAACCCCCATCGGGATCATCGCCGACGGCGCGGGCGTCTCGCCTCGCGAACACCCGAAGAGCGACAAACCAAGCACCACCAACACACTCGCCACACGCACCGAAAGACAGTAGCGCGATCCGCGGGTCAGTTTCGTCGATGGAGGCGAAACTCCACCAGCATCCCCGTGGGGCCACCCTCGAGGTTGCCGAAGTTGCGCGTCGCACCCTCCCGCGCCGGAAGATTGAGCGTCGAGCCGAGGAGGGGCAGCGTGCGAGGCGCGTCGATGTGACGGTCAGCGTGCGCCAACTCTGGCGAACTGGCTCGCTGACCGTCAAGGTCGAGCAGAAGTTGCCCGCTCGCCGGGTCTACCCGTCCAGCCACCGCCGTGATCGTGTTGCCCCCGAGCGCACGGCCACGGCGGACGGTGCTCTCTTCGCAGGTTCCGAAGTGGGCGAGGCGCGCCACGCAGCGAGACGGACCCAGGGACTCGATCCTCAGATCGTCTCGCACGGTGAGGTCGATCGCCATGCCCCGACAGGTCAGGTCATAGTTGGCCAGGGGGCTCATTCCGACACAACGCGACGCATGAGTGGTGTCTACCTCCAGTCGCCATGATCGCTCGATGAGACGCAGCGAAGTCGTCATCGCTACGCTGTCCACCACGCGGGCACCCTCGGAGAGATCGACGCGGACGCGCACCTCAAGCTCCGGAGGATCCGGGATCTGAAGCGGTGCGGTGTACCGCACGTTGGCGTTGAAGCCCGGAGTGAGGCCCCCGACACCGGCAACATTCGTTGATCCACTCGACGACCACTGCACCCGCAAGGACCGACCCGCACCGAGGTCGCCGACTTGCGGAACCGCCGGGGGACCTTCCCCCGTCGGATTGCGCGTCGAGGGGATGCCCGTACACCAAACCTCCAGTTCGGCGGTCGCGCCCGGCACCAACACCCGACGGTTTACGTCCAGTCGGCACGAGAAGCGCCCCGCGTTCGAGGGGTTGAGTGGCCCCCCGGCAGGCGCACCGGCGTCCTGTGCCTGCGCCGCCGAAGCGGCCATGAACAACACGCACGCGGGCGTAATCGCCCTAAAAATCTGCTGATTATTCATTGGCCTCCAAGTGTGCTCCCGCAACGCGAAGCGTCGCAACATCCTGCGCAGCAGAACGCCGGGTGTAGCGGCCACATTCATCGACCGCCAACGCCGATGATCACGAACGGAAGGCTCGCGAAGAGGACCTTGCTTTTATGAAGGGAGGTAATGTCCGAGGCGGGGCGTCAGTTGGCGCTAACCGGAACGGGAGCGGGAGCGGGAGCGGGCGAAGGACGAACAGCAGTGCCAATGAACACCGGCGTCTCGAGCGCGTACTCAAGCACCTCTTCCATCCGGCTTACCGGGATGAACTCGAGCGTGTCGCGGATCTCCTGCGGTACCTCCTCGAGGTCAGGCTTGTTCCGCTCGGGAAGCAGGATGCGCTTGATGCCAGCGCGGTGCGCTGCGAGCACCTTCTCCTTGACGCCGCCGACCGGCAGCACCCGACCGCGAAGGGTGATCTCACCCGTCATCGCCACGTCGTGACGTACCCGGATGCCCTTCAGCATCGAGAACAGCGCTGTGAACATGGTCACGCCGGCGCTGGGCCCATCCTTCGGCATCGCCCCGGCAGGGATGTGGATGTGGATGTCGCTCTTGTCGAGGAAGTCTTCGGGGATGCCGAGTAGCTTCGAATTCGAGCGCACGAACGAGAGCGCCGCCTGCGCAGACTCCTTCATCACGTCGCCGAGCTGACCGGTCAGTTGGAGCTTGCCCGTACCCGGCATGCGCGTGGCTTCGATGAAGAGAATTTCGCCCCCCACCGGCGTCCACGCGAGACCCGTCGCGACGCCCGGCTGCTCGGTTCGCTCAGCTACCTCGCTGGTGTACTTCGCCTGCCCAAGATACGGGATCAGGTCGTCGGCGCTGTCGATCTTGTAGGGTCCCGTGCTGCCCTCAGCGATCTTCACCGCGACGCCGCGAATGACACTCGCCACCTGCCGCTCCAGGCTGCGGACGCCCGCTTCACGCGTGTAGAAATCCGTGATCGCCCCGATGGCGGTGTCCGTGATCTCAAGCTGCGTGGTCTTGATCCCGTGCTCTTCGAGTTGCTTCGGGAGCAGGTGCTGGCGCGCAATGGAGCGCTTCTCGTTACGGGTGTAGCCCGGGATGTCGAGGATCTCCATGCGGTCGCGGAGGGGCGGCGGAATGGGGTCGGCCACGTTGGCCGTCGCCACAAACATCACCTGCGAGAGGTCATACGGAATCTCGAGGTAGTGGTCGCTGAACGTGTGGTTCTGCTCTGGGTCGAGCACCTCAAGCAACGCCGCGGAGGGGTCGCCCCGGAAGTCGTGCCCGAGCTTATCGACCTCGTCGAGCATGAACACCGGGTTGATTGTTCCGGACTTCTTCATCCCCTGGATCACCTGTCCGGGGAGCGCGCCAACGTAGGTGCGTCGGTGGCCGCGGATGGCCGCTTCGTCGTGTACGCCGCCGAGCGACACGCGTACGAACTTGCGACCGAGGGCCCGCGCGATGCTGCGCCCGAGGGAGGTCTTGCCCACACCGGGAGGCCCAAGGAGGCAGAGAATCGGACCCTTCTTGTCAGGCTTGAGCTTGCGAACGGCTAGGTACTCCAGAATGCGCTTCTTGACCTTCTCAAGACCGTAATGGTCCTCGTCGAGAACCTCACGCACCTTGGCGATCTCCAGGTTATCCGGCGTGCTGTTGGTCCACGGCAGATCGAGAATCCAGTCGAGGTACGTGCGAACGACCGTGTACTCCGCGCTGCCCACCTGCATCGAGCGCAGCCGCCGCAGTTGCTTGCGCGCGACCTGCTCGGATTCACTGGGAAGGCTGGCCTTGGTGATTCGCTCCTCGAGTCCGTCGAGATCCCCCTGGTCCCCTTCGTCCTCGCCGAGCTCTTCCTTGATGGCCTTGAGCTGCTGGCGAAGCACATATTCGCGCTGGTTCTTGCCCATCTCCTCCTTGATCTGGGAGTTGATGCGCTCGCGCATCTTCAGGATCTCCAACTGCCGGGTGAGCAGCTTGAGCACCTGCTTGATGCGGTCCTTCACGTCCGGCGTGGACATGAGCTGGGCCTTCTCCTCGACCGGCGCATCGAGGTTGGCCGCAACGAGATCGGCCAGCGCGCCTGGCTCCTGGATGGAGTCGATGAGCGACTGCGCCTCGCGCGGTAGCTCGGGCATCAACTGAATCACCTGCTTGGCAACCTCACGCAGTGACATCGCGAGCGCCTCGGCCTCGACGTCGTCGGCGACCGGCGACTCCTCCACGCGTACGACCCGCGCACGGAGGTAGGGACCGTGCTGGGTGATGCCCGCGAGCTTGATGCGCGTGAGCCCCTGCAGGATGAGCGAGTAGTTGCCCGTCGAGTGCTTCAGGCTCTTGAGCACCCGCGCCGCCGCGCCTACGGGGTAGAGATCGCCTTCTCCCGGGTCGTCGATGTTGGGGTCACGCTGTGCAAAAATCGCAATGACAGGTTGCGATAAATTTTCGAGGTCTTCGACCAGCGCGACGGACTTCTCCCTTCCCACATCGAAAGGGGCCACCGCTCCCGGAAATAGCACCGCGTTGCGGATCGGCAGGACCGGCAGCTCGTCGCCAAACTTCAGCTCGTTCTCTTCTGGGGTCTGTCCCCCACGCTTGCGTTCGGGCATTCGATCACCTCGGCTGCGCCACAGAAACAACGCTCGCCCCGAAGTGTCGTGCCTGATCCCGCGCACCAAGCGCGCACCTCACGCGACCTCGAAAACAAGCGCCTCTGGGCAATTGTGGGCGGACCTTAGTCACTTGACTCCCGCATGGCAACGGCACTTCTGGGGCCAACGCCCGCGAAGGTCGAGACCGAGCGACGCACCCGACGCCGCGACCGTCAGTACCAGCCGCCCACCGCAGGCACCAACGGAAGAGCTAGTCGCTGATCCATCCGACGATCGTCGGCGATCTCCTCGAAGTAGCGCCGCCACCCCGGCACGCCCTCCACCAGTCGGAGGAAAACGCCGCGCGGCAGCACCAACACCATCCCCCCCTCGGTGGCCGTCACCGTCGCCGTCACCGGAACGCTCTCGATCATCGAGATCTCCCCGAAGACATCGCCAGGTCCGAGGTCCGCCATCGATGCGGCTCCGTGCGGGGTAGCGCGCGTGACGGACACCGCACCATGCAACACCACATGCAACCCGCTGCCGGGCTCCCCTTCGCGCAGCAGCACCTGTCCCGGCACGATCGCCACAGGCTCGAAGCGCGACCCCAGTTGCAGGCGCTGGCCGGCGTCGAAGGGCTCGAACATCGGGTGCGTGTCGAGCAGCCGCCTCACCAACCGCTGCCGCATGAAGCGCTCCAGCGTAGCGGCGATCACGGGCAGGTCTTGCGCAGCTACGGTCAACGCATCGCGCCCAAAAACAAGCACATCTGAAGGCTCCGTCGCGGTCACCGTCGCGGCGCGAGGGGAGGCGGAGAGCAGGGCCATCTCGCCGAAAATCGTACCCTCTTCGAGCAGGGCGAGAGCTTCCCCGTTCCGAGCGACGCGGACCCTCCCCCGCGCCAGCAGGAAGAACGAATCCCCCGGATCGCCCTCGTGCACCACTGCCTCGCCCGCCGCCAGTGATCGTCGCTTTACGACAGCGAGTATGTTCGCGAGGGCCTCCGGCGGCAGCTCAGAAAGCAACGGCATCGCTGGAACGATCTCTGGCCAGACGGGCAGACCCTCGCGCGATGCCCCGAGCGCCGCAGCAGCGTCGCAGACCTCATCATCACTCCAGGCGTTCGGAACCCACGCCTCGGACGGCACCACCATGGACGCATCGGGGCGACCAAGGCGCACCGCGCGACCGAGCGCGTCCGAGCCCGCGGCATAGCGCGAGGCGAAGTTCGGAAGCAGCGCGCGCGCGGCCGGGTCGAGCGACTCCAGCGCCTTCAACGCCACGATCGCGGTCAAAGGGTGGCCCGCGGCGCTCGACTCCGCGAGCACCAGCGCGAATACCTGCGCGGCCTGCGGCAGTCGCCCGAGCGCCGTCAGCGTGTCGGCGATGCCCAGGCGCGAATCAAAGTCGTGCGGGGCAGAACGCACCATCGAGACCAGGCCGCGCAATGCGTCGATCGGGGCATGAGCAAGCAGGGCAGATTCGATCTGTTCAGCGAGGTCGCGTCGCGTAGGCATCGGTGCGTGACGATACCCCGGCACGCCTGCCGCTGGCACGACCCCGCGGTGGCTGGTACAGCGTGCACGGTATGGACACCTCCACGCTTGAATTGCGCTTTCGAATCGGATCGATTCCCGTGGTCGTCGAGCCGTGGTTCTGGCTGTCCGGGCTGATGCTCAACATGTCTAGCCTGCAGGGGCCGCGCATCGTGCTGTGGCTGCTGGTGTTCTTCGTCTCGGTGCTGGTTCACGAGCTTGGTCACGCGCTGGCCACCCTCGCCTTCGGCGCGCGCGCGAGCATCCGGCTGCACTCTTTTGGAGGCATCACCGCGCCGTCACGCAACCTCTCGCGCTGGCGCAACGTTGCGATGACCCTCGCGGGCCCCGGGGCAGGCTTCGCGCTCGGCATACTCGCGATGGTCACCCTGCAGATCGTTCCAATCCTCCCGCCGCTCGCCTCGTGGACCCTCAACCAACTGATGTACGCGAACTTCTTCTGGGGTGCGATGAACCTGCTGCCCATCCCTCCGCTCGATGGCGGACACGTACTGCTCAACGTCCTCGGCCGACGACACGAGCGCACCGCCCGCGTCATCGCCGTCGCCGTCGCCGGGCTGGTCGTGCTCTACGGCCTCTCGTCCGGTCAATTCTTCCTCACTGTGATGTTTGGCCTGCTCGCATTCCAGAATGTCCAGACGCTACGGGCGATGAGCAGCCACTGAACTCTTCAGGTCTCCGCCTGCTCGAAGGGAACCTCTTCGCGAGATGCCAGAAATTCCGCACGGAAAGAAGGCCGTCATCATCACGGAGCCAACCACGCTGTCACCTCGCTGGAGCTGTGCACCGAGCCGGGGGCCCGCGAGCGCGGCACCGCAGTAACCCGTGGCGTGGATCGTCGCCTCCCGAAAGGCGCCCTATCCGTGCAACTTCGGGGCGTCCTCGCGGTGCCACGTGCTCCGCCATGCACCCTCGACAAAGACCCTCGTGAGCGCCGGAATTTCCCGCGCGCCCTTTACCCGTTACGTTGGCCACTGTCGCAGTCGCCGAATCCTTCGGCGCACTGCACTGCTCAGGTCGCCGTAGCGTTGTCCCCCACAGCGCCTGCCACCCCTCACAGGCACCACAGCGAACGGCATACGACCGCAGATCGAAGCACCGTGTGCCGCAGCGCGCCGTTGTCGCATCGAGCGTCACGTTCGCGGTCACGACCTCCATGGTGCCCGCGGCGTCGCCGCCCGTCCCGGCGTCCGTAAGCCGACGGCGCCGTCGGTCGCTCGGATATTTTGTGATGCACGATCCGCGGTGTGTCGGATCGGCCGCCGCGGCGTCGCAGGTCGATGCGTGCCCATGGAGATCGGCATTCGCCCGCTCTGGCCCCGAAACCCAACGCGACGATGCACGCGAGCACGGTTGCCGTAGCCCTGATCAGCCGCGCCGATTGCGTGCCGGGGATGCTGAGGCTCGCGCGCCCAATGCCTCATTCAGCATCGCTCGGGGCGACGGTGGCCCCGCGCGCGCACGACCACGGCGACGCGATCGCGATCGTCGTCCGGCATGGCGGTCGCTGATTGCAGGCGTTGTCCGTGGGGCGGCGGTGGTCTATGACTTCGCGCCCCGGAAGACTATGGCGGTGGTTCGGGTTGTGCCGATGCACGACAACCACCGCGGTGCTCTCCGCGGATACGGAAGGAACCCTCGATGATCCCCTGGCTGCTCCAGAAGGTTTTTGGCACGAAGCACGAGCGCGAGCTGAAGAAGATCCGCCCGCTGGTGGTGGCCATCAACGAGTTGGAGCCGAAGATGCGCGAGCTCTCGGATGACGGCCTGCGTGGGAAGACGGTGGCCTTCAAAGAGCGCGTCGGCAACGGGGAGCACCTCGACAAAATGCTGCCTGAGGCGTTCGCGGTCTGCCGCGAGGCCGGTCGGCGTGTGCTCAACATGCGGCACTTCGACGTTCAACTCATCGGCGGCATCACCCTGCACCGCGGAACGATCGCGGAGATGAAGACCGGCGAGGGAAAGACGCTCGTCGCGACGCTGGCGAGCTACCTCAACGCCCTCGAAGGCAAAGGGGTGCACATCGTTACGGTGAACGACTACCTCGCCACCCGCGACTCGGAGTGGATGGGGCGCATCCACCGCTCGCTCGGCCTCGAGGTCGGCGTGGTGGTCAACAGCCAGAGCGACCGCGAGAAGAAGGCCGCCTACCGGGCGGATATCACCTACGGCCAGAACAACGAGTTCGGCTTCGACTACCTCCGCGACAACATGAAGTTCTCGGTCTACGACTGCGCGCAGAGGGAATTGAACTTCGCCATCATCGACGAGGTTGACTCGATTCTCATCGATGAAGCGCGCACGCCGCTGATCATTTCGGGGCAAGGCGAGACGAGTACTCACCTCTACGGCGAGGTCACCAAGGTGATCCCGTACTTGCGCCGCGACGAGCACTACGTGGTGGACGAGAAGGCTCACTCGGTGTCGCTCACGGACGAGGGCATCGACGAGGCGCAGCGTCGGTTGAAGGTGAAAAACCTCTATGATCCCGCGCACATCGAGGAGCTGCATATCCTCCAGCAGTGCCTGCGTGCGAGCACGCTCTACAAGCGCGACGTGAACTACATGGTCAGCGACGCCGGCGAGGTGCTGATCATCGACGAGTTCACCGGGAGGGTGCTTTCCGGTCGGCGATGGAGCGACGGGCTCCACCAGGCCGTGGAGGCGAAGGAACACGTCCGCGTGCGCGAAGAGAACCGCACGATGGCGACGATCACCTTCCAGAATCTCTTCCGTCTCTACAAGAAGCTCTCTGGGATGACCGGCACGGCGGAGACCGAAGCCGAGGAGCTGCACAAGATCTACAAACTGGAAGTGCTGCAGATTCCGACCAACCGGAACATCCAGCGCAAGGACTACGACGACCTCGTCTACAAGACCGAGCGCGAGAAGTTCAAGGCGGTGGTCGAGGAGATCGCGGACAGCGTAGAGCGCGGACAGCCCTCGCTGGTGGGCACGGTCTCGGTGGAGAAGTCCGAGGCCATCGCGTCGCTGCTGCGCAAGCGCGGCATTAAGCATGAGGTGCTCAACGCGAAGCAGCACGAGCGCGAGGCGTTTATCGTGGCGCAGGCCGGGCGCAAGGGCTCCGTCACCGTGGCGACCAACATGGCCGGCCGCGGGACGGACATCATCCTCGGCGGCAACGCGGAGATGCTCGCGAAGGCCGAGATGATCCTCGCGCGAAAGGATCCGACTTCGGAGGAGCACCTCGGCGAACTCGATGTGCTCATCGCCCAGTACAAAGAGCGCTGCGAGAAGGAGCGCGAAGAGGTCGTCGGGGCGGGCGGTTTGCACATCATCGGCACCGAGCGGCACGAGTCGCGGCGCATCGACAACCAACTTCGCGGTCGCGCGGGACGGCAGGGAGACCCCGGGAGTTCGCGCTTCTACCTGTCGCTCGAAGACGACCTGATGCGCATCTTCGCGGGTGAGCGCGTGCAGTCGATCATGGATCGGCTCGGGATGGAGGAAGATGTTCCGATCGAGCACCCGTGGGTGACGCGCTCGGTGGAGAACGCGCAGAAGAAGGTCGAGGCCCGCAACTTCGATCAGCGCAAGAACGTCCTCGAATACGACGACGTGATGAACCAGCAGCGCAAGGCTGTTTACAAGCTCCGTAAGGAGGTGCTGCTCGGGATGTACACCCGCGAGGTGCACGCGGATGACAGCGATGCTGCGCCGACCATCGCCGCCCGTGAGTGGGACGAAGCCACGATGAAGCGCCTCGGTGAGGTGCTCGACGCGATGATGCGGCATTTCCCGGTGCCGAGCGGCGTGCGCCCACCGTCGACGTTGGAGGAGATGGAGGGCTTCGACCCCGAGCGCCTTGGCATGGAGGTTTATCACTATTTCGGCGCGCGAGTGGACCTGGCGAAGCTCGTCGCGGACCCGAAGGCCGCGCATAAGAAGTTGCTCACGGAGGTCGCGCACTCGATGCAGATGCAGCGAGAGCGTGTGCTCGACCTGACCGACGAGGTCATCGCCCGGGACATCGGGAAGCACGCGCCGGAGAAGGCCACCTCGCGCGAGGAGTGGAACCTTGAAGCGATCAGTTCGCTCTTCTTTGAGCGCTTCGGCGAGAAGGCGCAGGACCTGGACGCCGTCCATGGCGGTCGCGACGAGATCGCGCGGGCGCTCTATGCGCAGGCCGAAAGGATCTTCGATGCGCGCGAAGGCGACGCAGAGCCGGAGTTGATCCTGCGGGCGTTCAAGTCGCTGATGCTCGAAGAGGTCGATCGGGCGTGGATGGACCACCTGACCAACATGGAACACCTCCGCGACGGCATCGGTCTGCGCAGCTTCGGCCAGCGCGACCCGAAGCTCGAGTACAAGAAGGAGGGCTTCGACATGTTCACCGCGATGATGGAGTCGGTGAACGCAGGAGTGCTCACGAAGCTGTTTCACATCCAGGTGCGCAAGGAGGAAGAGCTCGCGCAGATGGAGGTTCAAGAGGCCCGCCGCTACGAAGAGCGGCAACGACGGATGGTGGCCTCGCACGCGGGTGACTCGGGCGTGGACGAGGGCTCCGAGGCCGACCTGGTCTCGGCGCTCGCGAGCCTGGGCCTGGACCCCTCGAAGGTGCAGGCGGTCCGGGCGCGCGCTCCGAAGAGTCGCAGCACCGGCGCTAGCGTAACGTCGACGCCGCGTGCTTCGACCGCACCGGTGGCCGAGGATGCCCTCTCCATCGATGACGCTTCGAAGTTGGAGGAGGGCGCTCCATCCACGGAGGGCCTCCAGGCGGTGCGCACCCGTGCCCCGAAGATCGGCCGCAACGACAACTGCCCGTGCGGCTCAGGCAAGAAGTACAAGGACTGCCACGGCGCGCCAGGCACCACCTCGAACGACAGCACCCCGGCCTGATCTCCCGCCTCCGAGGGTCGGCTTAGCGGCCGACCTTTCGCTCCAACTCCCCCCACCGCAGCGTAAAGACCACGGGCCGCCCATGCGGGCAGTGCCCGGCGAAGTCCACCGTGTCGAGCGCCAGCAGCAGCGCCCGAACCTCTTCTGGCGCCATCTCGTCGCCACCGCGCACGGAGCCGTGACAAGCCATCGTCGCCAGCACCAGATCGACGGCCTTGCTGAAATCGTTGCCCTGCCGCGCGAGTTCGGCAATCAGGTCGCGCGCCAGCCTCCGAGGATCAGCCCGCAAAAGCATCGCCGGCACCGCCCGCACCGCCACCGTCGTCGGCCCGAGCGGCGCGAGATCGAGCCCGACGGAGAGGAGTTCCTCGGTGCGTTCTTCGACTAACGCGACCTCATCGGCCGCCAACTCGACGCGCTCAGGCACCAGCAGAGGCTGCATCGGGACGCTTCGCGCAAGGTACGAACGGCGGAGTCGCTCAAAGGTCACCCGCTCGGCCGCGGCGTGCTGGTCAAGGATCACCACACCGCTCTCGCCCTCGCACACGAGAAACATTCGCCGCAGTTGTCCGACGTAGCGCAGCGCTCCAAAGGTGGAGCCGTGGAGTTCACTGCGCGCGGAGCCAGCATCGAAGTGTCGCGGCTCGGCCAGCATCTGGGGGACGCTCGGACGCGTCGATTCAGCGTACCCGGCCGGAGGAGATGGCGCGGCCGCCAGCCGTGCCCATGGGTCCGTCGCATCCGGGGCAGCGCCCAGAAAGGCCGCCAGCACGTGCTGCTCCGTGGGCAAGCGCGGGGATTCTTCGAGCCGTGGCGATGCAGGATGGCTTACCAGATCAGGTAAGTGATGCGTTGGCGCCGCGGGTCCGGGGGAGAGGTGCTCGGTCCAGAAGTCGCGCGGACGGGTGGCGGCGTGAGCCCACGGAGCGGTCGCTGCGGCGTCGCGCAGGACGGACATCACGGCCTCGAATACGGCACCCTGTGACGCAAAGCGCACCTCGGTCTTCTGCGGGTGGACGTTGACATCGACGTCCTCCGGCGGAACCTCCACCAGCACTGCCCCGGCGGGGTAGCGCCCGGATTCCAGGGTCGAGCCGTACGCCTGCGCCACCGCCCGCAGCAGCAACCGATCCTTCACGTGACGACCGTTGACGTAGAGCATGAGGTGTGAGGCGCCGCTTCGCGCCCGCTCCGGGGGACCGAGGAGCGCCACGACACGCACCTTGCCACGCGACCCGCGCAGTTCGGCCAAGGGCTCGTCGGGCAGCAACTCCCGCACCCGCGCCGCGACGTCCGCGTGCCGCAGAAACTCCCGCACCACCTTGCCATCGCGGCGCACGACGAAGCGCACCTCGGGCTTCGCGACCGCCAAACGCACGAGCCCTTCGACGCACGCCGCTCCCTCCGTCTGCGGGGTTCGCATGAACTTCCGTCTCGCGGGCGTGTTGAAGAAGAGGTCTTCCACGCTGACCGTGGTGCCCTCGGCGCAGCCCGCCGGGCGCAGCACCGCAGTCGCGCCACCCTCCACCACGGCCTCGTTGCCCTCCGCGGTGCCACGCGCGCGCGACGTGACGCGGGTGCGCGACACCGAGGCAATCGAGGGCAGCGCCTCGCCGCGGAAGCCGTAGGTGCCGACCCCGACGAGGTCCTCCGCCGAGCGGATCTTGCTCGTCGCGTGGCGAAGCAACGCAAGGGCTAAGTCATCCACGCCCATGCCGAGGCCGTCGTCGGTGACGGCGATGCGTGCGAGTCCTCCGCCGTCGATGGACACGGTGATCGTAGTGGCCCCGGCGTCGAGGGCATTCTCGACGAGTTCCTTCATGACGGAGGCTGGGCGTTCGACCACCTCCCCGGCTGCGATCTGGTTGGCGACCTCTGGCGGGAGCAAGGCTACAGCTGACACCACGCGAAACTATCACGGCCGCTGCGGTTCGTTCGATTGACCCCCAAACCAGCGCGATGCTAGCGTCCGAAGGCGCGGTTGGTCGTCGATGGTCCGCGCGATGACCCCAATGAAGTTCTGCCCCAAGTGCAACCTCGAGTACGACGACAGCCTCGTTTTTTGCACGCAGGACCGAACCCCGCTCAAATCGGACTTGAAGGCCGCCACCCTGCGTTCACCAGGGATAGCCCTCCGTTCCGAGCGGGGCTCGAGGCTTGTCTCCAGCCCGCTGCGCACGGCTGCCTTGCGCCCTGCGGCATCCAATGCCGCTCTCGCGACCTCGCTCGATCTTACGAGCGACCCGAACCCCGCCGAAGGGCTCACCCGCGAATTGGAGATCACGCCCTTTCAGCCGCATGCGGTGCCGCCGGACGATGACTTCGGATCGGGCGGCGAGGCTGATTCATACGCCCACTTTCCGACGCTCGCGATTTCGGCACCGATGACCGCGGACACTGCGGCACCGGCGGGTTCGAAAACTGCAAACTCGGAAGATTCCAACGACGGTGAACACGAGGAACCAGACCTCTCTGGGCAAACCATCGCGGGCCGCTACAGGGTCATCCGACAACTCGGCGAAGGCGGGATGGGCGTCGTGTATCAGGCCATCGATGAGCGACTCGACAAGCCCGTGGCGCTGAAGGTGTTGAAAGAGGATTTCTCCAAGCGTCCAGACATCGTCGCGCGCTTTACCCAGGAGGCAAAGTCCGCTGCGCGTATCAAGCACGAGAACGTGCTCGACGTGACCGACTACGGAAAGACCGAGTCGGGCAGCTACTACATCGCGATGGAGCTACTCGTCGGCAGCGACCTCGCGGACGCGCTCCGAAAAGATGATCCGATGACCGTCGAGCGGGCGACGGACATCGCCGTTCAGATTTGCCGCGCTCTCTCGGCGGCACACGGCCTCGGCGTGGTGCACCGCGACATGAAGCCGGAGAACGTCTTCCTGCTAAAGAGCACCGAGGGCCGCGAGGTCGTGAAGATCGTCGATTTCGGCATCGCCCAGATGAAAGACGCGGCGGGTGAAAACACACGCAAACTCACGCGAACCGGGATGATCTTCGGCACGCCTGAATACATGTCTCCAGAGCAGGCTGCCGGGAAGCAGATCGACCATCGCGTCGATGTGTACGCGACCGGTGTGATCCTCTACGAGATGTTTGCCGGGCGGGTGCCTTTCGTGGGCGACAGCTTCATGGGGGTGCTCACTCAGCACATGTTCGAGGCGCCCCCCGCGATTGCTGAACTCAATCCCGACACCGGCGTCACCCCGGAGTTCTCCGCGGTGATCTTCAAGGCTCTCGCGAAGGATCCAAACCAGCGCTACGCCTCGATGGCTGAGTTTTCTGAAGACCTCATCCGCGTCCGGCAGGGTTCGCGACCCTCTGCGCCGCTCGATTACTTTGCCATCGGTAGCCCGACTGCAGCGCCCGTGGCGACGGCTCCGATCCCGTCGGGTAGCTCCACCGAGGGGTCAGCCCGGTGGGCCCGCTCGGTCGGAGCGGCAGGCACCATGGAAACCGAGCGCCCGCGCAAGCGCTCCCCTGGGCCTGCCATCGCCATCGCCACGGTACTCATCGGCGGTGCTATCGCAGCTGCATTCGCTCTCGGGTCCAAGAGCAACTCAGGAAACCAGACGCGGCTCGCGGTCTCGCCCGTCGTTCCGATCCGGCCGCTGGTCCCGCCGGTGATGCGCCCGCCGGTGACGCCCCCCGCGGTCAACCCTACGATCATCGCGCCGCACCCGGTCGCTCCCGCCCACACGCTCGTCACAATGCAGGTGATCACCACGCCGACGGGCGCCCAGGTTCGCGGCGAGCCCATTGAGGGCAACGGTGTCACCTTCACGTGTACAACCCCGTGCACCGAACATGTCCCATCTGACGTACCGATGCGGTTGACGGCCCAGCGCTCAGGGCGACGGGGCACCATGGTGGTCACTCCCATCGAGGCGATGGCCCCGGTGCAGATTCAGTTGGAGGGCACGCGATTGCGTCCGTCGCCGTCTACTCCGACACCATCCACCCCACACTCCCACTCGCCCCGCTGCGGCATGCCCGACCCCGATACGGGGCTCCTGATACCTTGCTTCAATCATGACTCCGGCAATGCCCATTGAGGCCCCTGTGGTGAGCGAAGCCGCGAATCCGTCCACGCCCACGCCCACTCCCACGCCCAGTGAAGTGCTTCCGCGGCGCTTCGGGCGCTACACGCTGCTGCGTCGGCTCGCCAGCGGCGGCATGGCCGAACTCTACCTAGCGCTCCACCGGTCGCTCGCCAACTTCGAGCGTCTCGTGGTCATCAAGCGCATCCTGCCGGCGCTCGGTCGTGACCAGTCATTCATCACGATGCTGCTGCAAGAGGCCCGAATCGCGGCGACCTTCTCGCATCCCAACATCGTGACGACGTTCGACGTCGGACAGGCCGAGGGCGAGTACTTCATCGCGATGGAGCACATCCACGGGGAAGACCTTCGCTCGATCGTGCGCGCGATGCGCCCGAAAAACGTGTCCGACTTCCCTCTGGAGCACGCCCTCGCCATCGGCGTCGGCGTTGCCGCAGGCCTCGCCTACGCACACGAGCAGCGGGACCTCCATGGGGTTCCCCTCGCAGTGGTTCATCGCGACATTTCTCCCCAGAACATCCTCGTCACCTTTACTGGCGACGTGAAGGTCGTTGATTTCGGCATCGCCAAAGCCCACCTCTCCCACGAGGCTCCGACGGGCGCAGACTTGGACACTGGCCTCATCTCCGGCGTGGTCGCCATGGGGCCTTTGCCCGATACGGGCGCCGGCAAAGTGAAGGGGAAGCTGCCCTACATGTCCCCGGAGCAGGCGAGCGGCGAGGCCCTCGATGCTCGCAGCGACATCTTCTCCCTCGGAATTATCCTCTTCGAACTCTGCACCGGTCGCCGCCTTTTCCGCGGCCCCAGCGATGCGGACACCCTCCAACTCATCCTCGATGGGCAGTACCCCGCTCCTTCGAGCGTCAACCCGCGCGTCCCCGACGCCCTCGGGGACGTGATCTCCAAGGCGCTCGCGTTCGACCGCAACGACCGCTATGCCACCGCGAGAGATCTTCAGTCCGATCTCGTTCGGGTCGTGCACGAAGAGCACATCGCGCTGTCCTCCGTGGCCTTCGGCGAATGGATGCAAATGCTCTTCGCCGAGCGCCTGACCTCGCAACAAGAAGCGCTCACGCAAGGCAAGCAACTCGCCGACGTGCTCGCCGCCGAAGACCCCGATCCGTCGGACATCTCCTCGCGCTCGCACCCGTCGGGCTCCTCCGAGCACGCGCTGCCCTCGACGCCAACGCCCGCTCCCGCCGGAAGCCCTCGCCTCACGGTTGTACTGCTCGCCGTCATCGCAGTGCTCCTGCTCGTCGTCGTCGTCGTCGTCGTCATCGGCGGACACACTCCGACGCCTGCACCCGCGCCTGCACACGCACGCACCGTTGCGCCCGCGGTCACCGCGCCATCGAACGTCGTTTTGCCCGAGGCCCACGACCCCGTCGCCATCCCGGTGCCGATCGCCCCTCCGCCGATCGTCGAAGAGCCGCTGCCCGCACACGAACGTCACGTGCGCGACCGCCCCCACCATGCGCTCAGCTTGCAGCCCCCGACCACCACGGCCCCGGCCGCGGTTGACTCCACACCGGGTCGCCTCACGGTCGGAGCCACTCCCTGGTGCACTGTCACCGTCGATGGCGTCGGCCGCGGTCAAACTCCCGTCGTTGGCATGTCTTTGCGACCGGGTGCGCATCGCATCTCGTGCATCAACCCCGAGCGTGGCACCCAGGAGCGCGCAGTGACGCTGAGCCCCGGACAAGACCTTCGCGTTCGCATCACCTTCCCGTAGTCTCCGCCGCCCGCTGATGGCGCCACTTCCAACCTCTGATTCTGCTGCTGTTGCCCCCGAACCCTCGGCCACGAGGCGCGCCTGGGAGGGCTGGCCGGGTCGTGTCCTGCGTGTGCTCATCGCTGCGCTGCCCCTCTACTGGCTCTTTCGTCGACTCAACTGGCGCGAGGTCATGCGCGAAGCCGCAGCCGTCGGACCCACCGGAATCGCGCTCGCGTTCACGTGCGTATTCGTCTCCGTGGCCGTCGGGGCCGTGCGCTGGGGCGTGATGCTCCGTGCCTACGGAGCGACCGATCTGCCGCCGCTCTCCACGATGCTCCGGCACAACCTGATTGGGCTTTGGTTCAACCTCCTCCCGAGCGGCGTAGCGGGAGACGCCGTCCGCGGACACCGCGTGCGCGAGTACGCCGGCGGACTCCCGACTTCGTACACCGTCCTCTTCGTCGAGCGCGTGTCCGGCCTGCTGGGCCTCTGCCTCATCGCCGCCCTCTCCACGCTGTCGCCGATCTCCATCCGAAGCGACGCCGTCTCCTGGACCCTCGGCCTCGGCCTTCTCGGCGCCGCTGGGCTCAGCGCAGTCGTGCTTCTCGTGCCCTTTGCAATCACCCGTCGCCCGTCGCTGCGACTCCTCGTCGAGCGCGTGCCCGTGCTTGGTCCGATGATCGTGAAGATCCCCCCGCCCCGCTCGGTGCGCGGACCACTGGCGTCGGTGTTTCTCTCCGTGCTCACGCAGGGCGCACTCGTCGTTTGCGTATTCTTCCTGCTCCGCCCGCTCTCCCCCGTCGCCACCTTCGGCGTCTGTGCGCGCGTGGTGCCCGCAATCATCCTGGTCACGTACATCCCGATCACACCCGGCGGACTCGGGCAGCGAGAAGCGGCGTTTACGGGGCTCTTCGGACTGGCCGGCGTCCCCGGCACCATGGCCGTCGCCGCATCGTTGCTGTTCTTTGCGGAGATCGTGGGAGTGTCAGTGCTGGGAGGACTGTGCCTCGCAGCCGAGCGAATCGCTGCCGTGCGCGGACGCCCGTGGGACCTCCCGCGCGCCTGATCGATCAGAAGTAGAAGGTTCCGCCGCCGAGCACGCCGAGCAGACCGCCCTTCAGGCCGTACTCGTCGCTGTTGAGCACGATGTGGTCGTATCGCACCGCGATCTCGAGCGAGAGCGTGTCGCTCAGCTCAAGCTCGCCGCCGAGGGCTGCTCCGAGGGAGACACCCGTCCCTGCGCTGGTGGTCGTCGCCGACGCGCTGGTGGCCTGAGCGACGGTGCTAAAGGCATCGACAAGCACCTCGCCGTATGGGCGAAACGTCGCTCGCGGTGCCGTCCAGCGGAGACCCGCGCCGTAGAAAACAGACGTCAGTGTGGTCCCAGCAACGGCTGGAACCTTCCATCCGTTGGAGCGCACGCCGAGCTCAGCGCGGGCGCTGATGCCGCTGCTGGTGGCCCAACCGATGTGCCCGAGGCCCATGAAGCCCGTGCCGAGAAGGTCTCCGTAGTCGCCCACGAGCGGGAGAGCCGCGCCGCCCTGCACGCCCACGAAGAGCCCCTGGCGGCTGGGCGGAGGAGGAGGACGGAGCAGCATCGGCGGCTGCGACATCATCATCGGAGACTGCGGATTGTACACGGCGACCGGAGGAGGCGCGTTGTACACAGCGACCGGAGGAGGCGCGTCGTATCCGGCTACCGGAGGCGGCGCTCCCTGGACGACAGGGGGCGGCGGCGCGGGGTTGTTGAGCCGCGCAGGGTCGGCCGAGGCCGCCGCGGAGGCAAACAGGAGGGAGACTGGAAGCAAGTAACAAAACGAGTTTTTTCGCATGAGCACGCGGAATATCACGCATCGGCGCACACGCGAAGCGACCCATCCGGTGGGGTCCGAGGTCATCCCGGAGAGGCGCGCGCGAAGATCAGAACTGGCGGGACGCCGTGCGCTGATCGATAGATGCAGGACAATGTGCAGACTGCTGGCGGTGGTGACGTTGGCACCGGGCGGATGGCGGCAACGCCTCGTGGATGCACCGCGGAGCCTCTATCGGCTGTCGCATGAACACCCGCACGGCTGGGGCGTGGCGGTGCACACAATCACCGACGGATGGAGCATCGACCGGAGGGCCCGGGCGGCGTTTCTCGACGATGAGTTTGCCGTCGCGGCGGAGCGGGCGGGCTCGGTGCTGCTCGCGCACGTGCGGCAAGGGACGGTTGGCGAAGTGGCAACACGCAACACCCACCCCTTCCGCCGAGGTCGCTGGGTTTTCATGCACAACGGAACCGTCGAGTCGACGGCGTGGATGCGGACCAGCACGTCGGCCGCGCGCCTGGCCGAGGTCGAGGGACAGACCGACAGCGAACTGCTCTTCGCGTGGCTGCTGAGCCTCCTCGACGCAGCCGGACTCACCGACGAGCCATGCAGCGCGGCGACAGATCAAGTGATCACCGCGGCACTGCGTGAAGCCCGAGCGGCGCACGGGAGCGGGGCCATCAACGTGGTGCTCTCCGATGGCAAGACGGTCTATGCGCACCGCTGGGGCCGGACGCTCTTCCTGCGCGCAGACGAGGCCGCGACGGTGTCTGTCGCTTCCGAGCCCGAAGATGGCGCCGAAGGCTGGAGCGAGGTGGCAGAAGGTGGACTCGTGCGAGTGGACTACTCCCCGACGCTCCGCTGGACACTGCTGGACGGCGCGATGATCGCCCGCGACGGTTGAACGCCGGTCGGTCGGCGTGCTTCGATCGAAGGATGCGACGCACCAAGGCCTTTCTCGGCCTCCTCGCCCTCTCTTCCTGTTCGGACAACACCGCTCCGACACCCACCGCGGACGCGGGCCCCAGGGACGCGAGCGTGGCCATCGACGCCCCGGCCGGGAGCGTCGCTTCACTACCCATTCGACAGACCACCCGCCTGCCCGGAATGGACGGCCCGGTCGATGTAGCCGTCGATATCCACGGCTGGTCGCACATCCGCGCAACCACCCTGCGCGACGCCATTTATGTGCAGGGCTACCTGCAGGCCCGCGAACGAATGGCGCAGATGGACATCCTCCGCCGGCTCGGCTCGGGCACCCTCGGCGAGGCCTTTGGCGTGGTGTCCTCCGCCGCCATCGGGCAAGACCTCGCCTTCCGTGCCATCGGACTGCGACGCGCGGCGGTCGCCATGTGGGCGCGGCTCCAGACCCAACCCTCCGGGGCACGCACCCGCGTTGCCCTCACGGCCTTCAGCGCCGGGGTGAACCAATACCTCCGCGAGATACGCTCGGGCCGTACCGAGACGCCCCCCAGCACCGAACTCGTCGTCGGCGACACCACGCCCGACTGGACGGAAATCGACTCGCTCGTGATCGGCCGGTACCAGTCTTACTCACTCTCGTATTCTGCCGACACAGAGATCGCCAACTCACAGCTTATCGACGCGGTTCGCACGACCTTCGCGGGCGCCAACCCGACCACCGATGCGGCGCGGTATGCCCGCCGCGCGATGGCGCAGGACGTCCTGGTGTGGCGGCCGCCATCCGACACCGCGGTGGTGCCGGACTTCTATCTCGCGCGCACCGGGATGCCGCAGGTGTTTCGTCCGGCGGCGCAGCGGCCGGTGCTGTCACCAGGGCTCTATGAGCGGGTGACACCCTTCTTCCGACACGTGCGCGAAGGCCTCGCGATCTGGGGCGACGAGAGCCGCGGGAGCAACAACTGGGTGGTCACCCCGGCACTGACGCGCAATGGCCGACCGCTGCTCGCCAATGATCCGCACCTCGCGCTGCGGGCGCCGGCCATCTGGTGGGGAACGCACGTCACCGTCACCGGCGGGCCGGACGCCGTCGATGTCGCAGGGACCACGTTTCCTGGCGTTCCGGGTGTGGTCATCGGGTTCAACCAGCGCATCGCCTGGGGCGTCACGACGGCCTACTACGACGTCACGGACGTCTACCTGGAGACCATCACCGCAGGCGTCGGCGGCGCGCCGGACACAGTGCTCTTCGATGGACGCCAGGTGCCGATCCAGGTTCTCACGGAGCAGGTGCCGGATGGCGCCGGGGGCAACGTCGCGGCGCGGCTGGAAGTGGTTCCGCACCACGGACCGATCGTGCCGGAGATCGTCAACGGGCGCATCGTGCGGCGCACGAGCAACCGCGCTCTCTCGATACGCTGGACCGGACACGAGGCGACGGATGAGTTCGGAACCTTCCTCGGGCTCTCGTACGCGCGCAACGTCGAGGAGGCGCGAGCGGCCATCGCGGGCTTTGGGGTCGGCGCGCAGAACTTCGTCTTCGCCGATGCCGATGGCAACACGGGCTACGCCTCGCAGGCGGTAATTCCGCAGCGCGCAGCAGGCGCCCTCACCTGGCGCGCCGACAACCCCGAAGGAACCAACCCCTGCACCGTGCTTCCAGGAACGGGCGAGGCCGAGTGGACGGGGACTGTTCCGCCTGCACAGATTCCGCAGGCCGTGGGGAGCGCGACGCGGCCGTTCATCGTCACGGGCAACAACGATCAGGTCGGCGCGACCCGGGACGGCAACCCCTTCGACGCGACGGTGTACCTCGGCTGCGGCTACGCCTCTGGCTGGCGGGCCGAGCGCATCACCCAGCGGCTCCAGATGGCGGGCACGCAGATGACCATCGAGGACATGCAGGCCGTACAAGGCGATCACACCGTCCTTGCGGGCGGACGTTTCCGGCCGTTCTTGATCAGCGCGTTTGCGCGGCTCGAGGCCGAGTGGACAACCCCGGGGGCCCACCCAGACCTGGCGGCCCTCGCGCTCACCTTGCGGCCCCGCGCCGACCGACTACGCGACGCCGCCATGCGAGTGCAGGCGTGGACCCTCGACGGTGCCTCCGGGGTGGAGTCCGACGCGACCCCGGCGCAGCAGCGCGACGCCGTGGCCACGACAATCTTTCACGGCTGGATGTCCCGGGTGCTGCGCGGCACCTTCGCCGACGAAACGACGGTGCTCCGCGTGAGCGGCTTCGACTCGATTCGCGCGGCACTCCACCTGCTCGAGCATCCGAACGAACTGCGCGCGCGCACCCCGGCCGGCGAGAGCGTGCTCTGGGACGACCTCGCGACGACCGGCGTCACCGAGACCCGCGACGTGATTCTGCTGCGCTCGCTCGACGGCGCGATGGCAGACCTTGAGCGCCTCACGACGACCGCCGACGTCACCCGCTGGCTCTGGGGAACCGTGCACACAGTGCGCTTCTCGTCGCTCATCCCGGGCACCGACAGCACGCTCTCCATCCCGCCGACGACGGACCCGATCTTTCCCCGCGGGTTCCCCCGCCCCGGTGGCATCGACGTCGTTGACGCCTCGGGCCCCGGCCTCGGCGGAAGCAACTATGCCTTCGGCAGCGGCGCCTCGCAGCGCTTCAGCGTCGAACCTGGGCCCGACGGACCCCACGCCTTCAACGCCCTCCCCGGCGGGCAGTCCATCGACACTGGCTCCCCACACTTCCGCGACGAAGCAGAACTCTGGCGCTCCAACCGCACGCACGCGGTGCCCTACCGCGAGGCCGAGATTGTCGCCGAGGCCACCAGTCGCTGGCGCTTCGAGCCAGCCCCCTGAACCGGTTTATCAATGCCTGTATTCTGGGGTCGCTGACAAAACAACGATTGAACGGACACTCGCAACGCTGACGATGACGGACGCCCAACACAAGGCTCCTGCACCCAACGTCGAACGGGGAGAAGACCTTCGGGCGACGCTCAGGCTCACGAGCCAGGGGAAGATCATCGGGCACCACCCGAGCATTCGGGAGGCGGTCATCACCGCCGAGCGAGCGGCCACTTCGAACTGCGCGGTGCACTCTTGCAGGAGCGGGAATACATCCCCGTTGGCGACACCAGGCCGACGCGTTGCTAGATCCGCGTCGTGGCCGCGACCCAACGCAACCTGCGAGGCCGAGGTCATCGCGGGGCTCTTCCGCGAAGGCCTTTTCTATCGCATCAACGTGGTGCGCGTTCGAACGCGCCGCGATGCCCAGGCGCGAGCCCCCGGCGACGGAGAGCCTGCGCAGCGTGATCGGCGCGGGGCCGTCGAGCGACCCGTTCTTCCGAGCGTTGCGGCCGCTAGACCTCCTGCCCGCCGATCAGACCCTCGCGGCGCTACTCCGCGGTGTGGTTGTGGAGAACGTGCTGCCCGCAGTGCCGCCGGCCTCGGCGCGTATTCTCTTCGCTGATCTGGCGCAGCCCTCCGGTACACTCCCTTCCCCTATGGTGGCCAACCTCCCCGTGCGTCTCTTGTTGGGTGCCGCGCTTACCGTGGCATGTAAAAGCGGTCCGCCCACGCTGCCGCCCAATCCTCAGACCGAAGCGCCGCTGGGCGTCGATCTCGCCCCGGAGCACATCCGCCGTGGATCCACCGTGGGCGCCGCGCAGGGCGTTGACACCGATCGGCCCGATGGGCGCGTGCGCGGCGCCGTGCTGCGTCACCGCGACGCCATCCGCGAGTGCTATGAGCGCGTGCTCCCTGCCTCGCCGGACGCAGCGGGTCGGGTCGACGTGAGCTTCGTGGTCGAGACCAGCGGGCACATCTTCGACGCCGCCGCGGAGACCGACGCGCCCGCGCTGCGACAGACCCGCGAGTGCGTGCTCGCGATTCTCCGTCCGCTGCACATCGACGGCATCCAGCACCCGATGCGCGTGACGTTTCCGCTGATGTTCGAGAACCCACCGCTGGCTCTTACCATCCCAGAGATGCTTGTTTTTCCGCGGATGCACGTCGCCGGCTCGGACAGCGTCGCGGCGGTCGTGCACGCCGGCTCGGGCAGCCTCACCCCCGACGAAGTCGCCGCGGTGCTCTCGCTGCACACGACCGATCACCGCGCCTGCTACGTCCCGCTGCTGCGCGAGCGCGCGACCCGCCGCGCGGAAGGCTCCGCCCGCTTCATTCTGTCGGTCGGGCCGGACGGCGCCGTCGGCGACGTGTCCCTCGGGCCCCTCGATGACTCCGTGCGCTCGAGCGGCGAGTGCCACCTCAACCTGCTGCGTGCGACGCAGTTCAGGGCGACCGGGCAGCGCGCGACCATCGCGGTCACCATCGCGATGCGCCCGCAAGAAGAGCCCACGCCGCCGCCCGCGCACCTGCGCTGAACGGCAAGCGGAGGAGACTCGACAAACAAGGGCGCGTCGCGATATTCGCCAGCACACCGCACAGGAGGAGACCCGACGATGAACAAGTTCAGCGTGACCCACGAGTTTGCGTGCACCCCGGAGACCTACTGGAAGCTCAACTTCGATCGGGAGGTCAACGACGCGCTCTACAAAGGCGCCCTGCACTTCCCGGACTACACCGTGCTCGAACTGCGAGAGACCGAGACCGAGACGTTTCGACGGACCGTGGCGACGCCGAAGATGGACGTACCGGCAGCGGTACAGAAGATCCTCGGATCGAACTTCAAATACACAGAGGAGACGCACTGGGACAAGAAGACCGGGCGATCGACCTTCAAGGGCATCCCGAGCACGATGCCCGAAAAGATGCTCACCAACGGGGTGATGCGCATCGAGGCCGTCGGCGCCGACCGCTGCCGCCGAATCGTAGACTTCGTCGTCGAAGCGAAGGTGATGCTCGTCGGCGGCCTGCTCGAGCAAACCGCGGAAAAGCAGATGCGCGACGCCTACGACAAGAACGCCCTCTTCATCAACAAGTGGGTCGCCGACCACGGCCTGACCGGCAAGTAGTCGCTCCGACTGCCGGTCGAAGTGACCCTCTAACTCCCCCCCACACCCTCAGACCCGGCCCGGCCTTCGTCCCCGCGGCGGCGCTCCGGTCGCCCTCGATGATCAGTCGCCCTGGTCGCGCACGGCGAGCGTCTCTCCGCGCTCTCGCTCGGCCCCCAGAAGGGGACAGCGCGAAGGCTACCGCCCCGTCCAAACCGGCGTGCGCTTCTCGAGGAAGGCCGCGATGCCCTCCCGCGCGTCGTCCGTCGAGAGCAACTCGGCGAGCGCGTCGCGCAGCATCGGGAGCGACTGCTCCATCGCCATGTCTCCCTGCCGTGCCCACGCCTTGAGCCCGTGAGACATCGCCGTCGGCGACCTCGCGGCCAGTTCGCCCGCGAGCGCTTCCACTGCGGCGTCGAGCGCATCGGCAGGCAGCACCCGGTTGAGCAACCCCAGACGCTGCCCGTCCAGCGCCGAGAGCTTCTGCCCAAGCAGCATCAACTCCAACAGCGGGCGTCGGGGCACCACGCGGGAAAGCACCGCCATGATCATCATCGGAAATAATCCCCGATGAATCTCCGGCGTCCCGAGCACCGCGTCGTCGGCCGCGAGCGCAAAGTGCGACGCCGCCACGAGGCCGAGCCCGCCGCCCATCGCCGTGCCGCGAACCTTCGCCACGATGGGCTTCGGCGATCGCACCATCGCCAGGAGAAGGTCGGCGTAGTCGCCCTTGAAATCGATTCCGTCGCCCTCCCCGGACATCTGGCCGATGTTGCCGCCCGCGCAGAAGTGACCGCCCGCGCCGGTGAGCACCAGCGCCCGCACGTCTGCATCCTCGGCCACCCGCGCGAGCACGTGCAGAAGCTCATTGGCCATCTCCGGGCCGATGGCGTTGCGCTTCGTCGGGACGTTGAGCGTCGCAGTCGCGATGGCGCCGCCCTCAACCCCATGCGTCTCGTACGTCAGCGTGCGAAACGTCATCGCGAGAGCCCCAGCATCGCCCGCGCCTCATCGACCGTCGCCACCGCGCGGCCGATGTCACGGGTCATCTGGACACCCTTCTCCACAAGCTCGCCGTTGGAGCGCGCCATGGTGCCGTCGGGCAGATAGAAGTTGTCCTCCAGGCCGACGCGGATATTGCCGCCCAGGGTGAGCGCCGCCGCGCAGAGCGACCACTGATCGCGTGAAATACCCACCACCTTCCACGTCGATCCGGCAGGAACCTGGTCGGCCATGAACGCGAGGTGCTTCGCGCTGGCCTTCACCCCGCCGATGACCCCCATCACCAGGGAGAAATCGAGTGGCGGCTTGAGCAGACCCATCTCGATGAGCGGCTCGGCGGAGCACACGTGCCCCGTGTCGAAGCACTCAAGCTCGGGCTTCACTCCGCTCGCGTTCATCTTCGTGAGCAGCTCGGCGATGTAGTCGAAGCTGTTCTCGAAGACGAAGTTGAAGACCCATGCCTTCTTCTTCGCGTTGTACTTCGCGTAGTTCATCGAGCCCATGTTCAGCGCCGCGATCTCCGGCCGGTAGTCCGTCACGTGAGGCGCCTTGCGGCCCTCCGGGTCGATGGTCCCGGTGGAGAAGTTCAGGATGATCGGGCACGCCGCGCGGATCGCGTCGCCGATCGCCCGGTAGCGCCCCGCGGTGTAGTCCGGCGCGCCGTCGTCCGTGCGCGCGTGGATGTGCAGCACCGACGCCCCGGCGTCGTAGGCCCGCTTCGCCTCCGCCGCAAACTCCTCCACCGTGTACGGAATCGCTCCGCACTGCGCCCGCGTAGTGACCACGCCGCTCATCGCGCACGTGATGATGACCTTCTCGTTTGTCCCTCGGCTCATCGCAGTCTCCGATCTTCGTGTGATGTGTCTCGCGCGGCCCTCACGGACAGCCCTCGTCTCTCGTCCCGTTGCAGTTGTCGTCGAGCCCGTTGGCGCAGATCTCCGCCGTCCGCGGAACCACCTGGCCGACGCACAACGGTGTGCTGCCGCCCTCGCAGCGCTGCATCCCCTCGTGGCAAACCCCCACCCCCCGCGTCGCCATCGGACCCGTGTAGCACTGGGCCCCCTGGATGTTGTCCACCGCGCCGTCGCAGTCGTCGTCGATGGTGTTGCACACCTCCCCCTGCGGCCGTGTCTCGCCGTTGCATTGCACCCCCCAGCGCGCTCCCACGCACCGCTGAAACCCATCCGCGCAGAGCCCCACACCCCGCGTCGCCGGGAGCCCCGTGTAGCACCCGCGAGTCGTCCCCTCGACGCACGTCCCGCTGCCCACCTCGCCGCTCGGGCGATCGACCGGCACGTCCACCGAGACCTCCGCACCGACGTCGGTCCTGGCAGGGAGGATGTCCTCGGGCGCGCCGAGATCCGTACCGCCGGCGTCCAGGTCGGTGAAGGTTCCGCCGGCGTCCAGGTCGGTGAAGGTTCCGTCGGCCTCCGATGCGGTCGCGCAGCCCGACGCGGCAGTGAAGAGAAGCGCCGCAGCGAGGGTGCATCGAAGCATCGGAGCCGAATGCTATCAGCCACCGCACCGCAGCATCCGACGAAGAATCAGTCGGCTGACGCTGCTGCGTAGACGTGTACGCTCCGCGTCGACCCCACGTGTCGAGGAAAAGTCATTAATGACGCGATCGCGATCGACGGGGCAGCGGACGTTTCGCATCGCCCTCGCACTCGGGGCCCTCAGCCTGCTTTCATCCGGCTCCGCGGACGCCCACTTCATCCTTCGCGAGCCCGCTTCGTGGATGTCCCAGGACGTGCTCGGCAGCCCGCAGAAACTCGGCCCCTGCGGCAGCGAACCCGGCGGCACCCCCACCGGAACCATCACCGCCGTACAGGCCGGTTCGACCCTCACCGTCACCATCACCGAGACCCTCTTCCACCCAGGGCACTACCGCATCGCGCTCGCAACCAACGACCGCAGCGATCTCCCCGCGGAGCCCGTCGTCACCCCGGGCGCAGCCACCCCCTGCGGCAGCGTCGTCATCCAGGATCCGCCCGTCTTCCCCGTGCTCGCCGATGGCGTCTTCCTGCACACGCGCCCCCTCAGCGGACCGCAGACCCTCGAGATCACCCTCCCGCCCAACGTGACGTGCACCCACTGCACGCTCCAGATCCTTGAGTTCATGTCGAACCATGGACTCAACAACCCCGGCGGCTGTTTCTATCACCACTGCTCCGACCTCTCGATCTCGTCGGTCACCGTCGACGCCGGCACCCCCTCCACCGACGCGGGCGCTTCCCTGGACGTGGGCGTCGCTGCCGACGCAGGCCCCCTCCCGCGCGCTGTCTCGTCCTCCAATGGATGTGGGTGCGTCGTCGCCGGGAGAGCCCCCTCCGGCGCCTCTGGGCTCGGCGGACTCGTCGCCCTCGCCGCCTTCCTTCGCCGCCGTCGTCGCTAGACCCGCTCCGCCGCCCGCAGTCGCGTCCGCAGCGACGCCACGTACGCCTCCCGCAACCTCGCATCTCCCAGAACCGTCAGCCCGTCGATCCATTGCGAGCACCACGCGACTGCCTCGCGCCGGTCCACCGGGCCGAAGCGCAGCTCCAGTGAGCCGTCCGCGGTGGTGTGCTCCTCCTGCTTCGGAAACCAGCGTCGATCGCGCACGTACACGGCCTGCGCGGCATCGAAGCGCACCGCCACCATCACCGGATGATCGGACACCGAAGGGCGCACCAGACCGAAGGGCGCGTGCACCAACTCCTGCGGGCGCGGCCGCGAGTGCAGCAGAAACTCCGAGGGGTGCTGCTCCGCGGACTCGGCGACCCAGACGCCACAATCGCGCGGCCCCGCGAGCACTCGATCGAGCGCGAAGTTGCGGGCGTCGTCGAGCGACTCCGCAGGCGAAACCAGCCCCGGGAGGTACACCCGTCGCCCCTCCCGAACGATCACCCCGACGGGCCACACCACCCGCGGCTCGACCACCGCGCTCGTCGCACGCGGACCGCTCGCACGGTCGTAGCGAAGCATCACCGCACGGGGCGGATCCTGCTCGGATGCGGCGATCCATTTCATGAGCGCCCGCATGTGGTGCTCGGTGAACTTCGGCACCCCGCTCGCGAAGGCCAGCACCCGCGAATTGCGCCGGCGGGTGAGCGCGTCGAGGGTGGTTCCGTCGAGCGGGAAGAGCCCCTCGAGGAAGCCCCGCGCGAGCGAGTACGCCGCACGATCGACGACCCCGCCGTGAGGCTCGTCGTCGGCCGTCGGGATGGCAAAGGTCGCGCGCCGCGGTGGCCCCGGGGCGACGCCGCGCACCACCGTGTAGCCGAGCGCCGCGAGGTGCTCGTCGAGGTACGTCTGGAGCGACCGACGCGATAGCTCGAGGCGGTCGTCAGCCATGAGTTCGTCGTAGGTGCGCGCGCCCCGCTGGAGCGTCGCGATGAGGTGGTCGAGCTTGCGAGAATCAGGGCGGGCCATCGGGGCGCAAGAATCAACTACGACAGCGCTCGCGGGAAGACGCTTACGCGGACTCCCACTTCAGTGGTTTCAGGCCCGCGCGCCGGCCGTACGCAACCTCGGAGCGGGCGCTCCCTTCCCGAAAAGATGAGCGCAACGAGGAGATGGCATCGGCGGAGGGAGGTGGTGGAAGGTGAGCCGTTGACGACGATCCGAGAGTCGGGTTCTCCTTCCTTTCAGTGGTGGCCGAGGGAACGGTGATGCTTCAAGGGGAACCATCTCTCCCGTCACGGACGTTTTCCGGCGCATCCAGAAGGAGCACGACAGCGATGTTTCAGCGGCGAGAGCGCAAGCGCGCATTGGAGCGACAGATCGAACTGACCGCGATGACCCTGCAGGGCTTCGTGGACGCGGGCGTCCTGATGGCCGCCGCGGACGGCGAGATCACCACCGAGGAGTACGACCAGATCGCCGACGTGATCTCCGGCTTCCTCGAGAACCGGGTCACCAACAGGAAGATTCGCGCGATCATCAATGAGTCGGTGCAGATGCTCGAAGACCAGGGAGCCGACGCCCGCCTCGATGACCTCCAGGCCAACCTCGTGACGGACGACCTCCGCGAGGTTGCGTTCATGGTCGCCTGCGCGGTGCTCGTGGCCGACGGCGAGTACGGCGAGGACACCGAGGGCGAGGCCTACGACGAGATCGCCGACGCGCTCGGAATCGACGAAGACCGCGCGCAAGAACTCTTCGACGAAGTCGGCACCCTCTACGCCGACTGATCGCCGTCCCCCGTCGCCTCCCCTGCACAAATCGCCCGAATCGCCCGCGCCGCACCCTCTGCCGCCTCCGGGCTCGCCACCCCGAACACCACCGCCGACGCCCCCGCCACGGTGAGCGTCACCGCGTCGAGCGCCACGCCGTCCCCGCCGGTGACCTTCCCCGACGCCACCCCGGTGATGTCCCGCAGCGCGACCACCCGCTCGCCGCGCCGATGCTCAACCCGCAGCGTTCGCCCATCGACGACCACCCGTTGCGTCGCGAGCGCCGCGCGATCGCCCAGCAGCGATTGCGCCGCAAACACCGCCCCGGTGATGCCCACCGCGAGCGCAAACCACCCCGCACCGGGCAGCGCCCGCGCAGTCACCCAGAGCACCACCCCCGCGAAGAGCACGCCCCCCGCGACGGTCACCCCCCAGCGCGCCGGAGCCGCAGGCCGCTCGTACACGATCTCCATCCGGTCGCTCGCCATGTGCGCCGCGACGCTACCACGCAGGGCGCCGCGCGCGGCTTGACACCCCCGGCGGTGATGCGCTCCAACGCCCTCCGCCCATGGAAGCGCCGACCCCGTCCGACCCAGCCTCCACCGCCACCGAGCGCGTCCCGTGCGCGGCGTGCGGCGCGCCGGTAGACGTACTGCGCGCACCCGCCGTCGCCGTGATCAACGAGCGATACCGATTCTACTGTTCGCGGCCGTGCCGGGAGCGCGACCGCCCGACGCCCGCCCCGCTCGCCGCGGAGGAGCGCCTCACCCTCACGGCGCGCCCGAGCCTCCTCGACGCCACGGACATGCTCGGCCTTGCGCGCGCATCGCTCCCGTCCGCGGCCCTGGCGCCACCGATGCCCCCGGCCGATCCGCGCGTCGCCGAGCTTGCCCGCGCGACCGCCCTCTCTCCGCCGCCACCCGATCCGACCACTCCCGCGCTCGCGGTGGGCGCGGCGTGCCTCGGCGCCCTCCTCGGATCGCTCGACTCCCTGCCCCCCACCGCGCACCTCGCCCTGGTGGCGGTGCCCGCGGTGGTGGGCCTCGCGGTCGCCGGGCGGGAGGTGTTTCGCGCACCGCGGGACGGGGACCTCCTGGGCGGCGTCGTGGGCTGGGCGGGCGCGCTGCTGGCGCTCTCCGGGGCGCTACGAACCACCGGGGGCGGGACTGTCGCGGCGCTGCGTGACGCTGCGGTGCTGGCTGCGATCGGGCCGCTGACGGCCTGGGCTGCGCGCATGCGCCGCTCGGCAGGGCAGGCGCGGATGGAGGTGTTTCGCGATGCGCTCCCGGCGGAGGCGCGGGCGGTGCGGCGGGGCCACGAGGAGTTTGCCATCGACCCGCCGACGGACACCATGGAAACCTCCGCCCTGCGGGCCGGGGTGGAGGTGATCGTGGGCGCGGGCGAGGTGATTCCCGTGGATGGCGTGACGCGGGCAGGCGAGGCCGAGGTGCGCCTCTGGCCGGGCGCGCGGGACACCCGACAGCGGGTGGCGGGAGATGCCGTCCTGGCGGGCGCGCGGGTGATGCAAGGCACCCTGCGGGTGTTGGCAACGCGGGCCGGGGACGCCGTGGCCTGGGCGCGCCTGGCTCGCTGGATGACCGCGCCGCGAGAGGGACCCCACACCGTGCGCCTCGCGCGGAGACTGATGGTTCTCGCGCCCGCAGGGGTGGCGGCGACGGCCCTGGCGATGGCGCTGCTGCACGTGTTTGTGCTGGGCGGCGATCCGGCGCGGGCTGCGGGCTGCGTTCTGGCGCTGGCGCCGCTCGTGCGGATGGTGACGGCCGTGCAGGCGCCCTTCGTCGAGGCTCTGGTCGAGGCTGCGCGCCGCGGAATCGTGTTTCGTGATGCCGCGAGCGTGGAAGAAGCCGCGCGGGTGGGCACCGTGGCGCTGTGCTTCCGCGGAACGGTGACCGTCGGTCGGCCCGAACTGAGCGAGGTGGTCTCCCTGGGTGCGCGCAGCGAACGAGAGGTGCTGGCCCTGGCGGCGGCGGCGGAGGAGGCTGCGCGGGAAGATCCGCTGGCGGGGGCGATTCTGCGGGGTGCGATGTCCCGGGGGCTGCGGCTCGAGGGCGTGCGGCGCCCGGTGGTGTTGCCCGGGCAGGGGGTGACGGCGGTGAGCGCGTCGGGTGCGGCGGTCGTGGTCGGGCAGCGGCGTCTGCTGCTCGCCGAGGGGGTGAGCGTGGCGCCCGCGGAGGATGTTCTGCTGGGCATCGAGGCGGCCGGACGCACCGCCGTGCTCGTGGCGATCGATGGGCGGGTGGAAGGGGTGCTGGGCATTGATGATCCGGTGCGCAACGAGGCGCGCTCGGCGGTGCAGGCGCTCATCGACGCGGGCTTCGAGGTGGCCCTGATTGCGGGCACCGGGCGGGCGACGGTGGAGGCCGTCGGCGCCCTGTTGGACATCAGCAACCTGCGCCCGGAGGTGAGCCCCGAGGAGCGGGCGGGCGTGGTGCGCGCGCTCTCGGAGATGGGCGGCGGTGTGGCGGTGGTGGGGCGACCGCGGTGGGACGGCGCGGCGCTGGCGGCGGCGGATGTGGGCATCCAGTTGGAGGCGGCGGGCGGGGTTGGGGGCGAGACGGCCATCGCGCTGGCGTCGGACGATCTGCGCGACGCGGCGGCGGCGCTGACCGAAGCGCGACGGGCGAAGGAGCGGGCGACGGCGGTGCTTGCGATGGGTGTGACGGGGACGGTGATTGGGGTGTTCGTGGCGGCGGCGCTCCCGAGTTGGGGGGTGCTGGCGGTGGTGGCGGCGACGGTGGCGACGCTGGGTGGCGAGGCTCTGGTGCTGCGCGCCCGGCTCGGAGGAACGTGATGGCAGGACCCGTAGTGGTGGCGGCGGCGGTGGTGATCGACGGTGATCGGGTGTTGCTGACACAGCGGCCGAGCGGGACTCACCTGGCGGGCGCGTGGGAGTTTCCCGGCGGTAAGCTGGAGGACGACGAGAGTCCGGAGGCGGCGCTGGTGCGCGAGCTGCGGGAAGAGCTCGGGGTGGAGTCCGAGGTGGGTGCGGTTCTCGACGTGACGTGGTGGCGGTACCCGACGAAGAGCGTGCTGCTGCTCTTCTATCGGACGCGCATCGTCAGCGGGACCATCGCGCACCTGGGCGTGGCAGACCACGTGTGGGCGCGACGCGAAGAGCTCGACAGGTATGCGTTTCCGGCGGCGGACGAGGCCGTACTCGGGAAGATCCGGATGCTGCTGGGCTAGCTCAGCGCCGGGGACACCCTGTTCAACGGCCCGGCGACCCTGCTCATCGCCGGGGACACCCTGTTCAACGGCCGAAACGGCTGAAATCAAGGGGTTGGCGTTCGAGGTCGGCGCCGCGCCCGGACGGCTTCATCGCAAAACACCGAGAGAATGGCGGTGAGCAGGGTCGTCGGACGGGTGAGCAGGGTCGTCCGACGGGTGAGCAGGGTCGTCCGACGGGTGAGCAGGGTCGTCCGACGGGTGAGCAGGCTATTGGCGCGGCGGGTCTTCTCAACACCACCGCGCCATCGCCCGGAGGCTTCAGCCTGCGGGCGGACGAACCCCGAAGATGAGGTCAGCCATCAGTGAATGGGGAGGGAAGAGCGGAGAGGCGATCAGAAGACGTAGTGCATGGCGAGGCCGCTGTAGAAGCCGATGACAGCGAAGCCGCCGTCCACGCGGATATCGAAGTTGCGGTGGGGTCGGAAGTGCAGCGCAAGGTGCGGAAGCGAGAGCCAGGGCACCACCGGGGGAATACTGCCGCTGTTGGACGCCGTGAGCCGCGGCTCGGAGAAGCGGGTGCCGTCGGTGTTGACGTAGTGGTTGTTGGCTGCGTCGCAGTACGCGGTGCGAGCGCGCTCGGCCTGGCTGCACTCCTGGTAGCCGCCGCCGGCGCCCGGCGTCACCTGCGTGCGGTAGAGATCACCGCCCACCGCGGAGACGCCGACGCCGGTGCCGTACTGAATCTCGAACCAGTCGTTGATGCGGCTGGTCCAGAGGAAGAGAACGTTGGCGCTGAAGGTCCAGAGTTGGCTCTCGATGCGCTCGAGGGCGACGTCGTTCTCATTGCGACCGCGAATCAGCGCCGTGTTGGGGTCAGGCGTGGCGAGGCTCGTGTACTGGAGGCCCACGACGAGGTCGAGCGAGCCCTTCCGGTAGACGTATTCGAGGCCCGGCGAGAACGTGACCGGGCCCGACCAGTCGTTTTCGATGTGAGCAAACAGCCCGACCATCCACGCCGGGGTGTTCCAGATCCAGGTGCGAAAGCCGAGGCTGTGCTCGACGTTGCGACCGAAGCGCAGCGGCGCAGTGCCCAACTCCGCGCCGCCCGCAAGCTCGGGACTCTGCACGACCGCGATGGGATGCGCCGTGACGGCGACCCCGGTCTGCGCAAACACATTGATGGACATCGACAACCCGCCCGCGAAGACGAGCGCGACAACACGACCGTTCATGAAATTCTTCCTTCCGGCGGGTACCGCCGACCTGCCAGCGCCGCGGACTCTACACAAACGCCGCGGGTCGGATCAATGCGTCGCGCGTAACCCCACCGCGCCCTGCAGCGCCTCGGTGATGGTTCGCCGCACGGTCTCGTCGCGTTCGACCCGCAGCCGCTCGGTCAGAAGCGTTCGCGCCCCCGCAGCGGGTGATCGCGCGAGCGCCCACGCAGCGCCGTCGCGCACCTCGACCCGCGCGTCGGCCAGGAAGGTTCCGGCGGTCGCGAGGTCGGCGCAGCCCAGCACCAGCGCGTCGAGCGCGGCGCGCAGGAGGAAGAGATCCTGCCGGGGTACCTGAGCGAGCGCCCGGAGGTAGTCGCCCACCGCCGGTCGCTGCCCGAAGTGCCGCAACGCGAAGACCGCCCGCTGACGCACGTGGGGCATCACCGCGGCGTCGTTGCCGATCGCCATCAACGCCCCGGGGGCCTCGACGCCCCAGGTGCGCACCACGGCGTCCGCGGGGCCCTCCTCGAAGCCCGCGAGGTCGCGCTCCATCTGCCCGCGAGTGGCCTGCTGCGCGGCCGCGGGCAGTGCCAGCAGACCGACCGAGAGGAGCACCATCAGGCCCAGGATTCGTCGTCGTTCGAACACGGCCGTTACACTACCCACGGATGTCCGCCCGAGTCATTAGCGCCAGCGCCGTCGAGCTGACCGAAGTTGTGGACGGCGCACGCACCGCCCGCTTTCAAGAGACGTCCCTCGCCCTCCCAGACGCCGGAGCGCTCGCCCTCGTCCGCAAGCGCCTCGCCCCCACCGCGGTGCCGCCGCGCACGCCCCTGCTTCTCGTTCACGGCTTCGGGCAGAACCTCCACGCCTGGCACCTTTCGCGGCGCAGCCTCGTCAATCACCTCGCCGCCGAAGGGCACGACGTCTTCAGCATCGACCGTCGCGGCCACGGACGCTCCCGCTCGGCCGGCGCACTCCCCGCAGGAGCGATCGACCTCCACGTCCACAACGACCTGCCCGCCGCCATGGACGCCATCGCTTCGGTCACCGGCCTCCCCCGGGTGGTGCTGATCGGCCACAGCCTCGGGGGCATGCTCTCCTACGCCGCCACGGCGCAGTGGCCCGATCGCGTGCGGGCGATCGTCACCCTCGCCACGCCGTACTTCTGGGGGCGCGACGCGGCCTTCGTGCGCGCCCTCTCCCGCGCGGCGGCCATCGTCGGGCGCGGCGACGGAGCGGCGTTGGCGTTTCCAATGCGTGCGGTGCAGGGGCTGCTGCGCGCCACGCAGACGCTCTGGGACACCCACTGGCTGCCGATGCCGATTCGCGCGTGGCACCCCGGCGGCTTCGAGCCCGAGGTGCTCGCGGAATACCTCGCGCGCTCATTCGATGAGGCCACCTTCGGCGAGCTGGCCCACCTCACGGATAGCAGCGCCGACGCCAGCGGCCATTTCGCGCGGGCCTTCGAGGACTGCGACGTTCCGCTGCTCGTGGTTGCCGGCTCCCATGACCACCTCGCCCGCCCCGCCGCGGTGCGCCCCGCCTTCGAACGAAGCCGCGCGCGCGACCGGACCTTTGTGATGTTCCCCTGCGGCCATGGGGACCTCGTACTGGGGCGCAAAGCCCCGCAACTCCTCTGGCCCACCCTGAGCCGATGGCTACTACGACACACCTCTCCCTGAGCCTCTGCCTCCTCGCCGCCGCCGCGCACGCCGACCCGCTCGGGGACGTCCTCGAGGCGCGGTGCCGCCCCGACGGCCGGCTGCTGCCCTCCGCACGCGCCGCCCTCGCCCCGGTCGCCCCGGATGCCGACGCGCAGCGCACGCGTACCGAAGCCGCCGGGATGTTTGCGCCCACCGTGCACACCGTCGTTCTGCCCACGGCCGACCCGGTCGCGCTCGCCGCCGCCATCGACCACGCGCGGCACCCGACGCTGCTCCCGCGCTGCGCGCTCGCCACCGATGGCGTACGCGTCGCCCTCGCCCTCGCCCCGCGCGTCGTCGAGGTGCTCACCGAGTACGCCCACGGCGCCCTCACCGTGCGCGCCGCGCTGCCCCAATTCGTGAGCGCCCCGCAGCTCGCCGTCACCGGCACAGACGGCGCAGTGACGGTGTTCGCCTTCGACCAGGACGGCGCGGTCATCCTGCCCGCGGCGCTCGTCCCAACCACGCTGCAAGTGATCGCGACGCTTAGCGACGGACCGATCCCGTTAGCCACCTGGCACCCCACGCCCGCGCCCGCGGCTCGACGCGACACGCTCGTCGATGTGCGCGACCTGCTCGGGGCCATCAATCGCGAGCGAGCCCGCGCCGGAGCGCCACCACTACGGCGTGATCCCCTGCTCGATGGCGTGGCCACGGCACACGCCCGCAACCTCGCCGCGCGCGGAGTGATCGCACACCGGCCGACCCCGGACGATGGACCCATCGAAAGACTGGAGCGCGCTCACGTGATGGCCGAGCGCGTGGCCGAGAACCTCGCGCGCGCACAGTCGCTGACGGATGCGCACGCCCGCTGGATGGGGTCGCCCTCGCACCGGGCAAACGTGCTCGATCCGGCGCTGGACGCGCTCGGTGTCGGCGTCGCGGCGCGCGAGGGAGAGTTGTTTGTGGTCGAACTCTTCGCCACGCATCCGACGTTGACCGCCGAGCGCTGAAGACGAAGAGAACGGAAACTAAGCGGGGGGGAGAGTTACTTGGAGGCGGGAGCCGTGAGCTTGTGCACGGCGGCGGCGAGGCGCGAGACCCGGCGCGACGCAGTGCCGCGAACCAGGACGCCCTTGCTCACGGCGCTGTCGAGGGCCGAGATCGCCGGGGTGAGCGCAGCCTTGGCGCCGGTCGCGTCGCCCTTGGCGATGAGTTCGCGGACGTTCTTCACAAGGGTACGAAACTCGCTGCGGACGCCGCGGTTGCGGTCGGTGCGCTTTACGCGTTGACGGTTGCGCTTCTCGGCGGATGCATGATTGGCCACGAGGAATCCTCCAAACCAGGTAATCGGGGCGCGCACCCTACCGGGTATTTCAAGAGACCGTCAAGGCGTCCTGCGAAGAGCGAGGATTCAGAGCAGACGCCGACGATCACGGTTTCTGGCAATTGCACCGAACTTCCCGACCGCCACGATGACGCTTGACGCCATCGACGCGGACCGTTTCCATCGGCGCCCGATGCCGCCCCCGCCCGCAGCGAGCGCTGACCGCGCCTGGCGTGGCCTCGCACTTTCCGTCCCCGCGCTCGCACACTGCGCCGCGCTGGGCGGCCGCCTCCTCGATGCCGATCGGCTGCTGCTTGTGCGCAACGCGCAACTCCACTCCTTCGCCGGGCTCGCCACGATGCTCGCCGAAGGGCGCGTGGTGCTCCGCGGGGCCGGCCTCCCGGTGCGCGACCACGCACCACTCGGGGCGCTCGCGACGTGGCTCTCCTGGGAGTGGTTTCGCGCGGACACCGTGGTGCAGCACGCGCTCGGCCTCATCCTGCTCGTCGCCGTCGGCGCAGCGCTCTTCGACCTCCTGCGGGCCGCGCGGGCCTCCGCTCCGATCGCCACGATCGCCACGCTCGCGTTCGCGCTGCACCCGTGCGCGGCTGACCTCAGCGCCCCGCTGGCGGGCCGCGATGCATTACTCGCCCTCCTTTTCTCCCTCCTCGCCGCCCGCCGAGCGCTCGCGGCCTCCCCGCCCGCGGCCGTCGCGTGGAGCGCAGCCGCCGCCCTCACAGCAGGCCTCTGCGCGCCCGGCTACGGCCTGCTCGGGCTCGTACCCGCGGGCTTCGTCCGCCCACGCCCTGCACGCCGCGTCGCCTTCGCCGCCGCCGCCCTCGCCACCCTCGCCGCGCTCGCGCTCACCCGCGGCGCCGATCGCCTGATGCCCTCCCTTCTCGCGGTGAGCGCAGAAAATACTGCGAGCCTCCTTGCCTGGATCCCCTCGCCGACGCCCCTCATCGCCATGACCGCCGCCGCCCGGGTGAGCCTCGCAGGGATGCTCCCGCTGATCTTCGCGGCCCTGGCCCTCGGGCTCGCGACGCGCACAGACGACCCCGACGATGTCGCGTTTTTGCGCGCTGGGGCGGCGGCCATGATCGCCTCGATGCTCGCCGCAGGGCTCGCGGGCACCGCGCTCGTGGTCGGCGGAACCTCCTCGCTCGCGCTCCACCTCGGCTTCGTGCTCGCCGCGACCGGGATCGTGCGCGCTCACGGCGCTTCGCTCGGACGATGGGCACGGCCGTGGATGCTCGTTGCGTTCGCACTGCCGGCGGCCTTGACGGTGCATCGGGTGCGGCATTGGTCGATGGAAGACTCCGTACTCCACGCGCTCGCAGACCGACGCGCAGAGGACCCGGAGGGCTCCCTCGCCCGTGCTCGCCTCGAACTTCGCCGCGGTCGGCTGGCCGCTGCGGCTCCGTGGTGCGTGCGTTACGCCCTCGCGCAGCCCGGTACCGGGCGCGCGGACGGATGCATCGGCGCCATGGCCGCGGCGCGGGGCGACCACCCCGGCGCGGTAGTCCTGCTCCGCCGCTGGGCGAGCGCACTCGGAGACCGTCGGGCACTGCGCGCAGCGTCGCTGGAACTGTCCGAAGCGCTTCCCGACCCGCGCTTCAGCGAGGCCTTTCGCGAGGCCACCGGCTACGCACTGCCGCAGCGTCGCCCGGGGGAAACACGGTGAAGCGCGCGACCATCGCGCTCGGACTCGGCGCACTGGGCATCGCCCTCGGATGGTGGATCGCTCGTGGCGGTCTCGACGAGTGGGGCGGCGCGCGGGCGCGGGCGCTCGTGGCCCTGGCGGCGCTGGGCTGGGCATTCTTCGTACGCAACCGCAGGCGAGAGGGCCGACCGGTGCCCATCGCGTTCGCACACGGCATCGCCGGGGCGATCGCTCTCTCGGCGGCGGCGGCGTGGTTCAACTTCGGCGCGGTCGGCGGAACGGGCGGCGTGCACCGTCACGACGTCTTCCACTACTACGTCGGCAGCAAGTACCACCGCGAGTTGGGCTACGGGCTGATCTACCGCTGCACCGCGCTTGCGGAGGCCGAGAGCGGAGGCGAGGCCCTCGTGCGGCAGCGCATGTTTCGCGACCTCGTGACCGATCGGCTCGTTGCCGCGAGCGAGGCGCTCCGTGACCCCGAGCGCTGTCACTCGCGCTTCTCTCCGACGCGATGGCGGGCGTTTCGTACCGACGTACACAACCTCCGCACGGGCCTCAACGAGCCCGCCTGGCGCCAGAGCCAGATCGACCACGGCTACAACCCCACCCCCGCGTGGACCGTCACCAGCGGCGCCCTCTCCCGCATCGTCCCCTCGACGGAGTTCGGGCTGCGCTTTCTCGCCTCGCTCGACCAGATCCTCCTGGCGCTCGCCATCGCTGCGCTCGCGGCCTCCTTCGGCTGGCGCGTGGCCGCCCTCGCGCTCGTCCTCTGGGGCACCCAGGAACCGGGCAAATTCAGTTGGGTCGCCTTCTCCATGCTGCGCTTCGACTGGCTCTTCCTGCTGGTGCTTTCGCTGGTGGGGCTGCGCCGCGGTCGCCCAGCGCTCGCCGGCGCCGCGCTCGGCTGGGCCGCCGCGATGCGTGGCTTCCCCGCGCTCGGGCTCGTCGGCGTGATGCTCGCGGGCGTCGCCTCGCCAGCCCTGCGCGTGCGCTTCGCGGCCGATCGACGTCGATTTCTCGCCGGCTTCGTCGGCGCCGTCGGTGTGCTCGTGGTGCTCGGCGCAGCGGTGGTGGGCCCGTCTTCCTGGCAGGAGTGGACCCAGCACATCCGCCGCCACGCCGCGGTGGCCTCGTCTAACAAGGCAGGCCTCGGTATCCTGGTGTCATTCGACCCCGAGCACCGCGTCGAGCGCGTTCAGGCCCGGCTCCCGGGCGCATCCGCGGAGGTCTGGATGCAACACTGGACCGACGAGGTGCGCGCCACCCGCGAGGCCCGTCTCCCGTGGCTCCGCGGGCTGCAACTGGCGTTTGCTGCGCTGTTCCTGGTGGCCCTCGGACGCGCCCGACGCCCGTGGATCGGCCTCACCCTCGCGCTCCTCGCCGCACCCATCGCCACGGAACTCTCAGGCTACTACCTGATGCTCTTCATCGTGGCGGCGGTGCTCGCCGCGGCCCGGCTGCGCCTCGAACGCTGGCTCCTGGGCTTCGCCTTCGGGGTGCAGGCGCTCATGGTGATGCCCGCCGTGGGGTGGTTTTACGACGACCGGTACCTCGCGATCTCGCTGGCCTACGTGCTCGCCTCCGTCGGCCTGACGGCGGTCTTCGCGCGACGCCGCCCGCGCGCGGACGCCTGACGCGCGACCGCAATCGCAGACTATGATCGTAGAGATCGCTCCCTGAGCACGCCCCGAAGGAGACCCCCGCACGATGACGCCGACCGCTCCGCGAAGCCCCCTGCACACGATTCTCGTCCCGATGTTGCTGGCTGGCGTTCTCGGGGGCTGTGGCGCCTCGGCGACCACGCCGCCCGTCGATGCCGCGACCGCGACGGACACGGGAGTCCCAGCCGTGACCGATGCGTCCACCGTCCCCACGACCGACGTCGCGCCCGCGACGGATGTGCCGCCCGCCATCGTCGACGACGTCCCAGACCCGATGACGGAACCGCCGGTGGAGTCTGGCTCCTGCGACCTGCTCGCCCCGGGGATGGTCACCGGGTTTCGCGTCGATGCGCTCGCCCGCTCGTTTATCCTGACGCTGCCGCAGGGTGCGACCGCGGCGGGCGGCCACTGGCCGGTGATCTTCAACTGGCACGGCCTCGGCGACAGCGCCCCCAACATGAACCCGCTTTTCGCCGGCGAAGTCGGCAACGCGGCGATGCCGTTCATCCTCGTGACGCCGGTATCGACGCGCCTCGGCCCGACCACGACGCCGCTCGGTCTCGAGTGGGAGAACCTCCGCGCGATGACGCCCAACCGCGAGGCGCGCCTCTTCGACGCCGTCCTGCGCTGCATCGACCAGCGCTGGGGCGTCGATCGCGATCGCGTCTTCACCGCGGGCTTCTCCGCGGGCGCCATCATGTCCGATCTGCTCGGCGTGCTCCGCGGCTCTCAGCTTGGTGCCGTCGCGAGCTACTCCGGCGGCTACTTCTCCAACGCGGAGAACACCGCCACGCTCGGCCCGCTGCGCACCTACCCCTCCTGGCCCGACCTCCCGAGCAGCGCGCACTTCGCCCAACTCTTGATGTACGGCGGCTCAAACGACTCGTTCAATCTCTTCGTCGCGACGGCGCACTTCGACGTCTTCGCGGGCAACGACCTGCCCTACCTCAACGCGCGTCGCCACGACGTCGTGTACTGCAACCACAACGGCGGCCACACCGTGCCGCGAACGCTGCTCGGTCGGCAGGTGGTGGAGTTCTTCGCGGCGCACCCGCGCGGCGTCGCAGCCTCGCCCTTCGCCGCTGCGCTCCCGTCTGACTACCCCTCGTACTGCGCCTTCCACGCCCGGGGCGGCTGATCCCTCAGCGACGCCCGCAACTGCGCCCGCTGCGCAACCAGAGCCGTTCTCGCCTGGTTCTGCGACGTCCACGTTTACCGAGCGCGTCTCACCGTCGCGAAGCTACGCGTGCGATCGACCACGCCAGCGAAACGCCTCCGGAGCGAAACGGAAGCGAGCGACGGACTACGGTGAAACGCACTTGCGGGGACGTGGTCGCGTCGCGACGGTGAGACGCGCGGAGTAAACGCGGGCATCCCAGAACCGATCGGAAACCGTTCCAAAACCTCCAGAGTACGCGAAGACGCGCGAAGTACTCCGAATCCCAACTCGTCGACAACCAGTGGACGCCTCCGACCGCCCCTGTGCTCGTGACCGCGCCCCGCGGAGCGCTGAGTTTCCAGGACGCCGATGGGTCGTGAGGCTCGACGTCGGCGACCCCCCTCGTCGGCGGTCTCCGACGTCGGGTGCCCGGCGCCTGGGAGGTGGACAACGAGCGGGAGGCCGTCGAGGTCGGCGCGAAGACCGCCGCCATGGCGGCGGCGGGGTGGCGGCGGGCCGTGCCATCGGCGCGAGATGCCCTGATTATCCGGTGATTTCTGCCTGGGTGAGTGCTGGTATCGCGTTCGCTCAGGGCCGCGGTGCTCATGGCTACGGCCGCCACCACCGCGGGCGCGTACGTGCGCCACGACCCGACGCAGACCACGCAGCACGCGCTCGTCGCCAGGCACATCGAGACCTTCCTCGCGTTCGCCGAGGAGCGCTCGGGGCGGGCGCTGCCGCGGTACGTCGTCGAGGAGTTCTACGGGTATTTGCGCTGCGGAGTGCTGGCCCATGGCTTCGGCAGGGCGCGATGTAGCGGGTGCGGCCACGACATGCTGGTGGCGTTCTCGTGCAAACGGCGCGGCGTGTGCCCGTCGTGCGGGGGACGGCGGATGTCCCAGACCGCAGCGACAGTGTGCGATCGGGTGCTGCCGGACGTGCGGCTGCGGCAGTGGGTGCTGAGCGTTCTGTACGCGCTCCGGAACGTGCTCGCGGCCG
>CANJUR010000017.1 GCA_947477565.1 Deltaproteobacteria bacterium
GCGAACCCCCACCCTTGCGAACCCCCACCCTTGCGGCTCCTACCTGCCGTACAAGGAGCCCTCAACGATGATTCCAGGCCAACTTCAAGACCTCGACTCGACGACCTTCGACGCCGCGCTCGCGCTGCCCGGCATCGTGGTCATCGACTGGTGGGCCCCGTGGTGCGGTCCGTGCCGTGCGTTTGCGCCGATCTTCGAGCGCGTCGCCGCGCGTACCCCGGACGTCACCTTCGCCAAAGTGAACACCGAAGCGCAGCCCGCGCTCGCCGCGGAGTTCGAGATCCGATCGATTCCGACGCTGCTCGTGATTCGCGATGGCGTGGTGCTCTACAACGAGGCCGGAATGCTCACCGCCTCTGCGCTCGCGCAGGTCATCGCTTCGGTGCGGGCAGTTGATATGGAGGCGGTGAAGCGGCACCTCCTCGACGACCCCGCCGCGAGCTGAATCGCGGACCCACCGGCGTCCCGAACGGGGGAGCGCCCGCGCCACTGGTTCGAAGCATCCTTGCGTAAGGAGCGATCTTGCGGTCCTCTGCGGGTGGGTGGCGAAGGCTGCCTTTTCTGACGAAGAAGTCGCAGCGTCTGGTTCGGGCGGCGGCTGGCCTCGTCTCCGGGCGATCTCCGCGAGGCCCATGCCCCATCTCATCGGACTCCAGTTCCACTCCGACGGTCTCTCGGTTGCGGCGATGCGCCCCGATCAGACGCTGGTGCTGCGGCCTGTCGATGACATCGCCACGGTTATCCGCCGCACGAGCGCGCAGCGTTGGAAGTGGTCACTCGGAAACGAGAACTCCGAAACAGATCCCGTCGAGGTGGGGCGCGATCTATTCACGGCATTGCAATACGCCATGGGCGACGAACCGATGCTGGTCGCCGCCGCGGTGCCCGCGATCTGGAACGACCGCACCCGACGCGCCCTGCTCCGCGCGGCAGACCAGACGGCGATGGAGATTCTGGGCCTCGTGAGGGACACCACCGCGCTCGCGATCGGCGCTGCGCACCGCGAACCCGATCTCGAGGGCCTCTGCGCGGTGATGCACCTCGGCACGCACAAGTTGGAGATCGCGATCGTCGAGGTGTCCCCTTGGACGATCCGCGTGCGGGCGCGGCAGTCGATGGTGGGCCTCGGGGGCGTCAACGTTCGTGCGGACTCCATTGGTCCGCTGGTCACTACCGTCGCGCGCTTCACGGCACGTCAGGCGGGCGTAGCGGCGGGTGAAGTGCGTCGATTTCTCGGCGCCGGGCGACGCATCGTCGACCCTGCGATGGCCGGAGAATTGGGCAACATCTGGGGCATCCCACTCGAGGCGCAGGAGCGGGGCGCACCGGCCATCGGCGCAGCCGTCGTCGCGGTCGGCCTCTGCGGCATGTCGCGCCCCTGGCAGATCGACGATGACCTCGACGAGTCGCCCATGGCCCTGTTTCGCGGAACCCCAGGTCGTCGCATCGCGCGCGCAACGCCAACGCCAACGCCCACACCGCAGCCCGCAAAGGTACTGCTGCAGTCCGAGCCCGTCGCGCACCCAAACGTAGACGAGGTGCTGGTCATCGAGCGCTACCGTTCGACCACGCCGCCGCCGACCGAGGAGACCTCGGTGGTCGCAGAGGTCGGGCTCTCGGGCGCCTTCGAGGGGCTGCGCTCCGTCGACGCAATCCGAGCGCTGCGACTGCACGTCCCCGCCCCGGTGGCCGTCCTGGCGCACCCGCCGCTGGCGGTGCTGCTGTACCAGTTCGCGTTTCTGCGCGGGGCGGGCGGCACCCTGACGCTGCGGCATCCGGGCGAGCGCGTCGTGGTGATCCCGATCGAACGCGGCGAGCCTTGCCTGACCGCTGCGGAGCGACCGGACGCATTGCGGGCGTTCGAGTGGACCGACGGTTCGTGGACGTGGCGTCGCGAGCGCATCCCGTGGCAGGTGCGGCAGCAGAGCGCACCGATGGCCTCCCTGGTGGCGGCAGGTCTCCGCGCCCGCTTGCTGGGCTTCGACGACAAGGATGTCACCCGAGCGCACGACGCCCTGCTGTCCGCAGCCCCATCGGTGCTCGATGAACGCAGAGGCGACCTCGCCCTCCTCGGGCTCTCACCCGACGAACACCGCGCGCTCGATCGTCTCTTCGACGGCGCACGGCGCTTCAGCAGCATGCTGCACGCAGGCGAACTTGCTCCCGCGGAGTTGCACCGCCTCGTGCTCCTGCTCGACGCCCTCGGCCTCCTCCGCTGGAACGCGCCGACCAGCGCCGACCAGCCGCGCTGACCCCACAGCGCCCAATCCACCCACCGCACTGTGAGCGTCTCGGGCTGTGCGCTGTGCGATCGGCACACAGGCTCACCGTCCAACGCACTTCGATTCCCTCGCATACACCGCGGCACGTTGATTGCTCAACGCTGCATCCCGTCCCGCGACGCCGTCGGGTACGCCGCCCAAATGCCGGAGATTCGATGAAGACTGCCAACGCTACGCTCGCCCTGCTCCTCCACGCCGCGCTCTTCGCAGGGTGTGCCGAAGAGATCCACGGGCCGCCGCTCTCCCTCGACCCGGGGGTCGCCCCGGCGACCGTCTGCAACGCCTCGGACGCGGAGAACCAGGGACTCCAGACCCGCGTGGTGCTGCGCGCCGCCATCGGCGGATCGTTCGCTCCGCTGCCGATCGACACGCTGACACCGGATGCCTCCCTCGCGCTGCCGCGGGTAAGCCTGCGCTCCGCGGAGGGCCGCGACCTGACCGTGCGCCAGGTGGAGTTCGTCTCGACCCGCGAGATGGCGCTGTGGGTGACCCGCACCACCGGCGACGGCAGCGCGCTGGTACCCGGCGCGTACACCCTCTCCGTCGTCAACCCCGATGGTACCGCCGCGCTCACGATGGTCGGCGCGCTGCGCGTGGTGCCGCCGCCGACGGTGACCAGCGTGGCGCGCATCGACCCAGCGGCGGCCGCGCCGGGCGTCGATCCAGACGAGGCCCAGACCGTCTGCAACGCCTACGACACCACCATCGCGATCGCCGGGACCAACTTCCGTCCCGCTGATCCGACGCCCGTGGTCGAGGTCGTCGATGCGCGGGGCGCCACCGTCCAGAGGGTGCGAGACGCCGACGTGCGGGTGGTGTCCGCGACGGAAATCCGCGTGACGCTGCGCGCTGCAATGGACCCGTCGCGACGGCTTGCGCCGGGGCGCTACGGGTTCCGTGTGACCAACCCCGATGGCATTGCGTCCAGCGGCCGAACCGCGGGCGACGCCGGCACCGCCGACGCGGGCGTCGACCTCACCGGGACGCAGTACCCGCAGGGCTGCCACAGCACCGCCGCGTCGCTGTTCACGGCCGTGCCGCCACCGGAGCTGAGCGCGGTCGAGCCCGTCTCCGCGTGTAGCTCGCGGGAGCAACGGTTCATCGTGCGCGGAGCACATTTCCGCCACGGACTCACGGTCACCGTCGGCTCCGCGACGCCGTTCGTGGTCCCGGCGACGGGCATCGCGTACGCGAGCTCTACAGGGAGCCCCAACGACTTCGACAGCCTCACGCTCACCGTCCCCGCGGCCTCCGTGGCCGTCGGTGGAGCCTACGCGCTCGCGGTGCGCAACGCCGACGGGTGCGCGGTGACCTTCGAGCCCCAGTGCCCCGCGGGCACCATGCCCACCGGCACCCTCAATGAGTGCCTGGGAACCGTCGGGATGTCGTCGGGTATCGGTCCGCGGTCGATCACCTTCTACGCCGACCCGGTGGTCACCTCGATCATACCGCGGGGAGAGTGCACCGCCGCGCTGATGCCCGTGACCATCACCGGGATGAACTTCCACAGCACCTACGGCGTGCAGCCGATCGTGCGAATCAACAACGTGGCGCTCGAGAACGTGCGTGTCACTTCGCTCACCACCCTCACCGCGGAGGTACCGATGTCCCTCATGGCGGGCGCGCCGCTCGGTACCCCCTACGACGTTTCCGTGACGGTCCCGGAGGGCTGCGCGGGCACGCTCGCCCGCGGGTTCACGCTGTTTCCACCGCCGACCGTGACGGCCGTGCGACCGGGTTCCGTGTGCGGCGACCGCCCGGGGCTGACCCTCACCATCACCGGGACGAACTTCCATGCGTTCGAGTCGGCGGTGCCGACGGTGGTGCTCGGCTCGACGCCTCCGACGTCGCTCACCAACGTACGTGTGGTGTCGGAGACGACGCTCTCGGGTGACCTGCCGACGACCACCGCCCCGGGTGGTCCGTACGACGTCGTCGTGACGAGCCCGGTGCAGTGCGGCGCGACGCTCTCGCGTGCGTTCACGTACTACGCGACCCCGACGATCACTTCCGTGATGTCGCAGGCGTCCTGTACGGGTGGAAATGCAGTGTTGGTGATCATCGGCACCGGGTTCCACGCGACCGGGACAACCCTGCCGACGGTGACGCTCGAGACGGCCACCCCGACGACGCTCTCGGCGGTGCGCGTCACCTCGGAGAACACGATTCTCGCGGAGCTTCCGAGGACCCTCCCCGCGGGTAGCTACTCCGTCCGCGTGGTGATGCCCGAGGGCTGCGCCGCGTCGTCGCTGACGACCTTCGCCTACGACCCCAGCACCCTCGTGCCGCCGACCCTCGCGGGCATCATCCCTACCCGCGGATGGAACGGCATCGACATGCCCATCACTATCGTCGGCACGGGGCTCGCGACGCTCACCGGCCTGTCGCTGCGCGGCGCAGCAGCGGGTGGCGGCGACCTCGCGCTCACGGACCTCTCGGTCATCGGCTCCGACCTGCTCAACGCCACCGTGCCCGCGGGCGGCCGGGCGGGTGGGCCGTACGACCTCGGCTCGACGGTGGCCGGGTGCCCGATCACGCTCCCCGCGGCGTACACGATCACGGCGACGCCCGCGATCACCATCACCGGCGTGACGCCGCCCTTCGGCTGGACCGGCGGCTCGACACCGATCGCGCTTCAGGGCACGGGCTTCGCCTCGACGCCGCGGGTGTACATCATCATCCCGGGGCTCACGCCCCGCATGCGGGTTTTACAAAGGCCTGTATTCATCAACGGCAACACTGTTTCGGCGGTCGTGCCCGCGGGTCTTCCACCGGGCACCTATGACCTCGCGGCGATCAACCCCGACGGCGGGGGCGGGGTCATCCGCGGGGCGTTCCGCGTGACGGTGATGCCGCCGCCGACGATCAACACCGTGACCCCCGGCGCGGGCACCACGCAGTCGCCCACCGTCGCCATCATCACCGGCACCAACTTCCGCGCCCCGGTGGTGACCCTGCGCTCGGCCGCGGGCATGTCGTTCATGGGCACCGTAACCGCCTCGACGGCCACGAGCATCACCGTGAGCTTCCCGACCACCATGATGAACCCGGGCGCTTACCTCGTGCGCGTCACCGACCCCGACGAGAGCACCTACGCCGACTTCGGATCGTTCGTGGTGACCAACCCCTCGGGGAACCTCTCGATGTTCACTACGGCGTCGGCGCTCACCATCGGCCGCCGCGGCGAGGCCGTCGTCGCTAGCCAGGTCAACGTCGTTACTCGCTTCCTCTACGCGATTGGCGGTGACGGTGGCTCCACGGGCCCGACGCACGCCACGGTGGAGTTCGCGAGCGTCGATCTCTTCGGCCGCCTTGGCACATGGCGCGTGCAGCGCTACCGGCTCCCCTCCCCGGTCACCGGGATTGCGAACTCAGCCATCGAGCACAACGGCTTTGTCTACGTCCTCGGCGGCGCCAACTCGGCCGGAACCCCTCAGCCCACCGTGCTCCGCGCGAAGGTGCTCGACTTCAGCACCGCGCCGGTGATCGCCGACCCGGAGATCACCCGCCGCTCCGGCGCGCTAGCTCCCGGCGCGTGGATCTACCGCGTCGCCGCCGTCATGCCCTCGTCCGACGCGTCCAACCCTGGCGGCGAGACGCTCCCCAGCGATGAGGTCACCGCCTACTTCGTCTTCGGCAGCACCGTGCGGCTGCGCTGGGGCGCCGTCGCGAGCGCCGCCAACTACCGGGTCTATCGCTCGCCGACGGTCAACGGCGCCTCCGGGAGCGAGGTGCTGCTCGCCACCGTCGCAGCGACGGAGACGACCTTCCTCGATGACGGCACCGCGACCCCGGCCGCGGCGGACATCGACCATCAGGCCCTCATCGTCGGGAGCACCGGCGTCTGGGCCGCGCTCGCCACACCGATGGGAACCGCGCGAGCGACCGTCGCGGCGGCGCTCGCTCCCGACCGCACCGGGGCGCTCTTCGTGTACGCCCTCACGGGCCGCGGTACCTCTGGTCCGCTCGCGACTTACGAGTACGCCTCGCTGAGCGCCGATGGAGCGCGGCTCGGTGCCTTCACCGCGGGCTCGTCGTCCTTCCCCACGGCGCGCGAGTACGCCGCATCGGCGGTGGCGTCGTCGCAGACGGCACCCGTGGTCGCGGGCGATCCCTTCGTCTACCTCACTGGCGGCTTCAGCGCGTCCGCGTCGCTGAACGTCACGGAGTCTGCGCGGGTCTCTCCGGGCGGCGCGCTCACGACCCCCATGAACGCTCGCTCGTATTCGAATCGTCGCGGCGCGCTGGGAGCCATCGTGATCAACAACGTCTTCTACGCAATGGCCGGCACCAGCGGACCGAACCCCGCATCGCTGGCGGTCGACTCCAACAGTTCATCCAGACTGACCACGACTGGCGAGCCCGGTAACTTCAACGCCACGGCCATGATGATGACCCCGCGGCAGAACTTCGGCCTCGCTCTCGCCAGCGCCTACTTCTTCGTCGTCGGGGGAACGAGCACCGGGACCAACGCGCTCTCCTCGGTCGAGCAGACCATCTACTGAAAGGACCACCGTGAGGATCACTCCCCTGCTCGCCGCGCTGTTGTTTCCCGTCGCATCGGGCGCTCAGCACCACCATCGCCGCCATCACGCCACGCCGGAGGCGACGCCCGCGCCCGCCCCGACACCCGCTCCTGCGCCCTCCGCGACGCCCGCGGCGCAGGCCCCCGCGACGGACGCTCCGCCCGTTGCGGAGACCCCGCCGCCGCCTCCAATCGCAGAGCGCCCGCCCCCTGCCCCAGCGGTGGTCGTGGCGGATCCCGTTGCTTCGGCCGACATCGCGCCTACGCGCTCCACGGAGCGTTCGTTCGCGTTGGAGTTCGGCCCCGTGCTCGGCCTCGATCTCTCGACCAACGCGCTGAGCCTCGGTCCCAACCTGGGGCTTGAGGTCGGCGGGCGACTCGCGTTGGGCCCCGGCGTCCTCGCCTTCGCCGCGCGCGGAACCTGGCAGCACTACACCCTCAACCAATCGGCCGCTGCTCCCTGCGCTCCCATCGGCAGCGGCAGCACCAACGCGAGCCCCGCGCCGGAAGCACCCTGCGTCTCGACCCCGACCGGAGGCGCGTACGACTACGCGATCGGCGAGGACACCGTACGCATATCCCTACTGCTCTCGTACCGGTTTCTCCCCGCCGCGAGTGCGTTCAACGCGTACGTCGGCGTCGCTCCGCAGGTCGTGCTCCAGCGCGCCGAGACCACCGCCTGGAACCTCCTCACCTCCGAGACCGCCACCCGCTTCGGCGTCGGCGGCCTCGCGGGCGCGCAGTACCGCCTCGGCCCGGGCGCTGTCTGGCTCGAGGCGGGCTACGCGTGGGTTCCGGTCGTGCACCGGGTGACCGGCGACGCGTCCATCAGCACCGTCACCCTCGCCCTCGGCTACCGCATCGCGCTGTAGGCCCTGTGCGGACGGCGTACAGCCGTTGCTCCGCGGGTGCGCAGCGCAGCGCTCCCCAGAGATTAATGAGAATTTGCACGATGCCAACCCTCACTCGAAACCGCTGGTTGACCACTCTGGTGCGGTAGCACTTCCTTCTGGTCGCCGTCGCCGCGGGAGTGTCGGCGTGCGGTGGCGACCTGCAGCCCGCGAGCGAACTGTCCGATCCCACGACCTGCCCCTCGACCACCGCGGACCTGCAGCGGACGCTCTTCGCGCCGCGCTGCGGTAGCTCCGGCTGCCACGACGCCGCGCACCCGACCTACGGCCTCGACCTCGTCTCGCCGGGTCTCGAAGCCCGGGTCATCGGCGCGACCTCCATCGGCTGTACCGGCGAGCGCATGGTCATTCCGGGGGATCCCGAGCGCTCACAACTCTACGTAAAGATCGCCCAGGCGTCGCCCGAATGCGGGCGACGGATGCCCCAGGGCGCTCCAGCCCTCAGCGCCTCACAACTGGCCTGCGTCGCAGCCTGGATCCGCGGTCTCGGCGCACGCACCGTGACCGACGCGGCGGTCGATGCCTCCTTCGACGCCAGCACGGACACCGCTCTGGATGCACGCATCGACGTGCCCACGGACGCCGCGACCTGCGCGCCGGGACAGACCCGATGCGGTGGTCGTTGCCTCGACACCGCGCTCGACCCATCGAACTGCGGCGCCTGCGGACGCGCCTGCGTCGCGGGGCAGAGCTGCACGGCGGGCGCGTGCGTCTGCGGTCCGGGGCAGATGCTCTGCGCGGGGACCTGCGTCGACGTCCGCAGCAGCCTTCTGCACTGCGGCGCCTGCGAGCGCACCTGCGTCGCGGGTCAGAGCTGCGCGGCGGGGATGTGCGAGTGCCCCACCGGGCAGACCCTCTGCGGCAGCGCGTGCATAGACCTGCGCACCGCTGCGAACCACTGCGGCGCGTGCGGGCAGGCCTGCGGCGCCGGGCAGACGTGCAGCGCGGGCGCGTGCACCTGCGGCAGCGGCCTCACGCTGTGCGCAGGGGTCTGCATTGATGCGCGGAACAGCGCGACGAACTGCGGCGTTTGTGGGCGCACCTGCGCCGCGGGACAGGCGTGCGTCGCGGGCATGTGCGCCTGCGCGGGCTCGCTCACCCTCTGCGGTGGGGCGTGCCTCGACACGACCGCGAGCGCGACGAACTGCGGCGCGTGCGGGCGGACGTGCGCCGCGGGGCAGGTCTGCGTGGCGGGGGTCTGCGCGTGCGGCACCGGACTCACCCTCTGCAACGGTGCGTGCGTCGATGCTCGGACGAGCGTGACGAGTTGCGGGGCCTGCGGGCGAATCTGCGCCGCGGGACAGACCTGCAGCACGGGAGCGTGCGTGTGCGCGGGGCCGCAGTCGGTCTGCAGTGGCGCTTGCGTCAACACCGACACGAACACCTACAACTGCGGTTTCTGCGGGCGCGCCTGCGGGGCCGGGCAGACGTGCGCCGGCGGGGTCTGCACCTGCGGCGGCGGGCTTACCTTCTGCAGTGGCGCGTGCGTCGATCTGCCCACCAACGGGACGAACTGCGGCAGGTGCGGCAATGCATGCGCGTCGGGGCAGACGTGCGTGGCAGGCGGGTGCGTCTGCGGCGCAGGGCTCTCGCTCTGCGGTGGGACGTGCACCAACCGCCAGACCAGCTCGACGAATTGCGGTACGTGCGGCAACGCATGCGGGACAGGCTTCGTATGCAACCTCGGGGTGTGCACGCGAGGCGCATGCACGGGCGGCACGATCGCGTGTGGGGGCGCCTGCGCAAACCTGCAGATCGATCCGTCGAACTGCGGCACCTGCGGGCGCGCCTGCGCCGCGGGGCTGTCGTGCGTGGCCGGGGCGTGCGCCTGCGCGGCGGGCCAGACGCTCTGCGGGAGCGTGTGCGTCAACGGCCAGACCGACCCCGCCAACTGCGGTGCGTGCGGCCGCGCGTGCTCCGCCGGCCAGGCGTGCGCGGCGGGCGTGTGCACCTCGTCGTGTGCAAGCGGCGCCACCCTCTGCAGCGGCAGTTGCGTGAACCTCCTGACCGACGCCGCCAACTGCGGCACCTGCGCACGCGCGTGCGCCGCGGGGCTTTCCTGCGCGGCGGGCGCGTGCGTCTGCGCGGCGGGCCAGACGCTCTGCGGCAGTGTGTGCGTCAACGCGCAGACCGACGCCGCCAACTGCGGCGCCTGCGGGCGCGCGTGCTCCGCAGGACAGGCGTGCACGGCGGGCGTGTGCACCTCGTCGTGTGCGAGCGGCGCCACCCTCTGCAGCGGCAGCTGCGTGAACCTTCAGACCGACGCCGCCAACTGCGGCGCCTGCGGGCGCGCGTGCTCCGCAGGACAGGCGTGCACGGCGGGCGCGTGTGCCTGCGCGGCGGGCCAGACGCTCTGCGGCAGCGCCTGCACCAACCCGCAGACCGACCCATCAAACTGCGGCGCCTGCGGACGCGCCTGCACCACCGGCCAGGCGTGCACCGCGGGGGTCTGCACCAGCACCTGCGCGAGCGGAACCACCCTCTGCAGCGGCAGCTGCGTGAGCACCTCGACGGACACCGCCAACTGCGGCACCTGCGGCCACGCGTGCACCTCGACGCAGATCTGCGCCGCGGGCGTGTGCGCCTGCTCGTCGGGGCAGACGCTCTGCGGCGGCACCTGCGTGAGCACGTCGACGGACAACGCCAACTGCGGCACCTGCGGCCACGCCTGCACCACCGGCCAGGCGTGCACCGCGGGGGTCTGCACCAGCACCTGCGCGAGCGGAACCACCCTCTGCAGCGGCAACTGCACGAACCTCCTGACCGACGCCACCAACTGCGGCGTCTGCGGACGCGCGTGCGGCTCGGGGCTGAGTTGCACCGCGGGGGTGTGCGCGGGATGCGGCGCGACGGTGAGCCTGTCAACGCAGGTGCAGCCGATCTTTACGGCCAGTTGCACGACCGGCTGCCACGGCGGAGCGCGCCCGGCGGCGGGCATGTCGCTGCTCTCGGGGGCGGCGTACTCAAACCTCGTCGGCGTGGCGGCGTCGGGCTGCACGGGCGGCCAGATCAGGGTCGTCCGCGGCTCGGTCTCGACCAGCTATCTGGTCAACAAGCTGACGGGGGTTGGCATGTGCTCGGGCAGCGCTATGCCCTTCACAGGCGGCCCGCTACCCACAGCGCAACTCGACCTCATCCGCACTTGGATCTGCAACGGCGCGCCGAACAACTGACCCCACCCCCCCGCCGGGTCGTCCGCGCTCAGCGCGCGGCCCGGGGAGCCCGCCGTCTACGTCCAAGCCCCAATAACGCCAGCATCACCGCTGGAATTCCCCACCGTCCGTCTCCACCGGACTGCTCGCCGACCCGACATCCGCAACCGGTTTCCGTCGCCGTCTGGGGAGCCGTGGCCCCGGCGTCCGCTCCAGCCCCGCCGCCGTCTTCAGTGACGAACACTCCGCCGTCGGCGCCGCTCCAGCGACCACATTGGTTGTAAACGCAGGTGGTGCCGACGGGGCAGACGATCGAGGCGCAGCGGTCGACCATGCAGGCGCCGTTCGAGCGCTCGTCGCAGAACTCGCCCGCCGCGCAGATCACGCCCGCGCAGAGCGGCACGCAGTACGGGTCGCCGCCGACCAGGCGACAGGTCGTCCCGCGCGTCGCGCACGTGAAGCCAAGCTCGGGATTGTACGCGCAGCGCTCGCGGTAGCAGACGCCACCGATGCACACGCCGCCCACACACACGCAGCCGTCATCCCCTGCGGCGGTGGCGTCCGATGGAGACGCTGTGGCGTCCATGTGGGGCGATGCATCCAGCGCAGGGACTGCGCCGTCAAAAGTGGCGATCGGCGCGTCACTTGCGGACGTCGTTGCATCGGCCCCGCGAACGTCCATCGGGAGAGCGTCGCGTCCCGGAACATCCACGGTAGTGCCAACATCAACGGATCTCCCGACATCCTGCGCGGCGGGCACGTCCATGGACGCGAGAACGTCCGTCGGGAGCGAAACATCCGGGCGGCCCGCGTCGGACACGCCGGCGTCCACCGGGGCGACGCGCACGCAGGTGCATTCTCCACTACACGAGACCCAACTCGCATTGGGGCAGGTGGTGGGGCGGGTTCCGCAGAAGGGCGCGAAGCCCGACTCGCACCCGGCGGAGCCAGCTTGCACGCACTGGCCTGGAAACTGATGGCATCCCCTGTTGCACGAGCACCGCCCCTGGGCACTCGCGACCGCGGAAAGCGACGCCGTGAGGCCAAACGCCGAGAGCGCCACGAGGGCGAGGCTCATGCGGAAACGCGGGCGCGGACGAGCGAGGAGGAGGGTCATGGGTTGGGGCACCGTCGGGTGGTGAACGTGAGCGTGAAGGTCTGCGCGGCGGTGGTGCTCCGACCGCACGCGTCGATGGCGGTGAACTCCACCCGCCAGGTGCCGCGGATGCCGAAGACCGAGAGCGCGGGAATCCCGGCGGAAGCGCCTCCCACGAGCCGATGGAAGACGTACGGCGCGGCGGACAGCATCGCCGGCGGAGGTGCCTCGACGCCGCCCGGAGTGATCCAGCGAGCGCTCACGCGGAGCACGGGCGACGAGGCGGTGACCGCGGCGGCGAAATCGTAGAAGATCGGCAGCCCCGCGGCGGTGCAGGTCTCGATGACTTCATCACGGGTCGGCGCCGTGACGGAGAAGACCGGCGCCGTCCCGAGGCACGACCCATCGACCCCGGGGAGATCGACCCCGGGGACATCCCGAGGGACATCGACGGCGGGTACGTCCGAGAGCGAAACATCGGCTGCGTGCCGATCGAACGCCATCCCATCGACCGCACCCGCATCGCTGCTCGGGACGTCGGTGAGCCCCGTATCGAGGGGCGTCGCGCCGCTGTCGACAGTGACCGCGTCGAGCCCAGCAGGGCCATCCGCGGTGGGGACGCTCGCGTCCGCAAGACGATCCGTAACGGCCGATGCATCGGTCGCGTCTTCGTAGCGATCACCTACCGTCTGCGCGTCGGTGGCGCTCGGATCGTCAGCGCAACCGACGCCAAGGAAACAACACAGCACCGCGGCGCATCGTCGTATCGACATCAACAGTCTCCGTCTTCACGACTGAGAATTGGCAGTGAAAATCAGCAATAGCTTGATACCCCATTTCCGTCACGCCGGTATGTCTCATTCAACCGCGCCGCTGTGCATTTTTCGCACAATCTGCCGTGTGATCTGTACGCGATCGGGACAGCTTTGGTGGCTAGGGTGATGTCAGCGCAGCGAGCGCGAGTGGAGTCGAGCGCCGAGCGCTTCTCGCGCGGCGGTGAGTGCGCGCGGATCGTTTGAAAACGTGTACGTGTTGGTCACGAACGAGCGGACCTGCGCATCGGCAAACGCCCCGTCGCCCGCCGCGGTAAGGGCGTGCAGGTACTCGTAGTCTTCCATCCCCGCCCGCAGCAGTTGCAGCCGGAGGGTCGGCAGCGGAATCGGGGTGGTACCCCCGATGCGGGACGGTAGACCGGGGTAGAGGAGGGTTCCGTCCCCCTGGCCGCCGAAGGCGTAGACGCTGCTCCAGGGGTTCGTCGTGCCCGCGCCGCATGGGTTGGTCCAGCAGTAGTCCATGGCGTAATAGAGTTCGCCGGATACGCGGTAGAGGTGCGCGAGCCACTGAAACGCCCGGTTGCGCACGGGGCTCGCGTCGAGCACGTACGTCGGCCAGGTGCTCTGGATGGGACCGGACGTACCGTTGGCGCAGCTCTCATGCTGGCCGCAGTCCTGGTACCACCACAGCCTCCGCCCCGGCTGCGCGAGAAAGCCGTCGTATGCGGCGCGCTGACTGGGCGCGTCCTGCGAATGCATCCGCTCGACGGACACCGTGACGATGTCCACGTCGGCGAGCATGCCGTTGGCAGTGAGGTCTGCGATGTCGGTCGTCAGCAGCGTGCGTAGGGGCGGCGTGAGCGCATGCACCGCGCGCTCTTCCAGGGCAGCCGCCGCGAACGAGCACCCCGCCGGCGGCTCGTCGCAGTGGTAGTAGAGCAGCCGATCGCTCCACCCGCGATCGCGTGCATGGGCGCTCCATCGTTGGGCGAGCCCGTAGTCGTGTGGGCGGCCGACGTACGCGAGGGAGGTCATCCGCGCGCCGCGGAGTCGGGTGGTCGCGGTGCCGTCGAGCAGCGGGCTGTGGAGCGCGTCGAAGGCGGCCCAGTCGGTCAGGTCGGTGCCCGCGTACGGGGTCTCGGCGTTGGTGAGGCGGTAGTCGAGGAGGAAGCGCGCGGTGAGCAGGTGCGTCAGTTCGACGCCGTGATCGGGGTTGGCCCCTGCCCCGGGAAATCGGCCGCAGGTGTCGTACCCGCCAGTGGCTGCGGCGCACATTCCCATCTCGCTGACGGCGAAGAAGTTCGGGAGCGAAGAAGTCGCGGGGAGATCGAAATTCCAGACCTTCACGCGCACCGGCATGGTCGCGAGGGCGACGCCGCTGACGTTCACCGCGACTGTTCCCGTGTACCAACCCGACGGCGTGCCGGGAGGGATCATCAGTTCGATCCAGAAGCTTCGCGTTTCGCGCGCGGGCACGGTGGCGGGGAAGGCGTTACGCGCCTCGTGCATCCACGGATCGACCGCGGGAATCAGGGCATCGGGGATGTTTCCGACGGCGCAGTTGAGATCGGACGGTGTGACCACGGATTGATAGGCCTCGCGAAACACCACCGCATGATCCGCCGCCCGGATGACCGTGCCGGAACGCGCGTCCGTGAGGTCCGTGACTGCGACGGAGAGCCCGGTGATGACGCGATCCGCCGCGCGCACATGCACCTGGAAGTCCTCGAACTCATTGCGCGCACTGGAGAGCAGCGCCCAATGCTCCGCGCCCGGCGTGTCGGTGGTCTTCACCTTCGCGAGCGCATCGGTGATCCAAACCGTGGACGGGTAGTGCGTCGGGTCCAGATCGATCGGCGGCGCGAGCGACGGAGCCAGCGGATCAAGCACCGCCAGAGAGGCATCCACGGGGGCATCGCGAGTGACGTCCAAAGGGGTATCGCGAGGGGCCAGAAGGGTGTCCAAAGGGACATCGCGAGGGGCGTCCAAAAAGGCGTCCAGGGAGGCGTCCAAAGGGACATCGCGAGGGGCGTCCAAAGAGGCGTCCAGGGAGGTGTCCAAAGGGACATCGCGAGGGGCGTCCAGAGAGGCGTCACGAGGGGCGTCCATAGGGGCATCGCGAGACCCGTCGATGTGGACATCCGCCAGCGGGAGAGCACCGAGATCCGTCGATGCATCCGAACGCACGGGTTCTGCCGTGGATGTCCCGCAGCAGACACCGATCAACCAGTACGAGACGATCCACCAGGGGAGACGCGGGGGCTTCAAAGGAGGCGCATTTGCAAGCCATCGCGGCGGCCCGTCAAGTCGCGAAACGATCAGTGGATTTCGGGGAAGTTGTTCAGGATGCCGGTCCGTAACCGGGCCGCGGAGGGGGCGGCTCTGGTCGCTGACGGCCTCGCGCACGTGCTGGAAAAGCGCTCATGGGTGTCTTTGGTAGTACTTCTGATGATGATCATCGGAATTGAGGCTTGAGCTTCGCCGACGACCCTCTTCCATTCTTCTCCGCACATAAGGATCTCGCCATGAAACGCCTCACCGTCCTGGCCTTGCTGGCATCCGCGCTCTCCGTGCACTGCGGCGATGCCAACAGTGGTCCCGATGCAGGGGCCGATCTCGACGGCGGGACGGACGTTCCCGTGGCCGACGCGCCGATCAACGCCGACCGGGCGAACGATGTCCCGACGAACGACGCCGTCGTCGCTTCCGACCTAGGGAGCATGGACGTCGTCACCACGGACTCGGGCGCGGTGGACGTCGTCGCCACCGACCTCGGGAGCGTGGACGTGGTCACCGCAGACCTCGGAGCGATGGACGCCGGCGGCATGGACGCCGTCGCGGAAGACACCGGAATGCCTGATGTTTCCATCGTGGACGCTCCGGTCGGGGACGTTCCCGCGGATGGCGGCGGTTCTGCGGGCGGGGCGGATGTGCCGGGCGCATGCATGACCGGACAGAGCCGCGACTGCCCCAGTGGACAGGTCTGCCAGGACGGTCGCTGCACGGCACCGGGATGCGCGGCAAACGCGGACTGCGCCGCGGAGGAGGTCTGCTTCGGAGGCCACTGCGTGCGCGTCGAGTGCACGGACAACGCGGGGCGTGCGGAGTGCGACGGCGCCGACGGCGTGGCCGCCACCGCCGATGACGGGACGTGCGTAAACGGCCACTGCCTCGCCCTGCGGTGCTACTCCGCCGCGCCGCCCGCGACGTGCCCAACCCTCGGCGGAACCATCACCTGCGAATCCAACACCGACTGCTCCGCGGCCGAAACGGTCTGCGTCGAGGGTCACTGCATCGCTGCCCGATGCTCGCGCACGACGCCCTGCACAGCCCCGGGGGCGACCTGCGAAGAGGGCGTCTGCGTGCCTGTGCAGTGCGGCGGCGGCGCGACGGCCCGGTGCGAAAACACCACCTGTTCGAACGGCTTCTGCACCGTCTCCACGGCCGGTCGGTCGTGCGGACGAAACGCCGACTGCGCGGGCCTGCCCGGCATCGACGCGCCCCACTGCTTCAACGGCCAGTGCGCAGAACTCCAGTGCAGCACGCGCGAGGAGTGCCCCGGCAGCGACGGTGCGCCAGGCACCGCCGACGATGACCTCTGCGTGAGCGGAACCTGCCTGCCACTGCGCTGCTACGGCGCGCCGCGCAGCCCATCGTGCCCCGCGACGATCGCCACCACCGGCGCAGCCTGTGTGACCAACGAAGACTGCCCCGCCACCCTCGCCTGCCTCGGCGGGCACTGCAGCACGCGCTCGTGCATGGGCGACAGCGGTTGCGCGGCATTCGCAGGGACAGCCTGCGTGGGCGGCGCGTGCGTGCCGCGCGTGTGCGGTGCGGGAACACCGCCCGAGGCACGCTGCGCACAGTACGCGTGCGTCAACCAGTTCTGCGCGGCGCTCTGAGCGGTCAGCGCGGGCGCTGCGGGGGCGCAAACACCGTCGGCGGATGCCCTTCGAGTTCCATTTGCAAGAAGAACAGCCAGGCCGTGGAGGCCATCGCGGGCAGATCGGGAAACTCCTCCTCGGCCGGATACGCGTAGAGGAGCCCGCCGCTCTGTCGGTGCTGCAGAGCCGAGAGATCTTGCGCGATGCGCTCGGCCTCCAGGCGGCGACCGAGGCGCAGGAGGGCCACGCCGACGGCGGCGGTTCCTTCGCCGGACAGCGTGTGGGAGAGGTCGATGCCGGGGTGGTCGGGCACCGGCCCCGCGTACGGCGCGAAGCCGTCGAGGCCTTCGATATGCGTGGAAAATGTCGCCCGCACATACGCGATGGCGCGATTGGCGCGGACAGTCTCGCCGCGGGCCGCCAGGAAGAGCGCCCCCCAGGCGCCGGCCGCGTCGAGCGCCGGGGTACGCACGACCCCATCGCGGGTCACCGCCGCGCCGTAGCGCCCCTCGGGCAGCCATAGAGCCGCATCGATGCTCGCCGCGAGCCTGTCGGCATCGACGCCGTAGTGGCTGGTCGGGTCGAGCGCCGCGAGCGTCCGCAGAAGAAACCACCCGTCGAACTGGTGCTCCATGACGCAATAGTCCGCGACGAACGATCTATCGAAGCGACGAAACTGCATCTGCCAGCGCCCGCGCCCCGCGGGGATGAGCCCAGCGCGCGGATCACCCGGGGTCGTCACGCGCGACGCGAGGAGCGTGTCCGCGAGGCGTCGCGCGACGGTGCGAAATCGGTCTTCGCCGGTCTCGAGGTCATAGAGGGCGAGCGCGTAGGCGGCCCAGGCGACGACCCCCGCGCGGACGTAGTCGCGGTCGTAAAACGCCTGGTCGTTGAGCTCGAAGGAAAAACCGATATCGCCCTGAGGAGTCACGAGCGCGGCGAGCGTCTCCCCGATCGCGCGGGCCTCCGGGTGGTGCTGTTGTGCGACTTGGGCGATCAGCGCGAGGGCGTCGTCGTACACGAACGAGCGCCTCCCGAGGTACGGCCACAGCGGGTGCTCTTCGGGCACGCGGAAGCTGAGCACGGCGCTGCGCGTGGCTCTCGTGGATCGGAGCGGAAAGTGCCTGCCGTCGGCGTCGTAGACCGTCTCCGCCGGGAAGGGCTGCGGAGTCATGAAGGCTCGCGCCGCCTCCAGCGAACGCACGCGATCGAGGGGCGAATGAATGCACGCCGTGAGCGCGGCGACGAGAAGGCAGGTGCGGTGGAGAGCCCGTGGGAGACCGTCCCCGGGTGCGCGTGCATTTCGCATTGAACGGTCGATTCGACTAAGGGTGGTGCCGTGCCGCGCGCGATGAAACTGGGATTATGTTCGCACGTTCGTCTAGCGTTCATCGCGTCTGTATTTTTCGGGTGCGCGTCGGCTCCACGGACGACCACGCGCTCGCTCACTCCGTCCCTCGCGCCGGTTGCGCGCGACCGCGCGGCGCTGCTCGCCGACGCCGCGCGGCTCGCCCGTGACCCGACGGCACGCGACGTAGCGCGAGCTTTCTATCAAGTACTGCTCACGCGCGAGCCGCACGACGACGAGGCACGCGTCGGACTGGCACGGCTCGACGCCTGGGATCAGCGCTACGACACCGCGCTATTGCTCTACCGCGACGTGCTCTCGCGGCATCCGAGCGACGCCGAGGTGCGCGCCGGCATCGTCGATGTATTGCTCTGGCAGCACCGCACCGACGCCGCGTGGCGCGAGCTTGTGGCGGGCCTCGATCGCACGCCGGACTCCGTCGATCTCCTCGAGCGCCGCGCCCGCATCGCGTGGCTCAACGGTGACCGCGCCGCCGCGCTCCGCGACGCCCGCCTGGCCTACGCGCAGGGCGCGCGGGGAGAGGGATTGCTGCAACTACGGCAGCAGCTCTTCAACGGCGAAGCGCGGCTGCTGCTCCGGTACGACCTGTACCCGTCGGGGTATAGCAACTCCCCCGCGACGGAACTGTACCTCCGGCAGGCCTGGCGTCGCTGGACTTTCTTCGCGCACGTCGAGCAGTCCTGGCGCTACGCCACGCTCGACTCTGCCCCGGGGCTTACCTACAACGGCCTCTTCCAGCTCGGGGCGGCCTACGGGTTCGGGCACGGGTTCTCCGCGACACTCGAGGCCGGCGTCGGAGCGCCTGCGCCAGTGGTGCCGCGCTGGACCGTGCGGGCGGCGGGCACCGCGGGCCTCGGCCGACGCGCAGTGATCGGCCTGTCCGACGCGATCTGGGGCTACGACAACGGGCAGTTCGTCAACCTCCTCTACGCCAACATCGAGGTCGCGCTCAGCGAAGCCGTGCGTGCAGAAGTGCGCTACTGGCTCGGCTTCGTAACCCTGCCCTCCGTGGGCGGAACCGCCCCTTCCCAGGCGGTTCACTCGGCCGGCCTGCGGGGGTTCTGGCGACTGAGTCCTACGCTCGAACTCGGGGCGGAGTTCACCTACGGCGCGCAGCTCGATCGCAGCGCGGCGGCCTACCAGCTCGTGACGCTCCGCTCGGAGATCTTCGGGGTCTTCGCAGACTGGCTGGTGCTCCCCAACCTCGGGCTGCGGCCGTACTACCGCTTCGAACTTCGCGATCGGCCGAGCGCGGGCGACAGCATCCCGATCCACTCCGTCGAGCTCGCCGCTTACTATCGCTGGTAAGCGGCCGCCTATGCGCCTCGACCAGAACGCGCGCGCTGCAATGCGAGGCGCACCTTCGCGTCGGGGTCTTTCTCCAGTCGCGCGAGCGCCTCGAGCACCGACGGTCGGTGGAGGGCTTCGAGCGCGTGCACCGCAGCGAGACGCACCCTGGGAGCCGGGTCGCCGAGCGCGGGAATCAAGCTGCGTTCGAACTCCGGCACCGCCAACGCGGCGATGCCCAGCACGGCCGCCCGGCGGCTCTGCTCCGAGCGGGCGGAGGTCATGTGGTCTGCGAGGGCCTCGCTGACGACTCCAGCGCGCGCGTCGGACCGGAGCGCGCGCTGCACTTCCGGTGTGCTGTTTCGCAGCGCGACCTCGAACGCCCCGAGTCCCTCGCCGTCGTGTCGCGAGAGCAGCGAAACCATCGCCGTCGCGCTCACCTCTGCGTCACCATCGGTCGCGAGCGCCGCGAGGAGATCCATGGCCGACGCCGCCTCGACGGCGCCAAGTACCATCGCGAGGCGCGCGCGCACCGAGGTCGAGTTGTCCGTGCGCATCACCTCGAGGCGCTCCGTCGCGTGGTCGGGGTTCCAGGACGCGATGGCCTCCAGGGCCGCGGTGCGCACGGACTCCATGGCGTCGCGCCGGGCCTCGTCCACCGCCGCCGTCGCCTCCGGGAGCGGCAGCGCTGCGAGCGCCCACACCGTCGCCGCACGAATGCTCTGCTCGCGCGACTTCAGCAACTCCAGGAGCAGCGGTAGCAGCGAGGGTTCGCCCCAGCGTGCGAGCACGAATACGCACGACGTGACGACGTCGCTCCGGGCTGCGCCCATCATCTGGTCGATGAGCGGCATCGGGTCGCTGCGATAAAGCTCCGCAATCGCCTCGATGGCGGCCTGCTTCACGTCGGCGTTGCTCGACCCGAGCGCGCGAAAGAGCACCTCCCCGTGCGCTCGAACACGCGAGCGACCAAGCGCACGCACGGCCACGATGGCGACCCCAGAGCTCGGATCCGTGGTCGCGCGGGCCAGTGCCGTCATCGCGAGGTCGACCGCTCCGGACTGCGCCAACGCCTGCGCAGCGAGGAGACGAATCTCCTCCGAAGGATCGCCGGTGACCACGTCCGCGAGGGTCTCGATGCACTGCTCGGTGCGGTACCTCGCGAGCGTCTCGACCGCGACGCGTCGGCTGCGGAGGTCCTGGCTGGTGCGCAAGAGTTGCTGGTAGCGCGCGACGATGGCCGGGCGGTCGAGCGCCTCCGCGAGCGGCCCGGTCGGCAACTCAAGATGGAGGCGGGCGAAGAACATCGCCCGAACGCCCTCATCCTCGCCCTCGAGCAAGCTCTGAATCTCTGCGCTCTGCGCCGGGTCGCCGAGGGCCTCGCTGGCCTCCACGATCGCCTCGGGCATCCCAGCGAGCGCACGCGCCACGAGGCCGACCGCAGACGGGACGCGGCGTCTCGCCCATGGCGTCGCAAGCACCGCAGCGCCACCACCGTCAGGCAGCCTACCGAGCGCAATCACCACGCGATGCCGAACAAACGCATCGGGGTCGTCAAGCATCGCAGCGAGAGCGCTGCAAGCGTCGTCCTGCGCAGTCGCCACACGACCGAGGGCGTTGACCACGGCCGCGCGGGTTCGCGGATCAGGGTCGCGGCAGGCCACCCGAAGAGCGGCCACGGACTGCGGCGCGGTGATCTTTCCCAGCGCCCCCGCAGCGCTCGCCCGGAGCTTGGCGTCAGGGTCCCGAAGGTAGCGCGCAAGGTGTTGAATTCCCCGCGGATCGGCCAGCTTTCCGAGCGCCCACGCAAGGCCGAGACGCACGTCGAGATCCTCGGAGTCGAGGAGCGGCTCGATACGCGCGTCGAATACCGCCCAGCCACCGCGGGAGAGAGCCCTCGCGAGGTGTTCGCGCATCTCCGGCGCGGCGCCCGGGAGGGCCCGCAGAACGGCCTCTGCAGCGTCCACGTCGTCGCGCACCCCGAGCCCATCGACAGCGGCGTGGCGCACCTCGGTGGCGGCATCGAAAATCGCGGCTTTCAAGACACGGAGCGCATCGTCGCCTGCGACCCCCGCGAGGCCCTGCACCGCCCGAAGCCGAACCTCCGCATCGGGATCGATCACGGCCCGCAGCAGCAGTCCTTGCGCGGCCGGCAGGTCGAGACGCCCAAGAATCTGCGTGAGCCAACCGCGGGTCGCGGCCGTACCCCGATCGAAGGCCGCCACCATCGAAGCGACGAAGGGCTTCAAGTCGTCGCGATCGAAGGCTGCCAGCGCCTCCGCGGCGCGCTCTCGCACCGTCGCGTCGGCGTCGTCGAGCAGCCTCGCGAGCGCCGCCGCGCCGCCCTCCGCCCGCAGTCGGCCGATGGCCTCTGCGAGGGACGCGCGCACCAGCGCCGCCGTGTCATCGATGGCCGCCACAAGCAGCGGCGCGACGCGCGCGACGCCGAGTTCACCGCAGGCCCGCGCCATCTCGGCCCGCACGCGCGGGCTCTTGTGGTGCAGGTATCCCGCGAGGCTGTCCGCCAGGCCGGCCCGGCCAAGCTCGAGCACCGCGGTGTAGGCCTTGCGGGCCACGTCGGCGTCCGTCGAGTCGAGTTCCGTGACCTTGCGTTCGAGGTAGCCCACGCGCTCGATCGCCAGCGCAGCGCGCCGCCGCACCTCGAGGTTGGGATCACGCAGGGCTCCCTCCAGCGCCGAGGTGTCCTCCGGGTGAACCATCTCCAGCGCTTCGAGCACCCGCAGTCGGGTACCGAAATCCGGGTCTGCGAGCATTCCGATGAGCACGCCGCTGGTGCTGGCGTCGCCGACCTTGCCGAGCGCCCCGGCGGCGTGCGCGCGCACCTGCGCCACCGGGTCACGCAGCGCCGCCTGGATGAGTGGCTGCACCGAGCGTCGGTCGCCGATCGCGCCGAGCGCCTCGGAGGCGGCGATGCGGAGTTCGTCGTTGGGGTCTTGCAGCCGCCCGATGAGCGGCTCGACGGATTCCGGGTCACGCGATCGACCGAGGACCCGCGCAGCCCACACCGCACCGCGGGCATGCTCGGTGTCCGCGAGTAGTTGTACGAGCGCCCCGGTCGCGGCGGAGCCGAACGCCACGAGCGCGTCCGCCACGCGCGGCGAAGACCAGTCGTCGATGGTGTGCAGTTCGGACACGAGCAGCGGAATCACCGCGGGCTCGCGGATGCGGGCGAGCGCTGTCGCCGCGGCGCGCTTCACCGTCGCGTCGTCCTCGTACGGATCGCGGAGGCACTCGACCAGCGCCGGGACGCCCACGGACGACCCGAGCAACCCCAGAAGCTCTGCGCTATGGGCCCGATCGTTCCAGCCCCTGGCTTCACGCAATCGCTTGCTTACTCGAACCACCAGGCCGAGGGCCTCGCCCATTTCTACCGCGCGGCGCTTCGCCGTCGCGTCGCCGTCGCGCAGGGCCGACTCCACCACGCGCTCGAGGGTCGCAGGCTCGAAGCGCGGCGAGAGGGCCGCGGCGATGGTGTCTGCGCGGCTCTCGGCAGAGAGCGAAGCGAAGACCGTGCGCGCTTCGGCCAACTGCGTGATCGCCCGCTTCGTGGCGAGTCGTTGCAGAACTTCGCGCACCATCAGCGCCACCGTCGGAATGGCCGCGAGCAGCAATACGAAGCCCACCGCCCGGAGAATCACGTCCGAGCCGTTCATGCGTCTCCCAGGAGCAGCGCGATCTGTCGCACCACCACCACCGGGTCTACGGGCTTGCTCAGAAACACGCTCGCGCCGCACTGTTTCGCCCAAAATCGGTCGGCCGGGTCGGCCTTGCTCGTCAGCATCACGATCGGCACCGTCACCCCAATTTCGCGGATCGCCCGGCAGACCTGAAACCCGTTCATCTCGGGCATCATGACGTCGAGCACGATGACGTCCGGCGTCGAGCGGCGCACGGACTCGATCGCCTGAAGCCCGTCGAAGACCACCGTCGTACCGTAGCCCAGCGCACGAAGCCGAGCGCTCAGCACCTCGAGGTTCTCCGGGTTGTCATCGACGAGGAGAATTCGCTGCCGACTGTTCATGGTGTACTTCGCTCCCCCGAATCAATTTCGTCGAAACTCCGGTCCCGTTCTGACGGAATCAGTAGTGCCACGCGGGCACCCCCGCCCGCGGCTTCCCCGATCTGGATGGACCCGCCGAGCCGCGCCATGATTTCCCCGGCGATGGCGAGCCCGAGACCCGTCCCCGGGTGGTGCGCATCGCGCGCGAGTCGCTCTCCCGCCCGCAGCATCCGCGCGCAAGCCTCCGCGGGGATGCCAGGCCCGGAGTCCAGCACCGCGATCTCGATCGCCTCGGACCCGTCCGCGACCCGCCCGACCTGCACCACGACGCGGCCCGGCGACGGCGTAAATTTCAGGGCGTTGCCGACGACATTGGCGATCGCGCGACCGAGTTCCAACGGCTCTGCGAAGGCAAACTCCGAGTCGCCGATCGGGGCCACGAGGGTGATACCGCGACGCTCTGCATCGAGGTCCAGACGCCCGACGATGTCCCGCGCAAAGGCGGCAACATCGAACATGCGCGGCGCGCCTTCCTCGGCGATCGGGTTCGGGTTGTTCAACCGTTCGAGCAGGGCGCCGGCATCGACTGCGATCTCAACGATGCGGCTGCAGCGGGCGAACTGTCCCGCGCTGATCGGCCCGTCGAGCCCGTCGCGCACGTTGGCCGCGAGGGAAGTAATGAGCCCGAGGGCACTGCGGATGTCGTGCACCACCCCCGCGGCGGATTCCGATGAATCGCGGTCTGGAGCGGTCACGCGGCCACCGCCTGGAAGCCCTTGCGGGCGAACTTGTCCCACGCCTTGCGTCCGCGGATGAAGTCCCAAAGCCCTTTGATTTGGTAGACGACGAGCACCTGGCGGTAGCCGAAGTTTGAGAGCAGGCCGACGCCGATGAGCAGAACGATGTCGCGAAGGCGCGCGAACGGAAAGAGCGAGAGGGTGTGCGTACGCACCTCGACGCCGCGCTCGGAGTACGCGCAGAGCAGCACCGAGAGCGTGGAGAGGCAGAGGTTCATGGCCGCCGCGAGGCACGCGAAGGAGAGGGCGACGCGCAGCGACAGTGCGCCGGTCAATGCGGTCACGAGAAGCATCACGTACCCAACGCCCTCGAGCATCGGCGCCATCGCCTCGAAGAAGATCTGGTACGGGAGCGCGAAGAGCCCGATGCGCCCGTAGCGCCTGCGGAGCAGCATCCCGCGGTGGAAGGACAGCACCTCCAGGAGCCCGCGATACCATCGCGCGCGCTGCTTTCCGAGGTCGTGCAGAACCTCCGGCGCCTCCGTCCAGGCGGTGGGCGTGGTGAGGAAGACCACGCGGTTGGGGAGGTTCCGGTCGAGAAGGTAGCGGTGGAGCCGGACGACGATCTCCATGTCTTCGCAGACCGTCTCGACGTGTTCGCCGCAGTACTCGATGCCCACCCGCGAACGCATGTCGCGGGTGAGAAAGCCGCCGATGGCGACGACATAGTCCCGACGCAGCAACGCATACACACCGGAGAGAATGAGCAACGAGTCGAGGGCTCCGAGTGCTGTCCGCCCCTGCGCGAAAGAGCGCATGTACTCGACCACCTGGAAGCGCGCGACCCACGAGCGCGGCGTGTGGACATCCACGACGCGCCCTCCCTCGATGCGCGCCCCGTTGGTGAGCCCCACCTGAGTGCCCACGGCCACGACCCCGGTTGGATCATCCACGAACGGCCGCACCGCCCGCAGAAGCGCGTCCGGGAGAAGCACGCTGTCGGCGTCCATGCTGGTCACGAACACCCCGCGCGCGACGTTGATGGCGGCGTTGAGCGCGTCGGCCTTCCCGCCGTTCTCTTTATCGATGAGCACGAGCCGTCGGAGGCCCTTCGGCAGCGGCAGTCGGGACTCGTAAAACGACCGAATCGGCTTGGTCTGCAGGTGAGCGTCGTATTCGAGTTCGGTGCGCACGAAGAGAAACTCACGCCGCAGCACGTCCATGGTGCGGTCCTTCGAGCCGTCGTTGCAGATCACGATCTCGAAGGACGGATACTGCAGAAGTAGCAGCGATTTCAGGCTCTCGACGATCGTGACCTCCTCGTTGTAGGCGGGCACGAGGAGGGTGATGGTCGGGAGGAAGTTGTCCCGCAGCGCGCGCGCGGCAGGGCGCACCTGCTCGCGCCCCAGCTCACTGCGAATGCGCGTGAGGCTCAACCCCACGAACCAGAGGCTCACGGCGAAGTACAAAAACATGTAGGCGAGGACGAGCACATCCATCACCTGGATGAAGCCCCGCAGCAGGTCACCGAAGGTCATCAATGGAAGGAAAGCCGTTTCGACACTCCGACATCAGAGCCCGGCGATACCGAATGCGTCAAAGAACCCGCGAGTGCCGACCCCTTCGAAACCAGATCAAAGCGAACAGAACCAAGGCCCCGAGCTGCGGGCGCGAGGACGCACCGGCGCGGCACTGACAGCCCGGATGGGAGGGCGGTGAGGGTCCGGCGTCGCGAGCCGAACCGGCGTCCGCGACGGGGCCATCGGAGCCCACGGCATCGAGCCGCGCGGGGGCATCGACCGAGGGCTGATCGAGCCGGAGTGGCACATCGACGGCAGCGTCGTCGAACGCGGAATCGAAAGGAAAACAGGCGCTATCGAGGGCGACGGGCAGCCCGCCATCCAGGGATTGCAGGATGGCGCGCTGTGCCGGCCAGAGCGGAGCACACAGCGTAGCGACGGGCGTCGAGGGCGCGCAGTCCGAGGGTGGACCGGTGAGGCTGCGCGGAGCCAGAAGCGGTGCGACGTGGTCACCGCGGTCTCGCGAGCACCCGAGCATGAAGCCGTCCGTTGCCGGGTCGGCGCAGACGTAGAGGGTTCCTGCGAACTGACGCAGGCACTGCACCGAGAGGCGAGCGCCCGTGGGGACGAACGCCCCTCCGTGCTCCGAGCGCAGGATGCCTTCGGACGGGCGGCGGCTGCCGATCCAGAGCGTCGAGCCGTCGTCGGAGATGGCAAACCCGGCCATCTCGCCGGCGGTGCGCGCGACCTGCCGAAACGACGCGCCGCCGTCTGCGGAGCGGAGCAGCATCGTCCCGAGGCCGTCCGCCGAGCGCACATACAAAACGCCGGGATCCGTCGGGTCGACGCCGCTAATGAAAGCGTTGGTTCCTCCCATGAAGGCCGCACCTCGCGCGACCTCGACGACGGTCGATCCGCCGTCGTCCGAGCGATAGAGCAGCGGGGTCCCGTCCACGAGGAAGCCCGAAGCGTAGATGCGCCGCGGGTCTGACGGGGCGACCTCCACGGTCTGCGTGTAAAGCCCTGGGAGGGCCGCTCCGGCCATCCACGTCGCGCCGCCGTCCATCGATCGGAGTAGCGCGTCGTCCGCCCCGGATGGACCCACGGCGGTGACCAGCACGCGGCGCGTCGCATCCTGGGAGATGTCCACCACGGGCCTCCCGGGGCTGCCAATCGGAACGCTCCACGCGCATCCGTCGTGCGTCGCGATGAGCCCTCGCGGAGTGGTTGCGAGTACGGCGCCATCAAAGGCGATGGCGAGCGAGGCCTCGAACACCCCCGAGGAGCCGATGGCGTCCTCGCAGGTCCACGCCCAGGTGCGGCCGCCATCGCGGCTGGTGAGGATCCCGAACGTCGCGCGCACCGCGAGCAGGTCGCCCGCCGCCCCTGGCGCCGCCACGACGTAGCCTCCATTGGGAAAGCGCCCGTTTGCAGCGCTGCCGGTGGCACCGAGCAGCACCGCGGCGGCGACCGCGCGACGGAGCCGGGCGCGTGCCGGGGAGAACCCGCTCACCGCGCCGTGAAGGTCGCCCGCCGACCCGGCGGCAGCGCGTCTCGCAGCACCACGCGCCGTCCCGAGACGGTGTAGGCGCCGCAGGTGTCACAGGCGAAAGCGGTCACTGCGTCGCCGAATTCGAGCGTGAGCCCGGTGACCGGGACGGCCCCGACGACGAGGGTGCCGCGGTATCCGCGAGCGGAGTCGTAGTCGGCATCGACGTTGGTGCCTTCGCGGCCGCGCCAGAAGTCCGCCACGGCCTCGATGCCGAGATCCGTGCGGATGCCCGCCCCTTCCGCCATCGTGAGCAGTCGGTCGGCCGCGGTAAACTTCACCCCGATGTTCGACTGCGGCACGTCGATGCCCGCGGAGGGGTGCACCAGGGCGGTCGAGTGCGCGCCGTTGGTCGCGTTGCGCAGTGCCGCGTACGTCCAGGCGTTGAAGAAGTGCGGGAAGTTCGTCGGCGAGATTTCTTCTCGTCCCACCACGCCGGCCACCACGTACCCGAGGCCGTCTTCGATGGCGATGAGGTGCTCGAGGATGGGGCGATGGTGAAAGATCTCCTGGGAGATGCCCGTGCGCGACAGGGACATCGGCAGGTTGGTCTTGAAATCGCCGATCGCGTAGCTCGAATCGGAGATGACGCCCTGCGCCGCGAGGACATCGAACATCGACGGATTGACCTGCAGATACGGCGCACGCCAGAGCCGCGGTGCCTGGCCGACTACTCCGGTGAGGAGTTCGAGCGCGACGCGAATCTCGCCGCAGAGGGTGGTCTGCGCCGACATCACGGGGTTGTAGGTAGCGCGGGTCTCCAGGCAGCTTGCCATCAAAGGGAGTGACGCCTCGGAGCGGTGCGTGACGGAGTGCGCCGCGGCGGGGCACATCCCGAGCGCGCAGAGGTAGCGCACGGTCTCCGGCGACCAGTACCCTTCGATGTAGTTCGTGGTGACGTAGTAGGTTCCGCGGGCGTGGTGGGCGGCCTCGACGGAGGCCATCTGCAGGGCCCCGGAAGCGCCCCACTCGCCCGGCAGCGCCGAGTCCACCGCGTCAACGTCGTGGGTCAGTTCGAGCAGCGAGTCTTCCAGGCCCGGCACGGTGTGCTTCAACACGACGTGTCCCGCAGTGCCTTCGCGCAGCGCGTCGCGGAGAAACAGACCCAGTACGTCGCCGGACGGCTCGAAGCAGTTGATGTAGCAGCGGTAGTGGCGAAACCCGTGGAGGTCGTGGCCGACACCGTAGATGGCCCCGCGGCCGAGCGCCCGACGCGTGACCGACGCGCCGACGTCCATCGCGGCGGCGTAGGCGTGCGCGAGCACCGTCACGCCAGCGCCCGCGGCGGGGCTGAGCGTGTACACCTCCATCGGCTGTGCAACCGTGTTTTCGGTGATCTCCAGCCAGCGCTCCTCGGGGCTGTCGAGCGAGGAGGTGACCGGAGCCGATCCGGTGAAGCGCATGGTGGTCACATCGAAGTGCCGCGTGGTCGTCGTCAGCCCGAGCAGCAAGCCGAGGTCGGGCCCGTGCGTCGCGCTGATGACCGGCTTCTGCACCACCACGACGCCGCCGTTGCGCGCGAAGGCTTCCAACGCGGCGCGCGCAGCGGCATCGAATTCATACGCGCCCATGTATCCAGGGATGACCACCAGCGAGTACCCCGTCGCGATGCGGGGGAGTTGCGACTCGAAGGTGGCCCCGGTGGTCGGCCGGTCGTACGCGATGCCCCACTGGTCGAGAATCGAAGCGACGGTATCGACCTCAAGCGGCCCATCGAGCCAGAGATCGTTGGGAACCAGAAGCAGTGCCCGAGAGCGCACCGCAGCGGTGGTGGTCGGGGTGTCGTCGATGCGCCCGTTGCAGTCGTTGTCGCGCCCGTCGTTGACCTCTGGCGTCGCGGCCGGGGCCTGACAGATCCGGGTGGTTCCGTCGCAGGCGGCCCAGCCGGTGGCACAGACCCCGAGCGCGCCCGTCGAGCACGCGTTGGGCCCCACCGGCAGCAGTTGATCGACCCAGCCGTCACAGTCGTTGTCGAGCCCGTCGCAGCGCGTCTCCACCACCTCGCGCCGCGGATCACCGAGCGGAATCAAGCAGCCCGGCACCGCGCTCGCGACATCGGCAAAGTGCACCGGGACCCGAAACGAGTCCCCCGGCACGTCCGCCGCTGAAACGTCCACCCGTGGCACATCGACTACCCCCGCATCGGGGCGTCCAACGTCCATCGACACCACATCGAACACGCCCGAATCGGGGCGTCCAACGTCCATCGACACCACATCGAACACGCCCGAATCGGGGCGTCCGACATCCACCGCGGGAACATCTACCGCGGGGACATCCACCGCGGGGACATCCACCGCGGGGACATCCACCGCGGGGACATCCACCGCCGGGACATCCACCGCCGGGACATCCACCGCCGGGACATCCACCGCGGGGACATCCGTGACTGACGCATCGGCCGGGCTCGTCCCGGTGTCTACGGCCACGTCGCCTGCGACGTCGATCGGCGTCACGGGCGCATCGACCGGACCGGCCTCGGGTGCGTTCACGTCTGCCGCGGCATCCGTGCCAGGCGCGGCATCGCTGCCGATCGGGCCCGGGGGATCCGAGGAGCAGGCGCTCAGCACGAGCACCGCCGAGAGAGACGCTACGAGGCGAACGAGGTGCGAACGGCGACCAGAAGAATTCATCCTGGCGACCCTAGCGCATTCTGATGCGAACACAGTCGGACATGTCGCGGATCAAGACGCACGAGCCACAAACGCGCAACGCAACCAGTTAACGCAGTTAAAGCGCCACTGACTGCATATCTCCACACCGTGAATCGATATCTAGATATCGTTTCTGCGCCCGTTCAGGGCATGCACACCCCAGATCGGCAGCGGTTGCCGCCGGTGCAGCGCACTCCGCAGGCGCCGCAGTTGGACATGTCGCTCGACGGGTCCACGCAGCGACAACTGCAGCGCAGTAACCCGCCGCCGCAGGAGTTGCTCAAGCATGAGCCGCTGCAGCAGGTCTGGTCGACTGTGCAGGCACGGCCGCAGACGCCGCAGTTTTCTTGGTCGCTACCGAGCGAGGTCTCGCAGCCGTTGGCAAACTGCCGATCGCAGTCTCCATAGTCAGACTGGCAGGTCGATCGGCACACCCCCGACATGCAAGACGAGGCCGCGTTGGGGCGCTCGGCACAATCATTGGAGCAGGCCCCGCAGTGGGTCGCACTGCTCGCCGTCGTCGTGCAGTTGCCCAGGCAAACCACTGCCGGTGCAGAGCAGGCCACTGGCGTACACAACCCCGTCTCGCAGGCCTCGGTGTTCGCGCACGGGTTGCCGCACGCCCCGCAATGGTTTCGACTGGTCTGCAGGTCGTAGCAGCCACCGTCGCAGGCCGTCAGCGACGCCGGGCACGCGGCCACGCAACTGCCCGCCGAGCACACCTGCCCGGTGACGCAGGCGACGCCGCATCCACCGCAGTTGGCGGCATCGGAATTCACGCTGCGGCATGTGGAGCCGCACAGTCTCTGCCCAGTCGGACACTGCTGGACGCAGCCGCCGGCCACGCAGTGTGACGCGGCGGGGCATTGTCGGTTGCAGGCTCCGCACTGGGCATCAGTGGTCAGAAGGTCAACGCAGAGGTTGTCGCAAGCCGAGCGCCCCGCCGTGCACGGTTGGCACATCCCGCTTTCACAGCGCTGGGTGGATGTACAGGTGTTGCCGCACGCGCCGCAGTGATCGGGACGATTGCTGATGTCGATGCAGACACCACCGCAGGCCCGCAGCCCGGACCCACACTGCACATCGACGCCGATGTCTGCGGCGCCCGTGTCCAGCGGCGGGACATCGATCACCACGGAGATGTCGAGCGTGCTGGCATCGCGAGGAGTCGCCGGCACGTCGAGCACAACGTCCACCGGCACGTCAAAGGGGATCACCGGCACGTCGAGGACAACGTCCAGCGGCACGTCAAAGGGGATCACCGGCACGTCGAGCACAACGTCCACTGGCGGTGCAGGAACATCCGCAGAATCCACCGGAACATCCGACCGAGGCGTCGGGACATCCGGGCCGCTGTCGGTTAGCGGGATGACGCGTCCGGCATCGCCTGCATCCGCAGCCGTCGGCGATGCCGCATCGGGCCACGGAAGCGCGCAGCCGACCCCGACCATCGCCGCAAACACCACACCGAGCCGGAGCTTGTCAGAACACGCCATCGATCATCACCCCGGAAGCACCGAGAAAGAGCGGAGAAACTCGCAGACGAACGGCGTGTGCAGCCGCGCCCGGACGGAGCACCACGAGCGCGACCCCGACGCCCGCAGCTACTACGCCGGCTACACCGAAGGCCCAGGCCAGCGCGCGAGTGCGGTCGCTGTCGGCGCAGAGCGTCGCGGCCGCGCGACCATCGGGACTGAAGTCCCCAGCGGACGCGAGGCACGCCGTCGCCGTGGAGCGATCCGTGGAGGTGTATCCGGGCTGGGTGACGAAGCGCACGAAGGCTCCCTCCGCGCCCGGACTGGAGGCCGTCGCGCTGCGCAACGCATCGGCCTGGGACGAACTCTGGAAGATCAGTGCGGCGCTGGTGGCCGCCGCAGCGACGCCGAGACCGAGGAGACCGTAGCCGACGATGCGAGCGCGGCGAACCGGGGTGACCGCGTCGGGCGAGACTGACGGCGGCGGCATCACGATCGCGCCCATCGCGCCGGACGAGACCTCCACGCGGGCGGAGGCCAGAACGACTTCAAGGTCTTGCCCGGCCCGGATGGACACCTCATCCGCGGCGGTGGCTCGCCCCGGCGACCGAAGTTCGACACGGTAAGTCCCCGGCGCGAGGACGTACGAGTCCCCGAGCGGGAGTACGCCGATCGGCCGGCCGTCCACCAACACCTCGGCCCCCGGCGGATCGCCCTGCACACGGATGGCCCCCATGCGCGCCCGTAACTCCGTGCGGGCGACAATGAGTGCGGCGCGGCGCGAGCGGGCCCACGGGTCCGTGGCGTCGGCGAGCGCCGCGGCGAGGTGCTGCCACGCCTCCTGGAGGTGCCCGGCGTCGATCTCCGCGAGGGCGAGTTGGGCCGTCACTTGCGGCACTGGACAGCGACGGTGCAGGTCTTCGAGGACCGCGAGGGCAGCCGCGGTATGCCTGGCCACACGCTCGCGCACGGAGAGGGCGATGTCCGCGTCGAGGCGAGGGCAGCCTGCAGTGCGAACCGCGCTGGACTGAGCATGCACCGACGGCGGCCGGGACAACATCGCTAGCGATAGAGCGAGCCCCACGGAAAAAGGACCTCGCCGCGCGCGCATCGGAACCATGCGGCGCACGCTATCACGGGCCCCACGGCCATCGGAACGCACCGCTCACGACGCCCGTCATTATGACCTCTGGGCAACTTCCAGCTCAGGGACTAATGAGCGGTTGTTGTGCCTTCACGAACCGCGATAGAATTTTCATCCTAAGGCATGCGGACCCTCGAATCAGCCCCGACGCCTGGTGCGGAACCGAAGTATCGCATCGTGCGGGAGATCGCCTCGGGCGGCATGGCGACGGTGTATCTCGCCGAGCGCCCGGAGGGCGAGCGCCCGCGGGAAGTGGCGATCAAGCGACTGCACGCACACCTCGCAAAGGAGGAAGAGTTCGTCGCGATGTTCTTTGACGAGGCGCGGCTGGCTGCGCAGATTCGTCACCCCAACGTGGTGGGCGTGCTCGACGTCGATCAGCGCGACGCCCTCTCCATCGTCATGGAGTACGTGCAGGGTGTGACGTTTCTCGACCTCACCCGCGACCAGTCCAGGCGCGGTTTTCGGCTGCCCCATCCGGTCGCGGGGCGCATCGCACTGGACACTCTCTCGGGCCTCCATGCCGCGCATGAACTCCGCGATAGTGCGGGTCAGCCGCTGCATATCGTTCATCGAGACGCATCGCCGCACAACATCCTGGTGGGCGTAGATGGGATTTCCCGCATTACCGACTTCGGCATCGCCAAGGCGACGACTCGTCTTTCGACAACCCGTGACGGGCAGACCAAGGGCAAGTTGGCCTACATGGCGCCCGAGCAGTTCGAGTTTGGCGAACTCGATCGGCGGGTTGATATCTTCACCGTGGGTCTGGTGCTTTGGGAGGTATTCACCGGGCGGCGACTGTTCAAGGGCGCGAGCGAGGCCGCGGTCATCAACGCCCTGCTGCACGCCGACCTCCCGCGAATGCGCAGCGTCGATGACACCCTGCCGGAGGCGCTCGATGCGGTGATCATGAAGGCCATGGCCCGCCGCCCGGAGGACCGCTGGGCGACCTGTGCGGCGTTCGCCGTGGCATTGCGCAAGGTGCTCGTACCGGCACCCCGGGCGGAGGTGGGCCTCCTCGCCGCACAGGCTTACGAGCACTTCCTCGCGGACCAGCGCGACCCCACCGGAAAGCAGCCTTCGGCGTCGGATGTACGCGCCATTGTGGCTCCGCGAGAGCGCGAAGAGGTCTCCGCCGAGATGGCCGTTGACGAAGAGCCGACCGGGGCCCTCTCGACATTGCCGGAGTTCGGTTCGGCCGCCCTGGCGGGCGAGTCCGCCGAGGCGCGCACCGAGATTCACCCGTGGCGCGGAGCCGCCGCCGCGGAATCTTTGCGACCGCTGGCAGTGACGGCCGAACCCGAAGACGGCCCTTCGTCTATAAGCATCGAACTCTCTCGCACGGACCTCGTCTCCCCCCCCGACGAAGTACCCGCGCCGATCGTCGAGCCCGAGCCCGAGCCTGGCCCCTCGCAATTACCCACGATGGCGACGCGCTGGTCGCGCCGAATCGGCCTCGTTGCGCTCCTCCTGAGCCTCCTCTCCCTCGGCATCTGGCAGGTGCGGGGTCGCGCGGCCCACCCGATCACCGCGGCTCCAACGGTGGTCGTTTCATCGACCATCGTGCACCCGATCGGGCCATCGACCGAGCCCGTGCCAGCGGAGATCGTTCTGCCGTCGCCCGCGCCTCCGGTGGCCGTAGTCCCAGCGCCGCGGCCGACCCCTCGGACCGCCGGTGCCACGGCACTCCAGCGTCGCGCCCCGGCAGCGGCCCCGACGCGTCCGGTGAGTCGGCCGCCGGTCGTCGGTGCAACCGGACTCAGCCGCACCTCGGACGGACGCATCTTTATCCGTTGAGCATCCCGTGGTGAGTCACACAGTCCCTTCCCGGACTCTTGAAATCATATAGTTGGTCGTTCGTGATTCACCGACAGCTCTTCGATCAGGCCTCGAGCACGTACACCTATCTCCTGGCGGACGAGCGTACGCGCGAGGCGGTTCTCATCGACTCCGTCTTCGAACAGCACAGCCGCGACGCAGCCCTCGTCCGCGAGCTCGGGCTCACGCTCCTGTACGCGCTCGACACGCACTGTCACGCCGACCACGTCACTGGCGCCTGGCTGATGAAAGCGGCGCTCGGCAGCCGCATCGGCCTCTCCGGTGAGGCGCTCGCACAACACGTCGATTTCGAACTCACCGACGGCGAGTCGATTCACTTCGGCGCGCAGAAGCTCGAGGTGCGCGCGACTCCCGGTCACACCGACGGCTGCGTGTCGTTTGTCACCGCCGACCACAACATGGTGTTCACTGGCGACGCGCTTCTCGTGCGCGGCACCGGGCGCACGGACTTCCAGCAAGGGGACGCGCGAAGGCTCTTCCGCTCCATTCGCGAGCAGCTTCTCTCGCTCCCGGACGAATGCGTCGTCTACCCCGCGCACGATTACCAGGGCCGCACCACCAGCACCATCGGCGAAGAGCGGCTCTACAACCCACGCATCGGCGGCGGCGCGCGCGAGGAGGACTTCGTCGGGTACATGACCAACCTGGCGCTCCCGCATCCGAAGTTACTGGACGTCGCGGTGCCCGCAAACCTGCGCAGCGGGCGACCCGCAGAGGGCCATGCACCGCAAGCACCGGAGTGGGGCCCGGTGGTGATGACCTACGCAGGACTGCGGGAGATCACGCCAGAATGGGTCGCGGAGCATCGAGGGGATGTACACGTGCTCGATGTGCGTAGCGCGGCGGAGTTCGACGCGGAGCTCGGTCACCTTGAAGGCGCACAACTCATACCCCTCGACGAACTCCGAACGCGCGCCTCAGAGGTGCCCGCGGACAGGCCCGTGGTGGTGGTCTGCCAGACTGGAAGGCGGTCGGCGCTGGGCACGCAGATTCTCGCGAAAGCAGGCATGGAGAGAGTCGCCAACCTCGCGGGTGGCATGCTGACGTGGCGCACGCTCGGACTCCCCGGCGGGGCCGATTGAGCCGCCCGCAGTGGGTTCCAGAGCGAACGGACGCACTGGGAATCGCGCTCGCCGCGGTGCTCGGGCTGGCGTCCGTCGGTCTCGTGCGGGTGCTCCCGGCGTCGCCATTTTTCTCGGATGTGCTCATCGCCCTGGTGCTCGGCGCCGCGCTGCTCAACACACCGCTACGTGGGGTCCTCGGGCTCAAGCTACCGGGCCAGGATCGAGAGCCAGATTCCTTCGCACCCGGCCTGCGTTTCTGCGGGAAATGGGTATTGCGCGCTGGGATCATCGCGATGGGACTGAAGGTTCAGACCTCCCTCTTCGGGGGCGTGCAACTGGCGCTTATCGCGGGCGTCGGACTCGTCGCGCTGCCGAGCGCCTTCTTCGTCGCGCACGCACTCGGAGCACTGCTCGGCGTGCGCCGTCCGCTCGTCGACCTCCTCGCCGGCGGAACCATGATCTGCGGCGCTTCCGCCGTGAACGCGATCGCACCGATCTCCGGGGCCCACCGTGAGGAGCAGGGCGTTGCCATCGGGGTGATGTTTCTTTTCAGCGTGGTGGCGCTGGTGTGCTTCCACCCGATCGCGCTCTCGATCGACCTTGACCCCGGTTTCGCTGGCATCTGGAGCGGCCTCGCGGTCAACGATCTATCGAGCGCCATCGCGGTCGGCGCGCAGATGGGCGGCACCGGCGGGGTGATGTCCGCCGCCGCCAAGTCGGCGCGCGTCCTGATGTTGGCTCCGACTCTGGTGGCGTTTGCGCTCATCCGACGCGAAGGTCGGCCCACGGGCGTCGGCAAGAGCATCCTCGATCAACTGCCGCACTTCGTGCTCGGGTACATCGCCCTCGCCGCTGCGCGCACCCTCGGCGATCGGCTCTTCGGCAGCGCACCGGCGTGGGTGTCGTTTCTCCGGGCCGATCGATTCGTGGTCGACCTGACGATGACCACCGTGTCCGCAAGCATCGGGCTGAACCTTGGGCTGCGCTCGCTGATGGCCTCCGGCGGTCGCGCGGTCGCAGTCGGCGGCGGCGCCGCGCTCACCATCGCATCTCTCACGCTAGGCATGATCACCCTCGCGTCGCGGGGTGCCTACGGGGCCTCTGCGCTCGTCGGCGTGATCGGCCTCGGGACCGCGGCGCTCGGACACCACCTGGCGACGTCGGCGGGCAAGGCTGCGCGCGCGCTCCGACTACGGTTCGAGCAAGGATCACCGCTGGCGCTCGCAGAAGCGACAAGTGTGCTCGATGGCCTCGAAACCGACGGCGCGCTCGACGACGCCGCGCTGCGCAAGATCATCCGCCAGTTGCACCCGGCCATGGGCGAACTCATCCCGGTGCGGCAGAGCCCGCTGCAGCACGGCGCAGGCTGTCGTTGGGTGACGTTCTGGGAGGGCAAGAGCGGCTGGGCGCTCGTCGCCGTATGTCGCGAGCCCGGCTCGGTGACGCCCATCCACGCGCACCCGCACCGCCTCCTGGGCAAGGCCGTCGAAGGAACGCTCGAGGAACTCACCTTCGACGAACTCGACGGGCGTCACTTCGCGCTGCGCTCGAGGCAGTTGCTGGGCCACAACGAGTTGTTCGAGACGTCGGGTCTCGCGGCGCTGCACGTCGTGCGGGCCGTGGGCGACCTGCCGGTGATCGACCTGCAGTTGCGTGGTCCGGAAGTGGGAACGCCGGGACGCCGGTTGCGCACCACCGTGGACCCGCTCGCGTTGGCCATCGGCGCGACCTTCGAGGGCGACCTCGAAGTCGATGACCGTCCCGGTCATGGCGGCGAAGGTGCCTCCGTCGGACGACCGCCCCCGGACGACACGGCCCTCCCGTGACGGGCGCCCCGCCGCACAAATCCCCCCAACATTGGTGTCATTATTGCGGGTGACCCGATTAGAATCAGCACTGCAATGGCCACTAGACGCTGCGTTCACACCCGCTCGCGGGTGACCTCCATGCATTCGATCCGACGACTCTTCTGGATCTTGCCGGCCGTGCTCCTCCTGGGGCGATGCGGGGACGCCCCGATTGCGCCCCCATCGGCGCGCCCAGGCCCTGACCTCGCAGCGTCCGGACTCGGCCTCACGAACGCCACGGACATCAACCCCGACCCCCGGGTCGTCGAGATCAATCTCGAGGCCCGCATGGGCGACTGGGAGATCTCCCCCGGGCGGCGGGTTCGCGCGATGACCTACAACGGCGGCGTCCCTGGGCCGCTCATCGAGGCGCGCGTCGGCGACACGCTGGTGGTGCACTTCACCAACCACCTCACCGAGCCCACGACCATTCACTGGCACGGGCTGCGAGTTCCGGCAGACATGGACGGAAGTCCACGGTCGCAGCAGCCGGTCGCGCCAGGGGGGACGTTCGAGTACCGCTTCGCGCTCCCCGACGCGGGACTGTATTGGTATCACCCGCACGTCGACGAGGCCCGCCAGATGGAGGTCGGCCTCTACGGCGCGATCGTGGTGCGCAGCGACGACGAGCCGCGCGCCGACATCGAAAGGGTGATCATGCTCGACGACGTCACGCTGGGCGAGGACGGCCAGATCGCGCCGCCCGGTGATCTGCTGGAGATCCACAGCGGACGCGACGGGGGACTGCAAGTGATCAATGGGCATATCGGAACGGTGCTGCCGATGCGCGCGGGACAGCGACAGCGCTGGCGCGTCGTCAACGCCGGAAGCGCCCGCTTCTACCGTCTCTCTCTCCCGGGGCACCGATTCACGGTGATCGGCACGGACGGAGGCGCCCTCCCTGCGCCGCGCACCGTCGACGATCTCCTGGTGGTTCCCGGCGACCGGTACGACCTTCTGGTAGACGCGGTCGCGCCGCCGAGCACCCGCGCGATGCTGACCAACCTGCCGTACGCGCGTGGCCACGGCGCTGGGGTGTTTGCCGCCGAAGACGTCCTCGCCGTCGCGTACTCCGCGGACCCGGCGCTCCCATTTCTCGCGCCCTTCACCGGGGCGCGCGCGATCGAAGCGATCGACTCCGCGGGCGTGACACCGAGCGAGGTGCGCATGAGCGAGGTGGTGGATGAGAGCACGCAGACGATCCGCTTCCTGATCAACGGCGCCGCGTGGCCCGACGTGCCCGCGCTGCACGCCACGGTGGGACACACCGAGGTGTGGGACGTCATCAACGAAAGCGAAATGGATCACCCGATCCACCTGCACGGTTTCTTCTTCCAGGTGCTTGCGCGCAACGGGGTCCCTGAGGCCGCACGCAGTTGGGAAGACACGGCGAACCTTCGGGGCCACGAGCGGCTGCGCATCGCATTTCGCCCCGACGACCGCCCCGGCATGTGGATGTTCCACTGCCACATCCTGGAACACGTAGACCACGGAATGATGGCCGACCTCATGGTCGACCGCTGACCATCACACCCGCGGCCGCACCATGGCCCTCCCAAAGAAAGACCCAATGCACCTGCGCCTGACGTCTCCCGTCCTGCTCGCCCTGATGCTCCCGGCGTGCGGCTCGGCCACCCCCGATGTCGCGACCCCGACGGATGTCCCTGCCGTCAGCGACGTGCCCCTGGCGACCGATGCAAGCGCCCCGATCGACGCGGCCCTTGAGTCCGACGCGGGCAATCTCCCGACGCTCCACGGCTGTAGGCCGGACCTGTACGTCGATCAGACGGAGGGCACCGCGAGTGCCCGGATGATCATGACCCGGGGCACCACGAACACCTTCGACTTCCCGTGCATGACCATTCGCGCGGGTCAGTCGGTGCAGTTCATGTGGGCCTTCTCGCGGCACCCGCTCGCACCGGGCCTCGCGCCGGGCGAAGCAGGAACAGCGCCGGACACGACGCCGATCGTGCCCTTCTCCACCGGCTCGGTGCACACCATCAGGTTCCCGACGCCCGGCTTCTATCCGTTCTATTGCAGCGTCCATCCGGGAACGATGAAAGGCGTCGTTCAGGTGCTCTGAGCCGCTCCGAGAGACGAGGCCCGATTCGACCGCGGTCGTCGATCGCAAAGTCACAAATCCCCCCCGCCCCGCATAGTCCCCACCGAGGATCGAAGATGCGCTGGCAGCACTGGTTAGTGATGGCGTCAACGGCCGGGTGCACCACCGGATCAGGCTCCCGCATGGTCGATGAGACCTTCGCGCTCGGAGCGCTGCGCCGCCCGACGGAAGATCCACGAGACACGGCCCGCGAAGACGCTGGCCTCGCCGGGCCGGTCACCCGCGCTCAGATTCTGGCGCTCGCAGTGGCCCGCGATGCTGGCCTCCGGGCGCTCGTCCACGAGGCTCGCGCAGCCCTCCACGCCGCCCGCGCAGAGGGCGCGCTCCCCCCGCCCGAGCTCAACGCCCAGGTCTGGAACCTCCCACTCGCCCGCCCCTACGCCCTCGGAGAGGCCGGAATGTACATGGTGGAAGCGCGGCAGATGTTTCCCGCGGCGGGGTCGCGAGACGCCCGGGCACGCGCTGCCGCGGAGGAGGCTCGCGAACGCGTGGCCGCACTCGGCGCACGGGAATCCGAGGTGCTCTCGCAGGCAGGACAAGCCTACGCAGACTATCTCCACGGCGCGCTCGAGCACCGAGTACACGCCAACCACCTCGGTCTTCTCGACGCCATGCTCGGCGCCGCCCGCGCGCGCTTCGCCAGCGGCGGCCCACTCGCGGACGTCCCGCGCATCGAGTCCGAGCAGGCCCGCACGCACCGCGCGATGACCCGCATCGACTCCGAGCTTGAGCGCGCCCGGGCGGCCCTCAACACCCTCCTGCGCCGCGAGGCAGACGCGCCGTTCGGGCCCCCCGCAGACCTCGCGCCCGAGACCGTGCAACTCCCACTCGCAGACCTCCTCGCCCTCGCTGCACGCGCCCGCAGCGAGCTCGGCCAGGCCCGCGCGCGCATCCGTTCGGCCGCGGCTCGCAGCGACGCCGCACGCGCCGAGTCACGCTGGCCAACCTTCACCGGCGCGCTCAGCTACTGGCAGGATCCGATGCTGCGCCCGGGAGTGGGTGCCACCGTGGCCGCGACGCTGCCGTGGGTGTGGGGCGGCGCAGCCGAGCGGGTCGCCGAGGCGCGTGAGCGTGAACTCGCCGAGGCTGCCAGCGCGGACCGCGTGACCGTCACCGTCCGCAGCGAAGTGGCCGTCGCTCGCGCACGCCTGGAAGGCCTCTCGCGAGAACTCACGGTGCTGCGGCGGGAGGCCCGACCCGCGGCCGCGCGGGCCGAAACCGCAGTGCGTGTGTCCTATGTGGCCGGGCGCGGCGACCTCCTCGCCTGGATCGACGCCGCCCGCCAGGTGCTCGACGTCGAAACCGAGGAAGCCGACGTCACATCGGCGATGGCCCACGCCGCGACAGACCTTGAACAAGCCGTGGGTGCAGCCCTCCCTCGAGTCGCAGTCGAGACGGACGCGTTGCCGTGAGCGCCCCTCCGTCCGCTTCTTCGCGCGGCGCCCGGGTGATGGCAGGCGTGCGCTGGGCGATCCTGGTCGCCGTGACGGCCCTCGCGGGCTTCAGCGTGTGGCGCTACTGGGGCCCCGGGAGCGCAACGCACTCCGAGCACCGCGAGAGCCGCTACTACTGCCCGATGCACCCGCAGATCGTCTCGCCCGACCCGGGCGAGTGCCCCATCTGCCACATGAACCTGGAACTGATTCCCGAGGATCGCCGACGCGCCACGGGCCCGATGACTGCCTCTCTGTCCGACGCCGGCAGCGCAGCGGTCATGGCTGCGGCGGAGGACCCGACGACGGCGCCGCCGGGCCTCGTCCCGGTGACGCTTTCGCTCGAGCGTCAACAACTCATCGGAGTGACCACCGCGGCCGTCGTGCGCCGCGACGTGGGCCAGCAGCTACGCGTCCCCGGGGTGGTCGAGGCCCCCGAGAGCGCAGGTGCGCAAGTGCACGTTCGCGCGGCGGGCTTCCTCGAGCGCGTCGGCGTGCGCGAGAGCGGCGTGCGGGTGTCCCGCGGCCAGACCCTGGCGTGGATCTACAGCCCGCAAATCGACCAGGCGCAGCAGGAGCTTCTCGCCGCGCGGCGCTGGGCGGGCGACCCCACGGACGGAGCCCCGGCGTCGGACCACGCGGACATCCTCGCCTCCGCGCGGCGCAACCTCCTCCTACTCGGGCTCGTAGACGCGGACATCGACGCAATCCTGCAGCGGGGCACGGCGCAACGGACCGTGCCGGTGCGCGCGCCCATCGACGGGTACGTCACCCGCTACGCCGCGATCCTTGGGCAGTACGTGACGCCCGAAACGGTGCTCTACGAAATCGCCGACCTCTCGCGCGTCTGGATCATCGCGAGCCTTGCCGAACGTGACCTCGCCAGGGTGCACCGTGGCACTCCCGCCCTCTTCGCCGCAACCGGCCTGGACGGCCCCGCCCTCGCTGCGCGCGTCGAACTCGTCGAGCCCTCGGTCGGCGTCGAGACCCGCACGGCGCGCGTCCGTCTCGCGGTCGCCAACCCCGCGCTGCGCCTCCGCCCGGGACAGTACGGCGACGTCACGTTTGCGCTTCCAGGCTCTCTGGCGCTGGTGGTTCCGCGGGACGCCGTCACGGACACCGGGACCGCGCGCTACGCCTTCGTCGCAACCGGCGGCGGGCGCTTCGAGCCACGGCGCGTACGCACTGGCGCGCTCATGGGCGACGACCTCGAGGTCACCGATGGGCTCCGCGAGGGCGAGCGCGTGGTCGCCCGCGGTGGCTTCATGATCGACTCCGAGAGCCGCCTCCAATCGGCGCTCGGTGCGAGCCCCGCGGCCTCGGACGGCGGTGCCCCGTGATCGGCCGCATCATCGACGCCTCGGCCCGCAATCGCGCGCTGATGCTCTTCTTCGCACTCGCGCTCGCCATCGGCGGCTGGACCGCTGCGCGCCACATCCCACTCGATGCCATCCCCGACCTGTCCGACCCGCAGGTGATCGTCTTCACCGAGTGGATGGGCCGCTCGCCCACGCTCGTCGAAGACCAGGTCACGTACCCCCTCGTGACGGCCCTGCTGGGCGCGCCCCGGGTCGCCGACGTGCGGGGACAGACGATGTTTGGGATGAGCTTCGTCTACGTGGTGTTCGAGGAGGGAACCGACCTCTACTGGGCGCGCTCGCGGGTGCTCGAGTACCTCAGCACCGTCCGCAACCGCCTGCCTCCGGACGCCGCCTCGCGCCTCGGACCCGACGCCACGGGCATCGGATGGGTCTACCAGTACGCCCTCGTCGATCGCTCCGGCCGACACGACCTCGGACAGCTCCGCGCGTACCAGGATTACTCACTCAGGTATGCGCTCACCAGCGTGCCGGGCGTCGCCGAGGTGGCCTCGGTCGGTGGCTTCGAGCAGCAGTACCAGGTCACCGTCGATCCGATCCGGTTGCGCGGGTACGGGCTGAGCATCGCAGACGTGGCGAGCGCCGTTCGCCGCTCCAACGCGGACGTGGGCGGGCGCGTGCTGGAGATGTCCGAGCGCGAGTACTTCATCCGCGGCCGCGGGTACGTCACCCGCCCGCAGGACCTCGAAGACGTTGTCCTTCGCGCGAGCGCCGGGGGGACGCCGGTGCTGGTGCGCGACGTCGCGACGGTGCGCATCGGCGGGGACATCCGGCGCGGCGCGGCGGAGCTCGACGGCCGCGGGGAGGTCGTCTCCGGCGTCGTCGTGATGCGCTACGGGGAGAACGCGCTCGAGGTCATCCGCCGCGTCGAACACAAACTGGACGCGCTGCGGCCGTCGCTGCCGGCGGGCGTCGAGGTGGTGCCCGTGTACAGCCGCGCGGGCCTCATCGAGCGCGCCATCGACACGCTCAAGCACAGCCTCCTCGAGGAGATGATCGTCGTCTCGCTGGTGATCATTCTCTTCCTGCTGCACCTCCGCAGCGCACTGCTGCCCATCCTGTCGATTCCGCTGGCGGTGCTCGCGTCGTTCATCCCGATGTACCTCCTCGGCATCCCGGCGACGATCATGTCTCTCGGCGGCATTGCCATCGCCATCGGTGCCACGGTGGACGCCGAGATCGTCATGGTCGAGGCCGCGCACAAGAAGCTCGAGGGCGCCCCGCCCGATCTCCCGGAGGCCGAGCGCGAGCGCCTTCTGGCCGAGGCTGCGCGCGAGGTCACGCCGGCCATCTTCTTCTCGCTGCTCATCATCGCGGCGTCGTTCATTCCGGTGTTTGGGCTTACCGGGCAGGCTGGCCGGCTGTTCCGTCCGCTCGCGTACATGAAGACCTTCGTGATGCTCTCCGCGGCGGTGCTCTCGGTGACGGTCGCGCCTGCGCTTCGCGACTTTCTCATCCGTGGAAAGATCTACCCCGAGGCGAAGCACCCGGTTTCCCGTGTGATCCGGGCGTTCTACGAGCCCTTCGTCCACGCGGCGCTGCGCAACCCGCGTACGACGGTGCTCATCGGGTTGATGGCGCTGCTCTCTGCGCTTCCCGTCGCCGGGCGCATCGGGTCGGAGTTCATGCCGCCGCTCGACGAGGGCGACCTCGTGTACATGCCGACGACGCTGCCCAACGTCTCCATCGAGGAGGCGCGGCGGCAACTTCAGCGGCAGGATGCCATCCTGCGGGAGTTTCCCGAGGTCGAGCGCGTGCTCGGGAAGGTCGGCCGCGCGGAAACGCCCACAGATCCAGCGCCGCTCTCGATGGCCGAGACGATCGTCAAGCTGCGTCCGCGGGCACAGTGGCGCACCCGCTACGTGCGGCGCTGGTACGTCGGGCGAACGCCGTTATTCCTGCGATCGCTCTTCAACCGGCTACAGCCCGAGTTCGTGCCGATGACGCGCGACGAACTCGTTCAGGAGATGAACCAACGGCTCCAGCTTCCTGGCTGGACCAACGCCTTTACGCAGCCGATTCGCAACCGCGTGGACATGCTCACAACGGGCATCCGCACGCCCGTCGGGGTGAAGGTCTACGGCAGCGACCTCGCGGCGATCGAGCGCACCGGCACCGCGCTCGAGCGGGTGCTTCACGCGGTACCCGGAACTCGCAGCGTGCTCTTCGAGCGCTCCGTCGGCGGGCTCTACGTGGACATCGTGCCCGACCGGCGAGCGCTCGCCCGCTACGGTCTGCGGGTAGCGGACGTCAACGAGGTGGTCGAGATGGCGCTCGGCGGCGCGCCGGTCACGACCACTGTCGAGGGGCGCAACCGTTTCTCCGTCAACGTGCGCTACGCCGCGGATTTTCGTTCAAGCCTCGAGCGAATCCGCGAGGTACTCGTACCCATCCCCCGCCCCGATGGCGCGACCGGTGCGGGGCAGATCGAGCTTGGCGCACTCGCGGACGTGCGCGTCGTCGCGGGCCCACCGATGCTTCGCGACGAGGCCGGACTGCTCGTGGGCTACGTGTACGTGGACCTCGACGCGAGCCGGGACGTCGGGCGCTACGTGACGGATGCGCGGCGCGCGGTGGCAGAGGCGACGCGGCGCGGTGAGGTCGTCCTTGGCGCCGGGTCATACCTGCGCTGGACTGGGCAATACGAACTCCTCGCGCAGATGGAGGAGCGGATGAAGATCCTCATCCCCGTCGCGCTCCTGATTATCATTGTGCTGCTCTACCTGCAGTTCAAGAACTTCACTGAGGTCTTGATCGTCCTGCTCTCGGTGCCCTTCGCGTTGGTCGGCAGCGTGTGGGCTGTCTTTCTGCTCGACTACAATCTCTCGACCGCCGTGTGGGTCGGCGTGATCGCTCTCGTGGGCCTGGCCGCGCAAACCGGCGTCGTGATGATCGTCTACATCGACCACGCCTACGAGCGGCGGCTCGCGGCGGGCGGCATCCACTCCCTCGAAGACATCGTCGCGGCGCACGCCGAGGGGACCATCCAGCGGGTGCGACCGAAGCTGATGACGGTCGGCACGATGCTCATGGGTCTGGTTCCGCTGCTCTGGGCCGACGGGTCCGGCGCCGACGTGATGAAGCGCATCGCAGCGCCGATGGTCGGGGGGCTGATTACCAGCGCTTTTCTCACTCTGGAGATCATCCCCGTGATCTACACGTACTGGCGCGCGGAGCAGCTTCTCTGGCGTCGCGTCGCCGAGGGTGCGCCGACCCTACTGCCGCCGCTCCAATGGCTCCAGCGGGTGCTCGCTGCGGGCCTCTTCTCCCTGACTGCGTCCCTCGTCGCGCGGCTATACATTGCCGACGCGTCCGCGACGCTGCGAGCCATTCCCGCCGCGGGCGCAATCGTCGCAGCGCTCGCGTTCGGCGCGTACACCGTGCTGCGTGTACGAGCGCAAAACGCGATCGATGCCTCCATCAACGAGCCCTCGACTCTGTAAAATATCAGGAGATGACGCCCATGAAACCCAACGTGATCTTGCAGTCCGTCCTTGTGCTCGCCGCCCTTTCTACGGGGTGCACGAAGTCCTCCTCTGCGCCGGCATCGGCCACGAACGCGGGCCGCCGCTTCGCCATCACTGTGGGCGAGAACGGCTACCAGCCGTCGTCCGTGAGGGTGCACGCGGGGCAGCCCGTGACGCTGGTGTTCACCCGCACGAGCGACCAGGGCTGCGGCGCGCAGTTGGTCTTCCCGTCGCTCAACCTCCGCCGCGATTTGCCGCTCAATCAGCCCGTGGAGGTGACCTTTACCCCTGCGGTCGGCACTGTCGCCTTCACCTGCGGAATGAACATGCTGCGCGGCGTAGTCGTGGTGATGTAGTCCACTCCCCGCTGCTCTCCCTCCGCAGTATCTTCCGCCGACTCCGCGCTGCCTCGTCGCCCTCCCCCGCCCCGGTTGGCCAGAAACCCCTTTCGGAGTGTTCGTCCCATGCGCTTTGCGGCCATCGCTGTCCTCGCTTCGCTGACCACCTTCGGGTGCACTCCCTCGCCCTCGCCTGCCGACGCTGCCATCGATCGCACGCCGGTCGATGTGGCGCTCGATGTCGCACCCGACGGCCCGTCGAACGATGCCGCCATCGCCGTCGCCTCGGGCGACGGAGCCGCCGCGGATGTGCCCTGTCGCTCCAGTGCGGATGCCCCGTGGCCAGCCAACGCGACCCCGATTTTAGAGGGCGGCCCGCTGCCCGATCTGCGCTTCCCGACCGCCGATGGGGAGGTCGCGTTGCACGACTACTACACCCCATGCGCAACGACCCCTCGGCTGCTCATCCTCCGCTCGCTCGCGGCCTGGTCGGGGCCATCGCTCTGGCACGCCGCGCACACCACCGCACTGCGCGCCCAGGGGCCCGCCGCCCGCGTCCAGGTGCTCGACCTCCTCGTGCTCGGACCAGACAACCTCCCGGCCACGACGCGCGACCTCGCGCCCTGGCGGGCAGCCTACGACAGCCCCGCGAACACGCTGGCAATCGACCCGGGCTACCGCTTCCAGACGCTGTATTTCGGCGCGGGCCAGCTACCGATCATCGTCCTGGTCGATTCGCGCACCATGCGCCCGCTGCGGGTGCTCACGATGCCCGCCTCGGACGAACTTGAATTCGCCGTCGCGGTCGCGATCGCGCTGATGGACGGACGACCGCGGCCGACGCGCCCCACGCCGACCCTCTACGACGATCGCTTCAGCCCCGACCAGTGGGATCTCATCCGCGCGATGACCCCGATGCCGCCGCCGCCGCCCGATCCGACGAACGCCTTTGCGGACGACCCGCGCGCTGCCGATCTCGGTCGCGCTCTCTTCTCCGACCAGGGGCTTTCGCCATCCGGGCGCGTCGCCTGCGCGACCTGTCATCAGTCCGATCACGCCTTCGCCGATGCCCGACCGCAGGGCGTCGGTGTCGCTGCGGGCGATCGCAACACGCCCTCGGTGCTCTTCGCCTCGTGGTCGCGCTGGCAGTACTGGGACGGCCGCGCCGACGCGCCCTGGAACCAGGCCCTCGGCCCCTGCGAGAACCCCGTCGAGATGGACTCCTCGCGACTGTTCATCGCGCACGCCGTCGCGGACCGCTACGCAGACGCATACACGACCATGTTTGGCGCGCTCCCTCCGCTCGGCGAGGCCACGCGCTTCCCCGCATCGGGACGCCCCGGCGACGACGCCTGGGAGGGCATGTCGGCCGCCGACCGCACGGCGGTCAACCGTGTGTTCGCCAACGTCGGCAAGGCGATCGCGGCCTTCGAGCGCACGCTGCGGACTCGCCCATCACCGCTCGACGCCTACGCCGCCGGCAACCGCGACGCGCTCACGCCGCGGGCGCGGGACGGCCTCGCGCGCTTCTTCGAGGCGGGCTGCATCCAGTGCCACTACGGACCGCGTCTTACGGACGACAGCTTCCACAACATCGCGATGCCCACCGGTCGTCGTGACTTGCAGCCCGACCTCGGACGCCTGGGAGCGATTCCGCAGTTGCAGGCGGCGCTCTTCCGAGCCGACTCGCCCTTCAGCGACGCGCCCATGTCGCGAGCCGACCTCGCGGGACTGATGGCCGTCGAGACGATGCGTGGGCAGTTCCGGACGCCCTCGCTGCGGGGCGCTGCGGCGACCGGCCCATGGGGCCACGGTGGCGTCTTCGCAACCCTGGAGGCGGTGATGCTCCACTACTCGCGTCGCCACGGTGGCATCCCCGCCGTCGGTGCGACCGGCACCGAAGACCTCCACCTCGCCCGCTTTCACGAAGACGCCGTGTACCTCGGCTCGCTCGCCGACCTGGTGCGCGCCGCGACCGCCGACCCTCTCCTTCTCCCCTGAACACTGAACTCTGACGCTTGAATGGTGGTGCCAGAAAACCACCAGCATCACCCAGTCCCTCGGGTTTTCATCAGGCGAAAGAGCAGCGTCCGCCCCGTCAACGTGAGCGCGTCCTCGTCGAAGAAGTGGCCGGGTACTTCGCCGACGCGATCGGCACGCCCACGGTGCACAGCCACGCCAGCACGGAAGGCGGCCATGTCGACTTGCGCCACCTCCGTGTCACGACCGACATCGCGTGGTTCGAGGACCGTGCCGAATGGAAGGGTCTCAAGAGCTTCGTGATGCGGAAGGGCGAGCGCGAGGGGTGGCAAGATTCAGCGAAACCTCGACTGCTTTTTGTGTTGTTCCGCGAAAATCAAAGCGGCGGGGATGGGTACCCACGGGCACGACCACTGGTCGATCGAAAACACGCTCCGCTGGACCCTCGACGTGACCTTCCGCGAAGACGAATGCTGCGTTGCGCCACGCGCCCCTGCCGTGCGAGCACGAATGCACCCATGCAAGTGACCGAACGACGTGCCCTCTTCGCGCTACCGGTCCTTCTGGGAGCGATCGCGTGTGCATCGCCGGACGAAACGCTGCCGCCGGTGGAGTCGGACGCCTCGCCGTCCGCCGATGCGGGCGCGACGATGGACAGCGCCGCCGCGACCGATACAGCCTTCGACATAACCGGGGACGCCCCCGCGCGCCGGGACGCGGACGGCGACGTCGGGGCGCGGGACGGCTCCGTGCGCGTCGAGGTGTTCACCGCGACAGACACGCCGGTGACGACGGACGTTCAGCCCATGGACGTCCCCGTGACGACGCCGCCGAGGTCGGGCGGGTACTACGCATCGACGCGCGCGGCGCACGGCATCGTCGATGCGAACCTCACGAGCTACGAGTACGCCCCAGCGTTCGTTTACTACGGCGGGCGCTACCACTACTTCGCGTGCGTGGGCGTCCGGGGCGATTGGATCCAGCACAAGTCCGCGGCGACGCTCGCGGGCCTCGCTGCGGCGCCGTTTCGCACGGTGCTCTCGCCATCGCCGGGAGAAAACCACACCTGCGACCCCGCGGTCGTGAGAGGCGCGGACGGCCGCTGGTACCTGCACTACTCAAACACCCCCGGAGGCACGTACACCGACGCCGGCGTGGCCGTCGCAGACCGCCCAGAGGGGCCGTACACACGGATCACCATGGACCTGCTCGGGCACTTCTCCGGCCTCACCGCGGGGCAGTACGGTCGCGGACAGACCACGGTGACCCTCGGGCCCGACGGCGCCTGGTACATGGCCTTTACCAACCAGATCGCGCCGATGGAGCCGAACTCGATTGTGATCCTTCGCTCGCCGGATCCGTCGTTTGCAAACACTCGGACGGAGGTGGCGCGCATCGACCCGGCTGCGATCGGTGGCTGGTCCACGCAGCTTTCGTACGACCCGCCGAGCGGGCACTTCGTCTTCATCGAGCCTGCCGGTGCCGCGGGGTTTCTGGTGACCTCGTTCGACACGACGTTTCACCGTGTAGCGCAGGAGACGCTCGCGCTGCCGCCGGGGGCGGGTGTTCCGGGCGAGGGACAGGCCTTTCTCACGGACAGCGATGGGCACCTCCTTACGACCTCTCCGGACGCCAATGGCAGCCTCGTGGTGGTGGGCGCCACGAACGGACCCGCCCGCGGAGGTTTCCCCCAGTGGATCACCGGGCCGAACGAGTGGCGCACGTTCCGCGTCGATCCGGTGGGCGTGGTGGACTTCGTGACGCCGCTACCGGGCGGCGTGCGCGTGGCGGGCTGGAGCTACGACCCGAACGACCGTGGGTGGTCCATCGAGACGCACATCTACCTCGGTACTGCTGCCGGTACGACCCCGGCGGGGACCAACGACGGTGCGACGCGCGTGCCCCGGCCTGACGTCAACGCCGCCGAGGGGACCACCGGCGTGCACGGCTTTAGCGTCACGATTCCGACGGCGCTGCGCGGAGCCGTCGAGGTATGCACCGCTGCGATCAACGTCGGCAGCGGAACCAGCACCTGGCTCGCGTGCCGCACTGTGACCGTGGCGAACTGACCCGCGCGCTTAGAACCCTCTCCCTGTTTTCAAGAACTCCGTTTCTTCGTCGGTGCTGACCCGTCCGAGCACCTTGTTGCGGTGGGGAAACCGACCAAAGCGCACGATGAGCGCACGGTGCTTTTCGGCGTAGTCGCTGAGCATCGCGGCGCCCTTCACTCCCTCCGGCGGGGCCTCCGCGGCGAGGGCGTGGAAGAGGGCCACGGAGCGGTCTTGCAGGGCGAGCGCCTCCCCGTGCTCGAACGGCAAGTAGAAGAACGACCGCGCCGTGAGCGGCACCGCGCGGTCGAATCCACGCGCGAGGGCGCGGTCGGCGATGTCCCGCGCGGTTGGGTCGGCGGCGAAGGCCTGCGCGCTGTCGCGGTGCACATTACGCGTGAACTGGTCGAGGAGAAGCACCAGCGCGAGCGCGCCGCGGGGGCTCTCCTCCCAGGCCTGCAACTGGTGGTCGGCGGCGGCGGTGATGAGCGCACCGAAGCGCTCACGGATCTCCCGATCGAATTCCGGGTCGGCGGCGAACCAGCGCTGCTGGAGTGCCGGGTCGATGGGCTGTTCGAGCGTGTCGCTCCCAAACCAAAAGGTCAGCACGGCGACGGCGTCGGAAGGAAGCTGTTGGGTCATGGCAGGGGTTCGCTCAGGTTTCAGGAAAGGGCCGTGGACGGTGGGTTGGCATCGGGGAGCATCGGTGCACACGCGGCTGGAGCGGTCCGCCGCGGTGGAGCACGTCACGCCGACGAAAGAAAGCGACGGGTGAATCGCCCCGAAGCGGTCTGTCGGCTGCTCGGGTCGCCAACATTTCTGTGTGCCTCGAGGACGCTCTGGACCCGGACGCTGGAACAAAAACAAAAAAGCCCCCGCACCGTCGGCGTCGGTGACGTCTTCGATGCGGAGGCTTTAATGTGGAAAACCCGCTCTCACACGGGTGATTCCTTCGGTGACCCCAACGGGATTTGAACCCGTATTACCGACGTGAGAGGCCGATGTCCTAACCGTTAGACGATGGGGCCTTCTGACCAAACCTGCTCGGGGACTAGGATTCGAACCTAGATAGACGGCGCCAGAAACCGTCGTCCTGCCATTAGACGATCCCCGAAGGAGCGATTCTCGCCGGACCGGGATTGGCCTTGTACAGACGACTACGCATCCCTGTCAACAATCTTTGCGACGTTTCTCTAATGCCCGTTTGCGGCGGCCCGGCGAGGCATGCGCAGCACCGTACGAACATAGCGTTCGAGTGCGTCCCAGCGCGTCGGATCGGCGTTGAGCAGCGACACCCCGTGGGCATTGGAGGCCGGCACCACGGCGCGCTCGACGGCGATGCCCGTCGCCTCCGTCGCCAACTTCGCTACGGCCGCGGCGCTCTCGACGTCACCCTCGCCCGCGATGATCCACGCCGTGCGCGCGGGCGCCGTCGGCAGCACCGCGTACGCCCGCATCGGAGCGAGCGCGTCGAGGCCGTGATACTCGATGCCCGGGGAGATCATCGCGAGCCCGACGACCCGCTGCTCGTCCGCCAGGCCCGCGACGGCAGCCGATGCGCCGATGCTAGAGCCGACGACGACCACCGAGCGCGCGGCAACCACATTGAAGAGGTAGCGCGCACCCGCCACTGCGTCGCGAGAGAGCCCTGCCCAGCGCGCCGGATCCTCCCCAAAACCCTCCCAGGTCTGCTGCTCGGACTGCGGCCCTCGCACGCTGTCCCCGTGACCACGCAGGTCGAGCGAGAGCACCGTGACGGCGGGCGGCCGCCGTAGCCGATCGACCAGGGGCTGCCACTCCGCGCGGTTGGACCCGAGTTGATGCAGCAACAACACGGCGCCCGTCTGCCTCTCGGACCCGCGGGAGAGCGTACCGACCCACTGCCAGTGCTCCTCCGTCGTCGGCAGTTGCACCACCGCCGGACCGGGCCGCGCTGCGTCCCCCGGCCCCGCGTCCTCGCCGCTGTGCCGCCACCGTTGACAGCCACCGAGCAGCGACGCGGCGATCCACGAGCACGCCACGATCCGCTCTGCGCTTCGCATGGCGGTCACTCTACCCTCGCGACCGACGGCTTGCGACCGCGAGCGTCGCGGCCCTATCGTTCGCGGCGATGAACCGCACCGCCGCTGCCCTCGTGATCGGCAATGAGCTGCTCAGCGGCAAGGTGCACGAATCCAACACGCTCACGCTCGCGCGCGCGCTCCGCCCGCTCGGCATCGAACTACGCCGCGTCGTGGTGATTCCCGATGAGGTCGAATTGATCGCTGCGGAGATCAACAGCCTGCGGTTGACGCACGACTTCGTGTTCACCTCAGGGGGTGTTGGCCCCACTCACGACGACGTCACCGTCGCGGGCATCGCCCTCGGTTTGGGACGCCAGGTGGTGCGTGACTCCACGATCGAGGCGCTGCTCCGCGAGCACTACGGCGACCGCATCACCGAGGGCCACCTCCGCATGGCCGACGTGGTGGAGGGAACCGAGCGCTACCCGGGCAACTCACCCACGTGGCCGACCATGGTGCTGGGTAACGTCTTCGTGCTGCCGGGAGTCCCGCAGATCTTTGCGCTGAAGCTGGACGGCCTGCTCCCGCGACTGCGCGGGGCTGAGGCGCCGTTCGTCCTGCGCAGCGTCGATTGCGCCATCGATGAGGGTCCGTTGAAGCCGTTCCTTGATGCAGTGGTGGCTCGCTTCGGCGACGTGTCCGTGGGGAGCTACCCCCACTGGGGCGACGACGACCACCGCGTGCGCGTCACCTTTGACGGGCGCGACCTTGCCCGCGTCACAGAAGCGCATGCGTCGTTCATCCAGGAGATCCCGCCCGCGTGGGTAGTGCGAAGCGATTGAACCCGCACCCGCGCTCCGTTGTCTCGTGATGCCGTTGTGGTACGAACCGCTCTCATGAAGCGCTTCGCTCTATTCACTGTCTTCGCCGCCGTCGGGTGCCTCCGCGAGCCGCCGCCGGGCGAGCCCGCCCCTGCGCCGCTTGTGCAGCCCGAGACGCACGCCGCGCACGACCCCACTCCCACTCCCACTCCGCCGGCCGTCACTCCGCCGACCCCAAACACCCCCGCGCCGAGCGTGGCGGCGACGCAGTTGGGCGCACCGATCACCGTCACGCAAAGCACTCCTCTCGCCGCCATCGTAGCGGCCCAGGCGCACTTCTCGGGGCAGACCGTTCGGGTGGAGGGCACCGTCACCGCCGTATGCCAGTCGCGCGGATGCTGGATGCAACTCACCGACAACGACCAGCGCGTGCACATCAAGATGCACGGTCACTCGTTCTTCGTTCCGCGCACGGCCTCAGGGCACCACGCGCGGGTGCAGGGGATCGTAGTTTCGGGCAACCCCAACGGGCACTGCGAGCAAGAGGCCGCCGCGGCGACGGGGCAACCCGTGGCGCGCCTTGAACTCGACGCGACCGGCGTCGAACTCGACTGACAGGTTCGGGCCGGCCCAGCCGACGCTCTGCTTCATTGCGAGGCTGTGAAATCCCCCCCCCCAACGGGATCTCCAATCTCACCTCATGGCCGCTGCCGCCGACATCGACCACCGGGGACATTCACTTCGGGATGTTCCATCCGCCGACCTTGTCCACAAGGCGATCGGCCTCGGTGGGGCCCCACGTGCCTGGCTTGTACTCGTACACCGGCCCGGTCGAGCGCAGCACCGGTTCGACGATCGCCCACGCCGCCTCAACCACGTCCTGCCGCGCGAAGAGCGTCGCTTCGCCCATCATCGCGTCGCCGAGCAGGCGCTCGTAGGCGTCCATGCTCCCGCCCGCGCCCGGCGCCGGCTCCTCGACCATCGATAGTTCCCGCTGCTCGCCGACCATCTCCTCGCCGTGGCGCTTCACCCTCGCACCGATGCCGATGCCGACCGCTGGGCTCAACCGAAAGCGCACGACATTTCCCATCGAAGGCGCCGCCTCGTTGAAGACCACCTGCGGCGGGTTCTTCAGTTCCACGGTGACCTCCGTGCAAGTGGCCGCGAGCGACTTGCCCGCGCGCACATAGAAAGGAACGCCCTGCCAACGCCACGAATCGACGAAGAGTTGCAGCACCGCGTAGGTCGGCACCTTCGAGTCCGGTGCGACGCCAGGCTCATCGCGGTATCCCTTGAACTGCCCTCGCACGACGTCCTCCTCGGACATCGGGCGCACCGTGCGCAACACCTTCGCCTGCTCGTCGCGAATCGCCTCGGAGTACGCCGATGACGGCGCCTCCATGGTCAGGTAGCTGACGATCTGCAGCAGGTGGTTCTGCATCACATCGCGGATCACCCCGGTTTCTTCATAGAACTTCCCGCGGCCGGTCACGCCGAAGCTCTCGGCCATGGTGATCTGCACGTTCTCGACGTAGTGGCGGTTCCACACGGGCTCGAGAAAGGCGTTGGCGAAGCGGAAATACAGGATGTTCTGCACCGCCTCCTTACCCAGGTAGTGATCGATCCGGAAGATCGACGACTCTGGGAAGGCATTGCGCAGCGTGGCGTTGAGGCTCCTCGCCGACGCAAGGTCGCGACCGAAGGGCTTCTCAACAATTACGCGGCCGTTCTCGGTGCACCCGGCGGCGGCGAGGTGATCGACCACCAGCGGAAACATGCTCGGAGGAATGGCGAGGTAGTGAGCGGGACGGACCGCATCGCCCATGGCCGCGCGCAGCCGGGTGAAGGTGTCCGGGTCGCCGTAGTCGCCATCGACGTACCGCAAGAGCGACACGAGCCTGGGAAAGGCGATCGGGTCGAGGCCCCCGTGCTCGGTCACGCTGGCGCGCGCACGTTCGATGAACTGATCGAGGTTCCAGCCCGATTTGGCGACGCCGACGATGGGCACATCGAGTCGGCCGCGTCGCACGAGCGACTGCAATGCAGGGAAGATCTTCTTGTAGGCGAGGTCACCCGTCGCCCCGAAGAAGATCAGGGCGTCCGAGCGGGGCTTGTCACTCACGTAGGCACTACTCCTTCCGTGAGGGGTTATTCCCCACGGAGGCGCAGCGACTCGGGATTGGTCGTTGCGCCTACGGCTTGATGTCTCGCTTTACGTGGAGTTCGGCAAGCTGGGCGTCGGAGACCGCGTTGGGGGCGTCGGTCATGAGGTCCGTGGCGCGCTGGGTCTTCGGGAAGGCCACGACGTCGCGGATGCTCTCGGCGCCCGAAAACAACATCACGACGCGGTCCCACCCGATGGCGATGCCGCCGTGCGGGGGCGCACCGAACTTCAGCGCGTCGAGCAGAAACCCGAACTTCGCCCTCGCCTCGTCGTCGGCGATGCCGAGCGCGCGAAACACCTTCGCCTGCACCTCCGGATCGTGCAGCCGCACGGAGCCGCCCGCGATCTCGAAGCCGTTGAGAACGAGGTCGTAGCGGTGACAAAGCACCTTCCCCTGGTCGCTCTCCAGGTACTGCACGCAGTCGTCATGCGGGCGCGTGAAGGCGTGGTGCGCGGCGGCCCAACCGTGGGTCTCCTCGTCGTATTCGAAGAGGGGCGGATCAACGACCCAGAGGAAATTCCAGTCGTTGTTAGTGCCGTACTCCGGGATGAGCTTGAGCCTGCGCCCGAGGTGCAGCCGCAGGTTGGCCATCACCGTGTGCACCATCGAGGCAGCACCGAACTGGAACAGCAGCAGGTCGCCCGGCCTGGCGCCGGTGAGGTCGTTGACCGCCGCGCGAAACTCCGCCGTCGCGGTCTTCGCGAGCGCCGACTGCGTCCACGATCCGTCCTCTGCGACGCGAGCGCGGGCGAGACCACTGGCACCCATGCCCTTGCAGAACTCCTCCAACTTATCGACATCCGCGCGCGACAGCGTGGCGCTCGCGGGCACCACCATCGCCTTGACGATCCGCCGCGGAACCTCCCGACGATCTTCACCCGAGAGGTACCCCTCGGCGACCTCCGCGAGCATCGGGACGCCGCCGCCCTTGTGATCGATTACGAGCCCGGTAAGGTCGGTGTGAGCGAGGCCGAAGCGCAGGTCGGGCTTGTCGTTTCCGTACTTCTCCATCGACTCCGCGAAGCGCATCCGGGGGAATTTCCCCTCGGGATAACGATCGCGCAGGTCGGTGCCGAAGACCGTCTGCCACACCGCGAAGAGCAGTCCCTCGACGATGGTGAAGATGTCCTCCTGCGTGACAAACGACATCTCGATGTCCACCTGCGTGAACTCCGGCTGCCGATCGATGCGCAGGTCTTCGTCGCGGAAGCAGCGCGTGATCTGGAAGTACCGATCGAAGCCCGCGACCATGTACAGCTGCTTGAAAAGCTGCGGGCTCTCCGCGAGCGCGTAGAACTTCCCCGGGTGGATGCGTGAGGGGACGAGGAAGTTGCGCGCGCCACCGGGCGTGTACTTCACGAGCACCGGCGTCTCTAGTTCGAGGAAGCCGTTCTCATCGAGGAAGCGCCGAGCGGTCTGGTTCATCTTCGAGCGCGTACGAAGCACCCGCTGGAGCTTCGGCCGACGCAGGTCGATGTACCGAAACGCGAGGCGCTTCTCCTCGCTGGTCTGCACGTCATCGGCAATCTCGAAGGGTGGCGTCTCGGCCTTGTTGAAGACCACCGCCTCGTGCACCACGACCTCGACCTCGCCGGTCGCCATGGTGGCGTTGTGCGCGGAGACCATCGCGCCTTGCTTCTTGGAGAACTGCATCCCGCGGTCGCGCACGACGCCGCGGATGCCGATCACCCACTCGCCGCGCATCGTCGTCGCGACTGCGGTGGCCTCGGGGTGCGCGTCGGGGTCGAAGACCAGCTGCGTGATGCCGTCCCGATCGCGAATGTCGATGAAGCGGAAGTTGCCGAAGTCCCGAGAGACCTGCACCCACCCGAACAGCACGACCTCGCTGCCGACATCCTTTGCGCGCAACCCGCCGCACGAGTGCGTGCGCTTCAACTCTTCAATGAACCTGGCCACGACCGCTCTCCTTCACACCGTCACCAACACCGCGAAATGCAGCGGGCGCAGCACCATACACCATTCAACCGAGGGTCGAGTCGCCGAGGGTGAGCACGGGTCCCGCGAGCGGCAGTTCAAGGATGAAGCGCGTCCCCGTGGAGCCTGTCTCGACGACCATGGTCCCCTGGTGTTCGGTCACGATGCGATACGCAATCGCGAGCCCGAGGCCTGTACCGCCGCGCCCCTGCCGTGTGGTCACGTACGGCTCGTAGAGGCGCGCCATCACCGACTCGTCGATGCCACCTCCGTTGTCCTCGACGGTGAGTTTCAGCGTTCGCTCGCCGGGGTATTCCGCCGCGACGCGCACCCACGCCGCCCCGAGTGCGGGATCCCTCGCGACGCGCTCATCGACCGCGAAGACCGCGTTGCCCACGAGGTTGATGAGCACCTGCGTAAGCTGGTCGCGATCGGCCCGCAGCGTCGGCAGGTCTGCTTCGAGTTCGCAGCGCACCACCGCGGTCGAGGCGCGGTGCAGGTCGGTCACGTGTCGTAGCAACTCGCCGACATCGACGGGCTCCGGCCGTGGCCGCGGCATGCGCGCAAACTGCGAGAACGCGTCGAGCAGCCGCCGCAGCCGCTCGACCTCCTCGAGCACGATGGCGGTCTCCTCCTCGAACAGCTCCTCGAAGAGTTGCGGATCACGCACCCGCGCCTTGCGCAGGCTCTCCACCGCGAGGCGAATGGGCGTGAGGGGGTTCTTGATTTCGTGGGCCATCTGCCGCGCGATGTCGCGCCAGGCTGCGAGCCGCTCGGCCCGCCGCGAGCGCTTCTCCGCGACCGCGAGAGCGTCGGTCATCCGGTTGAAGGCCACTGCGAGGCGCTGCGCATCCGCGTCGTCCCCGCCAAGCGACACTCGCACACCGCGCTCCCCCTGGGCCACCCGCTCGGCGGCCTCGGCGAAGGGCGCGAGCGCCGACGGCGGACGCTGGAAGAGCACCCAGGCCAACCCGAGAATGCATCCGAACGACCCCGCGGCCACCGGGACGATGAAGCCCTCGAGGGCGCCCAGCAGCGTCGCGACGATCGCCGGAATCACCGCGAGAACGAGCGCGAGAGTCCGGCCGCCTGATCTCGCGCTCACGGCTGGGCGTCCTCGATGGAGTTGCTCTGCGACCGCGGGCCTCGTCGCCTCAAGAAACCCGCCGAGTACATCCCACGAGCGGGTCTTCTGAGTGCCGTCATGGGACGTCGAAGTAGCAGATTTCCCCGGCCCCGGGACAGAGGCCTGAGACGCGCCGAGCGCCTCTTCAAAGGGACGCCCGGTGGCTTCCCATCGAAACGTCGCGACCGTGCGCGGAGCATGATAAATGGTCGATCGTGAGCGCTCGTCACCTCCTCCTCGATAGCCCCGCGATGGGGCGTAAGGTTCATCTCTGGTGCTTCGGCGAAGTCGGTCGGCCGCTGATCGTCTTTCCCTCCAACGCCGGCGTGGCGCACGAGTGGCAGCGGAGCGGAATGATCGACGCTCTGGCGCCGCTACTCTCTGAAGGGCGGGTCAAGATCTACTGTCCTGAGACCAACGTCTCGCAGACCTTCTCGGGGCGCGGCAGCCTCGACGAGCGCATGGCTCAGCACCACGCGTACGAGCGGTTTGTTCTTGAAACGCTGGTGCCCTTCATCCGGAGTGATTGTCAATCACCAGAGGCTCCGATGGTCGCCACGGGATGCAGCGTCGGCGCTCTCTATGCGTCGCTGTTTGTACTGAAACACCCGGAGACTTTCCCGCAGGCGCTGTGCCTGTCCGGGCGTTACCGCACGAGTCGGTTCTTCGACGGCGCATCGAACACCGAGGTCTATTACAACGATCCACTGGCGTTTCTGCCCAACCTGGAGGGCGCGCCGCTCGCGCGGGTTCGCCGCCAGGCTCACCTTACGGTCATCGTGGGCCGCGGCGCGCACGAGGACGGTTGCATCAGCGAAACCGCGGAGTTGGGCACGTGGCTGCAGCGCAAGCAGATCCCCCACCATGTGGCGTTCTGGGGCCGGGACAGCGGCCACAGCTACACCTGGTGGCGTAAGCAGGCCTTCCAATACCTGAATCAGATCTTCTGAGCCCAGAGATCCTGACCACTCAACGTTGGTTGGATGAGCGCGTCCACCGCGTCATGAGTTGCCTTGGTCGAGGAGCTTCTTGGTCGAGAAGTGAGGAGTGTTCTTGAAGCGAGTGCGCTTCGGAACGGGCTTCTTCGGCCCGCGCTTCGCCTTCTTGATCGTCGCCAGTGGGATGTGCCGGACGATCTCGACGAGCAGTTTCGCGAGCTCCGCCACGGGCATGCGGCGAAACGGCTCCCAGTCCTTGTCCTCCAGCAGTGTGTCGAGGCCGCCCACGTCGGCGCGCGCCTGATGAACGAGGTGATAGCCCGAGACCTGCTCCTGCACGACCGTCTCGCCATGCACCGCGCGCAGCGCCCCGTGCACCACTGACAGCGTGTTGTACGCCATCACGCCGACGCAGAACCCCAGTAGCGCCGCGCGCGGATCGCCCAGCGTGTCGATCTCCGACTCCAGCCACGACGCCAGGTGACCGAACGCGGTCTCGATTCGCCAGCGCGCCGAGTACGCATTCGCGACGGCCGTCGCACTCGCTGTCTCGGCGGGAATCGTCGTGACGATATGCAGTTCCGAATCACCGTCTCGGGTCGGGGTGTCGAGCACGAGCGTGATGCGCCGCGCCGGGAGCTTCGCCCCGTCGGCGCCCTCGACCACGATCGCCTCCTCGAATACCTGTCCGGTCGGAAGCCGGCCCTGCGCGGTGCGCGCTCCGGCAGGGCTCCACGGTAGGTGGGCGTGCTCCCGGATGACACTCACGGCGTGACGCTCCGCGATGCCGAACAGGATCGGCGTCGTGCAGAAGTTGCGGTCGGCGATCAGGCAATCGCCGGCCTCGACGTGGGCGAGCAAGTCGGGCGTGAGGCTACGCTCCTGGGCGTGGCCGTCCTCGCAGGGGATGGTGGCGGTGACGAGCATGACGTCGGGCTCCAGGATGGCCAGACACAGGCCGGGGAGCGGCCCGGCGGCGCATCCCCAGAGCACGCTGAGCCGGCGCTCGGTGTGGGCCAGGTGGGCGCCGTCGACGATCTTGAGGCGATAGCCCGGAAGGACGGGCGTCCGCGTGCCGCCCGTCGCCTCGATCAACGCGCGGGCCTTGCGAGCGGAGTGCTCGACGAGCGCGGCCGCGATGGGCGTCTCGGTGGCGTTGAGCTTGTTGTAGAAGGCGGTGCGAGTGACCGGGAGCGCCGCGCCAAGGGCGAGGATCCCGGCGTTGACCGAGGGCACCGTCCGCGTGACGACCGCCACCATGACATCGACGACCGTCGAGAAGTGCAGGGTCTTGTCGTACTGGGCCTGCCGCGTCACCTCGAAGACGGCGTCGATCTCAGGGGCCGCGAAGGTGTGCTCCAGGCTCAAGCGGACCGCGAAGGCGATCGGCGCACGCACCTCGTAGCGGTCGAGAACCTGTTGGACGAACGGGGTGAGCGTGGGAATCGAGTGCATCGTGCGCCCGACCGTAGATCAACAAGAGCTCTCGCGGATCCCCTCGCAGCCGAGGCGGCGGAAAACGCGTCACACCAGCACTTCAAACCAACGTGGACAGGGATACTGGCCCAGAACGCCACGCTGATGATGTCCCAGGACGCAATTGGCCATCACACCGACTCCCCATCACAGAAGCGACCGAAGCGAAAATTATACGATATTCTGATTTGATTTCGGGCTGGTGTCCTACGCTGCGTGGGGCAGCACCGAGATACGACGGTGAGTATCGTCGCCCTCCGTAAGGTGCAGACACAGAAAAGGAAGATCGCAATGACAGCAATACAGAAAATCAATAAACTCATCAGGAATTGGATGACTTGGTACCTCTTCGTGGCGGGCACTACGATCTACACACTTACCAACTTAGCCATAATTCTGTCAAATAGGTCACTATATAGCATCGTAGGACCGGCACTCAATGCCGCATTCGGCAGTGGCGGGTCCGCTATCGCTTTCGCCGTGGTACCGACTGCAATTTCAGCTTTAGTCACTTACGTTGCTTTGATGTTCGTCAGAAAAGGCAGCGAGTCGTGGCGCTCTTTATTCAACATCGGATGCATCATCGGGTTTGCGATCTCGTTTCTTCCATGCCTACTCCTCTTCGGAGCGGGAGTTATCTCTCTAATATCCGCCCCCGGCTTCAGCTTGATCGTGTTCATTCATATTTTCGTCTGGAGCAGCCTATTGCACAGGTCCCGGCGGACGCTGATTGACCCCGACGTCGTCGCGTTGTGTGCCGGCCAGAGGTCGCCGATGACGGCGGCAGGAACCTAGGTTCCGTCGCAACCCCTCTATCGAGTAGCTGATCTGCGTCGGGACCACCTTGATAACCCCAATGGTTCTCCGCCAGTTCACGCCGACGAGCTCCTCCAGCGCGGTGAGTGTGTGCTCTCGACGGCGCAAACCAAAAGGATGTCAAACCAAAGTAGAAATGTCGGGTTTTGACCCTATCGGAGGGCGTCGAGGGAGGCCTTGAGCTTGCTATTCTCGAGGAAGGTCTTGAGCCTGGTCAGCTTCGCCTCGTCGCGGACGATCCGATCCTGACGGATCCTCGATTTCTCCTCGTCGGGCTAGCGCATCTCGGGCTTCGTGTAGCCCCTGGCAACCTTCACTTTGCCCTTCTTCTCCAGGGCGACCTTCGCGGCTGCGAGTGAGGTCGCGACGACCTCCTGCGCCTGCCCCCCACTGCCCGACGCGGCCGTCGGTGAAGGGCACCCTGAGGCCGCCGCCCTCCGCGAAGATCTGCGCTTTGTAGGATTTGTTCTACCCGAGCGAGGTAGCCCCGGTCTTGTTCCCGGTGAGGTCGGACCAGTGGAGGGCGACCTCTTCGACCCGTTAGCCTGTGATCATCCGATGACGCTCCCTGAAACTGCGCACGACAGTCAGTAGAGATCGTAGTGTGGCCCTACCACCACCCCCGGCCCTCGCGCGTCCATTCAGAGAAAGCCTCGACAGGTCGTAGCGCTTCGTTGACACCACCCCGCGCAGCCATAGAGACTACCGCCGTAAGAAACCTCCGTAATTCCTGCGGTGGTGCGAAGTCTTCGCGGGCACCCAAAGGGTTCTGTCCGCGGAGGGGTTGAAGGGCCGATGCTGAAGCTCGTGATCTCCGACGACGAGGGCAAGACCATGGTCATCCCGCTCACCCGGGATGAACTCACCATCGGGCGGAAGGACGGCAATTCCATCCGGCTTACGGAGCGCAACGTCTCCCGACGCCACGCGCGAATCGTAAAGCGCAGCGAGGTTTTCTTCCTCGAAGATCTAGCGAGCTACAACGGCATCGTCATCAACGGTGCGCGCCTCGCCGAGCCGAAGCCCATGCGCGGCGGCGATCAGATCCTCATCGGTGACTACAAACTGCAGGTCGTCGAGGAGGCCGGCGTCCAGCCGACGCCCCTGCCGTCGGCGCCGCCCCCGGCGTCCGAACACGCCGCCCCGCTGCTCGCCGCGACCCCGCCCAGCGCCAACGCCAACGGCGCGCCCGGCCTCGCGGCCCTCAACGACCCGCTCGCCCCCGCGATCGAAGCGACTCCTCCCGTCCCGGAGCACATTCGCGGGATGCGCGTGGTGTTTCTCGCCCCGGCGGGCGTCCCGGCGCCGGTGATGCTCGACCGGCTCCCGATGATTCTAGGGCGCAGCGAGTCTGCCGACATCGCACTGGCCTTCAGTTCCATCTCCCGCGAGCACGCGCGGCTCTTCATCGAGGACGAGAAGCTCTTCATCGAAGATATGGGGAGCTCCAATGGTGTCCAGGTCAACGGAGAGAAGCACCGCAAGAGCGAACTCGCCGCGGGCGACATGGTTCAACTCGGCGTGGTGGAGTTTCGCGTCGCGCGCCGTGGTGACAGCACCGTGGTCATTCAGCGCGCCGCCGCCGACGAGAAGGCCGCCGCGAGCCGGTCGAACAAGGGCCTCATCGCTGGCGTAGTGTTCGGCGGGGTGTGCCTCGGGCTCGCCGTCCTGCTCGTCGTGAGCAAAGGACGCAGCGGAGCCACCAACCCTCAGCCGGAGCCGACGGCGTCCGTCGCCGCGGCGAGCGCGACGCCGCCGGTCGCCGCACCGGTCGCAGCGGCAGAGCCCGCAGCGGAATCCGCATCGACCCCGGAGCCCAATCCACCCGTCGCCGCTGATCCGATCCCAGAGCCCCCTCCGACCCCGCCCCCCGCGGCGCTCGTCGAGCCCGTAGCGCAGGCCGTCGATCCGGCCTCGGCGCACCACAGCAGCAGCGATCACCGCGCGCGCCCCCCGACCACGGCCGTCGGGGCAACCGTGACGCCACCGCGAGTCGTGACGCCCAGACCCGTCCCACCGGCAACTACTCCGGCGCCCGCGTCCGTCCCCGTCCCCGAGGGCGCGACCCCCATGGATCAGGCGCGCGCATGTCTGCGCAACAACAGCATTCCTGCCGGAAACGCCTGCGTCGTACAGGTGCTCCGCGGACGTGCGGCGACCGAGCAGGAGTTGGGCCTCCTGGCCATCACCTACCGCCAGATGGGCCGCACCACCGATGCGGTGCGCTCGATGCGGGCGTACGTCTCGCGCTTCTCGACTGGCCCTCGCGTCCAGAGTTTCCAATCGTTCATCGACAGTAATAGCAACTGAGCGACTCCGGGCCGGAACGCTCGGATCCGCTTCTGCCTGCTCGCCGCTACCCTTCCCCTTTCCATGTCTGTTTGGGCGTAACTTTGCGGTGGTTTCTACCTTCGCAAGGCGCTCATGAACGACGTCCCCTCCATGCTACCCGGCACCGTGTTTGCCGATCGCTATCAGATCGTGAAGCAACTCGGAGAGGGCGCCTTCGGAGCCGTGTTCGAGGCCCGCATGCAGCCGATGATGCGGCGGGTCGCGGTGAAGGTACTGCACCCCGAAGTCGTCGGGCACGCGCAGATCGCGGCGCGATTCGTTCGCGAAGCCCGCATCCTCGGCGAGTTGGAGCATCCGCACGTCGTGACCGTGATCGACGTGGGACTCGCGAACGGGGTGCCCTTCCTTGTGATGGAGTTGCTGGACGGGGAAACGCTCGGGGCGAGAGTCCGCCGAGGCGCGATTTCAATGACCGAGGCGATGTCGCTGTTTCTGCCCGTGTGCGCGGCGGTCCAGGCCATCCACGAAAAGGGCATCGTTCACCGCGATCTCAAGCCCGACAACATCATGCTTGCACAGCTGGCAACCGGGTTCGTGTCGCCGAAGATTCTCGATTTCGGCATCGCGAAGTCCGACGCGCGCGATGGCGTTGGGACGCGCACCAACACCGTGATGGGGACGCCCCACTACATGTCCCCCGAGCAAGCGATGGACTCGAAGAACATCGATGCCCGGAGCGATCAGTGGGCGCTGGCAGTGATTCTCTGGGAAATGCTGACCGGCCAGAAGCTCTTCCGGGGCGGCCACCAGGTCGCGATTCTTTCCGCCGTGATCGGGGCGAACATTCCGCCGATCGGGCAGGTGCTGCCGGGCGCGACGCCGCGGCTGGAGTTGGCCTTCGCACACGCCCTGGCGCGTGAACCATCGGAGCGTTTCGCCTCCGTGCGCGACCTCGCGGGGATGCTCCTTCCGTTGGCCGACCTTCCGACGCAAACCCAGTGGTCGAGGGTCTTCACGGCCACACCGTTGCAAGAGCTCTCGGCAGCATCGTCGCCACGCAAACCGACAGATTCCAAAGATTTTCCACGAACCGTCGATGCCTGGCCGGTGCCGTTTCCTCTCGAGTCCACGCAGCACATGGGAGGCGGGACCGGCACTGCGTTCGTTCCGAACCCTCCGTTGTTTCCTCCAGGAACATTTCAACCATCGGTGAATCCCTCCCAACGGACACAGGCGACGTCCTCGACGGGCAAGATCATCGCGGTCGTCTCAGCGGTCGCGTTGCTCGCGCTCGTGGGAGTCGGCTTCGCAGCGAATGGTTCACGTGCGGCTCCGGATTCCGTCACCTCCGCGGCAAGCCCACAACCCGTAGCAGTCGCCCTGCAGAGCGCCCCGACCCCGACCCCGGCCGTCGTGGCAACCGTGACGCCACCGCGAGTCGTGACGCCCAGACCCGTCGCACTGGCACCGACTCCGGCGCCCTCGTCCGTCCCCGTCCCCGAGAGCGCGACCCCCATGGATCAGGCGCGCGCATGTCTGCGCAACAACAGCATTCCTGCCGGAAACGCCTGCGTCGTACAGGTGCTCCGCGGACGTGCGTCGACCGAGCAGGAGTTGGGCCTCCTGGCCATCACCTACCGCTCGATGGGCCGCACCACCGATGCGGTGAGCTCGATGCGGGCGTACGTCTCGCGCTTCTCGACTGGCCCTCGCGTCCAGAGTTTTCAATCGTTCATCGATAGCAACAGCAACTGAGTCGAGCGCATGTGGCTTGACACCCGATACCGATCGGGTAGTTGTCGCGGCCCTGCGTGTCCATCGTCCCCGCACGGAACGGTCCGTGTTCACCGCCTGCGCAACCCGCGGGCGAAGCTCTTGAGTATCGGAATGATTCCGACCCGAGATCAGAGTGGGGCGCGCAAACCCATCAACAACGTCCACCGATCTTCGGTGGGCGGCGGTGATGAAGAAGAGGTGAAACGATGCCGAAGATGAAGACCAACCGCGCAGCGGCCAAGCGGTTCAAGATGACCGGAACCGGCCGCATCCGTCGCTCCAAGTGCGGAGCAAACCACTTCATGGGTAACAAGGGCTCGCGTCAGCTGCGCCGCCTTCGCAAGAACGACATGGTCCACCCGTCGTTCGAAGGCCGAATCGGTCAGCTGTTCCCCTACGGTCTCCCCTGAAAGAGGTTTTGATCCATGCCCAGAGCTAAAAGAGGTTTCAAGGCGCGTCGTCGGCGCAACCGGGTGTTCCAGTGGGCGCAGGGCTTCTCTGCCGGCCGCGGACGCCTCTACGGTCCGGCCCGCGAGGCCGTGCACAAGGCCTGGTCGTACGCCTACGTCGGCCGCAAGCTCCGCAAGCGCGACTTCCGCCGCCTGTGGATCGCCCGCATCTCCGCCGGCGCCCGCTCGCTCGGTATCAACTACTCCCGCCTCATCTCCGCCCTCAAGGGCGCCAACATCACGCTCGACCGGAAGATTCTGGCCGACCTCGCGGTGCGCGATTTCCCGGCCTTCAAGGCAGTGCTCTCCGCCGCTGGCGTTGAGCTTCGGCCGAACATCTTCGCCGCAGCCTGAGCCTCCTCCCGCGACCCCCGTTTGAGCGCATTGCGCCGGACGGGGGTCGTGTGCTTTCCTCCGCTCTTCACCCGGAGATTCCGCGACATCATGACGAAGGCCGAGATCGTCGAGAGCATTTATGTGAGCGTGGGCGGCTTCTCCAAGAAGGAGGCTGCCGACCTCGTTGACGCCGTCTTTGACGTCATGAAGGAAACGCTCGCCGAAGGAGACAAGGTAAAGATCTCCTCTTTCGGAAACTTCCTCGTGCGTGACAAGCGCGAGCGGCCGGGACTCAACCCCCGAACGCGCACCCCGATCACCCTCGCCGCGCGCCGAGTCGTCCGGTTTCGCCCTTCGCCGGTGCTCAAGGCACTGGTCAACGGGCGCTGATTCGACCCTCCCAGCGACGCCTTGCATGGTGATGGCCTCCCTCCCCCCAAAGAACTATTTCCGCATCGGCGAGGTCTCCCGCATCCTCGAAACCCCGTCGCACGTCCTGCGATACTGGGAGACCGAGTTTCGCGCCGTGAGGCCAGTAAAATCCGCCAGCGGACAGCGCGTCTACAGCCGCCGCGATGTCGAACGCCTCCAACTCATCAAACGATTACTGCGCGACGAGCGCTACACCATCGAAGGCGCCCGACGAGCCCTGAAGGAGCGCGGCCTCGACGATGACGCCAACGTCCCCGCCCAACCGGAGCGGCTGCGCGAGGCTCTCGTGCGCGCCCGGGAGCGCCTCACAGGGCTGGTCGTCACGCTCGACGCGCTCCGTCCGATTGACGAGCCGGACATGTCTACGGCGCCGGAGATCCACGTGAGCGACACCGAGTTCGAGGGCGAACTCACGGCGCGAGACGAGACGGCTTGACTCCATAGGTCGGGCCCGTACGATCCTCGGCCCTTGTCTCGCCGCGCGCCGTGCAGAGGCCTCCGATGTGGATCCTGATCTTGTCCCGCAAGGCGTCGATCTACTCGACGCGCCGACTCAGCGAGGCCGCCATCGCACGCGGCCACCAGGTGACCGTCGTCGACCCGCTGGAGTTTTCGCTCGTCGCGTCACGCGGGCGGCCTTCGCTCTTCCACCGCGGCCTCGAGGTGGGTGGCTATGACCTGGTGATTCCGCGCATCGGCGCGTCCATCACCTCGTATGGCCTCGCGGTGGTACGGCAGTTCGACATGCTCGGCATCCCAGTGCTCAACACCGCACTGGCCATCGCGCGCTCCCGCGACAAGCTGCGAGCGATGCAACTACTCACGCGGAAAGACCTCGACATCCCCATCACGGTCTGCACGAAGACGGCCTCGCACATCGATGCCGCGCTCGCGTTGGTGGGTGGTCCGCCGGCGATCGTGAAGTTGCACCAGGGGACGCAGGGAATCGGGGTGATGCTCGCGGAGACCCGCCAGGCCGTCGAGAGCACCCTTGAGGCGTTCTGGACGCTCGGACAGGACATCATTCTGCAGGAGTTCATTGCCGAGTCGCGCGGCAAGGACGTGCGCGCCATCGTCGTGGGCAAGCGCGTGGTCGCGGCGATGCGAAGACGCGCCCAGAAAGGGGAGTTTCGCTCCAACCTGCACCGCGGCGCAGAGCCCGAAGCGATCCCCCTCGACCAACTCGATCCGCGCTACACGAAGGCCGCCATCGAGGCGTGCAAGGTCATGGCGCTCGAGGTCGCCGGCGTCGATATGCTCGAGACCCGCGGCGGGCCGAAGATTCTGGAGATCAATAGCTCCCCGGGCCTCGAAGGTATCGAACGCGCGACGGGACAAAACGTCGCCGGTGCAGTGATCCGTCACGCCGAGCGGTACGTGAAGCGACGCCTGGAAAAGGGTACCGACTCGTCCATCGAAGACGAACGCACGCGCCGCCGCCGCCGCAAGATCACCTGAGGTCCACGGAGAAATGACCATGAGCAGCGTGGAGCGCCTCGATGAAGGCGCGGTGCAGATCCTTAGGATCAACCGCCCAGACCGGAAGAATGCCCTGGACCTGGAGACCTTCGCCGAACTGCGCGCGCACGCCGAGGCGCTGCGGAGCGTGCCGACCGTGCGTGGGGTGATCATCACCGGCGACCCGTCCGGGGGCGTCTTCGTGAGCGGCGGCGACCTGAAGGCTCTCCGAGACGTTCGTACCGCGCGCGGCGCACGCGACCTTGCGCGCAAAGCCCACGCAACCCTGGATGCACTGCGCGATCTGGGGGTTCCGCTGGTGGCTGCGGTGGCGGGCGATGCCTACGGCGGAGGATGCGAACTGGCGGCGGCGTGTGACTACCGGGTGGCCGAGGCGCAGGTGCGCTTCCACTGGGTGCAGGCCCGCTTTGGAGTGACCACGGGTTGGGGCGGCGCCGCCAACCTGTTGGAGCTGGTAGGCCGCGGAACCGCCACGCGGTGGCTGCTCACCACTGATCCGGTGGGAGCCGACGAGGCGCGGGCGGCGGGCTTCGTGGAGGCCGTGGTGGACGCCGGGGCGGCTCTCGACCACGCGCGAGACTTCATCACCCGAGTGGCGCGGCAGCCGAAGGCAGGAACCCGACGGATGGTTTTCCTGCTGCGCGAAACAGCGCGGCTCGACTCGCGGCGGGCGCGAGTGCTGGAACTCGATCACTTCGGACGGTCGTGGGCGACCACGGATCACCACGACGCAGTCGCGCGTTTCCTCCAGAAACGCTGACCGCGGCCATCGCGAAGGACCCTTCTGATAGGGTGGTTCGCGAGGTGACGGCGATGATGAAACAGTGGTCGTTGGTGGGGTTGGCCTGCGCTCTGGCTCTCGGTTGCAGCGAGGAGACCTCGGTGGTCGGCGGTCCTGCGGATGCAGGGGCGGACGCCGCGCTCGAGGTGGGTAGCGACGTCGGCTTTGACGCTCCGGGGTTCGACGCCGTGGACGTGACCGCGGTGGACGTTTCCCCGGTGGATGTGCCTTTCCGCTGCACCGATACCGCTTCGTGTATGGGCCGCGTGGAGGGCGCCGTCTGCGATGCTGCGAGCGGTCAGTGCGTGCAGTGCCTGGCGGCGACAGACACCTGCCCGGCGGGCGCGTACTGCGTGCCGGGGAGCAACGTCTGCGCGCGCGGATGCCGTAACGACGAGGGCTGCGCCGCAGGGGTCACAGGCGATGCGGGTGCGACGCCAGGCCGACGTTGCGACGTCACGACCCGCGCGTGCGTCGATTGTGTCACCGACGAACATTGCCCCGCCGGAACACTCTGCGTCGGCAACCTGTGCGTCGTGGGTTGCACCGGCACCCGCGCCTGCCCGTCGGGCCAGACGTGCTGCTCCGGGGCGTGCGTTGATGCACTCGCCAACACGGCCCACTGCGGCGCGTGCGACCAGCGCTGCATGCCCCCACGAGCGACCGCGGCCTGCATGAACGGGATGTGCTCGGTCGCGACGTGCACCGCGCCCTATGACAACTGCGACGGCAACGCGACCAACGGGTGCGAGACCGACACACTCAACTCCCTGGACCACTGCGGCGGCTGCGGAATGGCCTGCGCGGCACGGCCCCAAACCAGTGCAAGTTGCGCGGCCGGCCGCTGCACCTACGCCTGCGCATCGGGCTTTGCGGACTGCGACGGCGATGCGACCAACGGCTGCGAGGTCGATCTCTCCACGAGCACGGCCCACTGCGGTCGCTGCGGCGGGGCGTGTGATCTGGCCAATGCCAGCGCGGCGTGCATCACTGGCGCATGCACCGTGGCGAGCTGCGCCGCAGGCTTCAGCAACTGCGACGGCAACGCAGCCAACGGGTGCGAGACCGACACCCGCAATAGCACCACCCACTGCGGCGCGTGCGGGATGGCGTGCCCGGCGCGCGCCAACGCAGTTCCGGCCTGCACCGCGGCGGTGTGCGCGAGCGTGTGCGTGGCGGGCTTCGGAGAATGCGACGGCGACGCGGCCGACGGCTGCGAGACCAACCTCGCGACAAGCAACGCGCACTGCGGCGCCTGCGGCCGTAGCTGCCTCACGAGCAACGTGGCGACGGCGGTCTGCGCGGCGAGCGCTTGCTCCATCGCAACCTGCAGCGCGGGCTTCGCGGACTGTGACGGCGTCGCCGTCAACGGGTGCGAGATCGACACGCGCACGACGGTCAGCCACTGCGGCGCCTGTGGGACCGTGTGCGCCACGCCCAACGGGACGCCGACGTGCGTGACCGGAACCTGCACTACCGGGGCGTGTGCCATCGGCTTCGCGGACTGTGACGGCGTCGCCGTCAACGGGTGCGAAGTGGACCTCCGCTCCACCGCTGCGCAGTGCGGGATGTGCGGACGAGCGTGCGTGCTCCCGAACTCGACGGCGGCGTGCGCGGCGAGCGCGTGCACCGTGGCGGCGTGCGAGCCGGGCTTCGGCAACTGCGACGGCAACGCAGCCAACGGGTGCGAAGTGAACGTCACGACGGCCATCGCAAACTGCGGAGCCTGCGGACACGCGTGCGCCTCGGCGCAGAGCTGCATCGCAGGGACGTGCACGCCGCCGCGGAGCTGCGCGGAGATTCGCGCGAGGACACCGGGGGCGGCGACCGGAGTGTTCGAGATCGACCCGGACGGCGGCGGGGGCCTCGCGTCGATGTCGGTGTACTGCGACATGGCCAGCAGCGGCGGCGGCTGGACGCTGGTGCTGATGGCAGGCAACGACGTCAACGGAACACTCGGCTTCGACAGCGCGCTATGGACCACGACGGCGGTGCTCAACGCCGATGTCACGGACGTCGCGCGCAACTTGTCGATGAAGAACCAAGCGTTCAATACACTCGAATTCAACGCCGTTAGGATGTGCGTAAACACCCTCGCCGACTGCCTGGAAGAGGTCGTCGCTTCGACCAGCGCGCGAGCCCTCTTCGCAGGTGCCGAGCGGCTCGGAGGGCGCTCCATCGCGGACTTCGCGACCTGGAGCTACGCCGGCAACCTCGGGTGCAACCGCCGCGGGTTCAACGTGGTGGACATCGGCGGCGGACCAGCGCGCTGCCGCTACGGCATCCTGCTCAACAACGAGTCGGCATGCGAAGGGTCCGTCGATGGCGGACGAGGCCTCGGATGCCACGGCTACTACGGCACTGAGGTGAGCGCGGGAAGCGGAGACGGCATCGTGGGAACCTCCCACGAGCGCGGCTGGATGTTCGTGCGCTGATCGACGGGCCGCGGCCCGTTAGCGCAGCGACATCACCGCGCGGCCGAACAGCACCCATCCCACCAGAAACCCCACCCCACCGAGCGGCGTCACCATCCCGAGCCGCGTCACGCCGGTCAGCGCCATCACGTACAGGCTGCCGCTGAAGATCACCACGCCGGCCAGCATCGACCAGCCCGCCGCGTCGGCCACGCCCGCACGCTGCGACGCCAGCCACGCCACCGCCAGCAACCCCAGCGCGTGAAACATCTGGTACCGCGCGCCAGTCTCGAACACCGCCAGCATCCGCTCGCCCACGCGGGAGCGCAGACCGTGCGCGCCGAACGCGCCCGCCGCCACCGCAAGTAACGCGTTTACCGCCCCAGCCATCGCCCAGAAGCGTGCCCCGTCGTTCATCGCTGCATCCCTACCGCACCGGCGGCCGACGCACGCTCGACCTGCTCCAGTTGCGCCAAAAGTTGAACCCCCGCGCGGTCTCCCGGGAACTGCCGCAGCAGCACCTCCAGGTGATGGCGCGCCTCACCGAGCGCTCCCGCATCCCTGGTCAACACCGCCAGGTTGAAGCGCGCCACGTAGCTTCGCGAATCGATCCGCAGCGTATGCAGGTACGCCTCGCGGGCCTCGTTGAAGTGCCCCTCGCGCTGCGCCACAACACCCAGATTGTACGTCGCGCGCGCGTCGTCTGGAGCGAGCGCCACCGCTGCCATCGCCGCCCGACGCGCGCCCGCAACGTCTGCTTGCCGCAGCGCCAGCACCGTCTCCAGCAGCCGCGCATCGAGCGTCGGCGCGCGGTCGAGCACCCGTCGCAGAGCCGTCCGAGCACCCTCAGCGTCGCCCTTCGCATCGAGCGCCAATGCCAGCGCCAGCGCGGCGCGACCATCCTCCCCTGCGAGCTCCAGCGCCCGCCGTGCCGCAGCCTCGGCCTCCGACGGAACCGGCACCAGTCTCGTCAACGCCACCGCGCGCAGCACCGCCGACTGCGCGTGATCGTCGTCGATCGCCAGCGCCCGCTGCGCGTCCTGCCCCGCGTGCAGGTAGTCGCCCGCATCCAGTTGGAGTTGTGCCCGCGCCGTCCAGCATGGGCGCGCCCGCGGGCTCAGCCGCACGCACCGATCAAGCAACGTCCTCGCTTTCGCCGCACCGTCGCGTTCGCGCCCGACGATGCGCGCCAACACCACCTGCGCCTCCGCGTGATCGGGGCGGCGGGCCACCACCGCGCGCCACATCGCCTCGGGCGTGCGCAAACGACCGAAGGAGAGCGCCGTGGTCACCGCCGCGAGCATCAGCCAGCCTACCGTGACGCCGCTCTTCCACGACGGCGGAGCGAAGCCGCGCACCGCGGCGAGCAGGGTGAACCACACCAGCGGGCCCACCCAGCGCACGCCGTAGCCCAGCGGGAGATCGCCCCTCGGGAGAGACCACGCCGTCACCCCAGCTGCGAGCACCGACAGCGTGACGCACCACACGAAAACAGAACGCAGGCGGGAGCGCTCGAGCGCTCGCACGCAGAGCACCACGAGCAGCGTGAGCCCAAGCCAGCCCGCGGCGAGCTGTGCCATCGCGGCGTCGCCCACGGGGAGCGCGACGTCGAGAGGAGCGGCCCACGGAGCGAGGGATTCCAGCAGCAGGACAAGCGCCCGCCACGCAACGAACCAGGTTTGCGAAGCGTTCATGGGCAGTGCTTGTAGGAGGGCGGCGGGCGGAGCGAACAGAGGCGTCCCATGGGGCGGGACGCTACCCCATCAACCCGCGTTCTTGAACACGGCCATCACGTCCCCGAGGAGCTTGATGGCCTCCGGGCGCGACCGCTGAAACGCGTTGCGCCCCATGATCGAACCGAACCCGCCGCCAGCCGCAATCTCCTTGATTTCGCCGAGCAGCGCGGCGCTGTCCTTGGCCTCACCACCAGAGAAAATCACGATGCGCTTGCCGTTGAACGACGACTGCACGACGTGCCGGATGCGGTCCGTAAGCGTCGCCGTCGGGATGCCGTACTTCTCGAAGACCTTCTTCGCCTCGGACTGCTCGATGAAGTCCTTCGGCGGCTTGACCTTGATGATGTGCGCGCCGAGCTGCGCGGAGATCTGCGCGGCGTAGGCCACCACGTCGATGGCCGTCTCGCCATCCTTGCTCACGCCCTCGCCCCGCGGATAGGCCCAGAGCACCGTCGCGAGGCCCTTGCTCTTGGCCTCCGCGGTGATCGCTGAGAAGTCCGCGTACTGCGAGTTACGCGCCGAAGAACCCGGGTAGATCGTATACCCGACGGCGGTGCATCCGAGCCGCAGCGCGTCGTCAACGCTGCCCGTGATGGCCGACTCCGGAGCGTGGCCCCGGGAGAGCGAATCGCTGTTGTTCAACTTCAGGATGAGCGGAATCTCACCTGCGTACTTGTCCGCCACGGCCTCGATGAAACCGAGCGGCGCGGCGTAGGCGTTGCAGCCTGCATCTACGGCAAGCTGCACATGGTACTCGGGGTCGTACCCGCTGGGATTGGGAGCGAACGACCTCGCCGGGCCGTGCTCGAAGCCCTGATCGACCGGAAGGATCACCAGCTTTCCGGTGCCCGCGAGGGTGCCGTGGTTGAGCAGGCGCACGAGGTTGGCGCGGGTGCCGGGATTGTCACTGCCGTACCATGAGAGAATCTGTCGAACGCGATCGGTGAGAGCCATTGCGCAGTTGTCTCCAGCGTTGCGAGGGGCCAGCGAGTTGAGGGGTCCGCTGGCGTGGGTTGTCTAAGGGCCGAGGCACCGTAACTGAAGGCGCCGCAGCGGATCAATCGTGACGACGCACCCACGCAGGCCACAGGCCAGGTTGCGGCTGCGGGCCCGATGGAGCAAGAGTGAAGGAGAACCCTGGGCGCTGTGCTCAGGAGAGGAGTCGAGGCGTCGATGACCTACCGAGATCCCCGAGAAGCGTTGCAGGCAGAAAATGACTGCTTGCGGCAAGAACTGAAGGAAGCCCAGGAGCACCTCGCCGCCGCGAATGCTGCCCCCGGAGGCGACGACTTCGAACGACGACGTTGGGCCATGGGAATGCGTTGTCTGGGCAGCCTGGCGATGGTCGCGCCCTTCCTCGCGATGATGACCATGTGCGAACACCGCGCGGTGCGCCGCGCCTCGGGGCACACCACGGTGGCCTCTGTGTCGATGTACTCCCCGCCCGGCACGGTCGCGCGCGGCGGATGCACCCGCCCCGATACGGCGGTCGGGTTCGAGCTCTTCACGCAGGCCATCGAGCGCCCGGCGCGCGTCCTTGAGACGAACGATCCGCGGGTCGCCGTGGGAGATGCGTGCACCGTGCGCGTCGCGCCGGTCTCGATGCTGGAGTTCAACTGCCACGTGGACGTGGTGTGCGGCGGAAATGTGCTCTACGGAGCGCTCCCGACAGGCTACGCGCACTGCGACGTCGATCAGGGGCGCGCGCTCCGCGCCTTCGACGCCGACCCCACCGCGCTCGACGGCGACGCGGCCATCACCGTCGATCTCACCAGCCAGCGAGTCTTCATGGAAGACCACGCACACGGCAACGTGACCCGCGTCTCGCTGCGACTCGACCAGCCCGTCGCCCTCGCGCGCTAAACCGCCAGCGCTCCGTCCTCGGCATCCCTCCCCATCGACGGATTTCGAAGCCAGGGTAAGCCCCCTGCGCCTGCTCAGCGAGACCGCGCGCCTTCATCGCACAGAGCCAGATCCGGTACCGGACCGGCGCGAAGAATCGCCCTCAGGCGGGAGCGCTCTCAAGCATGCCGAGGAGGATGCGGTTCCAGTTGGCGCGCGGGTGGAGCTGGGCAAGCACCGCGAAGAGACCCACCTGCATTCGCCCCACCATCACGAAGTCTGGCGGTATCGCCATTACCTTCGAGCGCGAAGGCATCCAGCCCGCGGTCTTGCCGATGTCCTTTGCCATCTTCACGCCTCCGAGAACCGCATCGCGGAGCATCGCGCGGTCGATGGTGACCTCCTCGTCCCGGGCCACCATCGCCGCCGTGGCGAGCATGTTGTCCTGGTGCAGCCGACGAACCTCCGGGTCCATCTGCTCCATGCCAAAGAGTTCGCCCGAGCGCTTGCGCCACTCGTCGAGGCGTCCGGTGACCAGCAGCATCGCGACGTCGCGCCACTGCCGGTAGAGCACCTCGGGCAGCACCTTCACGCTCCCGAAATCCAGGAAGGCCACCGTTCCGTCGTCCGTGACCAGGTAGTTGCCCGGGTGCGGATCGGTGTTGAACACCCCGCGGCCCATCCCCAGCCCGAGCGAAAAGCGAAAAATCGCCTCGCCCACGCGGTTGCGCAGCTCTTGCGATCCATGTTCGGCCACGTCGCGCAGCGTGCGTCCAGGAACGTAGTCCATGGTCAGCACGTTCTTGCCCGTGTGGCTCTTGTACGGCCGCGGAACCATCATCCCCGGCAGGTCCGCCACGAGCGCGCGGAAGCGCTCCTGGTTCGCCAACTCGAGGTTGTAATCGAGCTCCGCCGCGATGTGCTTGATGACCTCCTCGAAGCCCCCGCGGGTGTCCGCGCCGGGCGCCAGCATCGCCACCATCGGCCGGAGCGCGTCGAGATTCTTGAGATCGCTTGTGAGGGCCTGCGCGATGGAGGGGTACTGCACCTTCACCACCACTTCGATCTCCCGCCCGCTGCCCTCCGGATCGAGGATCGTCGCGCGGTGCACCTGCCCGATGCTGGCCGCCGCCAACGGGGTCTGCTCGAAGCGCAGGTAGGCCTCCGCGAGGGGCCGCCCAAGGCCGCGCTCGATCTCCGCCTTGAGCTCCTCGAAGGACACCGTCGGGGCCTGCGACTGCAGCGCCGCGAGGGTCTTCTGGTAGATGTCCGTGGCCTCCGGCGGGAGCAACCCGTCGACGTACGACATCGTCTGCCCTACCTTCATGGCGAGCCCGCGCAGCTCGCCCAGGGTGCGCAGCGCTCGCTCGGCGGAGACCTTGAGCAACGCCACGTCCATGGGCTGATCGTTGTTACGCAACAGCCGTCCGGCCACAGAAGGGAGCTCGGTCGCAGCGAGCTTCATCAGCGCATATCCGCGCGCGATGCGTCCCTTGGGGAGTTCTTCAGACAAGGTATTTCTCCAGGCAGCCTGAACCATTCGCAATCAGTGAGGTTCCGGGCCTTCGATGCTGCGAGCGGGCGGTCGAGTCCGTAGCCAGTCGAACTCTACCCGATCGTCGCGAGAGGCATTGATTCTACTGGCGTCCGCCCCTCAACCTACCCGCTGTGTCCGAGACCCGCGCCCGCCTCCTCCGCCGCTTCGCCGTCACCTCTGTCGCGTACAACCTCGCGGTGATCGTCTGGGGTGCCTTCGTCCGCGCCACCGGCTCCGGGGCCGGCTGCGGCGACCACTGGCCGATGTGCAACGGCGAGGTGCTCCCGCGGCCGCGCTCGCTCGAGATGCTCATCGAGTTCACCCACCGGCTCACTTCCGGGGTCTCCCTCGTCGCTGTCCTCGCGCTCTGCTTCATGTCCTTTCGATGGACCGCGCCGGGCCACCCCGTGCGCCGCGGCGCCGCGCTCTCCGGGCTTCTGATGGTGAGCGAGGCCCTGCTCGGCGCCGGGCTAGTGCTCTTCCGCCTCGTCGCGGGAAACACTTCCATGACCCGCGCGTGGTTCGGCGCCGCGCACCTCGTCAACACGTTCGCGCTCGTGGCCGCGCTCACCCTCACCGCGTGGTGGTCCTTCGGCCACCGACGCCTCGCGTGGAGACAACACCCCAGGCTCGCTGCGACCTTCGCCATCACGATGTTCGCCACCCTGGCCGTCGCAGTCACCGGCTCCATCGCCGCCCTCGGCGACACGCTCTTCCCGGCGCGCTCCTTCGCCGAGGGATACGCCCAGGATTTCAGCGCCGGTGCACACCTCCTGCTGCGCCTGCGCATCTGGCACCCGGTGGTCGCGCTCGCCACCACATGCGCGCTCGTCACCTGCGCCTTCGCGGGTTACGTCACCACGCGGCGCAACTCCACCCGCACCCTCGGCTTCGCCCTGGTCGCCGTGGTGCTCACGCAGGTCGGACTCGGCGTGGCCAATGTGTTCCTGCTGGCGCCGGTCTGGCTGCAACTGCTCCACCTGCTGGTGGCCGACCTGCTCTGGGTGACGCTCGTGCTGCTCGCCGCGAGCGCCCTCGAGGCCGAAGAACCCGCCGCCGCGGAGTGACCCTCCGACGCCGCGGAGGTGTGCTATCCCGCGCTCATGACGACCCTCCCCATCGCCGTGCTCAACGAGCATCCCGAGTGGCAGAAGCGGCTTTATGCCGAGTTCCAGCGCCGGGACATGTCCTTCGTCGAACTCCCCCTCCACGACCATTTCTTCGACCCTTCCCAGCGAGAGCGCGCCTTCTCGATGGTGATCAACCGCGCCTCGCCGTCGGCGTGGAAGCGCGACCACGCCTCGGCGATCTTCTTCGGCCAGGCGGCGCTCGCGTACTACGAGACCACCGGCGCTCGCGTCGTCAACGGCACCGGCGCTTACCTCCTCGAAACCAGCAAGGCCCTGCAGGCGATGCTGCTCGCGCGCCTCGGCATCAGCACCC